>NZ_FYEY01000001.1:6140126-6754138 GCF_900187385.1 Streptomyces sp. 2114.4
GGGTCGTAGATACGGGCCGCGACGTTCTCGACACCGAACATCTCGCGGGCCACCCGGGCGGCGATGATGTTGGAGTTGTCACCGCTGGAGACGGCCGCGAACGCGCCCGCCTCCTCGATGCCGGCCTCGCGCAGGGTGTCCTGGTCGAAGCCGACGCCGGTCACCCGGCGGCCGCCGAAGGACGAACCCAGGCGACGGAACGCCGTGGGGTCCTGGTCCACCACGGCGATGGTGTGACCCTGGCTCTCCAGGGTCTGCGCAAGCGCGGAGCCCACGCGCCCGCACCCCATGATGACGATGTGCATGCTGATTACCCCGTGCCCTGTACTAGCGCGCTGACCTGCACAAACACCCTGCTCACTACTTTCTTCTCCCAGTACCGGCGACACGGAGCCACGGCTCGTGACAGGACCGGGCGCGGCAGCGGGGGCGCTGGGCGCACCGTGGTCCGGTACAACCGTAGCCGTAATGGCGCTCCCGGTAGGGGGCGCGGTGGGCCGTGGTCGGATGCGGATCCGCGCCGTCCGCGCCGCGCCTCGGGCGCCGGGCTGCGCAGCCCGGCGCCCGTAAGGCACGCTACGAGGTGTGCCCAACCTCCCTCTCCAGCCCCAACAGGGCCACCGCACCCCGCACATGGTGGTCTGCGGCGACGATGCGCTGGCGCATCGGCTCGCCGCCGAACTCCGGGACGTCTACGGCGAACGGGTGACGCTCGTCGTCCCCACCGCCCGGGAGTCGCACCGGCCCCGGATCCCGCCGCCGGCCCGTGCGCTGGACCGTGCGACCGCGCTGCTGGGCCGGATGTCGGCGGCGATGACGCGGACGACACCGCTGCCGCCCGAGGGCCTTGACGACGACGCGGAGGCGCCGGAGGAGACCGTACGGCTCCTGGAGGCGGCCCAGCCGGACGATGCGGCGCTGGCCGCGGCCGGCGTCGCCGAGGCGGACGCCCTGGCGCTGGTCTACGACGACGATGAGCTCAACATCCACGCCGCGCTGCGGGCCCGCCGGCTCAACCCGCGGCTGCGGCTGGTCATCCGGCTCTACAACCGCAAACTCGGCCAGCATCTGGAGGAGTTGCTGGACCAGGCGGCGGCGGTCGCCGCCCTGGGCTCCGACGACGCCGGGGACGCGGAGGCCGTCGATGCCTCCACGACCGTGCTGTCCGACGCCGACACCGTGGCCCCCGCGCTCGCGGCCGCCGCGGTCGCCGGTACCAGCAAGGTCATCGAGGCGGACGGGCTGCTGCTGCGCGCCGTGGAGCGTGCGCCGGTGCCACCGGGCCGGCCCGGCACTCCGGGGCTGTGCACCCTGGCGCTGCTCTCCGCCGCCGCCAACGACCCCGAGGACGCACCGAGTTCGGCGGCAGGACACGAGGGTCCCGTACTTCTCCCGGACGACGCCGCGGCCTCGGCCGCCGTCGGCTGCGGAACCGTCGTCCTGGAGACCGTCTCCTATACGGGGCGGCCGGTGCGCCCCCGCGGACTGCGCGGCCGGGGCGCGCCGCTCGCCTCGCTCTTCTCCCGGCGGCTGCGCTGGTCGCTGGCCGGGGTCGTCGGAGCGGTGCTGGCGCTGGCCGTCGCCGGCTGGCTGACCACCGGTGAGGATCCGGTGCACGCCGCCTATCTCTCGCTGCTGGACCTCTTCGCGATCAACGACCCGGCGATCCACGACCCGACGCCCCGCAAGGTGCTGCAGCTGCTGTCCGGGCTGACCGGGCTGTTGCTGCTGCCGGTGCTGGTCGCGGCGGCGTTCGAAGGGCTCGGCACCTTCCGCAGCGCCTCGGCCCTGCGCCGCCCGCCCCGTGGCCTGTCGGGGCATGTGGTGCTGCTCGGCCTCGGCAAGGTCGGCACCCGGGTACTGGCGCGGCTGCACGAGATGGGCATCCCCGTGGTGTGCATCGAAGGGGACCCCGAGGCACGGGGCATCGCGCTGGCCCGACGGCTGCGGGTGCCGACCGTGCTGGGGGATGTCACACAAGAAGGTGTCCTGGAAGCCGCGATGATCGAGCGTGCGGCCACTCTGCTCGCTCTGACCAGCGAGGACACCACCAACCTGGAGGCCGCGCTCTACGCCCGCTCGGTCAAGCCGCGGCTGCGGGTGACGCTGCGGCTGTTCGACGACCGGTTCGCCACCGCCGTCTACCGCACCCTGCGCGCCGCGCATCCGCGGGCCCTGACCCGCAGCCGGAGCGTCACCTACCTGGCCGCGCCCGCCTTCGCCGGCGCGATGATGGGCCGCCAGATCCTCGGCGCCATCCCCGTCGAGCGCCGGGTGCTGCTGATCGCCCGGGTCGAGGTGCGCGGCCATGTGGCGCTGGAGGGCCGTACGGTCGCCGAGGTGCTGCGGCCGGGGCGGCTGCGGGTGCTGGCGGTCGACACCTCAGCCCCCGACGATCCGGAGCCGGACGCCGCCGCCGCGACACCGCCCGACGCGGAGCGCGAGCCGGCGCACCTGGTGCACGAGCTCGGCGACGGCTATGTCCTGCGGCCACAGGACCGGGTGCTGCTGGTCGCCACCCGGCAGGGGCTGGGCGATCTGCACGTCCGGCGCCACCGGGCCGCGGACACCGGGGCCGGAGCCGCCCGCCAGGGATGACTCACCCGTCACTTTCCGTGACGGGCGGGGTCAGTTCATGACAGCCCCCGCCCCTCCTCGTGACAGACCGCGTCATTCCCGTGACGGACCGCGTCAACTCCATGACGGATCGCCTCACCCCGTGACGAACGCCACGGCGACGGCCTCCCGGGGTCGCCCGCGTGCGCGTGACGTGCGGATCCTGTGGAGGCGACCGGCCACGATGCGCCCCTCAGCAGGGCGTACGCGTCCCGCCCGCCGCACCGCGGGCTCCGCCGATGCCACCCGATCCGGTAGCGGGTGGGCGCAGACCTTGACGAAGGCTTAGCATCCTCTGCGTGTCCAAACTGACCGACGTGCCCAAACGGATCTTGATCGGGCGCGCACTGCGCAGCGACAAGCTCGGGGAGACCCTGCTTCCCAAGCGCATCGCACTACCCGTCTTCGCCTCCGACCCGCTCTCCTCCGTGGCCTATGCGCCGGGCGAGGTACTGCTCGTCCTGTCCGTCGCGGGTGTGTCTGCGTACAACTTCAGCCCCTGGATCGCGGTCGCGGTCGTGGTGCTGATGTTCACCGTCGTCGCGTCGTACCGGCAGAACGTGCACGCCTACCCGAGCGGCGGCGGTGACTACGAGGTCGCCAACACCAACCTCGGCCCCAAGGCCGGTCTCACCGTCGCCAGCGCACTGCTCGTCGACTATGTGCTGACCGTCGCGGTCTCCATCTCCTCCGGGGTGGAGAACCTGGGCTCCGCGATCCCCTTCGTCGTCCAGCACAAGACCCTGTGCGCGATCGCCATCATCGTGCTGCTCACGCTGATGAACCTGCGCGGCGTCAAGGAATCGGGCAAGCTCTTCGCGATCCCGACGTATGTCTTCGTGGCCGGCGTCTTCATCATGATCATCTGGGGTGTGATCCGCGGCGTCGTCCTGGGCGACACGATGAAGGCCCCCACCGCAGACTTCACCATCCACGCGGAACAGGGCGGCCTGGCCGGCTTCGCCCTGGTCTTCCTCATGCTGCGGGCCTTCTCCTCCGGCTGTGCCGCGCTCACCGGCGTCGAGGCGATCTCCAACGGCGTCCCGGCCTTCCGCAAGCCGAAGTCCAAGAACGCCGCGACCACCCTGGCCCTCATGGGCGGGCTGGCCGTCACCATGTTCTGCGGCATCATCGGCCTGGCCATGGCCACGCACGTACGGATGGCCGAGACCCCCGCCAAGGACCTCTTCCAGAACGGCAAGCCGCTCGGGGCCGGCTACACCCAGGACCCGGTCATCTCCCAGGTCGCCTCCGCCGTCTTCGGCAACGGCTCCTTCCTCTTCATCATCCTGGCCGCCGCCACCGCACTGGTCCTCTTCCTCGCGGCCAACACCGCCTACAACGGCTTCCCGCTGCTCGGCTCGATCCTCGCCCAGGACCGCTATCTGCCGCGCCAGCTGCACACCCGCGGCGACCGCCTGGCGTTCTCCAACGGCATCGTCCTGCTGGCCGGCGCCGCCGCGATCCTCGTCTACCTCTACGGCGCGGACTCCACCCGGCTCATCCAGCTCTACATCGTCGGCGTCTTCGTCTCGTTCACGCTCAGCCAGACCGGCATGGTCCGCCACTGGAACCGCCATCTGCTCGGCGAGACCGACCCGGCCAAGCGCCGCCGGATGCACCGCTCCCGCGCCATCAACGCCTTCGGTGCCTTCTTCACGGGCCTGGTCCTGGTCGTCGTCCTCCTGACGAAGTTCACCCACGGCGCGTGGGTGGCGCTGCTCGGCATGGTCATCTTCTTTGTGACGATGTCCGCGATCCGCCGCCACTACGACCGGGTCGCCGACGAGATCGCCGCCGAGGACGCCCCCGACGACGACGTGGTCCGCCCCTCCCGGGTGCACTCCCTCGTCCTGGTCTCCAAGGTGCACAAGCCCACCCTGCGCGCCCTCAACTACGCCAAGCTGATGCGCTCCGACAGCCTCGAAGCGGTCAGCGTGGACGTCGACCAGGCCGACACCAAGGCCCTCAGGGAGGAGTGGGAGCGCCGCGGCATCGAGGTGCCGCTGAAGGTCCTGGCCTCCCCGTACCGCGAGATCACCCGGCCGATCATCGACTACGTCAAGTCGCTGCGCCGGGAGAGCCCGCGCGACGCGGTCTCCGTCTACATCCCCGAATACGTCGTCGGCCACTGGTACGAGCACCTTCTCCACAACCAGTCCGCACTCCGCCTCAAGGGCCGCCTGCTCTTCACCCCCGGCGTCATGGTCACCTCCGTGCCCTGGCAGCTGGACTCCTCCGAGGCCGCCAAGCTGCGCGCCCGCAAGCGCGCGGAGTGGAACGCTCCGGGTGCGGTCCGCCGCGGCCCGGTCGCCCAGCCGAAGAAGGACAAGGCGGCCACCAAGAAGTAGGGACACCGCCGCCCCGGCAGGACACCGGGGCGGCGCGGCAGCGGCAGCGGGGCGTGGTACGGGCAGCGGGAGGCCCCGACGAGGCGTGACATCCAGCGGCGGGACGCATGCCCCGACGAGGTGCGCTCCGCAGGAGGCCCGGCCGGCCCCGGCACAGCAGCACGGGACCGAGGCAGGACACGGCACGGCGGGACGTAGACTTGACGGTCGGCGTCCCGCCGTCCAGAGGGTGGTCCGGGCGTACCGCGCGCCTCGTACCGCCCCGTCTCGCCCCGCACCACCCACCACAGGAGTCCTCCCGCCATGCAGGCAGAACCGAAGAAATCGCTGGTCGGCGAGGAGTACGAGGTCGAGGTCGGCCCGGTCGCACACGGCGGCCACTGCATCGCCCGCACCGAGGAGGGCCAGGTCCTCTTCGTACGGCACACGCTGCCCGGCGAGCGCGTCACCGCCAGGGTCACCGACGGTGAGGAGGGCGCGCGCTTCCTGCGCGCGGACGCCGTCGCGATCCACACCCCCTCCAAGGACCGGGTCGAGGCCCCCTGCCCGTTCTCCGGCCCCGGCAAGTGCGGCGGCTGCGACTGGCAGCACGCCGCCCCCGGCGCCCAGCGCCGCCTGAAGGCTTCGGTCATCGCCGAACAGCTGGAACGGCTGGCCGGGCTGTCGCCGGACGACGCCCACTGGGACGGCACGGTCGAGCCCGCCCCCGGCGACAAGGTCGCCAAGGGCGAGGTTCCGGCCTGGCGCACCCGCGTCCAGTACGCGGTCGACGCCGACGGCCACGCGGGCCTGCGCAAGCACCGCTCGCACGAAGTCGAGCCGGTCACCCACTGCATGATCGCCGCCCCGGGAGTCTCCGAACTCGGCATCGAGAAGCGCGAGTGGCCGCAGATGGCCGGCGTCGAGGCGATCGCGGCCACCGGCTCCCACGACCGTCAGGTCATCCTCACCCCGCGCCCCGGCGGCCGCCTCCCCATCGTCGAACTCGACAAGCCGGTCTCCGTCCTGCGCATCGGCGAGAAGGACGGCGGGGTCCACCGCGTCCACGGCCGCCCCTTCGTCCGCGAGCGCGCCGCCGACCGCACCTGGCGGGTCGGCAACGGCGGCTTCTGGCAGGTCCACCCGAAGGCCGCCGACCTCCTCGTCGAGGCCGTCATGCAGGGCCTGATGCCCAAGAAGGGCGACATGGCCCTCGACCTCTACTGCGGCGTCGGCCTCTTCGCGGGCGCCCTCGCCGAACGCGTCGGCGACAAGGGCGCGGTCCTCGGCATCGAATCCGGCAAGCGCGCCGTCGACGACGCCCGCCACAACCTCCAGGACCTCGACCGCGTACGCATCGAACACGGCAAGGTCGAGGCGATCCTCCCCCGCACCGGCATCACCGACGTCGACCTCATCGTCCTCGACCCACCCCGCGCCGGTGCCGGCAAGAA
Source organism: Streptomyces sp. 2114.4 (assembly GCF_900187385.1). Taxonomy (NCBI): domain Bacteria; kingdom Bacillati; phylum Actinomycetota; class Actinomycetes; order Kitasatosporales; family Streptomycetaceae; genus Streptomyces; species Streptomyces sp. 2114.4. Next base: position 6,146,527 of record NZ_FYEY01000001.1, read on the forward strand.
GACCGTCAACCACCTCGCCTCCCTCACCCCCCGCCGCATCGCCTACGTCGCCTGCGACCCGGCAGCCCTCGCCCGCGACCTCAAGTACTTCGCGGAGGCGGGATATGGCCCGCGACGGATGCGGGCGTTCGATCTGTTCCCGATGACGCATCATGTGGAGTGCGTGGCGATTCTTGAAGCGGTTCGGGAAGGCGCCTGACCTGTGGTTTGGGCGGTGCGCCAAGGCACTGAGGGCCACCGCCGCAACGGCGGCGCTCGGCGCACCTCCTGGAGAGCGGCGAACCTTCGGCGGGGCGGGAGGACAGCTGGGTCCCCCCCCGTGACCAGGAGGTTCGGCGCCCCAGCGGACCGGGACAGCTCGAAACCACCACAGACGTCCCCCCGAGTCGTGCCGCACCCATAGGATCGTGTAAGTTCTTCGAGTTGCCACAGAGCCGGAACGGTTCGAGGCGACCATTCGCCGCTTCGCGGCACACCACTACTGCACGGCCCCTCACCGGGACCAATTTCGGCATGCCGAAATTCGACCGTGACGTGATTATGCGTCAACGAGGAATTCCGCTAAAGTAGTGATCACGCCGAAAGGCGCGGCAACGCAAGAAGCCGCACCCCAGGCAAACCCCTCCGACGGGGAATCGGAAACGAATTCGGGCCGGCAACGGAACGAAATCGGGTCTGCTAGAGTCGGAAAGGCCGGAAAGCGAAAGCCGAACGGCCGACCCGCTCCAACAGGGGCCAGACACGGAAACGGATCTGGTACGGTTGGAAACGCGAAGAAGCCGAAAGGCGGAAACGCACCGGCGAAAATCAGGCCCGCAAGGATCTGATAGAGTCGGAAACGCAAGACCGAAGGGAAGCGCCCGGAGATCCTGGTGAAACAGGAACAAAGGAAGCGTCCGTTCCTTGAGAACTCAACAGCGTGCCAAAAGTCAACGCCAGATATGTTGATACCCCGTCTCCGTCATGGAGATGAGGTTCCTTTGAAAGTCCACCACGGCCCGAGCGGTCGGGGTGGCACACACAGCGAGGACGCTGTGAACGACCGGACCTATTCCGTCCGCTCGTTCCGCTCTCGTGTGTGTTCACCGGATTACCGGTAAACATTCACGGAGAGTTTGATCCTGGCTCAGGACGAACGCTGGCGGCGTGCTTAACACATGCAAGTCGAACGATGAACCTCCTTCGGGAGGGGATTAGTGGCGAACGGGTGAGTAACACGTGGGCAATCTGCCCTTCACTCTGGGACAAGCCCTGGAAACGGGGTCTAATACCGGATACGACCTCCGACCGCATGGTCTGGTGGTGGAAAGCTCCGGCGGTGAAGGATGAGCCCGCGGCCTATCAGCTTGTTGGTGGGGTGATGGCCTACCAAGGCGACGACGGGTAGCCGGCCTGAGAGGGCGACCGGCCACACTGGGACTGAGACACGGCCCAGACTCCTACGGGAGGCAGCAGTGGGGAATATTGCACAATGGGCGAAAGCCTGATGCAGCGACGCCGCGTGAGGGATGACGGCCTTCGGGTTGTAAACCTCTTTCAGCAGGGAAGAAGCGAGAGTGACGGTACCTGCAGAAGAAGCGCCGGCTAACTACGTGCCAGCAGCCGCGGTAATACGTAGGGCGCAAGCGTTGTCCGGAATTATTGGGCGTAAAGAGCTCGTAGGCGGCTTGTCACGTCGGATGTGAAAGCCCGGGGCTTAACCCCGGGTCTGCATTCGATACGGGCAGGCTAGAGTTCGGTAGGGGAGATCGGAATTCCTGGTGTAGCGGTGAAATGCGCAGATATCAGGAGGAACACCGGTGGCGAAGGCGGATCTCTGGGCCGATACTGACGCTGAGGAGCGAAAGCGTGGGGAGCGAACAGGATTAGATACCCTGGTAGTCCACGCCGTAAACGTTGGGAACTAGGTGTGGGCGACATTCCACGTCGTCCGTGCCGCAGCTAACGCATTAAGTTCCCCGCCTGGGGAGTACGGCCGCAAGGCTAAAACTCAAAGGAATTGACGGGGGCCCGCACAAGCAGCGGAGCATGTGGCTTAATTCGACGCAACGCGAAGAACCTTACCAAGGCTTGACATACACCGGAAAACCCTGGAGACAGGGTCCCCCTTGTGGTCGGTGTACAGGTGGTGCATGGCTGTCGTCAGCTCGTGTCGTGAGATGTTGGGTTAAGTCCCGCAACGAGCGCAACCCTTGTTCTGTGTTGCCAGCATGCCCTTCGGGGTGATGGGGACTCACAGGAGACTGCCGGGGTCAACTCGGAGGAAGGTGGGGACGACGTCAAGTCATCATGCCCCTTATGTCTTGGGCTGCACACGTGCTACAATGGCCGGTACAATGAGCTGCGATACCGCAAGGTGGAGCGAATCTCAAAAAGCCGGTCTCAGTTCGGATTGGGGTCTGCAACTCGACCCCATGAAGTCGGAGTTGCTAGTAATCGCAGATCAGCATTGCTGCGGTGAATACGTTCCCGGGCCTTGTACACACCGCCCGTCACGTCACGAAAGTCGGTAACACCCGAAGCCGGTGGCCCAACCCCTTGTGGGAGGGAATCGTCGAAGGTGGGACTGGCGATTGGGACGAAGTCGTAACAAGGTAGCCGTACCGGAAGGTGCGGCTGGATCACCTCCTTTCTAAGGAGCACTTCTTACCGACCTCTGGTCGGTCAGAGGCCAGTACATCAGCGAGTGTCTGATGCTGGTTGCTCATGGGTGGAACGTTGACTATTCGGCACACTCGGTTGGTTGTCACTAGTACTGCTTCGGCGTGGAACGTGGGGATTGACGGGGTGGGCCGGGCACGTTGTTGGGTATCTGAGGGTACGGACTGTGGTCTGGACCTTCGCGATGCCGGCCCCAGTGAACTCAGCCTTCGGGTTGGGGTGGTGGGTGGCTGGTCGTTGCTTGAGAACTGCACAGTGGACGCGAGCATCTGTGGCCAAGTTTTTAAGGGCGCACGGTGGATGCCTTGGCACCAGGAACCGATGAAGGACGTGGGAGGCCGCGATAGGCCCCGGGGAGCTGTCAACCGAGCTTTGATCCGGGGGTGTCCGAATGGGGAAACCCGGCAGTCGTCATGGGCTGTCACCCGCTGCTGAACACATAGGCAGTGTGGAGGGAACGCGGGGAAGTGAAACATCTCAGTACCCGCAGGAAGAGAAAACAACCGTGATTCCGGGAGTAGTGGCGAGCGAAACCGGATGAGGCCAAACCAGTCACGTGTGATACCCGGCAGGGGTTGCGTGGTTGGGGTTGTGGGATCTCTCTTTCACAGTCTGCCGGCTGTGAGACGAGTCAGAAACCGTTGATGTAGGCGAAGGACATGCGAAAGGTCCGGCGTAGAGGGTAAGACCCCCGTAGCTGAAACATTAGCGGCTCGTTTGAGAGACACCCAAGTAGCACGGGGCCCGAGAAATCCCGTGTGAATCTGGCGGGACCACCCGTTAAGCCTAAATATTCCCTGGTGACCGATAGCGGATAGTACCGTGAGGGAATGGTGAAAAGTACCGCGGGAGCGGAGTGAAATAGTACCTGAAACCGTGTGCCTACAAGCCGTGGGAGCGTCGCACAAGGACTTGTCCTTGTGTCGTGACTGCGTGCCTTTTGAAGAATGAGCCTGCGAGTTTGCGGTATGTTGCGAGGTTAACCCGTGTGGGGAAGCCGTAGCGAAAGCGAGTCCGAAGAGGGCGTTGAGTAGCGTGCCCAAGACCCGAAGCGGAGTGATCTAGCCATGGGCAGGTTGAAGCGGAGGTAAGACTTCGTGGAGGACCGAACCCACCAGGGTTGAAAACCTGGGGGATGACCTGTGGTTAGGGGTGAAAGGCCAATCAAACTCCGTGATAGCTGGTTCTCCCCGAAATGCATTTAGGTGCAGCGTCGTGTGTTTCTTGCCGGAGGTAGAGCACTGGATAGGCGATGGGCCCTACCGGGTTACTGACCTTAGCCAAACTCCGAATGCCGGTAAGTGAGAGCGCGGCAGTGAGACTGTGGGGGATAAGCTCCATGGTCGAGAGGGAAACAGCCCAGAGCATCGACTAAGGCCCCTAAGCGTGTGCTAAGTGGGAAAGGATGTGGAGTCGCAGAGACAACCAGGAGGTTGGCTTAGAAGCAGCCATCCTTGAAAGAGTGCGTAATAGCTCACTGGTCAAGTGATTCCGCGCCGACAATGTAGCGGGGCTCAAGCACACCGCCGAAGTCGTGTCATTGCAACATGAGGACCAACGTCCGTTGTGATGGGTAGGGGAGCGTCGTGTGCCGGGTGAAGCAGCCGTGGAAACGAGTTGTGGACGGTTCACGAGTGAGAATGCAGGCATGAGTAGCGATACACACGTGGGAAACGTGTGCGCCGATTGACTAAGGGTTCCTGGGTCAAGCTGATCTGCCCAGGGTAAGTCGGGACCTAAGGCGAGGCCGACAGGCGTAGTCGATGGACAACCGGTTGATATTCCGGTACCCGCTTTGAAGCGCCCAATATCGAATCCATTAATGCTAAGGCCGTGAAGCCGCCCTGGATCCTTCGGGTGAAGGGGAGTGGTGGAGCCGCTGACCCAAGGTGGTAGTAGGTAAGTGATGGGGTGACGCAGGAAGGTAGTCCAGCCCGGGCGGTGGTTGTCCCGGGGTAAGGGTGTAGGGCGTTGTCCAGGTAAATCCGGACAGCATGAAGCCTGAGACCTGATGCCGAGCCGATTGTGGTGAAGTGGATGATCCTATGCTGTCGAGAAAAGCCTCTAGCGAGTTTCATGGCGGCCCGTACCCTAAACCGACTCAGGTGGTCAGGTAGAGAATACCGAGGCGTTCGGGTGAACTATGGTTAAGGAACTCGGCAAAATGCCCCCGTAACTTCGGGAGAAGGGGGGCCATTGCTGGTGATCCGATTTACTCGGTGAGCTGGTGGTGGCCGCAGAGACCAGCGAGAAGCGACTGTTTACTAAAAACACAGGTCCGTGCGAAGCCGTAAGGCGATGTATACGGACTGACGCCTGCCCGGTGCTGGAACGTTAAGGGGACCGGTTAGTCGACCTTCGGGTCGGCGAAGCTGAGAACTTAAGCGCCAGTAAACGGCGGTGGTAACTATAACCATCCTAAGGTAGCGAAATTCCTTGTCGGGTAAGTTCCGACCTGCACGAATGGCGTAACGACTTCTCGACTGTCTCAACCATAGGCCCGGTGAAATTGCATTACGAGTAAAGATGCTCGTTTCGCGCAGCAGGACGGAAAGACCCCGGGACCTTTACTATAGCTTGATATTGGTGTTCGGTTCGGCTTGTGTAGGATAGGTGGGAGACTGTGAAGCAGCCACGCCAGTGGTTGTGGAGTCATTGTTGAAATACCACTCTGGTCGTGCTGGATGTCTAACCTGGGTCCGTGATCCGGATCAGGGACAGTGTCTGGTGGGTAGTTTAACTGGGGCGGTTGCCTCCTAAAGGGTAACGGAGGCGCCCAAAGGTTCCCTCAGCCTGGTTGGCAATCAGGTGTTGAGTGTAAGTGCACAAGGGAGCTTGACTGTGAGACTGACGGGTCGAGCAGGTACGAAAGTAGGGACTAGTGATCCGGCGGTGGCTTGTGGAAGCGCCGTCGCTCAACGGATAAAAGGTACCCCGGGGATAACAGGCTGATCTTCCCCAAGAGTCCATATCGACGGGATGGTTTGGCACCTCGATGTCGGCTCGTCGCATCCTGGGGCTGGAGTCGGTCCCAAGGGTTGGGCTGTTCGCCCATTAAAGCGGTACGCGAGCTGGGTTTAGAACGTCGTGAGACAGTTCGGTCCCTATCCGCTGTGCGCGTAGGAGTCTTGAGAAGGGCTGTCCCTAGTACGAGAGGACCGGGACGGACGAACCTCTGGTGTGCCAGTTGTCCTGCCAAGGGCATGGCTGGTTGGCTACGTTCGGAAAGGATAACCGCTGAAAGCATCTAAGCGGGAAGCCTGCTTCGAGATGAGGACTCCCACCCCCTTTGAGGGGTTAAGGCTCCCAGTAGACGACTGGGTTGATAGGCCAGATATGGAAGCCCGGTAACGGGTGGAGTTGACTGGTACTAATAGGCCGAGGGCTTGTCCTCAGTTGCTCGCGTCCACTGTGTAGGTTCTGAAGTAACGACCTGTGTCATGTCCGGGTTGATATCTTCATAGTGTTTCGGTGGTCATTGCGTTAGGGAAACGCCCGGTTACATTCCGAACCCGGAAGCTAAGCCTTTCAGCGCCGATGGTACTGCAGGGGGGACCCTGTGGGAGAGTAGGACGCCGCCGAACAAATTTTGATAAAGCCCCTCGGGAATGAAAGTTCCCGAGGGGCTTTCTCGCGTTCTGGGGCTGTTCGGCTCGGTCACCCCACGCCCTGGAGGCAGTCGGACGCGACGTCCACCGGTTCGAGCGTGACGCGCTGGTCTTCACCAGGCTCCTCAAGGGCCGGGCCGCCCGCGTACCCAGTGGCTGAGACGGAAAGCCTTCCCCCGAACTGCGGTTTCGTCACGCAGATGCCGGCCGAGCTGCTCTCTTCGAGCCGGATAGCGGATACGACGTATGCCGAGCAGCGCGCACCGCTGACGGCGCGATGGCAAGTCAGTGCGCACCGTCAGGGTCGCCGGGATCACTTCACTAGGCCCGCATATCGGGCAGGCTCTTGGTGACGGCTTGCGCGTAGTCAGCGAGGAGATGCGTCAAACGGTCGTGCTGAGCGGAGAGTTGGTCGTACTCGTCGATCTCCGCCGGTGTCCAGCGCGCCCCGGTGTCTTCCAACTCCGACATACGCAGTCTGGCCATGGCAGCACTGACGACTGCCCGGGTCGCGTTCAATAGGCGGTCCGCGGTTTCGCTCGGGGCGCGGACGAGGAGGGCGTCGAGTTCGCCGCCGAGGCCGGGAAGCGCCGGGATGCCGAGCTCAAGCCAGCAGTCTCCCCAGAGACGACGGCGCCGCGCCTCCGGATCCTCGTCGTCCACCACTTCGATAGCGCCTGTGTTGTTCCGTCGAATGGACAGGCCGGAACGGGCTGCCAGGTCGGTGATCATGGTGGCGAGGTCGTCGCCGTTGCCGGGGACCGCGCCCGGCTGGGGTGCGCCCAGGAAGGAGCCCAGCTCCAGCAGCTTCCGCGTCTGCTCGTCCACACCAGGCAGGACCGCCAGGTCGTCTTCGAGCATCAGGGTGTCCGGTGCGGCGGCGCCCAAGCGTGCGTATGGCATGGGTGTCCCGTGGACCGCGGACTTCCATGCCGTCACGGCTGTGTCCACCCACCAGCAGACGAATTCATGCGCGGCGTCCCGGTGTGCCCTCGCGCACCGGATGGCCAGCCCCAGACGGACGGAGAGGAGCGTGTACTCCGCGTCGTACTGCGATCCCTGGCCGTTGGCGTGCTGCTGGATGCCGGCTTCGTTGAGCTCGTTCAACTCCTCCATGCGGTGCTGCTCGGCTTGCGACTCCTTGAGGAGGACGGCCGAGCAACGTGCCAACGCGGACAAGGCTTCGTCGATCTCAGGCGCGGTCATGGCCTTCGCCGGGGCCGACCTGGGGGCGGGGAACGAGGGGTGGCCACTCACGTCGGACTCCTGGAGGGTGAGGAGGAGAAGGGCGAGGGGGCTCTTGTAGGCCCTCTCAGCAACGGATATCAGCGGACAGTAGCCGCACGCCCGACAGAGTGTGACCGAAATGGCGCAAGATGATGTGCGCCCCCGCCGGGCGCGGGCCGGAGCCTTCTCGGCCTCCGTGAGCAGTGCGAGACAGCGCTGAATACCAGGCCATGCAGCAAGGATTGAAGTGTGGTGACCCGGCTACCTGCGATGAATGCCGGCGGCGGGGCCGATTGCTCCCACCGGGGGCGTCGGAGCTGCCTGCTCGGGGACGGCGCGTGCCGCCTGCCGAGGCAGCGGATGCGCCGGCTCCACGCACGGGCGAGGCTGGTGCGCCGTCGAGGGTGCGTTGGCCGACTGCTTGCCGATGTACTCCTGGAGGACCCGGCCGCCGCCGGGCCGGACTGGGTGGCGCGCGGTCACTGACCACGGGTTGACCGGGTGGTGTCCCTGATGCCCCTGCACGGCTGTCAGCGCCGCCAGGTACCCTCGGACACATCGTCAACGCGGCCCGACGGGCTTCCTCTCCACCTCGGTGGAGTCTCGAAGGACACGCCCCCACCCGCACGAGTCATTTCGTGCTGCCTGGGGGAAGTCCTTGCTGTTCCGTGCGTCCGCGAAAACGGTCGCTGTCATGGCACTCGACGGTTCGCTGTTCTCGCACCCCACCGACCAGTTCGTCCACATGCATGGCTACCAGCCCACCACCTCGGAGGTGCGTTCCTGGGAGCGCAGCATCCCCGTTCTGGCCGCCGCGCTCAACGACGCGGGCCTGGGGGACGTGGAGGTCATGCTGGAGTACGCACTCCCGCTGAACAGTAAACGCGCCGACGTCGTGCTGGCCGGAGTGCATCCGGTGACAGGGGAATCGTCGTACGTCGTAGTGGAGCTGAAGCAGTGGAGCCAGGCCGTACCTGATGAGGACGACCCGGTTCTGTGCCGTATCGACGCGTACGCACATCCGGTCCTCAACCCCATAGAGCAGGTACGGCGCTACTGCGAGTACCTCGTGAACTTCAATGGGGCGGTGGCCGAGCACCCCGGCCGTATCAGCGGAGTGGCGTTTCTCCACAACGCCACCGATGCCGGCGTCAGCGGTCTGCGCGCGATAGAGCTCGACGACCGCGGTCAGCTGTTCACCGGTGACCGGCGGGGAGAGTTCCTGGATCACCTCCGCGCCAGGCTCAGCGACAGGCACCCGGGCGCCCGCGCCGCCGACGAACTGCAGGCGGGTAAGACCGTCCCCTCGAAGCAGTTGATGGCAGTCGCGGCCCAAGAGGTACGTGAACGCGAGCAGTTCGTCCTTCTCGACGAACAACAGGTCGCGTACCGCTGCGTGCTCAACGCTGTGCGCAGGGCGAAGCGGTCCGACCACAAGGAGATCGTGGTGGTCACCGGCGGGCCCGGCACTGGTAAGAGCATCATCGCGCTTTCCCTGCTCGGCGAGCTGTACCGGCAGGGCGTTCCAGCCCTGCATGCCACTGGTTCCCAGTCGTTCACCAAGACGATGCGAAAGGTCGCGGGTACCCGTAAGCGCGAGGTGCAGGAGCTGTTCAAGTACTTCAACAGCTTCATGACCACAGAGGAGAACAGCCTCGATGTCCTGATCTGCGACGAGGCCCACCGCATCCGTGAGACCTCCGCCAACCGCTACACGCCCGCGGCCCACCGCACCGGCAGGCGGCAGATCGACGAACTCATCGACGTCGCCCATGTCCCCGTCTTCCTCCTGGATGAGCACCAGGTGGTGCGACCCGGCGAGATGGGCACCTTGGAAGAAATCAAGGCGGTTGCGGCAGCCAGGGGCCTGAACTGCCAGGTCGTGCCGCTGGAAAGCCAGTTTCGTTGCGGTGGCAGCGATGCCTATCTGCGCTGGGTAGTGCGGCTACTCGGCCTGGAGCCCGGCGGCCCGGTGCCGTGGGAGCCGGACGATCGCATGCGGCTGCTGGTCGCCGACAGTCCGCAGGAGATGGAAGCCTTCCTCGACGCCCGCCGGAACCAGAACAACAGCGCCCGCATGTCCGCCGGCTACTGCTGGCGTTGGTCCCCGGAACCCAGGCCCGGCGCTCCACTGCCCGCTGACGTCGTCATCGGGGACTGGGCCCGCCCCTGGAACCTGCGAGGCGACCGCTCCGTGTCCGGCGCGCCTCCGTCCGCCCTGTGGGCCACTGATTCTGCGGGCTTCGGACAGATCGGCTGCGTCTACACCGCTCAGGGCTTCGAATACGACTGGTCCGGTGTCATCATCGGCCCTGACCTGGTTTGGCGCGGCGACCGATGGGTCACGGACCGCACGGCGTCCAAGGACCCGGTCTTCAAGAAGTCCACCCCGGAGTCCGATGTGGACCGACTCATCCGCAACACCTACAAGGTGTTGCTGACCCGAGGAATGATCGGCACGATCGTTTACTCACCGGATCCGGAGACCCAGGAGAAGCTGCGGGAACTGGTGGGTGGCTGCCTGGATCGGGAACACACCGTGGGCTGAACGCACGGCGGCAAGCCTGGCAGGAGGGGAGGGCCGGAAAGGGCCCTCGCTCGGCATCGCGGCGTATGCCGACCCTCCGCCCGGAGCCGTCGGGATCTGCATGTCCTCTGGGGTACTCGGTGCTCCATGACTTCCGCTTGCCACCGGGCATAGTCGGCCTCACGCAGCTGGTAGAAGGTCCCCTTGGGGCCACTGTCCAGAACAGGCCTCACGCCCCTGACGGCGTGATCCGGCCACAATGCCTGCAGTCATGGCCGACAGCGGCGCCGAGTTTCCCGGTAGGCGGCCGTATCCCTAAGATTTCCGGTACCGGTTGCGGCCCGACGGGCTTCCCACGAGGACATGCCCCCACCCGCACGAGTCACTCGTGCCCAGGGGGAACCACCTCGTGTCGATGCTGCTGCTGAAGTTGGCGGCTGAAGATCTGCTTACGTTGAATGCAAGGCGTTGTATGGTGCCGCATCTCGCCGCCCGATGGCGACACTTCCGTGGGGCCGAGGCCTCGCTGACGGAACGTTCCGCGTGGGCGGAAAGCCTGGTGAGCCTTGCCAATGACCTGGTCGCCGCCGGTCGCGGCAAGGTGGAGATGATCGTCGAGTGCGCTGCCACGCTCGACGAGGCCGAACGACCGGCTGATCCCCGACTCATCGATGTCGTTCTCGTGGGCCATCATCCGCAGGAGCGTCGATTGTCCGTACAACTGGTCGAGCTGAAGCGTTGGTCGATGGTGACCAGGGTGGAACAGGCCACCGCGGAGCTGGTGCACGTACCGGGGATGGGCAGGAAGAAACACCCTGTCGTCCAGCTGCGTGAATATTACGAGGCTTTCACGAGCAGTAGGGGGCCGCTGAACGGGCTCGAATTCGAATGCGGCGGATTCGCTTACCTGCACAACGCCACCGAGGCGTCCGTGCGGGCCCTGATCGACGTGGATGCGCCGACCGGCGCCTATGCGCAGGTGTACACGAACGACCGGCGTGAAGAGCTGCTGTGCGATCTCCGGAGGAACTTCGCTGAGGAAGGGGGCGCCTCCGCGGCCGAGATGCTCCTGCGGAGCATGGGGCTGCGCAACACGCCTCTGCTTGATGCCATGATTCGTTCCCGTGGAGACGACACCGTCTTCACGCTGCGCGGTCGGCAGAAGACGGTCGCTGACCAGATCCTGGAAACCGCTGGTCAAGCCCTCCCGGACCCGCAGCGTCCCGCCCTCGTCCCGGACGAACGGCGAGTGGTCTTCTTGGTGACCGGTGGCGCCGGCACCGGCAAAAGCGCCATTGGCCTTCAGATCAAAGCAGAGTTGGAGGCCCAGGGCCGGACGGTCAAGTATGCCAGCGGCAGCAGGGCCTTCAACGGCGCGATGCAGGAACACGTCGGCTACGGCGACCGGCAGTTCAGGGAGAGCTTCACCTACTTCAGCAGCTTCGTCACCCCGCCGGACCCGCCGCTGGACGTGCTGATCTGCGATGAAGCGCACCGCCTGCGAGACCGCTCGACCAACCGTTTCTGGAAGCCCGAACAGCAGGGCACACAACCGCAAGTGGATGAGCTTCTCGATGCGTCCCGCCTGACGGTGTTCTTCCTGGACGAGTGCCAGTCCGTGCGGCCGAATGAGGTGGGCACCGTCGGTCTGATCGAGGACGCGGCGGAACGACACAACGCACGACTCGTGCGATACGGCCTCCAGGAGCAGTTCCGGTGCGGCGGCAGTGCCGCCTACATCCGCTGGGTGCGGGCCGTCCTCGGGGTGACGGATAGCGCGCCGGAGCAGTGGACACCGGACGGTCTGATGCACGTCGAGGTGGCGGATACCCCGGAGGAACTCGAACGCATCATTCGTGCCGAAGCCCTGGCCGGCGCCTCCGCACGCATGGTTGCGGGCTACTGCTGGCCCTGGACGAAGCCGCTCGGCAAGGAGAAGCGGTTGGAGGCCGACGTCCGTATCGGTGCCTGGCACAGGGCGTGGAACGCGGACAGTGACACGTTCTGCCAGAACGACGCACCGCCGTCGAAGATCTGGTCCGTGCACGAGAACGGCCTCGACCAGATCGGCTGTGTCTACACGGCACAGGGCCTCGAGTGGGACTGGTGCGGCGTGATCATGGGTGAGGACATGGTGCGCCGCGACGGCCGATGGGTGTTCCGCCGGGGCAAGGAGCGCAAGGGCCTGGAACCGGGCGTCAAGCGCGTTGATGTACCCGGCTCGTTCGACCCGAAGGTGAGAGCCGGAAGTGTCGATGACGAGGAGTTCGCCCGGCTCATCCGACATGCCTACCACGTGCTGATGACCCGGGCCAGCCGCGCGACCGTGCTCTACTCCACGGATGAGGAGACGCGGGCCTACCTGAAGGAACTCGTCGGTGAGCTCCAGATCCACGGGCTGCGCCCCACCTGGGAGAACCTGCCGTCCGAGGCACGCATTCCGCACCTGCCGCGGCCCCGGAGGGGAAGGCGCCCCCGCAGGAATCAGAGCAGGCTGGGTACACAGGAGCCGGATCTGCGGCTGTTCTGACTGACCACGCCGACAATGCGGAGTGGCGGGCTCTCCGGGCCCGCCACATGCCTGTGTCAGAAGAACAGGCCAGCTGCCGCGGTCAGGGCCGCCACCACGAAATTGGCGATGACACTGACAGCGACGTCGACCAGGATCTCGCGAACCTGGTTACGACGTGCAGGCTTGTACTCAACGGGGTTCATGTGTCACCACTCCTTGGCATGAGCTGGAAGCGGCAGGGATCGCCCTACCGGGCATCCGCACTCACACCACGTTCAGTACGCGGTGGAAACCACTCGTCAGTCACAGCCGAGGATCGGACCGAACACCGCCGACGTACCCTCCGGGAAGGTGCGCAGCATGAACAACATTAGTACAGACGTGTGTTGAGCGTGATGGATTTATGGCCGCCGTCGGCGAGGGCCAGCAGCATGGGGGTGACTGGGGCCAGGCCTTTCCTCCCGTCCAGGGTTTCGCCGAGGATCAGGAAGAGGACCATGTTTCCGGCGTGGGCCGGGCTCGCGGCCCAGACGCTGCCGCTGCGCTGGTACGGCCACATGAGAATGATCTCCTGGAGCTGGAAGGACAGGTCCACACCGCCAGGCTGATCACCACATTCGTGAACTCGGCGTAGCCGATGAAGGCCAGCGGAAGGTGCCACACGGCCCCTATCAGCCCTGTGGCGATGATGGACGGCACCGTACCGCCCCCGAAAGGGCGCGGTCTGAGGTAGCTCGGCCAGCCGAATTCCTCGCCCGAGTAGAGGGGCGAGGAGTAGGGCCACCATCACGAGGCCGAGGACGGTCGCCAGTTCTTTCGTTCCGGTTAAGCCGCCCGGGCCGGAAAGGTTCGGGTCCCACAGGCCGAGCGCAGCGGCGAGAGAGAGGGTGGCCGCCGCGATGAGTGGCGGGCCCAGCCAGGCCGCGATGTAGTAGCGCCAGGCCGACTTGAGGTGGAGTTTCGTCCGGCGTCGGTGAAACCCTCGTTCGTGATGCAGCGGCGGACCACCACTGCGGCAATTCCGGGCATACAGAAGCCGGGTAGGTGAAGGAGGGGGTTTGAGAGGGGATAGGTGGGGGAGGGCGCGCCACCCGGGTTCGGAGTGCGGCCCTGCGGGGGGCTTCTTACTGTCAATTTTTCTTCTGTGGCGGACTCGCAACTCAACTCTGACATCAGGCGGAGGAGCTTCGCATCGCTGTCGAGAGCGAATGCTGATTCCCCCTATTTCGGGGTGTGTTCTGGCGCTTTCGGGGGAGGCAGCCGGGGGCAGTGCCGGGGTACGGTCCGGCCGTGGATAAATCAATTCGCCCGCTTTCGTGCGGGGCTGGGTTCCGGCACTGGGTGTATGCGGCCCTCGGCGCGGCCTTGAGCCTGCCGCCGCTGACGGCGGCGCTGCTGTTCGCGCCGCCGAGGTGGCCGGCGGGGTTCCGGGTGCTGGGCTTCGTGTGTGCGTTCGCCGTGGTGACGGTGGCCATGGGCGCTCCGCTGTCGGCGAGGCGCGCGAGCGTGCGGCTGGCCAACGGGCTACTGGGGGCCGGTCTGCCCGCGCCGGTGGACACGACGGGGCCGCGCTGGGTCAACCGGCTGCGCACCGCGGTGTGGCTGGTGCCGCACATGGTGCTAGGCGGGATGGTGACGGCAGTCTCGTGCCTGGCAGTGTTCGGAGCCGTGGCGTTTCCCTCGGTCTGGCTGGGCGGTGAGGAGCGCATGACCGTCTTCGGACTGTCCCTTTGGATCGGGGAGGGCTGGCGGGGCACGTGGGCGTTGTTGCCGGCCGTGGGATGTCTGGCGCTCGCGGCCGGGGTCACACTCGGCGGCGCGGTGCTCCTTCGACGGCTCGCGCCGGTGCTCCTCGGCCACCGGCCCGGAGAGCGGCTGGCCGCCGCCGAGGAGCGGATGAATCTGTTGGCGCAACGGAATCGCCTGGCACAGGAGTTGCACGACTCGATCGGCCACACCCTTACGGCGTCCACGATTCAGGCGGCGGTGGCAGTGGAGCTGATGGACAGTGACCCGGCGGGAGCCAGGCGCGCCCTGAACAGCATTGAGGAGACATCACGGGCCGCCATGGACGATCTCGATCACGTGTTGGGAATGCTGCGGGAGGAACGGCCGTCCACAGTGCCCCGGCCGACCCTCGCGGATCTCGACGCTCTGGTGGAGCGAGTCCGTGGAGCCGGCGCGCAATTGACAGTGCAGGTTCAGGGCGACCTGGCCCGGGTGCCGACCACAGTGTCGCGGGAGGCGTACCGGGTCGTCCAGGAGGGGCTGACCAATGCGCTGCGGCACGGGGGCAAAGTCGGGATCCGGCTGCGGACGATGGTGCAGGGCGGGTGGCTGGAGCTGGAGCTGACCAATCCGGTCGGTTCGGGGACACCTCCGCGGCAGCGGACCGGGGGGCAGGGGGGCCAGGGAGTGCAGGGGATCGAGGACCGGGTGCGGTTGTTGAGGGGGACTACGCACGCCGGGGTCCTGGAGAACGGTTGCAGCGACGGCAGGGACTGCAGCAACGGCGGCGACTGCGGGAACTGTGACGGCTGTTGGGGTGGTCGGGACCTGGGGGAGGCGCGGTGGCGGCTTTTGGTCCGGATACCGCTACGGTCGGCGTCATGAATGCCTCCACAGTGCCGGGCCCGGCTGCTGACCCGCCCGTGACCGTGCTCGTCGTGGACGACGATGAACTGACGCGCACCGGTCTGCGGACGCTGCTGTCGGCCAAGCCCGATGTGGACGTCGTGGGTGAGGCCGATGATGGCGCCGAGGTGGTTGCCGCCGTGACCCGGCTGCGACCGGACGTGGTGCTGATGGATGTGCGCATGCCGCTGGTGGACGGGATCGAGGCCACCCGGCGGCTGCGGGCGCTGCCCGACCCCCCGAAGGTCGTGGTGATCACCACGTTCGAGAACGATGAGTACGTCTGGGACGCCCTGCGGGCCGGAGCCAGCGGGTTCATCCGCAAGCGCGCCCCGTCACAGCAGATCGCGCACGCCATCCGGTTGGTGGCGGCCGGGGACTCGGTGCTGTTCCCGGACGCGGTCCGCCGGATGGCCGCGGTGCGGCCCGTTCGACGAGACGCCTCCCTGACCACCGCGCTCACGGGCCGCGAGACGGAGACGCTGCGTCTGATGGCACGCGGGCTGTCCAACCAGGAAATTGCTGCCCGGCTGGTGGTGAGCTTGGAGACCGTGAAGACGCATGTGGGCAACGTGCTGGCCAAGTTGGGCGTCGGCAATCGCACCCAGGCGGTTGTCCTGGCCTTTGAAACGGGGGTGGCTGATCCCGGGAGGATGGACTGACCCGGATCAGCCCGTCGCGCCGGCCAGGCCCCGATAGCCCGCAACGACAGTTCGTCCAACGCCATCTCGTCCCCTGTGGTCCTCCTGGACTGTTCCTCTCTCAGGGGGTCTCGACTGTTTCTGTTTCGGTGGCCGTACTCGGCAAGGTGGCGTCGTCCCGGTCGCTTCCTCGCGGCCTTGTCGTGGTGGACAAGAGCTCCGTCAAGCGACTCGAACCGCGAAGGCTGCGGGTCGTCAGGGAATGCGGATTACCTGGGCCACTGCCGTGCGGTGGTGGAGGATCGACGACCGGCCCGGCTGGTGCTTTCGTGTCGGGGCAGGTGGGGTGGCGCTGGTTGGCTGTTCCGTTGTGAATGTTGCTCGTCTCCCCGTGATCTCGTCCGGCACGTAGCCGGGGTCGGCACCTAAGCTTTATGTATGTCTTTCTCCTCTGGTCAGCCCGCCACGCGGTGGCTGCGCACCTACCGTCCGGTGGCCGCACCGCGGCTGCGGCTCGTCTGTTTCCCGCACGCCGGCGGCTCGGCGAGTTTCTACCGCTCCTGGCCGCAGAAGTTCCCGGCTGATTGGGAAGTGAGCGCGGTGTGCTATCCGGGTCGTGAGGAGCGCATCGCGGAACCCGGCATCACGAGCATGGCGGAGCTTGCCGGTCGGGTGGCCGACGAGCTGGCACCTCAGATGACACTCCGCACGGTATTTTTCGGTCACAGCATGGGCGCCTCCGTGGCGCATGAGGTCGCTGCATTGCTCGCCGGGCGCGGGGCGGGACCGGCGGCGCTCCTCGTCTCCAGCCGGGCCGCTCCCCATCTCCTGCGTCGCCTCAGCGACGGGGACCTCACCGATGAGAAGTTGCTCGCCACGGTCGGCCGGCACGGCGGACCGGGGGCGGAGCTCCTGCAAGACCCCGAGATGCGTGAGCTGTTCATGCCGCCGATCCGGGCGGATTACCGGCTGCTCGAAGCGTATGTGGCGGAGCCCAAGGCTCCTGCCGTGGACATCCCCGTCGTCGCCTACTTCGGGACGGATGACCCCCAGCCGGCCCCCGACGAAGTACGGGCATGGGCGGAGCTGACCTCGGCCCGTTATGAGGCGCGCGCGTTTCCCGGGGGCCACTTCTACCTCCTCCCGCATGAAGCCGAGTTGGTCCGCGATATCCGTGAGCGGCTCGTCGCCCTCGAGTGAGGCCACGGTGTGACGTCGGCGCAGCCTGCTTGCCCGGCCGAAGGCCACGCCGCGGTGCGACGTGATGAGACCTGACCTGACGTGATGAGACCTGAGGTGACCTGATGGGACTCTCGACGTGATGTGACATGACGTGACGTGCTGACGGGTAACGGGGCGAGCATGCGCATCCGGGCGGGCACCCGCATCCGGGCCGGCACCCGCATCCGGGCCGGCACCTGCATCCGGTTGGCATCAGGCACTCCGAACGGGACGAAGGAGGAGGAGAAGGGGGCGCGACCAAGGGCGGGTCGCTTCCGACTCTGCGCGGGGGCCAAACATGGGCCGAAAGACGGCCGGCCCGCGCCCCCTCTTTGCCGATCAATGACGTCGACGGGTGCCGGGGCCCGTTTCACCCACTGTTTTGGATACAGGGCTCGGGGCAGCAGAGCACTGTCGGGATGACCGACACGCTGAAAGAGCCCGTCACCGTTCCCTCCCTCTTTGTCAGGGGGCGAAACGGAGACGGAGCAAAGCCTGCTATCGCGTCGCGTCGAAGGGATTTCGCATGAGTTCCACTGTCTGGGGATATCTTCCCGACTCCGGGTACCGGGCGGGCACGACCCTGGTGGGATACAGCGTCGAAGCCGTTGACGGGAGTATCGGCAAGGTCGACAAGCATTCCGATGAGGTGGATTCCGCACACCTCGTCGTCGACACCGGCCCCTGGATCCTCGGGAGGCGCATCGTGCTGCCGGCCGGCACGGTGACCGGCATCGACCAGGAAGAGGAGAAGGTCTATGTCGGCCGCACCAGGCAAGAGATCAAGGACGCGCCCGCCTTTGAAGGGGACGAGCACGTGAGCAGCCCTGACTACCTCCATCAGGTGGGGGTATATTTCGGTGGATTTCCTCTTGTGTGAGGCGTGCTCAGAGCCGAAGGGGCCGACCGTCGCCGGGGTGGCGGGCCAGCCACTGGCTCCTCCTCCGCGGCGGTCGCCCGTGCCGCGTCGTGAAGGTGGGGCATAACCCCTCGGATACGGGGCAGCCGTCGGAGAACCCTCTCGTCGAAGTAGCCTTCTACGCGGCCCTCGGGTTGGGTCGCGGTGGAACTCCACGGCGTGGAGATGGATCAGGCGGGAGGTGAGAGGTGTGACGGGTGCGCAGCAGGCCCCGGTGTGCGAAGCGGCGGAGGCTCGGGACCAGGTCCAGGAGCTACTGAGCGCCCACCGTCCGGCCATCGATGAAATTTCCATGATTGACGCCTTGCTGGTCACCTCGGAATTGGTCACCAATGCGCAGCGCCATGGAGACGGCCTTTCCGGCTTCTCCGCCCGGATCGTGGCCGATCGCCTGGAAGTGACCGTCGCCGATCGCAGTCGTCGGCAACCTGTCACGGCCGTCGGGCGGGAAAAATTTGCGGTCGGTGGATATGGATGGCCGATGATTCAGCAACTTACCGACTGCGTCATCATTATTCCCACCTCGGGCGGTAAGGCCATTACGGTGAGCATTCCCCTCGCCTTCGCCCCGCCCGGCCCGCTGATGTCCTCTCCGGTGTGAGACCCGCCGGGCATCCCACTTCGTGTGCCGCGCGGCGCGGCACACGGCACGCGTGACCAGTGTGCCTTGCGTCCCTACCCGCCGTGACGTCGGCAACGGGGCCTGAGAGTATTGCCGTCCTGCCGTGCGGGAGAACGGCCCCGGCCGGCTGTCCCCGCCTGGCCGGCGGGACGAGGGAGACGGCGCCGTCGGCATGGCGTGGTGCATTGAGGTGGAAGACGTGATGCGGGGAGTACCTGCAAGAGCGGCCGACGCACGCAATTTTGTGCACGACCTGCTGCACAATGCAGGCATCCCGGTCGATGACCTGGCCCTTGTCGATGCCCTCCTGGTGACCACGGAGCTGGTCACCAATGCCCAGCGGCACGGCGGCGGGCTCATCGGGTTCACCGCGCGGATAGTCGAAGGGTATCTGGAGCTGGCGGTCGAGGACCGAAGCGAGGACTGCCCCACCACTGCCGCCCCTCGTGACCCTGGCGCCACGGGCGGATACGGCTGGCCCCTGGTGCAACGGCTGGCCCGCACCATCGACATCGCCCTGACCGAGACCGGCAAGACCATCCGTGTGACTCTGCCCCTCTGACGTCCATTGCGGCCGGCAGTACGGCGGATATCCGCACCGGGGACGGCCTTCATCCGCACCGGCCAGGGGCCCCGCGCCCGGCAGGGCGATCCCGGTCACCCGCAACCGCCACGACTCATGAATGAGTTCGGCCGGGGCATACGCGAGTTCAGCAGCTCTTGCCTACTGGAGGGAGAGGATGATTATGGGTATCGGAGGATGCATCGGGTTGATCGCGGTGGGCGCCATCTTGACGTTCGCCGTGGACTGGCACCTGTCCGGCGTCAATCTCGACCTGGTCGGGCTCATCATGATGGTTGTCGGAGTGATTGGCCTGGCGGCCTATGTGAGCATCCTCAAGCGGCGACGCGTCCAGCCGCCGGCCCCAGGAGCTCCGGTGGTCGACGTCGAGGAGACCCGTACCTACCGGTGAACGACCCGTCGGCGTAGAACCGCGTAAAACGATGTCAACAGGCCCGGCGGTGCCTCTCGGTGTATGACGGGGGCCGGTGTCACCGGACACGGCGGCGTCCCAAGGATCTCCGGGAGGGCAGGGGCCCCGGCAGACCCCAGAAGGCCGGGGCAGACCCCGAAAGGCCCCGGAAGACCAGGAGTCCTGGGAAAGGTCTCCAGCCGCTCTCCGCTCTCCCGGGCCTGCCCGCACCCCCGTCCGTGGCCACCCCTGCCGTGGAGCAGCAGCGGGCAGAGCGCCGTATGGCCGCGAAAGGCAGTTGCGAGAAAGGCAGTTGATGGAAGACCACCGCACGGCCCACACGGCAGGCGCAGACGCAGACGCAGACGTGAACGTGGACGCAGACGTGGACGCAGCGTCCGTCCGGCAGTGCGCGAGCCTTCTCCAGCCGGAGCGGAGTTCCGGCGTGACGGAGTTCCGGCGGAAGGCCGTTGACGGCACCACGCCGCCCAAGGCTCTCTTCGCGGGAGTCCGTAGGTGGACGACGACGGCGACGGGTGTGTGACGCGTGAGCGACCGTCAAACGCCGGCGGACCGCGCCGCGAGCGAGCGCTATCTCCCCATTGCAGAACACGGGATGATCGGCGATCTGCGGACAGCCGCGCTGGTCGGGACCGACGGTGGGATCAGCTGGTTCTGTGCCCCGCGATTCGATTCGCCCAGTATCTTCGGTTCGCTGCTCGACGCGCAGAACGGCGGCCACTGGCGCATCAGCCCCGTCGGGGAGGTGGCCAAGCGGCAGCAGTACTACTTTCCCGACATCAACATACTGATGACGCGGATGCTGACCGAGAACGGCATCGTCGAAATCCAGGACTTCATGCCGATACGGGCAGAGGGCGACCGGTATCACCGGCAGCGGCTGGTGCGGCGGGTGGTCAGTGTGCGGGGCAGCGCGCGTATACGAGCGGTCATTGCACCCCGGATGAACTACGGCCGGGATCCGCACAAGGTGGAATCCCAGCCGCACGGTGTGCGTTTTACCAGCGAGACACGGGAACTCTCGCTCCAGGCCAGTGTGAGCCTCCACGCCGAGGGGCAGGACGCGGTCAGCGAATTCGACCTGCCAGAAGGCCAGTCGGTCCTCTTCGTGCTGGAGTCCACCGAACCCACCCGCGCAGAACCCACCCGCGCGGCACCCACCTGTGCCGAACCCACCCGCGC
Organism: Streptomyces sp. 2114.4; assembly: GCF_900187385.1. NCBI lineage: Bacteria > Bacillati > Actinomycetota > Actinomycetes > Kitasatosporales > Streptomycetaceae > Streptomyces > Streptomyces sp. 2114.4. The sequence continues at coordinate 6,167,276 of NZ_FYEY01000001.1, forward strand.
CCAGCCGACCATCGACCTGGTCGACGCACCGGCGGCCGAGGAACTGTTCCAGTCCACCGTACGGTTCTGGCGCCAGTGGCTGAGCCAGTCCACCTACACCGGCCGCTGGCGCGAAATGGTGCACCGCTCCGCGCTGACGCTCAAACTGCTGACCCACGAGCCCACCGGCGCCATCGTCGCCGCGCCGACCCTCGGGCTGCCCGAACAGGTCGGTGGTGAGAGGAATTGGGACTATCGCTACGTCTGGATACGCGACGCGGCCTTTTCCCTCCATGCCCTGCTGCGGCTGGGATTCACCCGTGAAGCACAGGCCTTCATCAGCTGGCTCACCGAGTGTCTGCGCAAGCCCCGCGACGGGGACCGCGGCCCGCTACGGGTGCTCTATTCCATCGACGGGGATGCCGCGCTGCCCGAGCAGGTCCTCGACCACTGGGAGGGCTACCGCGGGTCTGCTCCCGTCCGTGTGGGGAACGGCGCGGCGGACCAGCTCCAGCTGGACATCTACGGTGAACTGTTCGACTCCATCTATCTGTTCAACAAGCACGGCGACGGCATTTCCCACGAGAGCTGGAGGGATCTGTGCGCCATCCTCGACTGGCTCCTGGAGCACTGGGACGGTCCCGATGCGGGAATCTGGGAGACCCGCGCCGGACAGCAGCGTCATACCTATTCACGGGTGATGTGCTGGGTAGCGGTGGAGCGAATGATCAGAATGGCCCGCCAGCGCGGCTTGCCGGGTGACGTGGGGCGCTGGATGTCGGAACGCGACAAGATCTACCACCAGATCATGAACGAAGGGTGGAGCGCCCAGGATCAGACCTTTGTCCAACGCCTCAGCGGCGACCCGGAAGAGCCACCCGAGGGCATCCTGGACGCGTCGCTCCTGGTGCTGCCGATGGTCAAATTCCTGTCGCCCAAGGACCCGCGATTCCGCTCCACCGTGCACGCGATCAGTAAGGGTCTCGTCACGGACAGCCTGGTATTCCGCTATGACCCGAAGGAGTCTCCCGACGGCCTGGACGGAACCGAGGGCACCTTCTCGATCTGCTCTTTCTGGTGGGTCGAGGCACTGGCCCGCACGGGTCGGACCGACGAGGCCAGGGTGGCACTGGAGAAGATGTTCACCTACGCCAACCACCTCGGTCTGTATGCGGAGCAGATCGGAATGACGGGCGACCACCTGGGGAACTTCCCCCAGGCATTCACCCACCTCGCGCTGATCAGTGCGGCCACGAGCCTGGACGGTTTCATGGGTGAAGCCGCTGTCCGCCGGTGGGCCGGACCTGCACCCACCGGCGGACAGCGCCTGGCGACCGATGGGTGGGGCCGGCACGATGAACGCCCATGAATGACCAAGAGACCGTTGAGGACCGCGCTTTACGTTTGGTCACCGAGCGTTTTCCGCACGCTGTGGGCGCCCTGCTCGGAGGGTCCGCTGCTCAGGGCCGGGCGACCCCGACCAGCGACCTGGACATCGCCGTCCTCCTCCCGGACGGGGACACCAGCCGCCGGGAAGTGATCCGTCACGACGGATTCCTGGCCGAGTTGTTCCTGCACACCGTCACGGACATACCCGCGTTCTTCGCATGGGACAGAGCCCGCCGCCGGGGCACGGTCCTTTTCCTCTATGACCAGGGCCTGATGCTGACCGACCCCCATGGCCATGTGGCCCGTACGCGCGAACGGGCCCGAGCGGTCATCGCGGCCGGACCTCCCCCGCTCACTCCGGAAGAGTGGGAACGCGGTCGCTACATCCTTACCTGTTACCTGGACGACCTTGCCGACACCCCACCGGCCAACCGGTACGAACAGCTTTCCCTGGCCGACCACGCCCTGCGCGAGGCGACGCACCTCGTCACCGCTTACCACGGTGCATGGACGGGGATCGGCAAATGGCTACCCCGCAGACTGCTGAGCGCGGACCCGGCGCGAGGAAGGGCCTTGTTGGACGGCCAGCAGGCCGTCGCCGAACACGCCGATCCGATGCCCATGGTGGCTGCGGTACAACAGGTCCTCGATCTGATCGGTGGAGCGTTGCGGGAGGGATACACACAGAGCTGGGGCACCTGATCCGGCCGATGGGGTCAGCGGAATTTCCGGCCGACGTGTCCTGCTCGGACGGGGAAATTCGCGGATGGCTCCTCCGGTACACCGGCTGCGCCACTCCGCGGGGTGATTGTGCGGCCGGCCTGCATAAGAACCGCAGCCTCGGGAAAGGGGCGTGCTCAAACGACCTGAATTCCGGAGGTGAATCATGAACGCGGTTTTCGAGGACGTATCGGACAGGGAGCTGCAGAGGGCCTGTGACGGGCTGTCGCCGCGCGCCGGAGAAACTTCCACCACGCTTCCTCCCATCGAGGATGCCAGGAGCGTTGCTCCCCATGACGCCAAGGCTTTGTCGCCGCTGTTCTTCGATCGGCTCGGGGAGCTCGAAGAAGGCACTCCCGAGTATCAGTACACCCGCAATACGCTCATCGAGATGAACCTTTCCTTGGTGCGCTATGTGGCCTCGCGGTACAGAAGTCACGGTGACCAGCTCGAGGACATCGTCCAGGTGGGCACGATCGGTCTGATCAAGGCCATCGACCGGTTCGACCGCTCACGCCGCACGGAGTTCGCGGCCTTCGCCATCCCCCACATCCTCGGGGAGATCAAGCGGTTCTTCCGCGACACCAGCTGGGCCGTCCACGTCCCCCGGCGCCTGCAGGAGCTCCGCGCCGATCTGACCCGGGCGACGGAGGAGCTGTCGACGCTCCTGGACCGGGAACCCACCGTCAAAGAGCTGGCCGGGCACCTGCAGCTCACCGAAGAGGAGATCATCGAGGGCATCACGGCCTCCAACGGCTACTCGGCCATCTCCTTGAACGTGTCCTGCGACGGCGATGCGGCGCCGGAGGGCGGCGGTCCCTCCTTCGCCGACGTCCTTGCCGCGGCCGACCCCGCCACGGAGTACGTCGAGGACCGGTGCACCCTGACCGCACTCCTGAAGCTGCTCAGCGACCGCGACCGCCTCATCATCCAGCTGCGCTTCGGCCAGGAGATGACGCAGGCCCAGATCGGAGCCGTACTCGGCGTCTCCCAGATGCACGTCTCGCGCCTGCTTGCCCGCATCATCAAGCAGCTCCGCAAGGGAATGCTCGGTCAGAAGTGATGCCGGCCCGGTTCGGTCCGATGCCGGCAGCGAAATCAGCGAAAGGGAGGAGGACATCCGGACGTAGAGGAGGGGTGGGGATATCCGGACGTGCGGGAGGGCCACGGCGTAAAAGCAGTGGCCCTCCCGCGTGGTGCGTGCCTGGTTACTTCTTGAAGGCGTCCTTGGCCTTCTCCTTCGCTCCGCGGAGATCTCCCCGGGATTCCTCTGCGGAGCCCTCGGCAGTGGCGCTCTCGTTACCGACCGCGCGTCCCGCTTCCTTCTTGACCTTTCCGATGGTCTGCTCGGCGATGGCCTTGACCTTTTCGCTGGCACTCATTGTGAGGTCCTTCCGTTGGCGGCACTTGTCGCGTGCCCCCGCCCTGCCCCGTCAAACGACGGAGTGGAGTACGGGGGCGGCGGGATCCGGCGGGATACGGGGAGTGCCGTCGGCTCCTGCGGGGGCCCGCGGTGCCACGCACCTCATGCGCCTGGAAGTTGAGAGCATCTGATTCCGGTTCGGAGGCATGCAGGCATGGGATCGGGGTAGGCGCCCGCTGCAGCGTCCGCGGGTGCCGGGCGCGCGGGAAGGCGAGATGACCACCATCGTGAGCGGGACCACGACCGGGCAGCGGGATGCCGACACGGACTCCGTACTGCCGGAGGTGACGCAACCGCAGAAGGTGGCCCCGCGCGACGCGAAGGAGTTGTCGAAGCAGTTCTTCGAGCGGCTTCAGGTCCTCGAGGAGGGGACGCACGAGTACCAGTACGCCCGCAACACCCTCATCGAGATGAACATGTCGATGGTGCGCTACGTCGCCCGTCGCTACCGCAACCGCGGCGATGACATGGAAGACGTCATCCAGGTGGGCACGATCGGTCTGATCAAGGCCATCGACCGGTTCGAGCTCTCGCGTGAGGTGGAGTTCTCCACCTTCGCCGTTCCCTACATCCTCGGGGAGATCAAGCGGTTCTTCCGCGACACCGGCTGGGCGGTCCACGTGCCCCGCCGCCTCCAGGAACTGCGCAGCGACCTGGCCAAGGCCAAGGAGCACCTTGCTGCCACCCTCGACCGCGACCCCACCGTCCGTGAACTGGCCGCCCATCTCGACCTGTCGGAGGACGAGGTCATCGAGGGCATCGTCGCCGCCAACGGCTACACCGCCGGCTCGCTCGACACCCCCGCCGACCCGGACCCGTCCGAGCAGCGCCGCACCCTCGTCGATGTGCTGGGGGACAACGACCCGGCGCTGGAGGCCGTCGAAGACCTGCATGTGCTGGCTCCGCTGCTCGAGACGCTCGACGCACGTGAACGACGCCTGATCGAGCTGCGCTTCGGCCAGGAGATGACCCAGTCGCAGATCGGTGCCGAGCTCGGGGTCTCCCAGATGCATGTCTCCCGGCTGCTCACCCGTACGCTGTCCAAGCTCCGCGCCGGAATGTTCACCGAGCGTTGATTCCCGCGCCTGTAAGCGTGCCCTCTCCGGTGTCCTCGCCTGTGCCCGTGACCGCGGCATGGCGGGCGGGTTTGCGGCAGCCGTAGGGGAGAGGGCGCGCGGCCGCGTCGGCCGCCTTCCTGGGGGCCCCTCATACCTGAGAGCTACGCGGCAATGGTTCTTGAGCGTGATGTTGTGACCGGCTGTAAAAACTAGGGTGGTTCTCGGTCGGGGCAAGGAGCGGGGGAACGGCGGCTATGCGCGCTGCGAGGTGGGGGAGGGGACCCCTGCGGGAGAGCCTGCCATGCCGTCCCGGCGACTCCACCCTCCATGGCGGCGACCTTGGCTCGATGCCCGTCGGAACCGCGTCCGGGCCCGCCGGCGTTGCCCCCTGTGCAAGGCCCGGCTTCGGTGCCGCACCGGCTTCGGCGTCGCCCCGGTCTCTCTTCGCCGCCCCCGGGCGGCACGCGTCATGGTGCAAAGAGCGCTGCTCACCGTCTTTCGGCGAGCGGAGTACGCGCCTCCACCGGTCCGCCACGAGGCGGTATGACGCTCCTGCCCCTTGTCTGCGGCGTCCCCTGCGTCCTTCCCTCCCCCCCCGGTGCGTCCTCCTCATCCCCCGCACCTTTTGCGCCTCCCGCACCCCTTGCGGCCCCAACACGCTTGGCATCTCCCGCATCAGTGTCCGTTCTCATCAGTACGCAATATCCCGGTGGAGGAAAAATGGAAGCCATAACTGTCGAGCACGTCAGCGGTCTGTATGCGAAGTACCAGGACGACCTGCGGGTGGTGCGTGACGCGCAGCGGAAGTTTCTCCGGGACCGTGGAAAGTCGATGAAGGCGCAGCTCGACGACTACGAGGCGGAGATCACGTATCTGCTCCTCCGCGATGTGCGCCCCGAAGTCGTGGTGGAGGTCGGGACCTTCTACGGCTGGTCCACGATGTGGATCCTCAGCGCCCTCCGTGACAACGGGATCGGCCATCTGCACTCGTTCGACATCGTCGACAACGTGGTACGCAATGTGCCTGCCGAACTCTCCGCGGACCGCTGGACGTTCACGAAGGGGGACATCCAGCAGCACCCGGAGAAGATCCCTGCCGAGACGGACTACCTCTTCATCGACGCGGACCACGGGTCTCGTTTTGCCCACTGGTACATCGAGAACCTGTTCCCCGCCGTCCCTCCGCGGACGCCCACCAGCGTCCACGACGTGTTCCACGGCCGGCGCCCCAAGCCGTTCAGCGAAGGGTCGGTCATCGTGAAGTGGCTGGCCGAGCAGAACATCGAGTTCTTCACGCCGTCCACGGCGAAGGCGCCTCAGGTAACCCGACAACTGGCTGCCGTCAAGAAGGAATTGGGGCTCGACGAGCCGGTACGGGACAGCGACCACAACCCGATGATCTTCTTCACGCTTCCGTAGTGGGCCTCGGCGACATCTTGGTCCGTACGGCATACCGCGTACGTACCTGTGGTGGCGGCTTCGGCCGCCACCACACTCCCCCCGCCGGTGAACCGCATCGCCTGAGCCCCTTCCGTTTTTGGCCCTTTGCCCTCGCCGTTTCTCCTTCGCCCTCTGTCCTTCGCCCTCTGTCCTTCGATCTTCGTCCTTCGATCTTCGTCCTGTTTGTGCCTTGCCGGCCGCGCCTGGACCCCGCACTGTCATGGGGCCAGCATTGGATCAAGCCAAGGTCTGACGATGAATGAACCCGGCACTGCGATACGCACCGAACTGGAACGATTCATTCAGACGCGGGAGTTCAGCTGTCTCGGCGCACGCGCCGCAGTGAAGCGCCGCGCCCTCACGCACCGGCACTACCGAAGAATGGGCGACGAGGCCTCGGCGGCGGAAAATCACCGCGACCTCGTGGAGTACGTCGAGGCGGTCCGTCCGCTGCTGTCCGGTCAGAGCTTCCGTACGTTTGTCGCGACGTTCGACGAGCCAGGAATGGTGGACGAACGCGCCTACGAGGAGCTCATCTGGCGGCATCTGCAACTCATGCACGACCTCGACAGCCGGACCTTCGGCCTGGACACGGGCGCGTCCTCCGACCCCGACCGGCCCAATTTCGGCTTCCATGCGGGCGGGCACGCCTTCTTCGTCGTGGGGATGCACCCCGGTTCGTCCCGGGCGAGCCGGCGCTTCACGACCTCGGCAATCGCCTTCAATTCCCTCGCACAGTTCATGTTCCTCGGCGAGAATTTCTACTCGATGCAGGACGCGATCCGCAGACGTGAGGCCAAGAACAACGGTTCCGTCAATCCGAGTTTCATCGAGTACGAATACGAGCAGCCCGCACGGCACTTCTCCGGCCGGTTCACGGAGGAGGACTGGAAGTGCCCTTATACCTCACGGCACGCACCGGCTACCGAGGACTTCACCGAGGGGCTTCTCCAGCATGGGCGGTGAGTTTGCGCAGGGGCCCCCGTCCACAGGCCGTCCCTCACCGCGGCGGTCAGACGCCAGTCAGACGACGGCCGGCTGAACGGTCGGGGTTCGTACGGTAGGTGTCCATGCCGAGACTCTTCTCCGGGGCCGTCCGCTCGGGCGGCTCAGTCCGTCTGGTGGGCCGTGCGCGCCGCCTCCACGAAGTCCTCCAGAGCCGCCCAGAAAGGGCGGTAGGCGGCGTTGAAGGCGTCGTGGCGATCGGTGTCGCCGGGCGGGGCGTCCGTGAGGGCCGTGTAGAAGGGGCCCGTCGCCTTCTGGAGGGCGAGTGCGGCCGCGGCGGCCGGGGGCGGGCCTTCCAGCTCGACGACACGGGCGCAGCGCCGGATCTTCGCGTACTCGGCGACCTCGCGGTCCCGCAGCTCGTCGAGTGCGGCGGTACGGGCATCGGAGCCCGGCAACCGCAGTGTCGCGGAGATCTCCCAGAACAACTCGCCCATCCGGTGGGTCTGTTCGATCAGATCCAGGTAGGCGGTGCGCCGGCTCTCCCGCAGCCGCTCGGCGCGCTGTGAGCGTGCGGAGATCTCGCCCTGAATCCTCGCGGCCTGGGCGCTGCCGCGGCTCGTAACCCAACTGGCGAGCACCGCCGTGCCGCCGGTCACCGCCGCGATCGCCAGAGTCCACCACGTACTGTCGCCCACGGGGCGCACCCTACCGAGTCGCTGTGGCGCTTCTCTTGCGGGTCGCCCCTTCCCGGTCGCCCCTTCCTGGTCATCCCTTCCCGGTCGCCCCTTCCTGGTCATCCCTTCCGGGTCGTCTCTTCGTCGGACACCCTCCTGGGGCACTGCTTCCGGGGCACGGTTCATGGCCTCGGCCACCGCTACGACGGGAACTCGCCCGGCGGCACCGCACTCGTGCCGGCATTTCCGCCGAGCACCTTGTTCAGGCTGAACGTCAGCACCGTGTACTGCGTTCCGCCCGCCACCCGCACCGTCCGGAAGGTCGCCCTGTCGTCGAACTTCTCGAAGCGGCACTCGCGGGTGAAGGAGCTCTTCGTGCCGTTCCAGTCCTCGCCGGTGGTGAAGTACACCGTGTAGGAACCGCTGTTGACGCTGCGTACGGTTGCCTCGGAACCGCTGCGCACGTACACGGAGAACGCCGTCCGGGTGCCGCGGGTCAGCGTCATCACCGCATCGGTGCCGGTGCCGTTCTTGATGGTCAGCCGACCCAGGCCGCCCCGGCTGCCGTCGCGAAGGAACGCACCGTTCGCCAGCCGCCGGTGCCGGGTCCGCTCCGTACGCGGCAGACGCAGTGTGGCGTCGTAGCCCAGTGCGGTGAGCGCGCGCCCGGACTGCTCGACGCGCTGCGGGCTCAGGGCCCTGCCCAGTGCGACGCGCGGTGAGGCGGAACAGCGGCCGGCGCTGCCACGGGCGCTTCGCAGGTCCTGCGCCAAAGCACTGAGCGAGGAGGCAAGTTGACCGTTGCCGGTAAGGGCGTCGTTCGGTGTGGTGGTTGCTTGCAGGGCGCGGGCGGCGGTGTCCGCCTTGGCTGCTGCCGTGTCCAGGGCCTTGTTCAGCGGCCCGCCGTCCTGCGCGCCGTCGACCGCGCGCAGGGCGCTGTCGAGCGGCCCGAGAGCTTCGGCCAGCGCACGGCGGTAGGCGGCCGGGGCGACGGCCGGTGTCGGGCTGGGGGAGTACGCCGAACCGGGTGCAGAGCTGTTGGGGCCGTCCGCCGGTCCCTTGCCTTCCCCGTCCGGAGGTGAGGAAGAGGAACAGGCCGTAAGCGACAGTGAGAGAGCGAGTGCCGCCGCGCCCAGGACGGCGGCCCGGCTGCTGAAGCGCGGTCTCCGTGCCGGCTGTGCCGGGGGTTGGGTGGGGGCGGTCCGGCTCTCGCCGTGTGCCGGTGGTGCGGCCGTGTCCGCCGCTGTCCGGTTCGTCGTCGTGTGCGCAGAGGTGTACCTCGTCATGAGTCCCCCGATTCCCCCGGTATCCCCCGACATCCGGCAACTGCCGGAAGAACAGGCTTCTTGGCCCACACGTGACTGTCAAGGCCGTTTACCAGGACGGGAGTTCCGGGGAAATCCCTCGGAATTCCTGCTTCCGCACTCGTGCGCGGCCACCTGGCGCATAGGTAGAGTCCCCTGCCATGGCAGCGCTGAATGATCTTCTCCCGCAGGCGGCCGTACGCCTCGATGTCCGGGTGGCGGACTGGCGGGAAGCGATACGTACGGCCGGTGAGCTGCTGGTGGAGACGGGTGCCACCACCGAGGCCTACACCGCGGAGATGATCCGCAATGTCGAGGAGAACGGGCCGTACCTCGTCATTGCGCCGGGCTTCGCGTTCGCCCACGCCCGTCCCTCGCCCGCCGTGCGCCGGACCGGGATGTCCTGGGTCCGCCTGGCGCAGCCGGTGGAGTTCGGTCATGAGTCGAATGACCCGGTGCAGCTGGTCGTGGGACTCGCCGCCGAGGACTCCGGGGCGCATACGGCGGCGATGGCCGCACTCGCGCGGTTGCTCGCCGATCCGGCGACCGCGCAGGCTCTGCAGGACGCTGCCGGTCCGGACGGGCTGCATGCGGTGCTGGCCGGGCCGGAGGGCGAGGGCGAAGCCGATGGCGATGACCGGTTGCGGGGCGAGGATGTCGTACCGGAGCCGTCCGTACCGGGCGAGGCTGTGCGCGAACGGTCCGTCCCCGGCGAGGCCGTACCCGAAGGTGCCGTACGTGAGCAGCCCGGAGTCGCCCCGCGGGCGGTACACAAGATCCTCACGGTGTGCGGCAACGGCGTGGGCACCAGTCTGTTCCTGAAGAACACGCTGGAGCAGGTGCTCGACCGCTGGGGCTGGTCCCGCCATGTGACGGTGGAGGCGACCGACACCATCTCGGCCAAGGGCAAGGCGTCCGAGGCCGTCGCGATCCTCACCTCCCGGGAGATCGCCAGGACGCTGGGGGAGGTCGGCGTACCGGTAAAGGTCGTGGAGGACTTCACCAGTGGTCCCGAGGTCGACCGCATCCTCCGCGACACCTATGACGTGTGAGCACGGCAACTGACCGCCGCCACTGAGCACGGCCACTGAGCACGGGAGGACGGACCGCCCCATGGACTGGCTCATACCCCTCGCCACGTTTCTCGTGAACGAGATCCTCAGCCAACCCGCGTATCTGGTCGGCCTGATCACGGCGGCCGGTCTGATCGCGCTGAAGAAGACCGCAGGTCAGGTGGTCGGAGGTGCGATCAAGGCGACGCTCGGCTTTCTGCTGATCGGCGCCGGGGCGGGGCTGGTGGTCAGCTCTCTCGGCCCGCTGGGCGGCATGATCCACGGGGCGACCGGGGCGCATGGGGTGATCCCGACCAACGAGGCGATCGTCGGCATCGCCCAGGCGCGGTTCGGCGCCCGCGTCGCCTGGCTGATGATCCTCGGCTTTGCGGTCGCCTTGATGCTGGCCCGCTTCACCCCACTGCGGTATGTGTTCCTGACCGGCCACCACATGCTGTTCATGGCCACCTTGCTGACCATAGTCCTGGCCCCTTCCGGCCGCTCCTCGGTGAGCGTGGTGGTCGTCGGCGGACTGCTGCTGGGCATCCTGCTGGTCGCGATGCCGGCGTTCGCGCACCCCTGGACCAAGCGCATCACCGGCAACAACAGCATCGCCATCGGCCACTTCGGCACCGCCGGCTACGTCGTCGCGGGCGCCGCCGGACAACTCGTCGGCAAGCGCAGCCGCAGTACGGAGGACATGAAGCTGCCCGAGGGCCTGCGCTTTCTGCGGGACTCGATGGTCGCCACGGCGCTGTCCATGGTGCTGATCTACGTCATCATGTCGCTGGCCTACCTGGCGCGAGTGGGCCGGGCGACGGCGTTCAAGTCGTTCGCGGCGGGCGGCGGCAGCGCGGCCGGCGACCTCGGCAACTACGTCATGCAGTCCGTCATGCAGGGCCTGCAGTTCGGGATCGCGGTCGCGGTGATCCTCTTCGGCGTCCGGACGATCCTGGGCGAACTGGTCCCCGCGTTCCAGGGCATCGCGGGCAAGCTCGTACCGGGCGCGGTGCCGTCCCTGGACGCCCCGATCGTCTTCCCGTACGCGCAGAACGCGGTGCTCATCGGCTTTCTCGCCAGCTTCGCCGGCGGCCTGGTCAGCCTCGCCCTGCTGGCCTGGGTGGGCCATCCGGCGCTCGGTCTCGCACTGGTCCTGCCGGGGCTCGTACCGCACTTCTTCACCGGGGGAGCGGCCGGCGTATACGGCAACGCCACCGGTGGCCGGCGCGGTGCGGCGGTGGGCGCTTTCCTGAACGGTGTGCTGATCACGTTCCTGCCCGCGCTGCTGCTCAAGGTGCTCGGTGCGTTCGGCAAGGAGAACACCACGTTCGGCGATGCCGACTTCGGCTGGTTCGGCACTCTGATCGGCACCGCCGCCAGGGCGGGCGGCACCGCCGGCATCCTCGTGATGCCGGCCCTGGGCGCCGTACTCCTGGGGGCGGCGATCCTCTTCCAGAAGCGGGTCGTGGACACCGGCTGGGACCCGGGCGCCCGCCGCGATGCCTTCCTGCCGGGCGCGGCATCCGCGGCATCCGCGGCAACCCTGTCATCCGGCACGGCTGCGGCCTCGGCGCCGGTCCCGGTACCAGGTCATGCGAAGATCGCGCCGCCGGCGGGGGCGCCGGCCCCGCCACCGCCACCCGCGACCGGCTGAGCCGGGCGGACCGTACCGGCGCGGGCTCCCCGCGCGTACGGCACGACGCCGCACGACACGACCACGGCACGACACGGCACCACAGGGCACGGGCCGGCCCGGCTCCCGGCGCTGGGCCGTTCGATGCCCGCTCCGCGCGCGTCCGGGGCCACTGTCTGCCCGCGGAGCTAAAATCCGGAGCATGGCTGCAGGGGAGTTCCCCGGCCCGGCGACCGACGCGCCGGCCGGTGTCCGGCGGCTGATCCGCCGCCGGCGGCCCTTCCTGCCCTGCGCAGGCTCGCCCACCACCTGCACGAGGAGGCGGAGCGCATATGACCTGCGACGACGAAGAACGGCAGGAGCGGGCGTCCGGCCCCGCCCCGGACGAGACCGCCCCCGACGCCGTGAGCTGCCGGGCCCTGCGCTACGCCTTCGGTGAGACCAAGGCCGTGGACGGCGTCGATCTCTCCGTCCGCCCCGGCGAGGTCTTCGGCCTGCTCGGCCCCAACGGAGCGGGCAAGACCACCGCGATCCGCTGTATCACCACCCTCCTGCCCGTCCCCTCCGGCATGGTGCGGGTATTCGGGCACGACGCGGCGAAGGAGCGGATGGCGGTGCGCCGGCTGCTGGGGTACGTACCGCAGCAGCTGTCCGCGGATGCCGGGCTGACCGGCCGCGAGAACGTCGCCCTGTTCGCCCGGGTCTTCGATGTCCCGCGCCGTGAGCGCGCCGCACGCGTCACCCAGGCACTGGAGGCCGTCGGCCTCACCGACGCAGCCGGCCGGCTCGCGAAGACGTACTCCGGCGGTATGATCCGTCGCCTCGAACTCGCCCAGGCCCTGGTCAGTGCGCCCCGTCTGCTGATGCTCGACGAGCCGACGATCGGCCTCGACCCGATCGCCCGCACCAGCGTCTGGGAGCACATCAACGCCGTACGGGCGGCCACCGGCATGACCGTCCTGGTGACCACGCACTACATGGACGAGGCCGACCAGTACTGCGACCGCCTCGCCCTGATGCACCGCGGGCGGATCCGCGCCCTCGGTACCCCCGATGAGCTCCGGTCCGCCCTGCGTGCCCGCCGCGCGGCCGCGGCCTCGCCCGCCGACCCCGCGGCAACGAGCCCTTCGGCCGCCCCGGCACCAGCGGCTGCCGCCTCATCGGACTCATCCCCCTCCTCTCCCTCCCCCTCTTCCTCCTCTCCCTCATCGGCCCCCTCGGGCTCGTCCGATGCCGTGCCGACGCTGGAGGACGTCTTCCGGGACGTCGCCGGCAGCGGTCTCGACGAGCAGTCAGGAGACTTCCGAGATGTCCGAAGCACCCGCCGCACCGCACACCGCGTCGGCTGAACCGGCCACCGGTCCCGGCCGCCTGGACCTGCTGCTGGTACCGCCGCGTGCCCGCACCGGCTGGCGGGTGCTGCCCGCCAGAATCGTCGCGATGTGCGTGGTCGAACTGCAGAAGCTGCGCCACGACCGGACGGAGCTCTACACCCGCGCCGTCCAGCCCGCCCTGTGGCTCCTGGTCTTCGGCGAGACCTTCACCCGTATCAAGGCCATCCCGACCGGCGGCACCCCGTACATCGACTATCTGGCGCCCGGCATCATCGCCCAGTCGGCCATGTTCATCGCGATCTTCTACGGCATCATGATCATTTGGGAGCGGGACGCCGGCATCCTCACCAAGCTGCTGGTGACACCGACCCCACGCTCCGCCCTGATCGCCGGGAAGGCCTTCGCCGCCGGGGTGAAGGCGCTGATCCAGGCCGTCGTGGTGATCGTCATCGCCGCACTGCTCGGGGTGGCCATGACCTGGAACCCTCTACGGCTCCTGGCCGTCGCTGTCGCGGTGATCCTCGGCTCGGCCTTCTTCTCCTGCCTGTCCATGACGATTGCCGGGATCGTGCTCACCCGCGACCGCCTGATGGGCATCGGCCAGGCCATCACCATGCCGTTGTTCTTCGCCTCCAATGCTCTCTACCCGGTGGCGATCATGCCCGGCTGGCTCCAGACGGTCAGCAGGATCAACCCCCTGAGCTACCAGGTCGATGCCCTCCGCGGCCTGCTCCTGGGAACCCACGCCCATCTGGCTGAGGACTTCACCGTCCTGGTGGCCGCCGCCGTACTGGGCATCGCCGCGGCCTCCTCGCTCCTGGGACGCCTGGCTCGCTGACACCACGTCACCCGTCGGTCCGGGCCGATCGCGCACCGACCCGAACCCGCCCCGCGGGTCCGGCGTTACACTCGCGCGGCATGCGTTCCCGCGGTCGCACCGCCCGTCAGGACAGGCAGGGGCGGGAGTGATTTCTCGGTCGCCGACAGGCCTGCCGGTGGCCGGCACATCGCCCCCGCTCTCCCCCGGGGCAGTGCATCGTGTTCCTTTTGGCGAGTCGATGACGGTGGGTGCGATGGTGGAAACGGCGGAACGGACCAGGGGCGCGTGGTTCACCCGAATACCCTCGGACCGCCAAGTCCCGTACTTCGGCCCCGCGTTCGGACGGCGCCTACCTGGCCCGTGGGCCATGGGGTGGACGGTCACCGCGGTATTTTTCGTGCTGTACACCGTGGTGTCGGTGCTGCGGAACGACCGCATGCTCAATGCCGGCTACGACCTGGGGATATTCGAGCAGGCGATTCGTGCTTATGCGCACGGCCGGGCTCCCGTCGTGGAACTCAAGGGACCGGGTTTTCACCTCCTCGGAGACCACTTTCACCCCATCCTGGTGCTCATCGCCCCCTTTTACCGGCTCTTCCCCAGTGCCGTGACGCTGCTCGTGGTGCAGGCCGCGCTGATGGCACTCGCCTGCTTTCCGCTCACCCGCTGGGCACACCGGGCTGTCGGACCGGTCACGGGCCTGGTGGTGGGCTGCGGACTGGGCGCCTCCTGGGGGCTCGTCGCGGGAGTCGCCAAGGACTTCCACGAAATATGCTTCGCGGTCCCGCTTCTCGCCTTCAGCGTGACCGCCCTCGGACGGCGTCGCTGGGGGGCGGCGGCAGCGTGGGCGCTCCCGCTGCTCTTCGTGAAAGAGGACCTCGGGCTCACGCTCGCCGCCATCGGGAGCTATATCGCATGGCAGGGGGTGCGCGAGTGGCGGCACAATTCCCCGGAACTGTGTCCCGGTTCAAGGGAACGGCGTCCGCAATCCAAGGACCGGCGTCAGCAATCCAAGGACCGGTGTCACGAGCCCGAGGACCGGGCTCACCACCCCGCGGAGCGGCGACGCTACCCCGTCCTGCTCGGCGTTGCCGTGGCATTTCTCGGCGTGGCGGGCACAGCGGTGGAAATCCTCGTTCTTCTGCCTGCCATGAATCCCCGCGGTGGCTTCGACTACTGGCACCAGATGCCGGGTGAGGCGGCCTCCTCGTCGGGCAGCTTCGCCGCTCTTGCGGCCGCCGGACTTCATGTGTTCTGGCCGCCGATGAAGTGGCTGCTGTTGTTCATGCTCGCCGCGCCCACCGCATTCTTCGGCCTGCGGTCCCCGCTGACGCTGCTGTGCGTACCCACTCTCGCGTGGCGGCTGCTGGCCGGCAACGAGCACTACTGGCAGCCGAATTTCCATTACAACGCGATCCTGATGCCGCTCATATTCGCCGGTCTCATCGATGTGCTGCACCGGCGGCCGGATATCGTGCCGCCCCCCAGACGCCGTAAGGTCCTTGCCTTCTCCGCCGCCTTCACCGCCGTCACGGCCGCGGTCTATCCGCTCCACGACCTGGTCCTCCCCTCGGCCTGGCGAGCCCCGGCGCATGTCCGTACGGCGGAACGGTTGTTGAAGCGGATACCCGACGGGGACACCGTCGCCGCCTCGAACCGCCTGGCGCCGATGCTGACCGGACGAACCACCGTCAGCCTGGTCTGCTTCGGCACCGGCCCCGATCCCGCCGCGCCGACCGCCCTCCCGGCGCATCCGCCGCGCTGGGTGGTCTCGGACCGCCACGACCCGACCGTCAAAACCCCCTGCCCGGTGGAGCGGACCCACCGCATGATGCGCCTCTACCGTGCCCATGGCTACGTCCAGGTCGCCGAGGAGGACGGGATCACCCTGCTCCGCAGGCGATAACGCCGGCGCCGCCTCCCGGGCCCCCTCGGCGCCGCCACAAGAATGCGGAGTCGCGGGCCTCCTCGCGGGCCAGGCGTGGGGCTGACGGATGGGCCTGTCGGACGGATTTGGCGGATGGGTCTCACGGATGTGGCTGACGGCGGAGTGGGCTGACCGTGGAGTGGAAGTGGCTCAGGCGTCCGGAGCGACGAGACTGCGGAGCAGGGGAGTGGTGATCCGCACGATGTCCTCCACGTCCGCCTCGGCCAGGTCGGGCAGGTGCAGCAGATAGCGCTGGGCGGCGACCCCCATCATGATCGCGCTGAACAGTGCGGCACGCAGTCGGGCATCGGGGGCATCGATGGTGGCCGCGATGTGATCGGTGACCTCCGCGGTCATGTGCCGGCGCAGCAGTTCTGCCGCTTCGTCGCTCGTCATGCTCGTCCGCAGAAGCACCGCCATGGGGCCGTCCGGATCCGCCGCCCAGGTGTCCAGCATGCCGCGCAGGCGGTTCTCCACCGTGTGGCCGGGGTCGCTGGTGGTGAGTTCGTCGTGGGGGATCCGCCAGTGGACGGCCTCGCGGAACAGGGCCTGCTTGCTGCCGAAGTACTGGATCACGGAGGACTTGTCCACGTCGGCTTCGGCCGCGATGGCGCGGATGGTCGCGCGCTCGTAGCCGACCTCCGCGAACTTCCGCCGTGCGGCCGTCAGGATGCGCCGACGTGTGCGCTCGCCCTTGCGCTCCGGAAGGGCTGCCTCCGCGGCCGGGTCTCCGGAACCGGACGTGCGCCGCGCGGCCTGTCCGGGCGCATTCGTCGCTGCATCGGCGCAGGTCAAAGTCGGTCCCCTTTCCGGTGCCGGTCCTGATGCTACAAGTACCTCCGGACAGTGCCGGGGCCTTGGAAACGGCGGATCGGAAAGCTTCGCAGAGGGACGGCGGATCGGAAAGCTTCGTAGCGGGAATGGCGGACCGCAAGGTTCCGCGGGGGAGGAGCGGACGCCGGCGCACGGGGAGCGTCGGCCCGCACCGCCCTCCCGCTCCGGCCGCTGGAGCCTGTCCCAGCGGCCGGAGCGAGACGGAACGGTGCGGCGGAACCGTCACCACGTGGTGGTGGTGTACGGGCGAGAGCCGTCCGGCTCAGGCGGCCAGCGCCGCCGCATCCTCCACCAGCCGGCCGAGGTCCGGAAGAGCGTGGGACCGGCGCTGGAGTCCCTGGGCGCGGGACCGGTAGGAGCGGTCATCGAGAACGTTGCGCAGCGCCGCGGCCAGCGCATCGCGTGTCACGTCCTGGACGTTCATCCGGATACCGACGCCCAACTGCTCGAGCCGGGAGGCATTGTGGGACTGCTCCGCGAACAGCGGTACGGCCACCATGGGGACTCCGGCTGCCAGCGCCTCCCGGGTGCCGTTGAAGCCGGCATGCGTGAGAAACAGATCGCTGGACCGGAGCAGCAGCTCCTGCTGGACGAACGAGGTCAGATGGACGTTGTCGCGGCGCGGTCCGTCCCACTGCTTCGGGTCGCGGTCGGCCCCCAGGGCCACGACACCGGTGACCGGCAGCTCTCCTAGGGCCTCGATGATGGTGTCCAGCAGCGTGTGGGCGCCGCCGGGAAGCCGGGTAGCGTTCGAGCCGAGGGTGGCGAGGACGAGCGGCCGGTCCGTGTCGAGTCCGGCGATCTCCGGATCGAGACCTCCCTGCGCCGCCCCGGCGGGGACCTGGTAGTAGCGGGCGCCGGGCAGCCTGCTGTCCGTGGGGTAGAAGTCCTCCGGAATGACTCCGGCGCGGAAGGCGCGGAACGGGTGCCAGGCGTCGGTAACCGGTGCCAGGCCGAATTTCTCCCGCTGCCGGTTGAGCTCCTCCGTCACGGCGGGGTGGGCGTAGGGCGCCATCGGCCCGATGTCCAGAGCGCCGTGTGGGATGCCGAGGATTTCCGCCGCCAGATAGCCGCCGTACTCGGTCGACTCATGGAGGATCAGGTCCGGTCGCCAGCTCTTCGCCACATCGAGGAGGTCGGGGACGCTGGCCGCGGCAAGGTGCCCGACGAAGGCCGCGGCGAAGAATTCCGGCGCCAGCTCCACGGTCACGGAGCCGACCTTCTCGATGCCCGGCGGGGGCGGGATGGTGCCGTCCCGCAGTGCCTCGCCCATCGACGGCATATGGGGCAACGTCAGCGCGGTGAGCCCGCGCTCCTCTATGTGCTGGACGACGTCGGCCCCCGTGGCGACGGCCACCTCATGGCCTGCCTCCTGGGCTCGCTCCGCCACCGGCAGTACCAGGGGTGCGAGGTGCGAATAGATTGCCTGTGCGGTGATGAGGATGCGCATGATGCTCGCTCTCCACGAAGCGGTGCAGGCGCCACGGAGTGGGCCTCGCCGCGGGTTTCACGGCCGACTGCTCAAAAATAAACGCTTGTTGAGAACCTATCACCCGCTTTTCGCGCCGCTTGGCCGACCGCCGACGGCAACCCTCGCGTACCTGGTCCGCAGGTGACCCGTGCCGTGCGTCGGTCCACGGGAGTCGCAGGCCGCCGCCGGGCGTGACGTGAGCCCACCGACCCCGACCCGCCGAGGCCGGCGCGGCGTTCGCCTGCTTGGGCGCGCGGCCGGCTGTTGGTTCTCTGCCGAGGGCTGCCCGCGGTGCACGCAGGTGGCTGAGTTGTCCTGGCGCCAGCCGCCGGGCGGGTGGTCCATCACGTAGCAGCCTTGCACCAGCCCGACGAGGACGACGATGGAGAACGCGAGGCAGGCGGCAAGCGCTACCCACAGGACAATCTTCTTGACCCTGCGACGGCCGGTGCTCCTGGAAGCAGACCTCGGAGGCTGGAGCGCCTGACTCAGAGCCAGTCCCGCCTCTTGAAGACGAAGTACAAACCGGTGCACACGATCGCCATGAGGACGATGGCGAAGGGGTATCCGAACGCCCAGTGCAACTCCGGCACGCGGGCGAAGTTCATGCCGTAGATGGTGCCCACCAGGGTGGGTGCGAAGAGGTTCGCCGCCAAGCCTGGTCGAAGCGGAGGCTGCCGGCAGCCAGGGGCAGTGACGGGCCCAGGGTTGCGCCCTGGGCCAGTTGCCCCGCACGCGGGAACATACGGGGCAACATCGCCAGGAGGCGGGCGGGCGATTGCGGTCCGGCTGCCCGCCTGCGGGTCAGCGCTGGTGGGGAAGTGGGGGCCGCTGCGCGTCCTTGTCCGCGGAACGGTCGAATGCTCCGGGCTTGGCGAGGTCCTCGAGGAGTTCGTCAATCAACTCCTGGGTGACGTGCGGCATGACGTAGACGTGGCTGTAGTCGTGGCGGAGTCCACCGAGATTGAGTGGCACGCAGGCCAGCGAGTACTTCTGCGTGATCTCAGCCCGCGGCTGCTGGAACCAGACGCTGAGCGCGTGATCGCCGTGACCGACCTCGATACCGTCCTCGGCCCAGGGCTCACCGCGTTCCCGCAACTGCTCGCTCAGCCGGCGCAGGCGTTCGGCCGTGTACTCGGCGATCCGCAGGACCTCGGCGGCCTGTCGCACCTGCTGCTCCTCGCTGAATTGGGCGAGGTGGTTCCACATGGCCAGGGAGGCGAAGCCGCTGCGGGAGCCGGCGAAGGTGCTGTCGGGAGAGGAGACGACCGCCGGGTCGGACGGCGGGCGCAGCTTGGATCCCGCGCGGGACATGTAGATCCCGGTGGGGACGGGCGCGCCGGGGTACTTGTGTCCGCTGGTGACGATCGAGGACACCTCGGGGATCCGGAAGTCGAAGACCGGCGGCGCGGTCTCGATGAGTCCGCTGTCGCGGGCCTTCTCCAGGTAGGGGGCGTAGGCCCCGCCGAGGGCTCCGTCGACGTGGATCCAGTACCCGTTGCGGATGCTGACCCGGGTGGGGTCGTCGGGGTCGAAGCGCACGGTGCGGTCGACGAGGCTGTGCCGCTCGAAGACGGGTCGCAGGCGCTCGCAGGCGCCCTGAACGTCGTCGTAGGCGCCCTTGAAGACGCTGCCGATGTTGAAGTTGACCAGGACGGGGTGGCCCTTGGCGGCGAAGAAGTCCACGAGGGCCACCAAGGCGTCGACATCGACCGTGCCCGGACCCTCGTCGCCGCCGGTGGTCGGGACTCCGCCGAGCGGCCACCCGTTGTACGTCTGCATGCCGGTGCCGTCCACGTCGATGGGGCACTCGCCCGGGTAGAGGCTGCCGCCCAGGTCGTAGAAGGTCGGGATGTCCAGCACCCGCATCGCCTTGATGTGCGAGTAGTGGGTCTCCTGCGAGAAGAACGCTACCGGCATGTAGGCGTTGGGGTTGTCGTCGGGGTGCTTGGCCCGCAGGTAGCTGGTGCGGCAGCTGGCATCGCCGGAGACCTCGTCACGCACCAGGGCGTTGCCGTCCAGGTAGTCACGGGCGTTCCACATGGCGTACAGGTTGCCCTCGGTGCTGCCCATGGACAGCACGTATCCCCACCCGTCCTTATCCCCAGGACTGGCCGGGTCCTCGGGCAGCGGGGCGTGCCACAGGCGGGCGTAGTGCTCGAGAACCGCCCGCTCCAGCCACCGCGAGTGCAGGCTGTAGTTGCTGTCGACGAACGGGTCCCCGATGTTGTTGATGTGGTAGCCCAGGAAACGACCCAGCGCGGCGTGGCCGTCGAGCGACAGGTTCACCTGGTAACCCAGAAGACGCTCCCGCTGCCCGCCCAGGTACCCCTCCAACTTGGCAAGGACCGCGGTCCGCTGCTCATCGGTGTAGGCCTCGGTACCCAGCCGGTAGTCGTCGTTGGCCGGCCGTGCCGTGAGATGCGTATCGGAGTGTTCGGTAATCATTCGATGTCCGATTCTGAGCGAAACCGCTGCAAGTGGGGATCGCCGCCAGGCCCCAAATGTCTCGGGAATCGCTCGGATCTAAGAGGGGCAGGTGGTTGCGCGAGTCAGCCGCCCATACGACGGTCAACGGGCGGTTGCTGAATTGGTCGGTCGCCTGTCGCTGAACTGTCGAAGCGGCGGTTGCCGCGGAGCGCGGGTGTCGTCCTGTCCAGGAACTCGCGGTACACAGGATATGTGTGACGCGCCGCCCCGATTGACCATCCTTCTATATTTATCTCCATCTGGTTATTTCAAGTGGAAAGCGTTTGAGGCCAGTTATCCAGGGGTGCCTTCAGGAGTGACGTTTCGGCAACTCTCGGAAAGGCAGCTTTGTGCCGCAGGGGTGTGCTGCAGTCGTGTTCTTTTCCGGCCGGGACCAGTCCCGGGCGTCGTCAACTACGGCCTACAACCCGGCCTGCCCTCCTGCCGTCCTCGCCCGGGGCCGGCCCGGACACGCTCGCCGAACGCGCGAGCAGATCGCCCTCCACCTGACCGGTCACACCCGCGCGATCGCCGCCGACGTACGACGCCGCGCCCCGACCAGATGCCCAAGGACAGCGGCCCGGGCGCTCGCCGACGTCGTCCAGCGCGAGGCAAAGCGCCACACCGTCGTCGTGCCGCCTTTGCTCACCTGCTCGGTGGTGGTCCAGCCGATGGTGCGGCCGGTGATCGTTGGCCGGCCGACGTCCGTGACCGCCCTGGTGACGTTCCGAGGGCGCCGGCGGCCGGCATTCGCGTCATGTAGATGCCGATCGGGTCCTGAACCTCCACAGTGGACCCGTGGCGCTCGTACAGCTGCCGGGCGGAGCCTGGGCTGCACTGCCTCACGGGACCTCGTCTCACGACGGTTGCTCAGAGCCAGTCCCGCCGCTTGAAGACGAAGTACAGACTGGTGCACACGATCGCCATGAGGACGATGGCGAAGGGGTATCCGAACGCCCAGTGCAACTCCGGCATGCGGGCGAAGTTCATGCCGTAGATGGTGCCCACCAGGGTGGGTGCGAAGAGGATCGCCGCCCATGAGGAGATCTTTTTGATCTCCTCGTTCTGTTCGAAACCGGCCTCGGCCAGGGCCCGCATTTCGGCGTTCTGCTGCTGGTTCACCAGCGTGGCGTTGACGGCGAGGATGTCCTGCAGGGCCTGCCGGAAGCCGTCCACGCGGTCGGTGGTGTGCAGTGCGTGGTCGGCCACGTCGCGCAGGTAGCGGCGCAGCTCCTCGTCGATGGCGTACTTCTCGAAACCCGCGGTCAGGCCCTCCAGCATGCCGTTGAGCGGACGGGTGGCGCGCTGGAACTCGACCACCTCACGGGAGAGTTCGTAGATGCGTCGGGAAACCCGGGGGTCGCCGCCGAAGACCTCGGTCTCGATCTCGTCGATGTCGTTCTGGACGCCGGCGACGACCGGCTCATAGCCGTCGACGACGGCGTCGAGGATGGCGTAGAGAACGGCCTCGGGGCCGCGCTTGAGGAGTTCGGGGGTGTCCTCCATGCGTGCGCGTACGGCCGAGAGGTCGGGGGCGCCGCCGTGCCGCACGGTGAGCACGAAGTCGCGGCCGACGAAGACGTGCAGCTCGCCGAAGTCGACCTCCTCCGGGTCGTCGAGATAGCGCGCGGCGCGCAGGACGACGAAGAGAGTGCCGCCGTAGCGTTCCAGCTTGGGGCGCTGGTGGGCCTCCAGGGCGTCCTCGACGGCGAGGGGGTGGAGGTCGAACTCCGTTGCCAGGGCCAGAAGTTCGTCGCGGCTGGGGCGGTGCAGGCCGATCCAGGCAAGAGTGCCGGAGGTGGCGCGCTGCTGCCGGAAGGCCTCGGCGAGCGTGTCATGGGTGCCGATCCGGCGGCCGTCACGGTAGAGGACGGCATTGATGATGCTGCCGGCGGCCTCGGCAGGGGGCCCCGCCGCCGCGTCGGAATCGTCCGTGGGCCCGGCGGGCGTGGGCCCGGCGGGGCGCTTCTTGGCGGGCTTGCGCAGGCCGCGCAGGCCACGCGGCCGACGACCGGGAGGCTCGGACCCCACGACAGCACCAACCTCCGTCACACGGGGATGAACGGGCACACAGAATCTCGACGGAGGATATCTGTCGCGGATGTCGGAACAGGTCATCGGGCATGGTGCAGGATGGACCGGGGCGTGCGCGCCGTGTGTCACGTCCGCCGAGGTTTGTGTGTTTATCCCTAGAATTGCGCGATGCAGATACCGCAGACAGCCAACACTCTCCCGGACGAGGTGATTCGGTGAACGGCCCCGATGCCACCGACGAGCAGTGGGAAGGGCTGGCCGAGGTCGTCCCGCTCCGCGGCAGCAGTGAGTGGCCCTCCTGGCCCGACCACCGCGCCCTCCCCGAGGAGGAGCCGGCCGAGGAGGCGCGGCGGTTCATCGTCCTTCGCGTCCAGACCTTCGCGGACGCCCGTGAGGTCGCCGAGTACCTGATGGCGCAGCTCCCGGTCCTGCTGGACCTCAGCAGCGCCGACGCCGATGTCGCCAAGCGCATCCTGGACTTCTCCAGCGGAGTCGTCTTCGGGCTCGGCAGCGGGATGCACCGCGTGGACACCAATGTCTTCCTGCTGGCGCCGACCGGCACCGAGGTCGCGGAAGAGGTGGCGGGCAGTGTCCCCCGTTCGTAGGAAGAGCTGTTGGACGTAACGGTTCTCCGGCCGGGCGCTGCATAGCGTCCCTTCATGCATTCCGACAGTGTGCGACCGGCGGTCACGGAGTTACGGCTGTCCGCCTTCAAGTCCCATCGCGGCGTCACCCTGCCGCTCTCCCCGCTGACCCTGTTGAGCGGAGGGAGCGGCAGCGGCAAGTCCAGTGCGCTGCAGGCGTACGAAATCCTCGCCCGGCTCGGCAGCGGGGAATCGCTCTCACGGGCGGTGGGGGAGGTGGCGGGCAGCCCTGCGGCCTGTGTGCCGGCCGGGGCGCACCCCGACGAACAGGGGCGGCGCGGTTTCCGCATCGGCTGCACGGTCGACGGCCCGGCCGGCCCCGTCAGCCTCGATCTCGCCGTCCAGGCCGAGCCCGAACTGCGGATCGTCGGCGAGCGGTTGACCGGCGGCGGCGAGACGTTGCTGACCACCGCACTCACCGACCCCACCCGTCCGGCCGTCCAGGCTGCCTGGCACACGGCGGGTGCGACTCCCGTGACCCGCGCGCCGCTGCCCGACGACCGGCTGGGCACCTCCCTGCTGCCGCTGCGCGTCGCGGGCAAAACGGCGGGGCAGCGGCTGGTGCTGGCCGCGGCGGAGCAGGTCGTGGTCGCACTGCGCTCGGCTTTCGTGTGTGACCCGCGACCGGAGGTCATGCGGGGAGCGGGGGCGGGCGGTACGGGTGTGGCCGGTGAGGGTGACGGACGGGGTACGGAGGGCGGGGGGCCTGGTGCCGGGCGTGCCGGACGTGCCGCCGGGGCGCGCGGGGGCGGCGCGGGAGCCGGGCGCGGGAAAGCGGTGAGCGCGACGGCGAGGGCGAGGGGGTCCAGCGGGGCGGGCGCTGCCGGAGGAGCTGTGGGGGCCTGGGGTGCGCGGGCACGCAAGACCAGCGGTGGTGAGGCGGGCGGCTGGGGCCGTGAGGCGGGGGAGCCGCGGGACGAGGGGAGGCTGCGGTCGTCCTGCGACAACCTGCCCATGGTGTTGCAGCGGACGAGCCGGGAGTGTGCGCGGCGGCATGCGGTGCTGGTCGCGGCGGTGCGGGGGGCGTGTGCCGGTCCCGTCGAGGGGCTGCGTGCGGTGCCGTGGCAGCCGGGCGGGACGGGAGAGGGGCCGGGCGGCGCTCCTGCGGCGGTGGGACGCGGTGGCTCCACCGGGTCGCACGGCGTACAGGGGGCCGGGGACGCGGCGGGGGGCCCGGCGGGTGTGCGGGCCGTGCTGGACCGGGGTGAACTGGGGGAGCTGCCCGTCGAGCAGCTCGGCGATGGTGAGCTGCGGTTTCTCGCCCTGGCACTGGTGCTGCTCACCGGGCCGGACGTACTGGCCATGGATCCGGTCGGGGAGGTCCCGTCGGCCCATCAGCAGATGACGGTGATGGCGGACGGGATGGATCGCTGTATGGACCGCAGGCAGGCCCGTGAGCTGGTGTCGCTGGCCGTCCGGATGACCGAGCGCGGACATGTGCGGTTGCTGGGGACGGTGCGGGATCCCTCGGTCGCCGACGGGCTGCCCGGCGTACAGGTGCTACACCTGGGGGCATGAGTGAGGATCTTCAGGCGCTGCAGCGACGACTGGCCGAGTTCGCGGCCGCACGGGACTGGCAGCAGTACCACACGCCCAAGAATCTGGCCGCGGCGCTGAGCGTCGAAGCTGCTGAACTCGTCGAGATCTTCCAGTGGTTGACACCGGAGGAATCGGCGAGGGTGATGTCGGATCCGCGGAAGGCCGGCCGGGTCGAGGACGAGGTCGCGGATGTCCTGGCGTATCTGCTGCAGTTCTGCGAGGCGCTGGGGGTCGACGCGGCGGCGGCGCTCGCCGCAAAGATCGAGCGCAATGAGTCTCGGTTCCCGGCGGTCCGCTCGGCGCGGCCGGATCGCCCGCGGGAAGGGGAGGAGTAGGGGGCCGAGCGGGGAGGGTGGCCTCAGCCGGAGGGCGGGCCGCGCGAGGAGGGGCGGGAAGTCAGAGGTGGGCGGGAACCGGCGGGCGGGGTGCCGGTTCCCGCCCACCGGCGTTCTTGGCTTCTTCCCGGGCTGGTGTCGGCCTGGTCCCGGTCTCGCCCCGGCCCTGGCGCCGGTCCTGGTTTTGGTTTCGGTCCGGACGCGAGCGCGGGCCAGGAGTCTGGCCGACGCCGCTCCTCCCACCGCCCCCGCAGACGCTGACCATTCCCTGCGGTGCCCTCTTCGGACGTTTCGCGTGACTTGTGCAGGACGTGTGGAGGGTGGGGGTGTTGAGGTGCACGGGAAGAGAGGGGGGCGAGGTCGCCCATTGTTACTCTACGGAGTCATGGATCTTTCCACATGGTCTCGCTTGTCCACAGATTTGCGAATTCCCCTGGCTTTTTTGGGTGTTCACCCTCACTCTGGGTAGTGGAAAGAGTGCAAGGTGCACGCGAACGAGTGATGAGGGAAGGAGGGGGAGCGGATGGACGCGGTGCGGATCATCGCGGCAAGCCGGCGCGGTCTGGCCGAGGCGCACACGGTGCAGGGAGTGATCGTCGAGGCGTGGCAGGCGCAGGCCTTGGCGGAGGCGGTCGGCAGCCATCTCGCGATATTCGGGCCGCACGAAGTGCGGTCCAGAGCCCGAGGGCTGGGCGACGCGGGCGGGCGGTTCAGCGGGGGGCTGCTGTGCCCGGCATCGGCCACCGGTGGGCTGCGGGCGGCTCAGCTGTCCGAAGTGCGGGACGTCAAGGAGGCGCTGACCGGCCTGTGCCGACTGCTGCGGGAAGTGTGCGAAGCGCTGGTGAGCATAGTGCTGCTCGCTGACGAGGAGGGGATGTACTGGACGTGCGTCGAGGCGATGGACACGGCCGACGAAGCGCGAGACCGCGTGGCCGGGATACTGGAGAAGCTGGAGGTGCGCGACCGGAATCCTGCCTGAAGCAGAAGCAGAAGCAGAAGCAGAAGCAGAAGCAGAAGCAGAAGCAGAAGCAGAAGCAGAAGCAGAAGCAGAAGCAGAAGTCGACCAGTGTCACTGCACGCCCACTGTTCACTGCCCTTCCCCTTCCCCTTCCCCCTCCCGCTTCCTCGGTCGGTCGCCGTTTGCCCCCGCGCCGACCTGCGAGCCGGGGCCGCCCCGCCACCCCGTCGCCCGTTCCGCGCGGCGTCCGTATCGCCCGGATCGTTCCGGCCGCCCACATCGTTCCTCGTCGCCTGCCCTCTTCCTCGTCGCCATCGTCGGTGCCGGCAAGGGACGGCCCACCTGATCCGGCTCGTCCCGGCCGGCGCGACAAACGGCCTGCGGATCAAGTAGCCGGCGCAACAATCGGCTGGTGCAACAACCCGCCGGTGCATCAACCGACCGGTGCATCAATGCGTCTCCGACGGTTGGTTCGCCGTACGGAGCGCAGGATGGAGGTATGGAGCTACGCATTTTCACCGAGCCCCAGCAAGGGGCTTCCTACGACCGTCTTCTGAAGGTCGCCAAGGCTACTGAGGACCTTGCATTCGACGCGTTTTTCCGTTCGGATCATTATCTCCGCATGGGCAATGCGGACGGGCTGCCCGGACCGACGGACGCCTGGATCACCCTGGCGGGGCTGGCCCGTGAAACCAAGCGCATCCGTCTCGGGACGCTCATGACGGCGGGCACCTTCCGGTTGCCGGGTGTGCTGGCCATCCAGGTGGCGCAGGTCGATCAGATGTCCGACGGCCGGGTGGAACTCGGCCTCGGTGCCGGGTGGTTCGAGGAGGAGCACAAGGCTTACGGCATTCCGTTCCCCAAGGAGAAGTTCGCACGGCTGGAAGAGCAGCTGGCGATTGTCACCGGCCTGTGGGCCACCGAGGCAGGAAAGGAGTTCAGCTACGACGGGACCTATTACCAGCTGGAGAATTCGCCCGCGCTGCCCAAGCCCGTCCAGGGCAAGGTGCCGGTGCTGATCGGCGGACACGGTGCCAGGCGTACACCGCGGCTGGCGGCGCAGTACGCCGATGAGTTCAACATCCCCTTTGCCTCGCTCGAAGACAGCGAACGCCAGTTCGGACGGGTGCGGGCGGCCGCTGAAGCCGCCGGGCGCAAGGGCGATGAGCTGGTGTACTCCAACGCCCTCGTGGCCTGCGTCGGCAGGAGCGATGCCGAGGTGGCACGACGGGCCGCGGCCATCGGGAGGAACGTGGACGAACTGAAGGCCAACGGCCTTGCGGGCTCACCCGCCGAGGTCGTCGACAAGATCGGGCGGTATGCCGCCATCGGGGCGTCCCGTGTCTACCTGCAGATGCTGGACCTGGATGATCTCGACCACCTCGAGCTGATCTCCGCGCAGGTGCAGTCCCAGCTGACCTGACGGCTGAGCGGGCGTGGCCGGGCGGCGCCGCCGGAAAAGCGGTGTGGATCGTGGCGTACTGCGGCAATACTCGGACGCGTGTTCCTGACGATATCCACCACCGGCAGCGCCGACCGTCCCGCGACCGACCTCGGATTCCTGCTGCACAAGCACCCTGACAAGGCGCAGCAGTTCTCGACGTCGCACGGCACCGCGCACGTCCTCTATCCCGAGGCCGACGCTCAACGGTGCACGGCCGCACTGCTGTTGGAGGTCGATCCGATCGCCCTGGTGCGACGGGGCCGTGGGAAGGGGCGGGGCGGTGCTCCGGATTCGGCGCTGGGACAGTATGTGAACGACCGGCCGTACGCGGCCTCGTCGCTGCTGGCGGTGGCGCTGAGGAGCGTCTTCGCGAGCGCGATGAAGGGGCAGTGCACGGCGCGGCCCGAACTGGTCACTCGCAGGATGCCGTTGCGTATCGAGGTGCCGGTGCTTCCTGCTCGGGGCGGTGCGGTGTTGGTGCGCAAGCTGTTCGAGCCGCTGGGATGGACTGTGCAGGCCGAGCCCCTGCCACTGGACGAGACGTTCCCGGAGTGGGGTGACTCGCGCTACGTACGGCTCGTCCTGGAAGGGGAGAGCACTCTCGCCGGGGCGCTGCGGCATCTGTATGTGCTGCTCCCGGTGCTGGACGACGCCAAGCACTACTGGGTCGCGCCGGATGAGGTCGACAAGCTGCTGCGGGCCGGCGAGGGCTGGCTGGAGGACCACCCGGAGCAGCGGCTGATCGTCGGACGCTACCTCGCGCGCCGCTGGTCGCTCACGCGTCAGGCCATGGAGCGGCTGGAGCTGGAGCGGCTGGCCGAGTCGGACGACATGGCCGCCGAGGTGATCGACAACGCGGTGGACGAGGAGGCGGACACGGAGGAGAAGCCGCTGCCGCTCGCCGTGCGGCGGCGGGAGGCGATTCTCACGGTGCTGCGCTCGGCCGAGGCGGCGCGGGTGCTCGATCTGGGCTGCGGGCCGGGGCAGTTGGTCGGTGCGCTGCTCAAGGAAGGGCAGTTCACCGAGATCGTCGGTGTGGACGTGTCGATGCGTGCGTTGCACGAGGCGCGGCGCAGGCTGCGGCTGGACCGTATGCCCGAGCGGCAGTCGGAGCGCGTACGCCTCGTACAGGGGTCGCTGGCGTACACCGACGGCAGGCTGAAGGGCTATGACGCGGCGGTGCTCAGCGAGGTCGTCGAGCATGTCGATCCGGCGAGGCTGCCGGCGCTGGAGTATGCGGTGTTCGGGTCGGCCCGGCCGCGGACCGTCGTGGTGACGACGCCGAACGTGGAGTACAACGTGCGCTGGGAGTCACTGCCGGCCGGCCAGGCCCGGCATGCGGACCATCGCTTCGAGTGGACACGGGACGAGTTCCGGCAGTGGGCGGGGGAGGTCGCCGCACGGCACGGCTACGAGGTGAGCTTTGCCCCGGTGGGCCCGGACGATCCCGAGGTCGGCCCGCCCACCCAGCTCGCGCACTTCCGCATCCACGGGGAAGGCGGCGGCAACGGCCAAGGCGACGGTGACCGTGAAAGCAGCGGCAACCGTGAAGACAGCAGCACGTCGGCGACCGGGAAGGAGGTCGGGGAATGACGGACGACGGCCGTACGGAGTACGAAGACGAAGAGCGGCACGCGCGGCACGCGCGCGAGGACCGGCAGAGGGACGGGGCCCAGCGGGAGCGCGGGCCACAGTCGCCGCCTCGGTCCGGGCCGGAGGCGGAGCCGACGCCGGGGCCGGAGCCGCGGCCCGCGCCTGTGGGGCGCAGGCTTGCCGTGCCCGACCTCTCGCTCGTGGTGCTGGTCGGAGCTACCGGGTCCGGAAAATCGACCTTTGCCGCCCGGCACTTCCGGCCGACCGAAGTCCTCTCCTCCGACTTCTGCCGGGGGCTGGTCAGCGACGACGAGAACGACCAGAGCGCCAGTGGCGACGCGTTCGAGGTGCTGCACTTCATCGCGGCCAAGCGGCTGGCCGCCGGGCGGCTGACGGTCGTGGACGCGACCAATGTGCAGTCCGAGGCGCGCGCCCAGCTCGTGCGGCTGGCCCGGGAGCATGACGTACTCCCGGTGGCGATCGTCCTGGACGTACCCGAGCAGGTCTGCGCCGCACGCAACGCCGCGCGTGCCGACCGGGCCGGCCTGCCCCGCCGGGTCATCCAGCGTCACCAGCGGGAACTCCGCCGTTCGCTGCGGCATCTGGAGCGCGAGGGCTTCCGCAAGGTGCACGTCCTGCGGGGGCCGGAGGAGGTGGAGTCTGCCGAGGTCGTCACGGAGCGGCGGTTCAACGACCTGCGGCACCTCACCGGACCGTTCGACATCATCGGCGACGTCCACGGCTGCCGTTCCGAGCTGGAAACCCTGCTCGGCAGGCTGGGCTATGCGCTGGTGCGCGACGGACACGGCCGGCCCGTGGACGCCGTACACCCCGAGGGGCGTGCCGCGGTCTTCGTCGGCGACCTCGTGGACCGTGGGCCGGACAGCCCCGGAGTGCTGCGTCTGGTGATGGGCATGGTGGGTGCCGGGCATGCGCTGTGCGTGCCGGGCAACCACGAGAACAAGCTCGGCCGCTACCTCAAGGGCCGCAAGGTCCAGCCCACCCATGGGCTCGCCGAGACCATCGAGCAGCTGGAGAAGGAGGACCCCGCCTTCCGCACCGACGTCGGGGAGTTCCTCCGCGGTCTGGTCAGCCACTACGTCCTGGACGGCGGCCGCCTCGTGGTCTGCCACGCCGGGCTGCCGGAGAAGTACCACGGCCGGACGTCCGGCCGGGTGCGCTCCTTCGCGCTGTACGGCGACACCACCGGCGAGACCGATGAGTTCGGCCTGCCGGTGCGCTACCCGTGGGCCGAGGACTACCGCGGCCGTGCCGCCGTCGTCTACGGCCACACCCCCACTCCGCGCGCCCACTGGCTCAACAACACCCTCTGTCTGGACACCGGCTGTGTCTTCGGCGGTGCGATGACCGCGCTGCGCTGGCCCGAGCGCGAGCTGGTGGACGTCCCCGCGGAGCGGGTCTGGTACGAGCCCGCGAAACCGCTCGCCACCCAGGCGCCCGGCGGGGCGGACGGCCGTCCGCTCGACCTGAACGATGTGGCGGGGCGGCGGACCGTGGAGACCCGGTACATGGGCCGGCTCGCGGTCAGGGAGGAGAACGCCGCGGCCGCACTGGAGGTGATGAGCCGCTTCGCGATCGACCCGCGGCTGCTGCCGTACCTCCCGCCGACCATGGCGCCGTGTGCGACCTCGGCGGAGGACGGCTATCTGGAGCACCCCGCGGAGGCATTCGCCGGGTACCGCGCGGACGGGGTGCGGGAAGTGGTGTGCGAGGAGAAGCACATGGGCTCCCGTGCCGTGGTCCTGGTATGCCGTGACGAGACGGTGGCCGAGGCATTCCCCCACTGCCCCGAAGGCAGCCAAGGCACCCCCACCGGAGTGCCGAAGGGGGTGCCGGGCGCCCTGTACACCCGCACCGGCCGGCCGTTCTTCGACGACCCGGAGACGACCGGGCGCATCCTGCGGCGGATCCGGGACTGTGTCGAAGAGGCGGGGCTGTGGGCGGAGCTGGAGACCGACTGGCTGCTGCTGGACGCCGAGTTGATGCCGTGGTCGCTGAAGGCGACCGGTCTGCTGCGCAAGCAGTACGCCGCCGTGGGCGCGGCGTCCGGAGCGGCGTTCCCCGGCGTGCTCGGCGCACTGGAGGCGGCGGCCGCCCGAGGGGTCGAGGTGTCCGCGCTGCTCGCCCGGCAGCGGGACCGGGCCCTGGACGCTGCCGCCTTCACCCAGGCGTACCGGCGCTACTGCTGGCGCGTGGGGGCGGAGGCGGCACGGCCCGCCGGTCTGCCGGACGCGGATGCCGCCGGTGTGCCGTATGCGGATGCCACCGAGGTGCCGGGCACCGCGCACGCTCCGGCCCCGGACGCGGGCGACGCGGCGTCCGCCCAGGCCTCGGCCTCGGATGCGGGGGAGGCGCCGCACACCGGGCGGACCGGTGTGCCGGACGGTATCCGGCTCGCGCCGTTCCAGATACTCGCGGTGCGGGGCCGCAGCCTCGCCGGGCTGCCCCACACCGACCAGCTGGCGCTGATCGACCGGATCGTCGCGGCGGAGGCCGTGGTGACGGCCCGGGAGGACGGCGCGGCGGCCGACGGCGACCCGCAGCGGCCGGGCCTGCTCGCCGCGACCCGGCGGATCATCGTCGACACCGAGGACGAGTCGTCGGTCGCGGCCGGCACCGCCTGGTGGCTGCGGCTGACCGCCGACGGGGGCGAGGGCATGGTGGTCAAGCCGGTTCAGGCGCTGGTACGGCAGGGCGACGGACGGCTCGTCCAGCCGGGCGTCAAGTGCCGTGGCCGCGAATACCTGCGGATCATCTACGGGCCGGAGTACACCCGCCCGGAGAACCTCGCGCGCCTGCGCATCCGTCATCTGGGCCACAAGCGTTCACTGGCCCTGCGCGAGTACGCACTGGGTCTGGAAGCGCTCGACCGGCTGGCGGACGGCGAACCGCTGTGGCGGGTGCACGAGGCGGTCTTCGCGGTGCTCGCGCTGGAGTCGGAGCCGGTGGACCCGCGGTTGTAGGCCGGTGGACCCGCGGTTGTAGGCCGGTGGACCCGCGGCGGCAGACGGGCCGATGCGGCGTACGGGCCCCGGGGAGGAGCGCCCTCGTCAGCGCCCCCGGCCCGTCACGCCGCCCGCCGCCGCCTGCCCCGGGCGCCCCGACATCCGCCGACTCCCTCCGCCGGGCCGTCCGAGCGGCCAAGATGGGTGGATGGGATTCCAAGTCGACTCCGAGGCCGGGCGGCTGCGCCGGGTCATCCTGCACCGCCCCGATCTGGAGCTGAAGCGGCTCACGCCCTCCAACAAGGACGCCTTGCTCTTCGACGACGTGCTGTGGGTGCGCCGGGCGCGGGCCGAGCACGACGGGTTCGCGGACGTGCTGCGCGACCGGGGGGTGGAGGTGCACCTCTTCGGGGACCTGCTCGCCGAGAGCCTGCAGATCCCCGCGGCGCGGAAGCTGGTCCTCGACCGGGTCTTCGACGAGAAGGAGTACGGGCCGCTGGCCACCGACCACCTGCGGTCGGCCTTCGAGGAACTGCCGGTGCCGGAGCTGGTGGAAGCGCTGGTCGGCGGCATGACCAAGCGTGAGTTCCTGGAACGGCATGCCGAGCCGACCTCGGTGCGCTTCCATGTGATGGATCTCGACGACTTCCTGCTGGGCCCGTTGCCCAACCACCTCTTCACCCGCGACACCTCCGCCTGGATCTACGACGGCGTCTCGATCAACTCGATGCGCTGGCCCGCCCGGCAGCGCGAGACCGTGCACTACGAGGCGATCTACCGCCACCACCCGCTCTTCCGTGACCAGGACTTCCATGTCTGGTCGGAGGGGCAGGCGGACTTCCCCTCGACCATCGAGGGCGGCGACGTCCTGGTGATGGGCAGTGGCGCGGTGCTGATCGGCATGAGTGAACGCACCACTCCACAGGCCGTGGAGCTGCTGGCGCGGGGGCTGTTCGCGGCGGGTTCGGCGCGCACGATCGTGGCGCTCGACATGCCCAAGCGCCGGGCCTTCATGCATCTCGACACCGTCATGACCATGATCGACGGTGATACCTTCACCCAGTACGAGGGGCTGGGGATGCTCCGCTCGTACACCATCGAACCGGGCTCGGGCGACCAGGACCTCAAGGTCACCGATCATCCGCCGGAGCATATGCACCGCGCCATAGCGGCCGCGCTGGGCCTGTCCGACATCCGGGTGCTGACCGCGACCCAGGACGTGCACTCGGCGGAGCGCGAGCAGTGGGACGACGGCTGCAACGTGCTGGCGGTGGAGCCGGGTGTGGTGGTGGCGTACGAGCGCAATGTCACCACCAACACCTTCCTCCGCAAGCGCGGCATCGAGGTGATCACGATTCCGGGGAGCGAGCTGGGGCGCGGACGCGGAGGGCCGCGCTGTATGAGCTGTCCGGTGGCGAGGGACGCGGTGCCGGGGGCAGCCTGGGCGTGAACCCGGATCCGTTCGGCAAGGCATGACCCCGGAGCCGTCCGGGGAGTGTGACCCGGTATCCCTTTCATGGGCGCCCCTCCGGGGGCGTGGCCCTGGTCCGTGGGAGAGGCGTCGGCCCGTACCTCACCGATGGCTCCGCATAGGGATGCGTGGGTACGTATATAATTCCAGGGTCGAGTCCGTTCCCACTGCCGCAAACCAGGAGCCCACCGATGGCGATAGACCTCACCGGCCGCCACTTCCTCAAGGAGCTGGACTTCAGCGCCGAGGAATTCTGCCGACTGATCGACCTGGCGGCCGAGCTGAAAGCGGCCAAGCGCGCCGGTACCGAGGTCCCGCGTCTCCAGGGCCGGAACATCGCCCTGATCTTCGAGAAGACCTCCACCCGGACCCGCTGCGCCTTCGAGGTCGCGGCCGCGGACCAGGGCGCCTCGACCACCTACCTGGACCCGTCCGGTTCGCAGATCGGCCACAAGGAGTCGGTGAAGGACACCGCCCGGGTCCTCGGCCGGATGTTCGACGGTATCGAATTCCGCGGGAGCCGCCAGTCCGACGTCGAGGAGCTGGCCGCCTACGCCGGAGTGCCGGTCTTCAACGGGCTGACCGACGACTGGCACCCGACCCAGATGCTCGCCGATGTGCTCACCATGGTCGAGCACGGCCGTGGCCGCCCCCTGGCCGAGACCGCCTTCGCCTACCTCGGCGACGCCCGCAACAACATGGGCAACTCCTACCTCGTCACCGGGGCCCTGCTCGGCATGGACGTACGGATCGTCGCGCCCCGGCAGCTCTGGCCCGAGGAGACGGTGGTCGCCAGTGCACAGGTGCTCGCCGAGACCAGCGGCGCCCGCCTCACGCTCACCGAGGACGTGACCGAGGGGGTGCGCGGCGCGGACTTCGTGACGACCGACGTCTGGGTCTCCATGGGTGAGCCGAAGGAGGTGTGGGACGAGCGGATCGCGCTGCTCGCCCCCTACGCGGTCACGATGGAGGTGCTGCGCGCGACCGGCAAGCCGGAGGTGAAGTTCCTGCACTGTCTGCCCGCGTACCACGACCTCGGTACCGCGGTCGGCCGGGAGATCCACGCCCGGCACGGGCTGTCGTCGCTGGAGGTCACCGACGAGGTCTTCGAGTCCGCGCACTCCGTCGTCTTCGACGAGGCGGAGAACCGGCTGCACACGATCAAGGCGGTGCTGGTCGCGACGCTCGGCCGGTAGGGCCGGCCGGCGGGCTACCGGGCGGGGCCGACGCCGGCCGCGGTGTCAGCGGCGGCGTGAGCGCTGCAGCTCGGGGAGGGTGAACCAGACGGCCTTGCCGCGGGGTGTGGGGCGGCAGCCGGACGCGGAGCTGAGGAACCGGATCAGCAGCAGTCCACGGCCGCGGCCGTGGCCCTCGCCCTCCCTCTCACCCGTATCCGCTTTCGTTCCCTCGTCCACGGCGGCGCAGACATTGCCGCCGTTGCTCTCGGCGTCGTCGGTCCTCTCGACGGCGTCATCCGCCCCGCGGGGGCCCTCCGCTGTGCCCGGCCCGTCCGCCCCGCCCGGCGTCCCCGCCGTGACCGGAACGTCCAGACCCGGCAGGGGCAGCGGGCCGCCGAGCCCCCGGACGAGGAGGGGATCGCTGTCGTGCACCTCGATCCGGCAGCCGGCCGGCCGCAGCTCCACCACCAGCTCGATGGGGTCCGTATCGCAGGTGTGCTTCAGGGCATTGGCGACGAGTTCGGCGGTCAGCAGCTGTGCGGTGGTGCGGTCGGCCGTGGCCCGGAGGTCCTGCAGGGCGGTCCTGACCATCGCGCGGGCGATGGGGACGGCCGTCGCGCCGCGCGGCAGCGTGATGCGCCAGGTCGAGGGTGCGGGCGGTTCCAGCATGTGCTGTCCGTTCCGTTCGCAAAATGCCGGGCCGGATACCTGAGGCCGGAGGGGACACGTCCACGGTAGGAAGCGCGCGGGCGGCCGGAGCAGGGGCGAGCGACCGGAAAGGGCACGACCTAAGTCATACGGCGGCCGGGACCTTCGACCGGTGGCGCCCCCCTGACGCGATGCCGCCATGAGGCGAGGACGCGATGACGTCCCGACCCGCCGCTATCGCGTCCTCGTGACGACAGTCACCAACCGGTGATAACTTCGACAAGGCATCCGGAACACCATCCACCCGGCCGGTCGGCCAAAGGGGGCAGGCAGCCCGATGAGCCCGTTCGCAGGATCAGCCCGCAGTACAGACGCCTGGCAACACATCCGCGTGACCAGGCAGGACGGGATCGCCACCGTCACGCTGTCGCGCCCGGACAAGCTCAATGCGCTCACCTTCGAGGCCTACGCCGACCTCCGCGATCTGCTCGCCGAGCTGTCCAGGGAGCGTTCCGTACGTGCCCTGGTGCTCGCGGGAGAGGGACGCGGCTTCTGCTCCGGCGGCGACGTCGAGGAGATCATCGGCGCCACCCTGGGCATGGACACCGCCCAGCTCCTGGACTTCAACCGGATGACCGGTCAGGTCGTACGAGCGGTGCGGGAGTGCCCGTTCCCCGTGATCGCGGCGGTGCACGGGGTCGCGGCCGGGGCGGGCGCGGTGCTCGCGCTGGCCGCGGACTTCCGTGTCGCCGACCCGTCCGCCCGTTTCGCCTTCCTCTTCACCAAGGTCGGCCTCTCCGGCGGTGACATGGGCGCGGCCTATCTGCTGCCCCGGGTGATCGGCCTCGGACACGCCACCCGCCTGCTGATGCTCGGCGACGCCGTCCGGGCCCCCGAGGCCGAACGGCTCGGCCTGATCAGTGAGCTGGCCGACGAGGGCCGGGCCGACGAGGCGGCCGCCGCGCTCGCCCGACGGCTCGCCGAGGGACCCGCGCTGGCACACGCCCAGACCAAGGCGCTGCTCACCGCGGAACTCGACATGCCGCTGGCCGCCGCCGTCGAAATGGACGCCGCCACCCAGGCGCTGCTGATGAACAGCGCCGACTACGCGGAATTCCACGCCGCCTTCACCGAGAAGCGGACGCCCAAGTGGCAGGGGAAATAACCATGCGGGTCGCCGTCATCGGCGGGGGACCGGGCGGGCTGTACGCCGCGGTCCTCCTCAAGCGCCTCGACCCCGCCCGCGAGATCACCGTCTGGGAGCGCAACGCGCCCGACGACACCTTCGGTTTCGGCGTGGTGCTCTCCGACGAGACCCTGGGCGGTATCGAGCACGCCGACCCGGAGGTCTACCGCGCCCTCCAGGCGGAGTTCGTCCGCTGGGACGACATCGACATCGTGCACCGCGGCCGCACCCTGACCTCCGGCGGCCACGGCTTCGCCGCGCTGGGGCGGCGCCGGCTGCTGGCCGTGCTCCACCGGCGCTGCCGCGAACTCGGCGTCGACCTGCGCTTTCGTACCGAGGCCCCGCCCGCCGCCGAGCTGGCCCGCACGCACGACCTGGTGATCGCCGCCGACGGGGTGCACAGCGCGACCCGCACCGCCCATGCCGACGCCTTCCGCCCGCAACTGACCACCCACCGCTGCCGCTACATCTGGCTCGCCGCCGACTTCGCCTTCGACGCCTTCCGCTTCGAGATCGCCGAGACCGAGCACGGCGTCGTACAGCTGCACGCCTACCCCTTCGCCGGACCCTCGCCCGCCCCGCAGCGCCCCGGGGCACCGCCCTCCGGGACGGCGGAAGGCACCCTCGGGGCCAGCACGGTCATCGTCGAGATGCGCGAGGAGGTCTGGCGGGCGGCCGGACTCGACCGCTGTGACGAGCGCGAGTCGGCGGAGTGGTGCGCCAAGGTCTTCACCGACGCGCTGCGCGGCCGGTCGTTGCGCTCCAACAACT
Source organism: Streptomyces sp. 2114.4 (assembly GCF_900187385.1). Classification (NCBI taxonomy): domain Bacteria; kingdom Bacillati; phylum Actinomycetota; class Actinomycetes; order Kitasatosporales; family Streptomycetaceae; genus Streptomyces; species Streptomyces sp. 2114.4. Next base: position 6,204,518 of record NZ_FYEY01000001.1, read on the forward strand.
CCAGCTGGATCGCCTTCCGTACGGTCGTCAACGACCGCTGGTCGCACGGCAACACGGTGCTGCTCGGCGACGCCGCGCACACCGCGCACTTCTCCATCGGCTCCGGCACCAAGCTCGCCGTCGAGGACGCCCTCGCGCTGGCGGCCTGCCTCCAGGAGCAGCCCGACACCGCCCGTGCCCTGGCCGCCTACGAGGAGGAGCGCCGCCCGGTCGTCGCCTCCACCCAGCGTGCCGCCCGCGCCAGCCTCGCCTGGTTCGAGGAGCTGGCCACCTACCTCGACCAGCCGCCCCACCAGTTCGCCTTCAACCTCCTCACCCGCAGCCGCCGCGTCACCCACGACAACCTGCGGCTGCGCGACCCCGGCTTCGTCGCCGCCGTCGAGCACGAGGCGGGCATCCCTTCCGCCACGCCCCCGATGTTCACGCCGTTCCGGCTGGGCGAGCTGACCCTGCGCAACCGCGTCGTGGTCTCCCCGATGGACATGTACTCCGCCGCGGACGGCGACGGAACCCCCGGTGACTTCCACCTCGTCCACCTCGGGGCCCGCGCGCTGGGGGGTGCCGGGCTGGTGATGACGGAGATGGTGTGTGTCAGCCCCGAGGGCCGGATCACACCGGGCTGTACGGGGCTGTACGCGCCGGAACACGAGACGGCCTGGCGCCGGGTCACCGACTTCGTCCACACCTCGGCGCCCGGCACCGCCATCGGCGTCCAGCTCGGCCACTCCGGCCGCAAGGGCTCGACCCGGCTGATGTGGGAGGGCATCGACCAGCCGCTCCAGGACGGCAACTGGCCCGTCGTGGCGCCCTCCGCGCTGCCTTACCGGGCCGGCGTCAACCAGATCCCGCATGCCTTGTCAGCGGACGGGCTGCACACCGTCCGCGAGCAGTTCGTCCGCGCGGCGGAGTCGGCCGCCCGGGCGGGCTTCGACCTTCTCGAACTCCACTGCGCCCACGGCTACCTGCTCTCCGGCTTCCTCTCTCCGCTCACCAACCACCGTACCGACGCCTATGGCGGCGATCTCACCGGCCGGCTGCGCTTCCCGCTGGAGGTCTTCGACGCGGTGCGCGCCGTCTGGCCGGCCGGCCGGCCGATGACGGTCCGGATCTCGGCAACCGACTGGGCGGCCGGCGGCACCACCGCGGACGACGCGGTGGCGATCGCGCGCGCCTTCGCCGAGCACGGCGCCGACGCCATCGATGTGTCCACCGGACAGGTCGTCCCCGACGAGCGCCCCGACTACGGCCGCTCCTACCAGACGCCGTTCGCGGACCGGATCCGCAACACCCTCGGTGTGCCGGTCATCGCGGTCGGCGCCCTCTCCTCCTGGGACGACGTCAACTCCCTGGTGCTGGCCGGTCGCGCTGACCTGTGCGCACTGGCCCGACCGCATCTGTACGACCCGCACTGGACGCTGCACGCGGCCGCGGAGCAGGGGTACGCGGGGCCGGGCGCCGTCTGGCCGCTGCCCTACCAGGCGGGCAGCCGCACCCCGCCCACCGGGCGCACCGATGCGCCGAAGCCCCGCCTCACGCTGCGGTGACGGGGAGGCACGGGCAGCGGGGGCGGGGCCGTTCCGGGGCCGGTCAGGGCGTCGGTACGCAGGTGATCTGCGCCGAGACCACCGGCTTGTCGTGCTGTTCGACGGTGACCTCGACCTGCCGTCGGTCGCCGTCGGTGTGGTCCGTGGTGCGCGCCTCCACCCAGGTCGGCGCATCGAGTTCGGCGTAGCGCTCGAAGGCACAGTCCATCGAGGCGGGCACGGTGAAGCCGGGCGTTGCCGCCTGCGCGGCCTGCCGGGCGGCCTCGACGATCAGCATGCCGGGCGCGTGGTCCACGGGATGGTCGAAGAGCACCGGGTGCGAGGTGTCCACCCGCAGTTGCCAGCGGTCGGGGCGGTCGGTGGGGGAGAGCACCACATCGCGGTCGTGTTCCCGGGCGACCAACTGCGGGGCGACGGCCCCCGGCAGCGGCAGTTTCCGGGAGTTGGCGAGGGCCAGATCGCTGTATTCGCCGCGCAGCCGCCGGTAGACGGCCGGGCTGTGGCAGGAGTAGATGAGCGTCGCGGAAGCCAGGTCGGCGCCGTCGCACACGATCCGGAATTCCTGGTGGACGCTGACCAGCCGGCTGCCACGGCGGACCAGGTCGTGGTCGGTGACGTGCAGCGTGACCTCGGCCGGATGGTCCGCGGCGCGCAGCGCCTGCGGCGCGAGGTCATAGCGGACCCGCTGCCAGATGATCGGGTGGTCCAGCGGCACCTGGTACGCGACATGGCTCAGTAATATCCCGGCCTGCCGGACGGTCTCTATCAGCAGCACCGGGTCGTGCAGCCCGTGGACCGGACCGTAGAAGGTGTGGGCCCGCGGCCACTGGGCGCTGACCACCCAGCCTTGGTCGTCGCGCCGCCAGTTGGTCAGGAAGACCTCGGATACGGCGGCGCGGTGGACGTACTCGCGCGGCACGGTCATGGTGAGCTCCGACGGCTGGATCCCGTCGGCGAACCGGCCTCCGAGGTCGTGGCGCTGATCGCGTGAGTACGGCGTGAGCGTGGCGCCGGCCATAGGCCTTCCTTTCTGTGTGCGGCTCTCAACGCCCTGACGGGCCGAGCCTCGGTGATGACAGCCCGACCATAAGATACGGCCCAAGCGGTTTGTTTTTCGACCCCTCGAACGAGTCCTGCTCCGCCGGGGCGGCGGGGGCAGGGCCTCAGGCCGGGATCTTCACACTGCGGCCGTGCGGATCCAGGTGGCCCAGCGCGCCCGGTGACGCCAGACCCGGCAGGGTGTGCTTCCACAGGGCCGTCACGCGCTCCGGGAGGTCGGCGCGGTTGGTCGCGGCCCGTGAGAACAACTGCACTCCCATATACGCGGAGACGAAGAACTCGGCCGCCCGGTCCGGGGCCACGCCCGCCAGCAGCTCGCCATTGTCGCGGGCCTCGGTGAACATCGTCGTGATGATGTCGATCCAGGCCTGGTACGGCACGAGCGGGTCCTCGCTGAACGTCGTCTCGACCGCGATCCGGGTGCCGGCCTGCAGCAACGGGTCACTGCGCAGGGCCAGCGCCACCTGATGGGTGAAGTCGATGGCGTCCTGCAGCCGGGACTCGCTGACTTGTGGAAGGAACGGATCCGTCTGCTCCGTTATCACCGCGCGGGCCAGTGCGTCCTTGGACCTGAAGTGGAAGTACACCGCTCCCTTGGTGACCCCGGCGCGCTGGATGATCTCGGCCATCGTGGCGGCCTGGTATCCGCGGCTGCCGATGACATGAGCCGCTGCTTCGAGGACGGCACGTCGGGTGCGCACTGCGCGTTCCTGCTTGACCACCGATCATCCTCCGTATGCTCTCTTGGAGTTGTTGTGCCTGAGTGCGACCCGCTGCCCGTGGCCGCGCAGTCTATTTCCGCATCATAAAGAAGCCAACCATGCGGTATTGAATTGCGTGGAACGGGCGGGAAGTCCGAAGGGCGCGATCCGGCGTCGCGAACCGCTGCGATGCCGTCGAGCACCACGAGCGCGAGGAGCTGTCCGATGCCCCCCACCGTCGTCCCCGCCATACCCACCGTGCACCGCGAGGTCCGGCTCGCCGAGCGCCCCGACGGTGAACTGACCACAGGTCACTTCGCCGTCGTCGAGGTCCCGGTGCCCGAGCCCGCACCGGGGCAGGTACTGGTGCGTACCCGCCTGATGGCGGTGACCGCGGCGATGCGGACGCAGATGGCCGGAATGCGGCTGCCCATGGCCTCATTTGTGCCGGGTGAGGCGCTGTGGGGCTCCGCGGTCGGTGAGGTGGTGGCGGCTCCCGGCGGCGGCTTCGCGCCCGGCGAACTGGTCCATCATCCTTACGGCTGGCGCGAGTTCGCGGCCGTCGACGAGTCGCGTGTCCGGCGGCTGGCGGCGGACGAGCTGCCGACTGTGGCCGCGCACCTCTCGCAGGGGGCGACGGCCTGGGGTGCGCTGCGCCTCGCCGCCGAGGTGCGGCCGGGGGACACGGTCTTCGTCACCGGGGCGGCGGGCGGTGTGGGCAGTCTGGCCGGGCAGCTGGCGCGGCGGATGGGCGCCGGGCGGGTCGTCGGCAGCACCGGCTCGGAGCGCAAGGCGGCCCGGCTGCGGGCCGAGCTGGGGTACGACGACACGATCGTGCGCGGCGCCGCGCCGATCGAACGCCAGCTGCGCCGGGCGGCGCCGGGCGGCATCGATGTGCTGCTGGACACCGTGGGCGGCGAACAGCTCACGGCGGCACTTGCCATGGCGCGCCCCGATGCGCGGTTCGCGCTGGTCGGCGCGCTCTCCAGCCAGCTGGGCGGGGGCCTGGGCGCCGCCGCCCCGGTCGAGCTGGACGCGGGGCTGATCATCACCCGGCGGGTGCTCCTGCGGGGCTTCGGCCTGCACGCGCATCCGGACCTGCCGCAGGAGTGGACAAAGGAGTTCGGCCAGGGCCTGCGGGAGGGCTCCCTGGTCTTCCCGCATGCCCTTCTGAAGGGGATCGAGCAGGCGCCACGGGCGCTGTGCGAACTCACCCAGGGGCGTCATGTCGGGTCCGTGCTGGTCGAGTTGTGAGACCTGGGCGCGCGGGCCGGACGGGTCGGCGGGTAAAGGCCCCGCGGCCGGTCCGGGTCAGCCGGCCGCGGTGATCTGTGTCGGTGCCGGGATGCCGACGGCGGGAACCTGTCCGGGCGCGGCCGGCAGCAACGCCCACAGCCCGGCCACGGCCTCGCGCTCCCACCACGTCCGGTCCTCGCTGCCCAGGTGGAGCAGGCCCACCACGAGCGAGGTCAACAGCTGTGCCGTGCGCCGCGGTTCGGTGTCCGACGCATGCGGTCCGACCGGCCCGCCGGTCCCGCAGGTCATCGCCTTGTCGAGGAAGAGCGCGTACCAGCGCTGCTCCAGGGCGTAGATGCCGAGCCCCGGCGCGGTCTCCGGACGCAACCGCAGCCCGGCGCGCAGCACGGCGTCCGACTGCACCCGCCCGAACAGCTCGACGGTGAAGTCCCTTACGGCGATGGTCAGTGGCTCCGGTGAGCGGGTGAAGGCGTCCTCGATCTCCTGGAGTGTCGCGAGCGCCGCGTCCCGCACCGCGAGCGTGAGGTCGTCCTTGGAGGTGAAGTGGAAGTAGAGCGCTCCCTTGCTCAGCCTGGCCCGCCGGCTGATCTCGACCATGCCCGCGGCGGGTACCCCCTTCTCCAGGAAGGTCTCTGCGGCCGAGCGGATGAGTGCCTGGCGGCTCTGGATGGCGCGATGCTGGGTGGGCACGGTGTCCGTCCCGTCTCTAGTACGGCTGCGAGCTCAATGCAGTCTACATAGAAAACCAACCATGCGGTTCTGTATGCTGCGGGTGATTGGCCTGAACTGGCAGGCCCTGACGCAAAGTCAGCGTTCGGCCGCTCGGTCGGAGTCCCGGCGGCCGTTTCGGCGCCATCCCTCCCAGTCTGGCCCCCGGCTGGGGTGTTGTCGACCCGTCAGGGGCGGTCGGGGTCCATTGACAAACAGCGCAGGCGGTTTTTAAATCTCCGAAGGCGGTAATCGGGAAGGTCCCTTCCGTTGCAGCCGCCTTGACGGTCGCGTACCGCCGTTGGACAGCGGTGCGTCATGGCGAGACCGCCTCTGCCTTCACCGGTCCTCGACCGCAGGCCGCCCCACCAGCCGAGCCAGCAACGTCACCCGACCCCCTGCACCCCCATCGGAATCCGGAAAGGTCTCCAGCCATGCGCGTAGCAACGGAAGTCGAACGTCCCGTGAGAGGTACACGGGGCGCCGGCGGCGAGACGATCAGGGCCGCCGTCTTCGACCTGGACGGCACGCTCGCCAATACCCTGCCCCCGATCAGCAAGCTGCTGGTCAAGGTGGCCTCGGAACAGGGGTGCTCGGTGACCGCCCGGCAGGCCGCCTCCGCCATCGGCAAACCGCCCGGCCCCGCCTTCGGCCGGCTGCTGGGCAAGCCCGAGGACGACGGCCGGGTGCAGGCGGCCATCTCCCGCTACCGCGAACTGTTCGCCTATGAAGTCCTGTGCCAGGGACCGCAGCTGCTCTTCCCGGGGGTGACCGCCGGACTGTCCGCGCTGCGCGCCCATGGCGTGGAGCTGGCCGTCGCCACGTCCAAGACCACCCGCAGCGCCGAGGCGCTGCTCGACGTCATGGGCATCCGGGATCTGGTCGGCCCGGTCATCGGCCAGGACATGGTCCGGCGTGGCAAACCGCACCCGGAGATGGTGCTGCGGGCGGCCGGCCGGCTCGGTGTCGCGGCCTGGCAGAGCGCGTATGTGGGGGACACCGTGGGGGACATGAGGATGGCGGTCACCGCGCGGATGGAGCCGGTCGCGGTGACCTACGGGCTCGGCACGTTCGGCGAGCTCGCCGCGGTCGCCGGCACCCGGATGTGCGGCTCGTTCAAGGACGTGGTCTCGGTGATCGCTGCTGCCCGGCCACGGCCGGGCGTCGGGGTGGGGGCCCAGCCGCGCCGTCGCTGAGGCGGCGGGTGGCGGAGCGCGGACGCTACGTCTCGGTGGTCACCGCGTGCGCGTAACGGGCCCCGGCGGTCTGCAGCGCGGCGTGCAGTCGGCTGAACACCTCCGCCGCGCGGCCCCCCGGCCAGTCCTCCGGCAGGAGGGGAGAGGGCAGTCCGGGATCCGCGTAGGGCAGCTGACGCCAGGCGTCCAGCGCCGGCAGATAGTCGCGGAAGGCCGCTTCGGGGGGCACCGAGCGGCGCCGCGACCACTGCCGCAGGACGGGTTCCTGCTCGTCGAGGAAGGCGCGGTGGCGCGCGGCGAGGGCGTCCAGGTCCCACCAGCGGGCCACCGCGTCCGCCGTGGGGGTGAAACCGGCGTGCGCACCGGTGAACAGGTCGACGTACGGGGAGAGTTGCAGCCGCTCCAGGGTGTGCCGGGTCTCCTCGTAGAGGTGTGCGGGGGCGATCCACACACCCGGTGCCGCGGTGCCGAAACCGAGCCGCGACAGCCGGGAGCGCAGCAGATGCCGCTTGTGGCGCTCCTCCTCGGGGACGGAGAAGACGGCCAGCACCCAGCCGTCGGACAGCCGGGCGGCCGGGCGGCCGAAGATCCGCCGGTCGCCGTCCTCCAGCAGCTGACGGGCCGCGTCGGACAGCCCGTACGCGGCCGCGCCGGTGGCCGTACGCGCGGGGACCAGCAGCCCGCGCCGCTTGAGCCGGGAGACCGCGGAGCGCACCGACGGCGGATCCACCCCGAGCACACCGAGGAGCCGGATCAGGGCGGCGACCGGCACCGGAGCGTCCGTTCCGCCCGCCGGCCCGGCCCCGCCGCGTCCGTAGGCGCCGTAGAACGTGACGATCAGGGACCGTGGGGTGCGCTGTGTTTGCTGGTCGTTCACCGGGTCACTCTAGAGGGGGTCCCGCAGCCGGAAGCGCTGGAGCTTGCCGGTCGGGGTGCGCGGCAGTGAGGTGTGGAAGACGATCTCGCGCGGGCATTTGTAGGGCGCGATCCGGGTCTTGGTGAAGGCGCGGAGCGCGGCGACGGTGTCCTCCCCCGGGCAGGCCCCGGGCCGCAGCACGACATGGGCGACGACCACCTGCCCGCGGTCCTCGTCGGCCCGTCCCACCACCGCCGCCTCGGACACGTCGGGGTGCCGCAGCAGCGCGTCCTCCACCTCGGGGCCCGCGATGTTGTAGCCGGCCGAGATGATCATGTCGTCCGCGCGGGCCACATAGCGGAAGTAGCCGTCCGGTTCGCGGACATAGGTGTCTCCGGTGAGGTTCCAGCCGTCCCGCACGTAGTCGGTCTGCCGGGAGTCGGCGAGATAGCGGCAGCCGGTGGGCCCCTGGACGGCGAGCAGCCCCGGTTCGCCGTCCGGCAGCGGCGTGCCGTCCGCGCCGACCACCCGCGCCCGGAAGCCGGGGACCGGCACCCCCGTCGTCCCCGGGCGGGCCGCGCCGTCGGCGGCCGAGAGGAAGATGTGCAGCAGCTCCGTGGCGCCGATGCCGTTGATGATCCGCAGACCGGTCGCCTCGTACCAGGCATGCCAGGTCGCGGCGGGCAGGTTCTCCCCGGCCGATACGCACCGGCGCAGCGAGGAGACGTCGTGCCCGGAGAGCTTGGGCAGCATGGCGCGGTAGGCGGTCGGCGCGGTGAACAGCACCGAGATCCGGTGCGCCGCGATATCGCCGAGCAGGCGCTCGGGTCCGCCCCAGTCGGCGAGGAAGGCCGAGGCGCCGGCCCGCAGCGGGAAGATCACCAGCCCGCCGAGCCCGAAGGTGAAGCCGAGCGGCGGGCTGCCGGCGAACACGTCGTCCGTTTCCGGACGCAGCACCTGTGCCGAGAAGGTGTCCGCGATGGCGAGCACATCGCGGTGGAAGTGCATACAGCCCTTGGGGCGGCCGGTGGTGCCGGAGGTGAAGGCGATCAGCGCCACATCGTCGGCGGAGGTCTCCACGGCCGGGTACGGCGCGCCGCCGGGCCGGGCCAGCTGCCGCAGATCGCCCGGCCCGTCCCCGCCGAACGTGGTGATCCGCAGCCCCGGGATCCCGGCCTCGACCAGGTCGTCGACCGAGCGGACGTCGCACAGCGCATGGCGCACCTGCGCGATCGCCGCGATCGTGGCCAGCTCCTTCGGGCGCTGCGCGGCCAGCACGGTGACCGCGACCGCGCCCGCCTTCATCACGGCGAGCCAGCAGGCCGCCAGCCAGGGCGTGGTGGGCCCGCGCAGCAGGACGCGGTTGCCCGGCTCCACCCCCAGCGGGCCGGTGAGCGCACGGGCGATCGCGTCGACCTGCGCACGCAGCTGCCCGTACGTCCAGACCGGGCCGCTCGCGTCACGGACCGCGGGCCGGTCGGCGCCGAGCCGCGCGATGGTGCCGTCCAGCAGCTCGGCGCCGCAGTTCAGCCGGTCGGGGTAGCCCAGGTCGGTGAGGTGCGGCCACTGGTCGTGGGGCGGCAGCCGGTCGCGCGCGAAGGTGTCGGTGTGGGCCGAGGACCGTAGCTCCATGGCGTATGCCCCCCAGGGCGTGTCTTACGGATCATGGCGGACTCGCGAGAAGGGGGCCGACGAGCGGCCGGGAGACGGCGGGGCGAGGGTGAGGGACGGTGCGGTGACCGCTCGGGGCGGCGCGGTTGCCTGCTCGTTCCACGGGTCGGGTACTGCCGTTCGGATCCGTCGTCAGCGTAACGTGTTCGTGACGGCAGTCAACAGACCGCGATAGAGGACCGCTACCAGGGAGCCGCCTCGTGACCGTATTCGCGCTGGGACCGGAGGAACAGGAATGGTGCGCCGAACTGCGGGCGCTGACGGCCGAACGGCTGAGCCCGCTGGCGGAGAAGGGCGAGGAGGGCCGGCTCAACCGCCCGCTGGTCGCGGCCCTGGGCGAACTGGGCCTGCTGCGCCGCCTGTTCCCCGACGGCAGGGCCCTGCGCGCCCTGGACCTGTGCCTGCTGCGGGAATCGCTCGCCCAGGAGTGCACGGAGGCGGAGACCGCACTGGCGCTCCAGGGGCTGGGGGCCTGTCCGATCGTGCAGTCCGGGACCGAGGCCCAGCGCGCCCGCTGGCTGCCGCAGGTGGCCGCGGGGCGCGCGGTCGCGTCGTTCGCGCTGAGCGAGCCGGGCGCGGGCTCGGACGCCGCCGCGCTCTCCCTGGCCGCCGAGCCGGACGGCCCGGACGGCTGGCGGCTCACCGGTGAGAAGTGCTGGATCTCCAACGCCCCCGAGGCGGACTTCGCCACCGTCTTCGCCCGGACGGGCGGTGCGGCGGGCGCGCGCGGGGTCACCGCCTTCCTCGTCCCCGCCGACCGTCCGGGCCTGACCGGTGCGCGCCTGGACATGCTCAGCCCGCATCCGATCGGCACGCTCCAGTTCGACGGCACGCCCGTGACCAGGGCGGATGTCCTGGGCGAGGTGGACGGTGGCTTTGCCGTCGCGATGGCCACCCTGAACCTCTTCCGGCCGAGCGTCGGCGCCTTCGCGGTCGGCATGGCGCAGGCCGCGCTGGACGCGGCGCTGGCGCACGCGGGCGCGCGCACCGCGTTCGGCGGCCCCCTCAGGGACCTGCAGTCGGTCGGCCACCAGCTCGCCGAGATGGCCACCCGGGTCGAGTCCGCCCGCCTCCTGGTGTACGCGGCCGCCTCCGCGTACGACACCGGGGCCCCGGACATCGCCCGCCGCTCGGCCATGGCCAAGCTGCTGGCGACCGAGACCGCTCAGTACGTCGTCGACGCCGCCGTCCAGATCCACGGTGCCCGCGCACTGCGCCGCGGCCACCTGCTGGAACACCTCTACCGCGAGGTCCGTGCACCCCGCATCTACGAGGGCGCCACGGAGGTGCAGCGCTCGATCATCGCCAAGGAGCTGTACCGACACCGCCCCTGAACTCCCCTGCGGAGCACAGGCGTTGCCCGACTCCGCGGTGGACCTTCCGGACCTGGCCGCAGGGTGCGGTGCCCGGTCGGCGCCCGCTGCGTACGCGCACCCGTACGGGCGGACGCCGGAGCCCGGCCGACGGGCGGTTGTCAGTGCCGGGTGGCACGCTGAATTCAGAGGATCCGCGAAGGGAAGCGTCATGATCACTACTGACTTCGTCCCGGGCTCCCCGTGCTGGCTCGACCTCGGCGCCCCCGATGTCGAGGTCGCAACGGCCTTCTACCGGGCCGTCTTCGGCTGGCGGTCCGAACCCTACGGTGACCAGGACGCGGGCGGATATACGCTCTTCCGGCTCGACGGCACGGCTGTCGGCGCGGTCGGCCCGCTCCCCGAGGAGGGCGCCCGCTCCGCCTGGACGCTCTACTTCCACACCCCCGACGCACAGGCCACGGCCAAGGCGGTGGAGCAGGCCGGCGGCTCGGTCCGCTCGGCGCCCGCCCTGGTCGGTGCGGACGACGGCAGGTTCGCCCGGCTCGCCGACCCGCAGGGCGCGGAGTTCGCCGTCTGGCAGCCGGTGCGCTACCCGGGCCTCGAAGCCGCGGACGGTGCCGGAAGCCTGTGCTGGACGGAGCTGTACACCACCGATCCGGCCGCCGCGCAGACCTTCTACTCGACGGTCTTCGGCTGGAGCACCCAGGACATACCGCTCCCCGGTGGTGGCGGCATCTACACCCTGCTCACCCCCGCGGGATGCGGCGAGGACCGGACGCACGGCGGCCTCATGGGCGTCCCCGCCGATCTGCTCGGCCCCGGCGGAAAGCCGTACTGGCACCCGGTGTTCGGCTCCAAGGACTGCGACGCCACCGTAGGCCTGGTGACGGGCAATGGCGGCACGCTGTCCATGGGCCCGGAAACCGCCGCGGGCGTCGGCCGGCTCGCCGTCTGCAACGACTCCTCGGGCGCGGAGTTCGTGGTGCTCACGCCTGAGGAGGCCGGGTGACCGTGGCGGCGCCCCCTTGGCGCTTGGCGCCGGAGCCGACGCGCTCCACCGATCGCCACCCCCGGCGCCCACCCACGCCGATGCCGGAGAGCCGGATGCGGGCTGCCCGATGACCTGGCACTCCGGGTTCGGTAGGGAGCAGGCCCGCGCCGCCTAGCGACACCCAGCGGCCCGACGGTCTTGGCGACACCTCGCGCCACCACGACCTCCCTGCCAAGTGCGGTGCCCACCAGACAACTTGGCCGGGGGCTGAGCAGCCCCTGCCCTCCTCCTCTTCCTGATCCCCGGCCTCAGGTCATCCTCGCCCCGTCCCCCCCCGCCGGCTGAGCGCACCAGGGCCGGAGGGGGGAGAGCCCCACCTGGACCCGGGGGCCCGCAGGATCGGCCCCGGGCAGCAGCTCCGGACATGCTGGGCCCAGCGCAAATCGCTGGTTTCCCCACGCATCCGTAGGAGTGGGCTCATGTGTGAGCAGACAGGGCAGAAGTCTCGTTCTTCCGGGCGGCTGCGGGGTGGTGGCCGGCGCGGAACCGTGCCCGCTGCGGCCGCGGTGGCTTTCGGCGTCCTGATGACGGGCGCCCTGGCGCCGCCCGCGGCGTCCGCTGCCGCCAGGGCACGGCCGGACACCATCCAGCGGGGCCTGAGCGCTCTGGTGCACACCGACGGCCTGCCCGCTGCGCTGGCGAGCGTCAAGGACCGCGAGGGCCGCACCCGTACCTACACCGCAGGGGTGGGCGACCTGGCCACCGGCTCGAAGGTGCCCCAGGACGGTCAGGTGCGGGTCGGCAGCAACACCAAGGTGTTCACCGCGGTGGTCGTACTGCAACTGGTCGGTGAAGGAAAGGTCGGCCTCGACGCCACGGTCGACACCTATCTGCCGGGCCTCGTACGCGGGGATGGGATCGACGGACGCCACCTCACCGTCCGTCAGCTCCTGCAGCACACCAGTGGACTTCCCAACTACACCGCCTACCTCGGCGACGACGTCCGGTACTTCGAGCCCCGGGAACTCGTCGACATCGCTCTCCAGCACAAGGCCGACTTCGAGCCCGGGACGAAATGGGAGTACAGCAACACGAACTACGTGCTGGCCGGCCTGATCATCCAGAAAGTCACCGGCCGGCCCCTCGCCGAGGAGCTGGACCGGCGCATCATCCAGCGCATCGGGCTGCGCCACACCTCTTTCCCCGCCCCCGGTGACAGGACCATCAAAGAACCCCATCCCCACGGCTACCACCGGGACGCCGCCGGCGCGCCGCTGCGTGACGTCACGGACACGGACCCCTCCTGGGGCTGGGCGGCAGGTCAGATGCTCTCCACCAACTCCGACCTCAACCGGTTCTTCACCGCGCTCCTGACCGGTCGCCTCCTCCCGGCGGCCCAGCTCGCCCAGATGCGCACCACCGTCCCCGCTGCCTACCTCGGCCCCGGCGCCCGCTACGGACTGGGCCTCGTCAGCAGGCCCCTGTCATGCGGCGGTGTCTACTGGGGCCACGGCGGCAGCCTCCCGGGATACGAGACCCGCGGCGGCGCCACCGACGACGGCCGCGCCGCCCACATCGCGGTAACCATGCAGCCGACCGACAAGGCGGTCATGAAGCGCACCGAACGCGTCGTGGACACCGCCTTGTGCCGGTGAACTGCGACACTTCCGGTGAGAAGAGGCGCTGGATCTGGCTCGCGTCGAGGGCGAAGAGGCGCACGTGAGCACGTGCCGCCACGGCCGGCGGGCACCGCCACACCCCATCCCGCGTCCACGGACGCCGGATGGGGTGTGGCGGCTCTCCCTCGAACGTGACTCCCCCAAAGGGGACTTCTCCGAAGCAGACTCCTTCGAAGGGGCCCTCAGATGTCCCGGAAGATCTCGATCTGCGCCCCGATCGAGTTGAGGCGTTCGGCCAGGTCCTCGTAACCCCGGTTGATGACATAGACGTTGCGCAGAACGGAGGTGCCCTCGGCGGCCATCATGGCCAGGAGGACGACGACGGCGGGGCGCAGGGCCGGGGGGCACATCATTTCCGAGGAGCGCCAGCGGGTCGGGCCGTCCACCAGGACCCGGTGCGGGTCGAGGAGTTTGACCTGGGCGCCGAGGCGGTTGAGGTCCGTGAGGTAGATGGCGCGGTTGTCGTAGACCCAGTCGTGGATGAGGGTCTGCCCCTGGGCGCTGGCCGCGATGGCCGCGAAGAAGGGGACGTTGTCGATGTTGAGGCCCGGGAAGGGCATCGGGTGGATCTTGTCCAGCGGGGCCTGGAGCTTGGAGGGACGGACCGTCAGATCGATCAGCCGGGTACGGCCGTTGTCGGCCGCGTACTCCGCGCTGCGCTCATGGTCCAGGCCCATCTCCTCCAGGACCGCCAGTTCGATCTCCAGGAACTCGACCGGTACCCGGCGGATGGTGAGCTCCGACTCGGTGACGACTGCCGCCGCCAGCAGGCTCATCGCCTCGACCGGGTCCTCGGACGGCGCGAAGTCCACATCGCGTTCGATGTGCGCTGCGCCGTGGACGGTGAGGGTGGTGGTGCCGATGCCGTCGACCCGGACGCCCAGCTCCTCCAGGAAGAAGCACAGGTCCTGGACCATGTAGTTGGAGGAGGCGTTGCGGATGACCGTGACGCCGTCGTGGCGGGCGGCGGCCAGCAGGGCGTTCTCGGTGACGGTGTCGCCGCGCTCGGTCAGGACGATCGCGCGCTTGGGGGCGACGCTGCGGTCCACCTCGCCGATGTAGGTGCCGTCGGTCGCGGTGATCTCCAGGCCGAAGTGGCGCAGCGCCGTCATGTGCGGGGTCACGGTGCGGGTGCCGAGGTCGCAACCGCCCGCGTACGGCAGCTTGAAGCGGTCCATCCGGTGCAGCAGCGGGCCGAGGAACATGATGACGCTGCGGGTGCGGCGGGCCGCCTCGGTGTCCATCGAGTCGAGGTCGAGCTCCGCGGGCGGCACGATCTCCAGGTCGTTGCCGTCGTTGATCCACCGGGTCCGTACGCCGATGCTGCCCAGCACTTCGAGGATGCGGTAGACCTCCTCGATACGGGCCACCCGGCGCAGAGTGGTGCGGCCCGCGTTCAGCAGCGTGGCGCACAGCAGCGCCACACAGGCGTTCTTGCTCGTCTTCACATCGATGCTCCCGGACAGCCGGCGGCCGCCGACCACCCGCAGATGCATCGGCCCGGCATAGCCGAGCGAGACGATTTCGCTGTCGAGTGCTTCGCCGATACGGGCGATCATCTCAAGGCTGATGTTCTGATTCCCGCGCTCGATGCGGTTGACCGCGCTCTGGCTGGTGCCGAGAGCTTCGGCGAGCTGCGTCTGTGTCCAGCCACGGTGCTGTCGGGCGTCACGGATGAGCCTGCCGATACGTACGAGGTAGTCGTCTGCCATGGAGTGACCGTATCTCAGATATGAGATGAGTGTGCAATTGTCGATGGCCGAGTTGTTCTACTACTATGCGAACAACTGAGAGGTGGTTGCCACGCTCATGAAGAGTGCCCCGCGTTCTTCCGCGCCCTCAAAGGCCCGTCCGTGGGCCCTGATTGCCGTCCTGCCGTTCGTCGCAGCCGCCGTGGCCGTCGCCGTCGCCTACTTCTCGCTCTCCGCCCGATTGCCCGAACCGCTTGCCACCCATTTCGGTGGTGTCGGCGCCCGGGTCGACGGTTTCACCCCCGCCCGCGGCTTCCTGACGTTCACGCTCACACTGCTGCTCGTCTTCGGCACCGTCTTCGGCCTCCTCGTCCGGCTCCCGGAGCCTTCGGAGTGGACGCCCTGGCTGGTCGCCGGCGGCTACGCCCTCGCGGCCGCCATCGGGTCTGTCACCTGCGGGACCCTGTTCGCCAACGTCGGGGCCACCGACACCTCGGCGGTCCGGCTGCCGCTGTGGGAGCTGGCCGTGACACTCGCCGTCGCTCTGCTCGCCGGGGCCCTGGGCCGTCTGCTGGCCGGTCCTGCGCCCCGGCCGTCCGGCCGGCCGGCGGGCGAAGGCCCCCGGCTCGACCTCCCGGCGGGTACGTCCGCGGGCTGGTCACGTTCCATCAGCTCGCCACCGATCGTCGCGCTCGGCGTCCTGCTGCTCGGCGCCGGGCTCCTCGTCCTCGCTCTCGCCGACTGGCCGGCGAGCATCGGCCTGCTCATCGGCGCGCTCGCGGTCCTGCCCTGTGCCGCCGCGCGGGTCACCGTCGACCGCCGCGGTCTGACGGTGACGTCGGCCCTGCTGCCGCCGCCCCTCCGCATCCGGCACCTCCCCCTCGACCGCATCACGGAGGCCACCAGCCGACCGATAGCCGCCTTCCGGGAGTTCGGCGGCTGGGGCTATCGCATCCGGGCCGGCGGCAGCGGCCTCGTCCTGCGCTCAGGCGAGGGCATGGTGGTACGGCTGACCAATGGCAAGGAGTTCGTGGTGACGGTCGATGATGCCGTGACCGCCGTCGCCCTGCTCAATACGTACCTGGACCGCGCCCGCTCGCGGAAGGAAGGAGCCTGACGTGCTCTTCCGGGTGGACCCCGGCTCGCCCGTCCCGCTCGGCGACCAGATCGCGGCCTCGGTCCGCGGCGCGATCGCCGACGGCACGGTGGACGCCGGGGAGCGGCTGCCGGCCGCCCGTGCCCTCGCCGTGTCGCTCGGCGTGAACGTCCATACCGTGCTGCGCGGCTACCAGCGCCTCAAGGAGGAGGGCCTGATCGAACTCCGGCGCGGCCGCGGCGCCGTGGTCACCGGCGCCGCGTCGCCGGCCCGCGCCCGCCTCGGCGAGACCGCCCAGCGACTGATCGCCGAGGCCCGCAACCTGGGACTCTCCGATGAGGAGATCGTGACGGTGGTCCGTACGGGGCTGTCGGGGCCCTGAGGCGGGCGGGGGGCCGGAAAGTCCGGGGCGGGGAGGCCGGGGACGCCGGGCGGAGGCGGGCGGGGAGCACGGGGGAAGGGCGCGGTTCAAGGCCGGCGCTCACCCTCCATGACGTGGCCGGGCCGTCAGCCGCCGCTCCTCGGTCGTCAGTCGTCAGTCGTCGAGGATCGTCAGATCCAGCCGGCTCAGCCGTGCGGGGTCGGCCAGGATATTGATCTCGACGATCTTCCCGTGCGCCGTCGTGAAGCCCATGACGGAGAACGGTCGGCCGCCCTGTGCCGTGAGGAGCCCCGGCGCGCCGTTGACCAGCACCGGCCGGGCGAACGCGGCGAACCGGGAGAAGGTGAGCGCCCGCTCGACCACCGCGCGTGCTCCGCGGACCAGCGTCGATACGCCCTCGGGCGCGCCACCGGCATCGGCGCGCAGCACGACGTCCGGATCGAGCACCGCGAGCAGCGCCTCGAAGTCGCCGCCGCGCGAGGCGGCGAGGAAGGCGTCGACCACTTCCCGCTGACGGGCGAGATCGGTGTCGGGGGCCGGGGCGGTGCCCTGGACGCGGCGCCGGGCGCGGCTGGCGAGCTGCCGGGCCGCCGCGGGGGTGCGGTCGACGAGTGGCGCGATCTCGTCGAAGGGCACCGCGAACATGTCGTGCAGGACGAAGGCCAGCCGCTCGACGGGGGTGAGGGTTTCCAGCACGACGAGCAGTGCCAGTCCGACCGAATCGGCCAGCAGCGCCTCGTGTTCCGGGTCGACGGTGTCCAGGCGTTCCACGATCGGCTCGGGGACATGGACCTCCAGCGGGTCCTCGCGCCGCGCCCTGCGCGTCCGCAGCTGGTCCAGGCACACCCGCCCGACGACCGTCGTGAGCCAGCCACCCAGGTTCTCCACCCCGTCCGCGCCGGACCGGCTCAGCCGCAGCCAGGCTTCCTGGACGGCGTCGTCGGCCTCGCTCACCGAGCCGAGCATGCGGTAGGCCACGGCCCGCAGACGGCTCCGGTTCTCCTCGAACCGCTCCGCCAGCCACTCGTGGTCGTTCATGGGTCTCATTCCTCCCCCGTCGAGTTCCGTCACAGTAATGACGGATGTCACGGGCCGGATGTGACACGCGGCGGTGGGCACGCTGCAGGGGGGCGGAGGGGGCCGCCCCAGGCGGGGCCCGGAGGCGGCTGTATACGGCAGCCGACGGGACCGACCGCCCGTCCCATAGGGTCGTCCGGTCGGGGCGGTACGGCAGGGAGGGGCGTCAGCAGTGAGCCTGGGCACGGTCGGGCAGGCTGCCGGTCTGTTCGCGGTCACCAACATCGACGACATCCTCGTGCTGTCGCTGTTCTTCGCGCAGGGAGCCGGTCACCGCGGCTCCGGAACCAGGATCGTGCTCGGGCAGTACCTCGGATTCGCCGCCATTCTCGCGGTGGCCGTGGCCGCCGCGTTCGGTGCGACGTTCCTGCCGCCGTCCGCCCTGCCCTGGCTCGGTCTGCTGCCCCTGGCCCTGGGCCTCAAAGCCGCCTGGCAGACGTGGCGCCACCGCGTCGACGGTGAAGGCGGGGAGGGCGACGGCGGCGCCGGCGGCAAGGGCGGCCCGAGCCCGTGGGAGGTCGCCGCCGTCACCTTCGCCAACGGCGGCGACAACATCGGCGTCTACGTTCCCGTCCTCGCCGCGGCCGGCGTGGGCGGGATGAGCGTCTATGCCGTCGTCTTCCTCGCCCTGGTGGCCGTGTGGTGCCTCGCGGGCGCGTTCTTCGCCACCCGTCCCGTCATCGCCAAGGCCCTCAGCCGCTGGGGGCACGTCCTGCTGCCGCTGGTTCTGATCACCCTGGGCCTGCTGATCCTCATCGAAGGCGGAGCCTTCGGCCGCTGACCGCGCCCGGCCGATTCCGTACACCGTGCCCGCCTGCTTCCCGTGGCGCTCCGGCCCCTCCACGCATGAGATGTGCCCCCGGTGCCGTGACCGGGGACACCCATGATCTCTCGCAGCGAAGGTTGAGTGTTCTCACCGAAGGTTGAGCACCGAGTCGCGCGAGACCGGACGGATGGGAGCCGGGTGGACCTCTCAGGCTCGTCGCTCCGCGCCTGCATCAGCCTCTCAGAACACGATCGAGCGCCGCCCGGCCTGCGGGTCCCCATGCCGGCTTGCCACCAGGAAGGCCCCGGTCTCCGTTCTGGCCCATGAGCATGAGGAACAGGCTTTTCAGGGCAGCCAGCCCGCGGGCGCGCCGGATCGTCGCCTTGTCAGCCTGCGCGTACACGTCGAAGAAGCGTGAGGCAGCGCCTGTGGGAAGGATGACCCATGCGGCCGCGAGGTCCCACGCCGGATCGCCGGCGAACATGTCACCGAAGTCGATCACGCCCGAGAGCGTCCCGTCCGAGACGACGACATTTGCGGGATGAAGGTCACCGTGCACCCATGCCGGCGGGCCCTCCCACTCGGGCGCCGCGACGGCATCGTCCCAGACGGCCCGGACTTCGTCGGCAATGCTGCCGGGTGCAACGGCGTGAAAGAAGTGGTCGAAGGCGTCCGTGCACTTCTTGGGGTGAGCGCCGCGGTCCGAACTGGTCGGCGCATCGGCGGGCGCCTCCACATGGAGCGCCCTGAGGAAGCCCGCCAGCGTGTCGGCCGCATGGTTGCCGCGGCTGATCGAGGTGTAGTCCAGTGGCTCGCCGGAAACCCACGTCAGGATGGTCCAGGGCTTCGGGAAGCGCGTGGACGGTTCACCGATCCGCACAGGGTTCGGGATCGGGAGCGGCAGGCGGGGGGCCAGGACGGGCAGCCATCGGCGCTCCTTGCGCTGGAGATCCGGGGCACGTTCTGTACGCGGCATGCGCACGGCAAACTCGTCCCCAAGGCGCCACTGCTGGTTGTCCCATCCGCCCGCTACTTCGCGGATGGCCAGTCCTGCAAGGTCCGGATGCTGCTCCTGCAGCAGGTCGTGAACCAGGTCCGCAGTGATCTCGATCTCGGAGTCGGTCATGCGAAGGCACAGTACCGGGGCTGACGGAGCGGCTCTCGCTCTCGTCGAAGAAGTCCAGATCGCAGCCGCCTGGAACGGATCCGCCACGATCTCCCCAGACAGTCGCTCAACCTTCGCTGAGAAAACCTAGCGGTCATCAAATTTTGCTGACAATGCTCAACCTTCGCTGCGACAGGTCAGACACCCATCAGGGCATGACCAGGCCGCGACGATGTACTAGAGTTATCTCGACATCGAGATATCTGCCGAGAGGCGTACCGCTGCCGCGCCAGTAAGGCGTGCCTAACTTAGGCATACCTTAGCGGATGGTCAAGGAGCTGTGACGGCAGCATTGCGGTGGTACGCGCGAATTCATGCATGAAGGAGACTGTCGTGTCGGCGAACAGCTTCGACGCCCGCAGCACGCTGCAGGTGGGCGACGAGTCGTACGAGATCTTCCGGCTGGACAAGGTCGAAGGCGCCGCGCGTCTTCCCTACAGCCTGAAGGTGCTGCTGGAGAACCTGCTCCGTACCGAGGACGGCGCGAACATCACCGCCGACCACATCCGGGCGCTCGGCGGCTGGGACTCGCAGGCCCAGCCCAGCCAGGAAATCCAGTTCACGCCGGCCCGCGTGATCATGCAGGACTTCACCGGCGTGCCCTGTGTCGTGGACCTCGCCACCATGCGTGAGGCCGTGAAGGAGCTGGGCGGCGACCCGGCGAAGATCAACCCGCTGGCGCCCGCCGAGCTGGTCATCGACCACTCCGTCATCGCCGACAAGTTCGGCACCAAGGACGCCTTCGGCCAGAACGTCGAGCTGGAGTACGGCCGCAACAAGGAGCGCTACCAGTTCCTGCGCTGGGGCCAGACCGCCTTCGACGAGTTCAAGGTCGTCCCGCCCGGCACCGGCATCGTCCACCAGGTGAACATCGAGCACCTGGCGCGCACGGTCATGGTCCGCAATGGCCAGGCGTACCCCGACACCCTCGTCGGCACCGACTCGCACACCACCATGGTCAACGGCCTCGGTGTGCTGGGCTGGGGCGTCGGCGGCATCGAGGCCGAGGCCGCGATGCTCGGCCAGCCGGTCTCCATGCTCATCCCGCGCGTCGTCGGCTTCAAGCTGACCGGTGAGCTCAAGCCCGGCACCACCGCCACCGACCTGGTGCTGACCATCACCGAGATGCTGCGCAAGCACGGCGTCGTCGGCAAGTTCGTCGAGTTCTACGGCGAGGGCGTCGCCGCCACCTCGCTGGCCAACCGCGCCACCATCGGCAACATGTCGCCGGAGTTCGGTTCGACCGCCGCGATCTTCCCGATCGACGACGAGACGCTGAGCTACCTGCGTCTGACCGGCCGCGACGCCCAGCAGGTCGCGCTCGTCGAGGCGTACGCCAAGGAGCAGGGCCTCTGGCTCGACCCGGCCGCCGAGCCCGACTTCTCCGAGAAGCTGGAGCTGGACCTCTCCACGGTCGTGCCGTCGATCGCCGGCCCGAAGCGCCCGCAGGACCGCATCGTCCTGGCCGAGGCCGCCACCCAGTTCGAGCGCGACGTCCTCAACTACGTCTCCGACGCGGACGAGGCGGGCGAGGAGTCCTTCCCGGCCTCGGACTCCCCGGCCGCCACCAACGGTGTGCCGAGCCGCCCGACCACGGTCACCGCCCCCGACGGCTCGACCTACGAGATCGACCACGGCGCGGTGACGGTCGCGGCCATCACCTCCTGCACCAACACCTCGAACCCGTACGTCATGGTCGCCGCCGCCCTGGTCGCGAAGAAGGCCGTGGAGAAGGGCCTGACCCGCAAGCCGTGGGTCAAGACCACCCTCGCTCCGGGCTCGAAGGTCGTCACCGACTACTTCGACAAGGCCGGGCTCACCCCGTACCTCGACAAGGTCGGCTTCAACCTCGTCGGCTACGGCTGCACCACCTGCATCGGCAACTCCGGCCCGCTGCCGGAGGAGGTCTCCAAGGCCGTCAACGACCACGACCTGGCCGTCACCTCGGTGCTCTCCGGCAACCGCAACTTCGAGGGCCGGATCAACCCCGACGTCAAGATGAACTACCTGGCGTCCCCGCCGCTGGTCGTCGCGTACGCCCTCGCGGGTTCCATGAAGGTGAACATCACCGAGGACGCGCTGGGCACCGACACTGACGGCAACCCGGTCTACCTCAAGGACATCTGGCCGACCGAGGCCGAGGTCAACGACGTCGTGGCGAACGCCATCGGCGAGGACATGTTCAACAAGTCCTACCAGGACGTCTTCGCGGGTGACGCCCAGTGGCAGGCGCTGCCGATCCCCACCGGCAACACCTTCGAGTGGGACCCGCAGTCCACCTACGTGCGCAAGCCCCCGTACTTCGAGGGCATGACGATGGAGACCACCCCGGTCTCGGACATCTCCGGCGCCCGCGTGCTGGCGAAGCTGGGCGACTCGGTCACCACCGACCACATCTCCCCGGCCGGTGCGATCAAGGCCGACACCCCGGCCGGCCAGTACCTCACCGAGCACGGCGTCGAGCGTCGTGACTTCAACTCCTACGGCTCGCGCCGTGGTAACCACGAGGTCATGATCCGCGGCACCTTCGCCAACATCCGCCTGCGCAACCAGATCGCGCCGGGCACCGAGGGCGGCTACACCCGCGACTTCACCCAGGACGGCGGGCCCGTCTCCTTCATCTACGACGCGTCGCAGAACTACCAGGCCGCCGGCACCCCGCTGGTCATCCTGGCCGGCAAGGAGTACGGCTCCGGCTCGTCCCGCGACTGGGCCGCCAAGGGCACCGCGCTGCTCGGCGTCAAGGCCGTCATCGCCGAGTCCTACGAGCGCATCCACCGCTCGAACCTCATCGGCATGGGCGTCTTGCCGTTGCAGTTCCCGGAGGGCGCGTCCGCCGAGTCGCTCGGCCTGACCGGCGAGGAGACCTTCTCCTTCTCCGGCGTGACCGAGCTGAACGACGGCACCACGCCGCGCACGGTCAAGGTGACCACCGACAGCGGCGTCGAGTTCGACGCGGTCGTCCGCATCGACACCCCCGGTGAGGCGGACTACTACCGCAACGGCGGCATCATGCAGTACGTGCTGCGCTCGCTGATCCGCAAGTGAGCCGGGCCGTCGGCAGCTGACCGGCGGCACGGGACGGGCCGCACTCCCCAGGCGGGGGAGTGCGGCCCGTCCACGTATCGGGCGCCGGCGCCGGCCGCTCAGCTCAGCCCAGTAGTTCCACCTCCGCCAGGGTGGCCTCGGCGCCGGTGCGGAGCCGGTAGTGACGGAAGTCGCCGGGGCGTTCGACGGCGAACACCCGCGTCTGGCGGTCCCAGGTGAAGTGCTCGCCGGCGCGGTGGTCGACCACCTGCCAGTGCCGGCCGTCGGCGGAGCCCTCCAGCTGCCAGCCCGACGGCGCCGCTGCGCGCTCCGCTGAGGTCAGGGTGTACGACGTGATCCTGGCGGGCGTGGTCAGCGTGGCCGGGGCGGTGCTGAAGGTGGCGGAGGTTCCCGAGGTGTTGTCGAAGAGCGGGCCGGCCGCGGGGTCCGAGCGGTCGGCGGGCGGGGAGGGCACCTTGTCGTCCCGGGTGATCGACGTGGGGGCGGCGTTGGCCGCGGTGCCCCAGGCGGAGGGGGCCTCGCCCATGGTGAAGTCCAGGGTGCCGCCGCGGGCCAGGAGCCGGTGCGGCAGAGCGGTGGAATTCCAGGGCTTGCCGTTCACCCGGAGGCTTTGGACATAGACGTTACGGGCGTTGTTGCGCGGGGCCCTGATGGTGAGGTCGCGGCCGTTTTCCAGGTGGACCGTGGCCTGGGTGAACAGCGGGGAGCCCACCGCGTATTCGCCCTGTCCCATCACCAGCGGATAGAAGCCGAGCGAGCTGAAGACGTACCACGCGGACATCTCGCCGTTGTCCTCGTCTCCCGGGTATCCCTGGCCGATCTCACTGCCGAGATAGAGCCGGGACATCGCCTCGCGGATCTTTTCCTGGGTTTTCCAGGGCTGCCCGGCCGCGTCGTACAGATAGCCGATGTGGTGGGAGGGCTGATTGCTGTGGCCGTACATGCCCATCCGGGTGTCGCGGGCCTCGGTCATTTCATGGATCACCTCGCCGTAGGAGCCGGCGAATTCCTTGGACGCGGTCTCCGGGGTGGAGAAATAGGCGTCCAGCTTCTTGGCCAGGCCGGCGCGGCCGCCGTAGAGGTTGGCCAGGCCTCTGGTGTCCTGCGGCGCGGTGAAGGCGAAGGTCCAGGCGTTGGTCTCGGTGTAGTCGTTGCCCCAGACCCGCGGGTCGAATGTGCCGGGCGGCAGCCGCCAGTGGCCCTGGGCGTCCTTGCCCTGGAAGAAGCCGACCTTGTCGTCGAAGAGCTTGACGTAATTCTGGGCGCGGCCCAGGAAATAAGCGGACTCTTCCTTGTATCGGGGCTTCTTGGTCTTCTCGTACAGGGCCTTGCCCATACGGGCGATGCCGAAGTCGTTGAGATAACCCTCCAGCGCCCAGGACATGCCCTCACGGGTATCGGTGCTCGTATAGCCGAGGAAGGGCGCGGTGTTCATGCCCTTGCGGCCGACGCCGGAGTTCGGCGGGGCGACGGTGGCGTTCTTGACGGCCGCGGCATAGGCCGCCTCGGCGTCGAACGTCACCCCCTTGGCGTAGGCGTCGGCGAACGCCACGTCGGAACTCGTCCCGGTCATCAGGTCCGCATAGCCGGGCGAGGACCAGCGGGAGATCCAGCCGCCGTCCTTGAACTGCTGGACGAAGCCGTCGACCATTTTCCCGGCCCGTTTCGGGGTGAGCAGACAGTAGGCGGGCCAGGTGGTGCGGTAGGTGTCCCAGAAGCCGTTGTTGACGTACACCTCGCCGTCGATGATCTTCGAGCCGGTGTGGGTCGGGGTGTCCTGGCCGGTCTGCGGTGAGAAGGGGGAGGCGTAGCGGCTGCGCGAGGCGACCTTCTCGAAGCCGGAGTTGGGGTAGAGGTAGAGGCGGTAGAGGTTGGAGTAGAGGGTGGTGAGCTGGTCGTGGCTCGCGCCCTGGACCTCGATCCGGCCCAGGAGGTCGTCCCACTGCGCCTGCGCCCGGTTCCTGACGCCGGCGAAGGTCGCGTCGGCCGGAATCTCCCGGGTCAGATTCGCCCTGGCCTGGTCCACACCGATCAGGGAGGTGGCGATCCGCATGGTCACGGTGCGGTCCGCCCCGGGCTTGAAGCGGAGATAGCCGGTGACGTCCCTCCCGCCCCCGCTGTCGAGCCGGCCGCCGCCGGTGACCGGCGCGTCGAAGACGCCGTAGACGAAGAGCCTGGTGGCGCCGACGGACAGGCCGCTCCGGACGTCCGAGAAGCCGGTGACGACGCCGTGCTCGGTGTCCAGGCTCAGCCCGCCCTTGTTGTTGACGTTGTCGAAGATCAGGCTCGCCTGGTCGCCGGGGAAGGTGAAGCGCATCAGCGCGGCGTGGTCGGTCGGGGTGATCTCCGTCTTGAGGCCGTTGTCGAAGGTCACGCCGTAGTAGTGCGGCTTCGCGGTCTCGTTGGCGTGGTGGAAGGGCAGCGCACGGCCGGTGCGGGAGGCATCCGGCGGGCCGGCCGCGACGGACGGCATGACCTGGAAGGTCTGCCGGTCTCCCATCCACGGGCTCGGTTCGTGGCTGGCGCTGAAGGCCTGGAGGGTGGGGAGGTTGTCGGCGTTGTTCTTGCGCGCGTACTCGTAGAGCCAGTCGGCGGAGCCCGCGTTGGTGACCGGGGTCCAGAAGTTGAACCCGTTGGGGACGGCGGTGGCGGGGAAGGTGTTGCCGCGCGAGAAGCTGCCGCTGGAGAGCGTGCCGCGGGTGGTGACGGCGTAGTCGGAGAGGTGGGCGAGCGGCTTCCGAGGCGGCTTGGCTTCGAGGACGATGTCGTCGACCCAGCCGCGGAAAGCCGGTGCGGTTCGCGGCGCCCGGGGCGCGTCGTAGGCGACCAGGATCCGGTCGACGGTCTTGCCGGCGGCGACCGCGCCGATCCGCGCCTCCCGGTTGTTCCACTGGTTGGCGTAGAGCGTCTTGGAGGCGGCCTGGCCCTGCGGCGTCAGCGGCGCGCCGTGCTGGTCGACGGCGGACAGCTCGCTGAGGTAGGTGCCGTCGGTGAAGGCCAGCTCCACGGCGGCGTGGGTCGCCGGGTAGTCCGGATCGCTCTTCGCCATCTCGGGGAAGATCTTGTACGAGAGCGAAGTGGCCGCGGTGACGGGGAGATTGACGTCGAAGATCTTGTTGTACGAGTAGCCGCGGCCGTCGGCGGTGTGGGTGCCGGAGTAGCGCAGCGCATGGACGCCGCTGAAGCCGGCGTGCGCCTTGGCGGTGGGGGAGGCGTCGGGGCCGGTGTCGCGCCGGGTGTTCATGCCGGGCGCGGCGGGGGCGGTCTGCGGGCTGACACCCGAGGCCCGGGGTGTGCCGTCGGGGCCGGTGTCGACGCTGTCGGTCCAGTCCGGCTGCGGATCGCCGGATTCGAAGGAGGAACGGAATTCCGTGGCCTCCTGGGGCTTCCGTTGCGGCGCGGCCTGTGCCGGGCCGGGCACGGTGATGACGAGTAACGCGGCCGCCGCGAGGGCAGCGAGGCGGGTGATCCCCCGCAGTGGACGGTGCTGGTATCCGATCCGCACGCGAGCCCTCTCAACAAGAGTGACATCGTTGTCAGTTACATGACGCCAAGATAAACAGAGATAAGTAAGGTGCGTGGGGTCTTTGGTGTCAAGGGTGTCGCTGAGATCGGCGGGCCGCGATGTCGCCGGGCGGTCCGGCAGGGTGACGTCCGGGCAATCCCCTGCATACCGGGGAGGTCTCAACTAGGGAAAGACTGCCGTCCAAACCTGCATTCGATCTTGCCCCTGAGGCCGGAAGTGGACTATACCTGTCGGCGTCCGACCGGCCGTACGACCACGGCCGCGGAGCCGGGGGAGAAGGCGGGGAACGGATGAGTACCCCGCATTTCGCTGGTGAGCCCGGTGCACATCCCGTACAACTCAGCTTCATCTGACCCGCGGTGCCGGGGTGGCTCCGGTACACCGCCTGAGTCCTGAAGAAGGCGAGGACTTGAGCATGGGATCCACCTCTGAATTCAACCGTCGCGATCTGGTCAAGCGAGCCGCGGCCCTGGGGATCATCGCCGTACCGTCCATGGGGGTGTTGTCGGCGTGCGCCGGCGGCGGTGGCGGTGAAGACAACAAGGTGGAGAAAGGCAAGAAATCAGCCAAGAATCCGCTTGCGGTCAATGAGTCGGCCGGCCTCGATGTGGTCATCTTCGACGGCGGATTCGGCGACAAGTACGCCAAGGACGCGCAGGGCGAGTACCTCAAGTCCTTTCCGAAGGCCGACGGCAAGGTCAAGCTCTCGTCGACCCAGAAGATCCAGTCGACGCTGCAGCCGCGTTTCAACGGCGGAAATCCGCCCGACCTCGTCGACAACTCCGGTGCGGAGCAAATGGATTTCGGCACGCTCGTGGCCAAGGACCAGCTGACCGACCTCACCGCGCTCCTCGATGCCCCCTCCGTCGACGATCCGCACAAGAAGGTGCGCGACACACTGCGCCCCGGTGTGGTCGAGATGGGCCAGTTCGGCGGCAAGGAGACCTGGATCCTCTACTACGCCTACACGGTCTACGGCGTCTGGTACTCCAAGAGCAATCTGCAGAAGCTGGATGCGGAATACCCGGAGAACTGGGACGACATGCTGGCCCTGTGCGCGAAGGCCAAGAAGAAGGGCGTGGCTGGCTGGACGTACCCGGGCAAGTACCCGTACTACCTGCCCTTCAGCCTGTACCCGTTCATTGCCAAGATCGGCGGTGAAGAGGTCCTGCGGAAGATCGACAATCTGGAGCCGAACGCCTGGAAGGACCCGGCGGTCAAGGCGGCCTTCGAGGCCTATTACGAGCTCTACAAGAAGGGCTACGTCCTCAAGGGCTCGCCCGGCCTGGACCACCTGCAGTCGCAGAAGGCGTGGGCCGAGGGCAAGGCGCTGTTCATCCCCAACGGTTCCTGGGTGGAGAACGAGTCGGCCAAGCAGATCGCGAAGAATCCGCACTTCGACCTCGCGGTCGGTGCCCCGTCCAGCCTGTCCCCCTCTGACAAAATGCCGTTCGGCACCCTCTGGGCCTCGGGCGGCGAGCCGTACATCGTGCCGAGGAAGGCCCACAACGCCGAGGGCGGTATGGAACTGCTGCGCATCATGCTCGGCAAGAAGTCCTCGCAGAACTTCATCAGGCAGGTCTCCTCGCTCACCTCCCTCAACGGCGGAACCGAGGGACTGAAGCTTCCGCCCGGTCTGGCATCGGCGCAGGTGGCGCTGCAGAAGGCCGGCCAGAACATCGTCAATCCGCGGTTGCAGGACTGGTATGTGGCGCTCCAGAAGGAGCGGATCGGTGTCGGTGCGCTGGGCGAGATGATGGCCGGCCGGATGACGCCGGACGAGGCCATCAAGAAGATCCAGAAGTACGCGGACGACACCCGCGACGACTCCAGCGTCAAGAAGTACAAGCGCTGACCGACGAGTTCGGCAGGCACCGCCCCACTCGCGCCGGGGCGCGTCACCGGCTGTGGCACACGCAGGGAGAGAACGGGATTCGGTAGTCATGAAACACGGTAAGTACCGTTTCATCGCGGGGTTCTTGGTCCTCCCGCTGGCGATTTACGCGATCTTCGTGATCTCGCCGTTCGTGCAGGCCATTTACTACTCCTTCACGGACTGGACCGGACTGAGTCCGGACATGAAGATGGTCGGCTTCGACAACTATGCGCGCCTCTTCAAGGACGAGGTCTTCTGGTCCGCCGTGGGCAACAGTGTGACGCTGTTGCTGCTCCTGCCGGTGGTGACGCTCTCGCTCGGGCTCTTCTTCGCCTTTATGCTCAACGTCGGTGGCCGCCGCCGGAAGAAGGCGGTCATCGGCGGGGTGCGTGGCTCGGGCACCTACAAAATCCTCTACTTCTTCCCGCAGGTGCTGTCGGTCCCGATCGTCGCGCTGCTGTTCCAGTTCGCCTACAACCCGGAGAGCGGTGCGCTCAACGCCTTCTTCAAGGCGATCGGGCTCGGCAATGTGCAGCCGGACTGGCTGGGTGATCCGCAGATCGCGCTGTGGTGCGTCATGGCCGCGATGGTGTGGGCCAATGTCGGCTTCTACGTCGTGCTCTTCTCCGCCGGAATGAGCTCCATTCCCAAGGACTTCTACGAAGCCGCGCTGCTGGACGGCGCGAACCGCCTCAACACGTTCTTCCGGATCACCCTCCCGCTGCTGTGGGACACCGTCCAGACCGGCTGGATCTATATGGGCATCCTCGCCCTGGACGTGTCGGCCTTCGCGTTCGTGCAGATCATGAGCGTCGGGCCGGGCGGTCCCGACTATTCGACCGAGGTCCTTCCGCTGTACGTGTACCAGAAGACCTTCCGCGACGGTCAGGCCGGATACGCGACGGCCATCGGCGTTTCCCTGCTGATCGTGACCCTCATCTTCTCGGCCATCGTGATGCGGCTGGGACGACGCGAGCGACTGGAGTTCTGATGAGTGCGCACACGGATCCCGCGGACCTCCCGGGTGTGACGAAGGAGCAGGCGCCCGCCGCGGCGTCCCCGGGAGTGCCCGGACCGCGCCGCGGACAGGGCAGTGAGGACGGCACCCGCGCCGACGGCACAAGCAGCGAGGGCACGGTCCTCAACGTCTTCTCGCACGGAGTCCTGGTCATCTGGGGCCTCTTGGTCACCATGCCGCTGCTGTGGGCGGTGGTGAGCTCCTTCAAGGACGACTCCGAGATCTTCGGCTCGCCCTGGGGACTGCCCTCGGTCCTGCACTTCGACAACTGGTCACGCGCCTGGGACAAGGCGAACATGGGCCAGTACTTCCTCAACTCGCTGATCATCGTGGGCGGTTCACTGATCGGCACGATGCTGCTGGGCGCGATGGCGGCGTATGTGCTGGCCCGCTTCGACTTCCCGGGCAACCGCTTCCTGTACTTCCTGTTCGTGGGCGGGATGGGCTTCCCCGTCATCCTGGCGCTGGTCCCGCTGTTCTTCGTCATGAAGAACATGGCGCTGCTGGACACCTACTACGGTCTGATCCTGGTCTACATCGCCTACTCGCTGCCGTTCACGGTCTTCTTCCTCAGCGGGTTCTTCAAAACGCTGCCCACCTCGGTGGCCGAGGCGGCGCTCATCGACGGTGCCTCGCACACCCGCACCTTCTTCCAGGTGATGCTGCCGATGGCCAAGCCCGGCCTGATCAGCGTCGGGATCTTCAACTTCCTCGGGCAGTGGAACCAGTACCTGCTGCCGACGGTGCTCAACGTCGGGGATCCGGACAAGAAGATGCTGACCCAGGGGCTGGTGGCGCTGGCGGTGAGTCAGGGCTACAAGGGGGACTGGTCCGGCCTGTTCGCGGGGCTGACGATCGCGATGCTGCCAGTGCTCGCCGCATACATCATCTTCCAGCGGCAGGTGGTGGCCGGGCTGACCGCCGGCGCCCTCAAATAGGGGAGCGGACCGGGCGCCATACGGGCGCCATAGAGAGGAGTGGACCGGGACCGCCGTACAGGGAAGCAGGCCGGGGTGCCGTATACCGGCCGTCGGTGGCGATGTGTTTGCGCCGACTTCGGGCGGCGCCCGGTGTGTGTCAGGGGGCGGCTCCGCTGCGGCGGGGCCGCCCTCGCGGGCGTCCCGGTGCGGCCTCTCCTGATCATGCGTGGGCTCAACGCCTTGACGGGACTTCCCGGCTGGAGTTCTGCTTAGAGTTCACATGTTGAATTGAGGGCCGTCCTCCAAAGGTGTGGGTGCGGCCGGCGGGCGGTCGTCGTACCTCCCCCAGTCACCACTGGGAGGTACCCCCGGCCCCAGACGGGAGTGGATGAGTCGATGGAGACTCCGGGGTCGCAGTCCTCGCTGCACCGGGCCAATCTGGAGCGGGTCGTACGTGCGGTGCGTATGGCGGGCTCCCTCACGCAGGCGGAGATCGCCCGGAGCACGGGGCTGTCCGCTGCCACCGTCTCCAACATCGTTCGCGAGTTGAAGGACGGCGGGACCGTTGAGGTGACCCCGACCTCGGCGGGCGGACGGCGGGCGCGCAGTGTCTCCCTCTCCGGCGACGCGGGCATCGTCGTCGGGGTCGATTTCGGGCATTCCCATCTGCGGGTGGCGGTCGGCAACCTCGCCCACCAGGTGCTCGCCGAACAGGCCGAGCCGATCGATGTGGACGCCTCCGCCGCCGAAGGCTTCGACCGGGCGGAAGAGCTGGTCAACCGGCTGATCACGGCCACCGGACTCGACGCGGGCAAGGTCATCGGCGTCGGTCTGGGCGTACCGGGGCCCATCGACGTCGAGTCCGGGACGCTGGGCTCGACGGCGATCCTGCCGGGCTGGTCGGGGACGAACCCCCGCCAGGAGCTGTCCGGGCGCCTCGGCGTGCCCGTCCACGTCGACAACGACGCCAACCTCGGCGCACTGGGCGAACTGGTGTGGGGCGGGGGCCGCGGGGCCGCCGACCTGGCGTACATCAAGGTCGCCAGCGGTGTCGGGGCCGGCCTGGTGATCAGCGGGCAGATCTACCGGGGGCCGGGCGGCACCGCCGGGGAGATCGGGCACATCACGCTGGACGAGTCCGGCCCGGTGTGCCGCTGCGGCAACCGCGGCTGCCTGGAGACCTTCACCGCGGCCCGCTATGTGCTCCCGCTGTTGCAGCCGAGCCACGGGCCGGATCTGACCATGGCGCGGGTGGTGCAGCTGGCCCGTGAGGGCGACCCGGGCTGCCGGCGGGTGATTGCGGACGTGGGCCGTCATATCGGCAGCGGTGTGGCGAACCTGTGCAATCTGCTCAATCCCAGCCGGGTGGTGCTCGGCGGTGATCTCGCCGAGGCCGGTGAGCTGGTCCTGGCGCCGATCCGGGAATCGGTGTCGCGGTACGCGATCCCCAGCGCGGCACGGCAGTTGGGGATCGTCCCGGGCACGCTCGGAGGCCGGGCGGAGGTGCTGGGCGCGCTGGCGCTGGTACTGAGCGAGATGGGCGATTCGACCCTGCTCGACGGGGCGCAGTCCGCGGACGCTCCGGCCCTGGCGTGAAAGAGCTGAGTTCACGCAGCTAACGCATGGCACCGTTGTCATCTCGTTAAGGATTTACTCCTTGACGGTCGGCTGGGGGCCGAGTTGACTTCCAGCCACCTCGGCCGCAACGACGCGGCCTCGTCAGGGAGGCAACCCCATGAACGTTTGGACGCGTCGCGTCGTCATAGGCACCGCCGCCGTCTCGATGGCGCTCTCCGTGGCCGCGTGCGGCAAGGCCGGCGACAACGCCAAGGGCGGCGGCGACAACAAGACCATCGGTCTGCTCCTGCCGGAGAACAAGACCACGCGCTACGAGACCTTCGACCGCCCGCTGATGGAGGCGAAGATCAAGGCGCTGTGCAGCGACTGCACGGTCAAGTACAACAACGCGGCGCAGGAGACCGAGACCCAGAAGAAGCAGTTCGACGCGCTG
The DNA here is from genome assembly GCF_900187385.1 of Streptomyces sp. 2114.4. Classification (NCBI taxonomy): domain Bacteria; kingdom Bacillati; phylum Actinomycetota; class Actinomycetes; order Kitasatosporales; family Streptomycetaceae; genus Streptomyces; species Streptomyces sp. 2114.4. The sequence continues at coordinate 6,236,072 of NZ_FYEY01000001.1, forward strand.
ATCACCCAGGGCGTGAAGGTGATCATTCTGGACGCGGTGGACTTCAAGGCGACGAAGTCCTGGGTGAACCAGGCCGCCAAGAAGGGCGTCAAGGTCGTCGCCTACGACCGGCTGGCCGAGGGCAAGCTCTCCGCCTACGTGTCCTACGACAACGAGAAGATCGGCCGCCTGCAGGGCCAGGCGCTGGTCAAGGCGCTCGGCGACAAGGCCAAGGACAGCAATGTCGTCATGATCAACGGTTCGCCGACCGACCCGAACATGCCGTTCTTCAAGAAGGGCGCCCACAGCGTCCTCGACAAGCAGGTCAAGAAGGTCGCGTATGAGCAGGACATCCCGGACTGGTCGACGGACGAGGCCAACAAGAAGATGAACGCGGCCCTCGACTCGCTCGGCAAGGACGGCATCCAGGGCGTCTACTCCGGCAACGACGGCATGGCCGGCGGCATCATCACCGCGCTCAAGCAGAAGGGCGTCAAGGTCCCGGTCGGCGGCCAGGACGCCGAGCTCGCGGGTCTGCAGCGGATCCTCAAGGGCGACCAGGCCTTCACGATCTACAAGCAGATCAAGCCGCAGGCCGACTCCACCGCCGAGATCGCCGTCAAGCTGCTCAAGGGCGAGAAGATCGGCTCCCTGACGGACACCGAGGTCGACAGCCTCAGCGGCGAGGTCAAGGGCATCCCGGCCAAGCTGTACGACGCGCAGATCGTGACCAAGGACAACATCGCCTCCACGATCATCAAGGACAAGGTCTACAAGGCGAGCCAGATCTGCACCGGCGACGTCAAGAAGGCCTGCGCGGCGGCCGGCATCAAGTAGGACCCCGGCCTCCAGACCCCGGCCTCCAGTCCCCGGCCGCCGGCCCCGGGCCGTAGGCCACGCCTCCCGGCCACGGCCCCACCGGGCCCACCGGCACACCTCTCACCCCGGGCCCCGCCAGGAGGGGCCGCGCGGCACCGCCCGCGGCCCCCGCCCCGGCCTGATCCCGGCCCTTGCCTCCGCCTCAGGCCATATCCCGGCCTCCCGCCCCACCCCGGCCCGCGGCCCCCCGGCCCCACCCCGCCCGGCCTCGTCCCGGCCCCGCCCCGCATCCGTCCCGGCTTCGCTCCGTACCCCCTCCCGGAGCCGGACCGTTCCTCGCAACCCCCCCCGCTCCACGCACCACCATCCCCGCCGTAGTGACGGCGGCGAAGGAGATGATTCACGTGTCCGCTACGCCTGTGCTGGCGTTGCGCGGAGTCTCCAAGCGGTTCGGCGCCGTCCAAGCACTCACGGACGTCACCCTGGAGATCCACCCCGGTGAGGTGGTCGCCCTCGTCGGCGACAACGGCGCCGGCAAGTCCACCCTCGTCAAGACCATCTCGGGCGTCCACCCGGTCGACGACGGCGCCATCGAATGGGAGGGCGCGGCGGTCCGCATCACCAAGCCGCACGACGCCCAGGAACTCGGCGTCGCCACCGTCTACCAAGACCTCGCGCTCTGCGACAACCTCGATGTCGTCGCCAACCTCTACCTCGGCAACGAGATCCGCACCGCGGGCGTCCTCGACGAGATTGCCATGGAGAAGCGCGCCAAGGAGCTGCTGGACACCCTGTCCATCCGCATCCCGAGCGTCCGTATCCCCGTCGCCGCGCTCTCCGGCGGCCAGCGGCAGGTCGTCGCGATCGCCCGCGCACTGATCGGCGACCCCAAGGTCGTCATCCTCGACGAGCCCACCGCCGCCCTCGGCGTCGAGCAGACCGCCCAGGTCCTCGACCTCGTCGAGCGGCTGCGTGAGCGCGAGCTCGGCGTCATCCTCATCAGCCACAACATGGCCGATGTGCAGGCCGTCGCGGACCGGGTCGCGGTGCTGCGGCTGGGCCGCAACAACGGTGTCTTCGATGTCGAGGGCACCTCTCACGAAGAGATCATCGCCGCCATCACCGGCGCCTCGGACAACGCCGTGACCCGCCGCAAGGCGCGTACGGACCAGGTGAAGAAGGAGGCCGGCGCATGAGTGATCTCACCAAGCGGCCCGCCGCGGACGAGGACGAGGCGGCCGCGACGCCGGGCCGGGAGACCCCCGCCCCGGCCGCCGACACCCACCGGCCGGCCGCCGTCGACCCCCGCCTGCTCGTCCGCGAACAGGGCTTCGCCGGCTACCTCAACGACTTCCGGCGCCGGGTGCGCGGCGGGGAGCTGGGCTCGCTGCCGGTCGTCATCGGCCTGATCGTCATCGCGGTCGTCTTCCAGCTCAAGAACAGCAGCTTCCTGTCCGCCGACAGCCTCGCGAACATCGGTGTCTACACCTCCGGCCTCGGCATCATGGCCGTCGGCATCGTCTTCGTGCTGCTGCTCGGCGAGATCGACCTGTCCGTCGGCTCGGTGGCGGGCGTCGGCGCGGCCGTATGGGCCGTGCTCAGCGTCACCCACGGCGTCAACGACTGGCTCGCCGTCCTGATCGCCCTCGTGGCCGGAGTGGCCATCGGCGCTCTGCACGGCTTCTTTTTCGCCAAGATCGGTGTGCCGGCCTTCGTCGTCACCCTGGCCGGATTCCTCGGCTGGAGCGGTCTGCAGATCTGGATGATGGGCCAGGAGGGCTCCATCAACACGCCGAGCGGCAGCGTGGTGGAAGACCTCACCGGCTACTACTTCGAGGACAAGGCCGCGGCCTACGGTCTCGCGCTGATCGCGGTCCTCGCCTACGCCGGATCGCTGCTGCTCGACAGCAAGCGCCGCAAGGCCGCCGCGCTGCCCTCCCGGCCGCTCAGCGAGATCCTGCTGCGCACCGGCGTGGTCGCCGTGATCGCCTTCGTCGTCGCCTATGTCCTGAACGAGCCGGCCGGCGCCCGCGGTCTGCCGCTGGCCCTGGTGCTGTTCCTCGCGGTCCTGGTCATCGCCGACTTCGTGGTGCGCCGCACCCCCTACGGACGGCAGATCTTCGCGGTCGGCGGCAACGCCGAGGCGGCGCGGCGGGCCGGCATCAATGTGAACAAGATCCGGATCAGCGTGTTCGCCATCTCCGGCATGCTCGCGGCGTTCGGCGGACTGTTCATCGCCAGCCTCTCCGGCGGCGCCACCAAGAACCTGGGCTCCGGCAACACCCTGATGAACGTGATCGCGGCGGCAGTCATCGGCGGTACCAGCCTCTTCGGCGGCCGGGGCAAGATCTGGTCCGCGCTGCTGGGCATGCTCGTCATCCAGTCGATCCAGCAGGGCCTGAACCTGCTCGGCATGGCGAGCGAGATCCAGTACATGATCACCGGTGCGGTGCTGCTCGCCGCCGTGGTGATCGACTCGGTCTCCCGCCGGACACAGAAGACGGCCGGACGCACCTGATCGCGCCCCTGCTCCGACCCCGCCGGCCCCCACCGGGCATCATCCGGTGGGGGCCGGTGCGTGTGCGGCGGCGCCCCGCGGGCGGCGCGCCGGAGCCCGCTTCACCCGAGTGACATACATCGCAAGGCCCGGGCGTCGGCGCGGCGGGCGCGACATTAGACTCATCTGATCGGCAAGCTCGATCCACGGCAGCAACCAGCAAGCAGCAGGCAGCAAGGAGGCAGGGGTGCAGGAGGTGCCGCGCAACGCGCGTCCGGCCGGGGTGGTGGCGGGCGACGGGAGGGCGTTGCTTTCCCGTATCAGGGGACCGCGCGATCTGGACCGACTGAGCCCGGAGCAGCTCGAGCAGCTGGCGGGGGAGATCCGTACCTTCCTTGTCGACGCGGTGTCCAAGACCGGCGGACACCTCGGGCCGAACCTCGGCGTGGTCGAGCTGACCATCGCCCTGCACCGTGTCTTCGACTCCCCGAAGGACAAGGTGCTCTTCGACACCGGTCACCAGTCCTACGTCCACAAGCTGCTCACCGGCCGTCAGGACTTCTCCAGGCTCAAGGCGAAGGGCGGCCTGTCCGGCTACCCCTCCCGCGCCGAGTCCGAGCACGACGTCATCGAGAACAGCCACGCCTCCACGGTCCTGGGCTGGGCCGAGGGCATCGCCAAGGCCAACGAGGTGCTGGGGTCGGACGACCGGGTCGCCGCGGTCATCGGTGACGGCGCGCTGACCGGCGGCATGGCCTGGGAAGCCCTCAACAACATCGCCGCCGCCAAGGACCGCCCGCTCGTCATCGTCGTCAACGACAACGAGCGCTCCTACGCCCCGACCATCGGCGGCCTCGCCAACCATCTGGCGACCCTGCGCACCACGGACGGCTACGAGCGTTTCCTGGCCCGCGGCAAGGACCTGCTGGAGCGCACGCCCGTCGTCGGCAAGCCGCTCTACGAGACCCTGCACGGCGCCAAGAAGGGCCTGAAGGACTTCATCGCCCCGCAGGGCATGTTCGAGGACCTGGGCCTGAAGTACGTCGGCCCGATCGACGGCCACGACCTCGAGGCGCTGGAATCCGCCCTGACGCGCGCCAAGCGCTTCGGCGGCCCGGTCATCGTCCACTGCCTCACCGAGAAGGGCCGCGGCTACCAGCCCGCCCTCCAGGACGAGGCGGACCGCTTCCACGCCGTCGGCAAGATCCACCCCGACACCGGCCTGCCCATCTCCTCGGGCGGCAAGGACTGGACGTCCGTCTTCGGCGACGAGATGGTCGAGCTCGGCAAGGAGCGCAAGGACATCGTCGCCATCACGGCGGCCATGCTCCAGCCCGTGGGACTGGACAAGTTCGCCAAGGCCTTCCCCGACCGCGTCTACGACGTCGGCATCGCCGAGCAGCACGGCGCGGTCTCCGCGGCGGGCATGGCCACCGGCGGCCTGCACCCGGTCTTCGCCGTCTACGCCACCTTCCTCAACCGCGCCTTCGACCAGGTGCTGATGGATGTGGCGCTGCACCGGTGCGGCGTCACCTTCGTGCTGGACCGGGCCGGTGTCACCGGAACCGACGGCGCCTCCCACAACGGCATGTGGGACATGTCGATCCTGCAGGTCGTCCCCGGTCTGCGGATCGCCGCGCCGCGCGACGCCGACCAGGTCCGCGCACAGCTGCGCGAGGCCGTCGAGGTCGACGACGCGCCCACCGTGGTGCGGTACTCCAAGGGCGCGGTCGGCCCGGCCGTCGAGGCGATCGGCCGGGTGGGCGGCATGGACGTGCTGCGTGAGCCCGCCGAGACCGTCAAGCGACCGGACGTCCTGCTGGTCTCCGTGGGCGCGCTGGCCCCGATGTGCCTGGAGATCGCAGACCTGCTCGACAAGCAGGGCATCTCCACCACCGTCGTCGACCCGCGCTGGGTCAAGCCGGTCGACGAGGCGCTGCCGGGTCTCGCCGCCAAGCACCGGGTCGTGGTCACCGTCGAGGACAACGTCCGTTCCGGCGGCGTCGGTTCGGCTGTCGCGCAGGCCCTGCGGGACGCCGGGGTGGACCTGCCGCTGCGCGACTTCGGCATCCCCGAGCGGTTCCTCGACCACGCCTCCCGCAAGGAGGTCATGGCGGAGATCGGGCTCACCGCACCGGACATCGCCCGCCAGGTGACCGGGCTGGTCTCCAAGATCGACGGTCGCTACGACACCGAGTCCGCCGGCACCGGGTCCGCCCCCGTCAAGGGCGCGGCCGAGCCGGCCGAGGTCGCCCGCGACTGATTCCCCGGACGCCGCCGATGGGCCGGCCGGGCATCCGTACGGATGTTCCGCCCGGCCCATCGGCATGGACGCGGCCACACCCCATCGGGTGAATCCCCGCCGTCCGGAGGCCCGCCGTAGCCGACTGTTTCCCCTCATTGCGGAGACTCGGTCAGTTCACGAGAGTTGCGAGGGCCGTCCAGGCGGAGGTTCGCCCATGAGCACACAGCACGACGCACCACATGATTCACGCCGCAATCACGGCATGTTCCGGACGAAGACTGTGGAGCAGTCGATCCTGGACACCGAGGAGCCGGAGCACGCGCTCAAAAAGTCCCTGTCGGCGCTCGATCTGACCGTCTTCGGCGTCGGTGTCGTCATCGGCACCGGCATCTTCGTCCTCACCGGGAAGATCGCCAAGGAACAGGCCGGGCCCGCCGTGGCCGTGTCCTTCGTCGTCGCGGGCGTGGTCTGTGCGCTGGCGGCGCTGTGTTACGCGGAGTTCGCCTCCACCGTGCCGGTCGCCGGCTCGGCCTACACCTTCTCGTACGCCTCACTCGGTGAGCTGCCGGCCTGGATCATCGGCTGGGACCTGATCCTGGAACTCGCTCTGGGCTGTGCGGTGGTCGCCGTCGGCTGGTCCGGCTATGTGCGCGAGCTGCTGGGCGGTGCCGGCTGGCAGCTGCCGACGATCCTGTCCGGTACACACGAGGGGCACTTCGGCTTCGATCTGCTCGCCTGCATCCTCGTACTGGTCCTGACCGGCATCCTCGTGCTCGGGATGAAGCTGTCCTCCCGGGTGACGGCGGTGGTCGTGGGGATCAAGGTCACCGTCGTCCTGCTGGTCATCATCGCCGGCGTCTTTATGATCACCGGCGCCAACTACGAGCCGTTCGTACCGCCCAGCAAGCCCACCGCGGCCGGCGGCGGACTGTCCGCGCCGCTGGCGGAGCTGATGTTCGGCTTCACCCCGTCCACCTTCGGGGTCATGGGCATCTTCGCCGCTGCGGCCGTGGTCTTCTTCGCCTTCATCGGCTTCGACATCGTGGCCACCGCCGCCGAGGAGACCCGCAACCCGCAGCGCGACGTCCCCCGCGGCATCCTCGGCTCACTGGCCATCTGCACGGTCCTCTACGTGGCCGTCTCGGTCGTCGTCACCGGTATGGAGAAGTACAGCAAGCTCTCCACCGACGCCCCGCTCGCCGACGCCTTCAAGGACCTCGGACACCCCTTCTTCGCCGACCTGATCAGCTTCGGCGCCGCCGTCGGCCTGACCTCGGTCTGCCTGATTCTGCTGCTCGGCCAGAGTCGGGTGTTCTTCGCGATGAGCCGGGACGGGCTGCTGCCCCGGGTCTTCTCCCGGTCCCACCCGCGGTACGGGACCCCGTACCGGTCCACCATCGTGCTGGGCGTCGTCGTCGCCATCGCCTCCGGCTTCACCTCGATCGACGTCCTCGCCGAACTGGTCAACATCGGCACCCTGTTCGCCTTCGTCGTGGTCGCCGTCGGCGTCATCATCCTGCGCCGCGCCCGGCCCGACCTGCCCCGCTCCTTCCGCACCCCGTGGGTGCCGGTGGTGCCGGTGCTGTCCGTCCTGGCCTCGCTGTGGCTGATGCTCAATCTGCCCGCGGAGACCTGGGTCCGGTTCGGGATCTGGATGGCGGCCGGCTTCGTCATCTACTTCCTGTACGGGCGCTCGCACAGCCGCCTGGGTATCCGCAACCGCCAGGCCGCCCGGGACTGACCCCCGGTCAGCCGCTCCTGCGCCCGGCCCCGTACGCCGCCCCGACGGAGTACGGGGCCGCGCTGTCCCCGGACTACGCCCCGCCGCCGCGCCCCGGCCCCCATACCGTCCGCGGCCCCGTCACCCGCGCCCCCAGCGCCTGGACCCGCTCCCGCAGGCCGCGGTCCGCGGTCACCACCAGACAGTCCCGTCCGCCGCCCTCGTCGGCCACCAGCTGTACGATCCGGTCGTCGCCGCTGCCGTCCGCCGGCACCACCCGTACGCCCTCCACGGAATCGACGCCGCGGGCCGCGCCCTCCACCACCAGAACCAGCTCCAGGGGCGGGGCGACCAGGCCCGGCAGGCCGTCCGCGGCAGGGGCGACCAGCGCGTCGCGCAGCCGCTCGGCCGCACGGTGCCGGTCCCGCCACCAGCCGTCGGGCACCGAGCCCACGACATTCGCGGCATCGACAATGACCAAGGCATCCATGCCGTCACCCTCCCACGGCGAGGTCCCCGCACGCCGTACACACGAATGCGCGGGCCGGCTCCGCCGAGCCGGCCCGCGCATCCCGCTGTCAGTCGTCCACCGTTACGCGGGAACGCTCGCGATGCCCGGGGCCAGGAACTTCTTGCCCCGCACCCGCTCGGAGACGCCCGCGCGGTCCAGGTACGGCGTGATGCCGCCCAGGTGGAAGGGCCAGCCGGCGCCGGTGATCAGGCACAGGTCGATGTCCTGCGCCTCGGCGACGACGCCCTCGTCCAGCATCAGGCCGATCTCCTGTGCCACCGCGTCCAGGACGCGGTCGCGGACCTGCTCCTCGGTCAGCACCGAGTCACCCTGCTTCAGGAGGGCCGCGACCTCGGGGTCCAGCTCCGGCTTGCCGGAGTCATAGACGTAGAAGCCACGCTTGCCGGCCTCGACGACGGCCTTCAGGTTGGGCGAGACCTTGAAGCGGTCCGGGAAGGCGCGGTTAAGGGTCTCGGAGACGTGCAGACCGATCGCCGGGCCGACCAGCTCCAGCAGCACCAGCGGCGACATCGGCAGACCCAGCGGCTCGATGGCCTTCTCCGCGGTCTCGACCGGGGTGCCCTCGTCGATGACGTTCTGGATCTCGCCCATGAAGCGGGTCAGGATGCGGTTGACCACGAACGCCGGGGCGTCCTTGGTGAGCACCGCGGTCTTCTTCAGCTTCTTGGCGACCGCGAAGGCGGTGGCCAGCGAGGCGTCGTCGGTCTTCTCGCCGCGGACGATCTCCAGCAGCGGCAGGATCGCGACCGGGTTGAAGAAGTGGAAGCCGACGACCCGCTCGGGGTGCTTCAGCTTCGAGGCCATCTCGGAGACGGACAGCGAGGAGGTGTTGGTGGCGAGGATGGCGTGCGCCGGGGCGACGGCCTCCACTTCCGCGAACACCGTCTGCTTGACGCCGATCTCCTCGAAGACCGCCTCGATGATGAAGTCGGCGTCAAAGAAGCCCTCGGCCTTGTCGAGCACACCGGAGACCAGAGCCTTGAGGCGGTTGGCCTTGTCCTCGTTGATCCGGCCCTTGCCGAGCAGCTTGTCGATCTCGGCGTGGACGTAGCCCACACCCTTGTCGACGCGCTCCTGGTCGATGTCGGTCAGCACGACCGGCACCTCCAGGCGGCGCAGGAAGAGCAGGGCCAGCTGCGAGGCCATCAGACCGGCGCCGACGACACCGACCTTGCTGACCGGACGTGCCAGGTTCTTGTCCGGTGCGCCGGCGGGCCGCTTGGCACGCTTCTGCACCAGGTTGAACGAGTAGATGCCGGCGCGGAGCTCGCCGCCCATGATCAGGTCCGCCAGGGCCTGGTCCTCGGCGTCGAAACCGGCCTGCAGGTCGCCGTCCTTGGCCGCGGCGATGATGTCCAGCGCCCGGTAGGCGGCCGGGGCGGCGCCGTGCACCTTGCCGTCGGCGATGAACTTGCCCTTGGCGACGGCCTGGTCCCAGGCCTCACCGCGGTCGATCTCGGCGCGCTCTACAGCCACGTCGCCCTTGAGGACGCCCGCGGTCCAGATCAGCGACTGCTCCAGGAAGTCCGCGCCCTCGAAGATCGCGTCCGCGATGCCGAGGTCGAAGACCTGCTGGCCCTTGAGCTGCTTGTTCTGGTTGAGCGAGTTCTCGATGATGACCGAGACGGCCTTGTCCGCGCCGATGAGGTTCGGCAGCAGCGCACAGCCGCCCCAGCCCGGGACGAGGCCGAGGAAGACCTCGGGCAGCGAGAAGGCCGGCAGGGCCTTGGAGACGGTGCGGTAGGAGCAGTGCAGACCGACCTCGACGCCACCGCCCATCGCGGCACCGTTGTAGTAGGCGAAGGTCGGTACGGCGAGGTTCGCGAGCCGCTTGAAGACCTCGTGGCCGCCCTTGCCGATGGCCAGCGCGTCCTCGTGCTTCTTCAGCAGCTCGACGCCCTTGAGGTCGGCGCCGACGGCGAAGATGAACGGCTTGCCGGTGACGCCGACGCCGACGATGTCGCCGTCCGCGGCCTCCTTCTCGACCTGGTCGATCGCGGCGTTGAGGTTCGCCAGCGAGCCCGGGCCGAAGGTGGTCGGCTTGGTGTGGTCGAAGCCGTTGTCCAGCGTGATCAGCGCGAACCTGCCCGCGCCGTACGGCAGGTCGAGGTGGCGGACGTGCGCCGACGTGACGACCTCGTCCGGGAACAGCTCGGCCGCACCCTTCAGGAGTTCGGCGGTGGTGGTGGTGCTCACTTGTCGCCTCCGGCGTCCTTGTGGTTCGGGTTCTCCCAGATGACCGTCGCGCCCATGCCGAAGCCGACGCACATGGTCGTGAGGCCGTAGCGGACCTCCGGCTGCTCCTCGAACTGCCGGGCCAGCTGCGTCATCAGCCGGACGCCGGAGGAGGCGAGCGGGTGGCCGAAGGCGATGGCGCCGCCGTACTGGTTGACGCGCGCGTCGTCGTCGGCGATGCCGTAGTGGTCGAGGAAGGCGAGCACCTGCACGGCGAACGCCTCGTTGATCTCGAACAGGCCGATGTCACCGATGCCCAGGCCCGCCTTGGCGAGGGCCTTCTCGGTGGCCGGGATCGGGCCGTAGCCCATGACCTCGGGCTCGACGCCCGCGAAGGCGTAGGAGACCAGGCGCATCTTGACCGGGAGGTCGTGCTCCTGGGCGAAGTCCTCGGAGGCGAGGATCGAGGCGGTGGCACCGTCGTTGAGGCCCGCGGCGTTACCGGCCGTGACGCGGCCGTGCGTACGGAACGGCGTCTTGAGGCCCGCCAGGTTCTCCAGGGTCGTCCCCGGACGCATCGGCTCGTCGGCGGTCACCAGGCCCCAGCCGGTCTCGCCGACCTCCGCGTTGGTGTTGCGCACCGAGATCGGCACCAGGTCCTGCTGGATCTTGCCGTTCGCGTACGCCTTCGCCGCCTTCTCCTGCGAGCGCACGGCGTACTCGTCGGCGCGCTGCTTGGTGATCTGCGGGTAGCGGTCGTGCAGGTTCTCCGCGGTCATGCCCATGAACAGCGCGGACTGGTCGACGAGCTTTTCGCTCACGAACCGCGGGTTGGGGTCGACGGCCTCGCCCATGGGGTGGCGCCCCATGTGCTCGACACCGCCGGCGATGACGGCGTCGTACGCACCGAAGGCGATGGAGCCCGCGGTGGCGGTCACGGCGGTCAGCGCACCGGCACACATGCGGTCGATGGAGTAACCGGGCACGGACTGCGGGAGGCCGGCCAGGATGCCGGCGGTGCGGCCGAGGGTCAGACCCTGGTCACCGATCTGGGTGGTGGCGGCGATGGCGACCTCGTCGATCTTCGCGGGGTCCAGGGCCGGGTTGCGGCGCAGCAGCTCCCGGATGGCCTTCACGACGAGATCGTCGGCGCGGGTCTCGTGGTAGATGCCCTTCGGGCCCGCCTTGCCGAACGGGGTGCGGACGCCGTCGACGAAGACGACGTCCCTAGCGGTACGAGGCACGTTGGCTCTCCTCCAGGTGCGGGATGGCACTGCTGCGGGGCGCCCCGGGGGACGCTTCACACCGACATGCTACTTACGGGTAACCAGACTGCACACCCCCACCGCCCGGAGCGTTGAACGTCACACCGGACGAAGGGGGTGCCCGCCGGGTGACGGCGTGGCAAGTGGCGGAACGGGGCGACGGAAAACGACCGAACGCGGTCGGGTCTTGGCGCAATTCATCCCATCACACACCTAAAGTGCCCATATGGAGACGAATATGAGTGGTGTCGTGACCCGGCGCGGGCGCCCGGCGGGGCCGCGCGCGATCGGTCTGGTCTGCGCCGTCGCCGCCGCGGGCGCGCTGCTGTCGGGCTGTGGGAACAGCGACAAGGCCCCCCAGAAGGACGCCGGCCCCCCACGGGCCGTGCCCGCCTCCGCCCCCGCCTCCCCGAGCAGTTCGCTCAGCTCGGACCAGGCCCAGCGGAAGGCCCTGATCCCCAAGGCCAAGGTGGGGTACCAGCAGGCCCTGAAGGCGGCCGTGGCGGCCGTCCCCTCCTCGAAGCCGATCGCCGCGGAGCTCAAGGGCTCACCCACCGCCCCCTACTGGAGCACCGCGGTCGCGACGTCCGACGGGACGGTGCACGACGGCCGCGTCGATGCGGTCTCCGGAAAGCTGACGCAGTCGCGCACCGAGTCGGACGACGCCGAGGACAAGAAGCATCTCGCCGGCCAGCTGTCCAAGGCCAAGGTCACGGCCCAGCAGGCCGCGGAGACGGCCACCGAGAAGACGAAGGGCACCGTCACCACCATCGAACTCGGCAACGCCGAGAACGGGAGCGACGCGGTGGCCTGGACCGTGGGCGTCGTGACCCCCGCCGACTGGAACCAGACGACCTACGGGATCGACGCGACCAACCGCAAGGTCCTGTGGACGCACACCAATAACGACTAGCGGGAAAGAGTGCGGCGGCACCCCTCGGGATGCCGCCGCACTCGCGTCGGTGCCGCGCCGCCCGTGTCAGCCGGCGTCGGTCAGCAGCGCCTCGGTGAGGATCGGTGCGACCTGCTCGATCTGCCAGGGGCGGGCGCCATGGCCCTTCAGCACCTCGGCGACCGACTCCTGGCTCGGCTCGACCGGCGGCTCCCAGCACAGCCGGCGCACCGTGTCCGGGGTGATCAGGTTCTCCTGCGGGAGATTCAGGGCCTCGGCGAGCGCGGTGACCGCCGCGCGGGCGGCCGACAGCCGGGCCGCGGCGACCGGGTCCTTGTCGGCCCAGGAGCGGGGCGGCGGCGGCCCGTTGAGCGGCTGGCCGGGCTGCGGCAGCTCGTTCTCGGCCAGGGCGCGGGCGCGGTCGACGGCGGCCTGCCACTGCTCCAGCTGCCGGCGGCCCATACGGTGGCCGAAGCCCGGCAGTGCGGCCAGGGCGTGGCTGTTCGGCGGCAGATGCAGCGCCGCCTCCACGATCGCGGCGTCCCCGAGCACCTTGCCGGGGGAGATGTCGCGTCGCTGGGCCACCTGGTCACGGGCCGTCCACAGCTCCCGGACGACGGCCATCTGACGGCGCCGTCTGACCTTGTGCATGCCGGAGGTGCGGCGCCAGGGGTCCTTGCGGGGCGGTGGCGGGGGAGCGGCGGCGATGGCCGCGAACTCCTGCCGGGCCCACTCCAGCTTCCCCTGCTGCTCCAGCTCCTCCTCCAGTGCGTCGCGCAGATCCACCAGCAGCTCGACATCGAGCGCGGCATAGCGCAGCCAGGGCTCGGGCAGCGGGCGGGTGGACCAGTCGACGGCGGAGTGGCCCTTCTCCAGGGCGAAGCCGAGGACGTTCTCGACCATGGCGCCCAGGCCGACCCGGGCGAAGCCGGCCAGCCGTCCGGCCAGCTCGGTGTCGAACAGCCGGGAGGGGACCATCCCTATGTCGCGCAGGCACGGCAGGTCCTGGGTGGCTGCGTGCAGCACCCACTCGGCGTCGCCGATCGCCTCCCCCAGCGCCGACAGATCGGGGCAGCCGACCGGGTCGATCAGCGCACTGCCCGCGCCTTCGCGGCGCAGCTGTACGAGGTAGGCGCGCTGGCCGTAGCGGTAGCCCGAGGCCCGCTCGGCGTCGACGGCCACCGGGCCCGTGCCGGCCGCGAAGGCGGCCACGATCCCGTCGAGCGCCCCGTCGGTGGCGGTTACCGGGGGGATGCCCTCGCGGGGCTCCAGGAGAGGGACCGGCGCCGGTCGGGAATCCGGAGGCGAGTCTCCGGGTGCTCGCAGTGTCATGTCTGCTGCGGTCTTTTGGGCGTCGGTCACCAGTCAAGGGTATCTGTGTATGCACGTCGCCCGTCGAGGGAACGTTCCCTCGACGGGCGAACAGGTCGGATGAACGGTCAGTGGATGATGCCGGTGCGCAGGGCGACCGCCACCATTCCGGCCCGGTCACCGGTACCGAGCTTGCGGGCGATGCGGGCCAGGTGGCTCTTCACGGTCAGCGCCGACAGCCCCATCGAGACGCCGATGGCCTTGTTGGACTGGCCCTCCGCCACCAGCCGCAACACCTCGACCTCGCGGCCCGACAGCTCGCGGTAGCCGCCCGGGTGGCCGGGGGCGCCCGGCGGGCGGCGCTGCATACGGGCCGCGGTGGCGCCGATGGGCGAGGTGCCGGGGCGGCCCGGAAGGCCCAGGTTGGTGCGGGTGCCGGTGACGACATAGCCCTTGACGCCGCCGGCCAGGGCGTTGCGCACGGCGCCGATGTCGTCGGCCGCGGACAGCGCGAGGCCGTTGGGCCAGCCCGCCGCCCGGGTCTCGGACAGGAGGGTGAGGCCGGAGCCGTCGGGAAGGTGGACGTCGGCAACGCAGATGTCGCGCGGGTTGCCGACGCGGGGACGGGCCTCCGCGATGGACGACGCCTCGATCACGTCACGCACTCCGAGGGCCCACAGGTGGCGGGTGACGGTGGAGCGGACGCGAGGGTCGGCCACGACGACCATGGCCGTCGGCTTGTTCGGGCGGTAGGCGACCAGGCTCGAAGGTTGCTCGAGGAGAACAGACACCGGGCCTCCTGGGGGGAGTGGCGGGGGACGGAAGCCGGCTGGGGGAAGCCGAATGATCCGTGTTTGAAGGGTCACTGACCTCTTCGGCAGCAATCCGGCGGGACTTTAGACTTTGATCACGATTTAGTTAGGGGCAATTCGGGCAAATCGGATGGGTGATCGATCAGAGGTGCGCACCGGGTGCGCATCGAGATGATCAAAGCCGTATGCAATCCCGTCCGAATTCCCGCAAGAGACGACGACGCGGTGATCACGGCACCGGCCGCACGCGGGCGCACCACCGGCTCTGCGCACACGTGCTCACTCACGTGCTCACCGATGCCGGGTAACGGGGGAAGGGGCAGCTCAGCGGGGCTGGGCACCGCGGCGCTGGGGCAGCGGGACGATCCCGCCGCGCGGCGCCGTATCGGGCGTGGCCGGCGGCAGGCCCGCCACCTGGCAGAGCAGATCGCACCACGCCGCCAGATGCACCGCCAGCTCCGGCACCCCGCCGGGGCCCTCGGCCGGTGTCCACGACGCCCGGATCTCGATCTGCGTGGCGGGCTCGCGCGCCGCGAGCCCGCCGAAGTAGTGCGAGCCGGCTCGGGTCACCGTGCCGCTCGGTGCGCCGTAGCGCACCCCGCGCGCCTCCAGCGCACCGGTGAGCCAGGACCAGGACACCTCCGGCAGCAGCGGATCGGCGCCCATCTCCGGCTCCAGCTCCGCACGCGCCAGGGTCACCACCCGGAAGGTGCCCTGCCAGGTGTCGTCCCCGGCCGGGTTGTGCAGCACCACCAGCCGGCCGTCCGCCAGATCCCTGTCCTCGCCGCCCGGACCCGAGCCGCGTTCGACGACCGCCGCCTCCAGCGCGTACGCATACGGGGCGAGCCGTTTGGGAGCGGGCGTCGGATCGATCTCGATCTCCGGCCGCAGTCGTGCCGCGCGGAGCGCTTCGACCGCCTGACGGAAGGGGATCGGGGCCTCGTCCGCGCCGTCCGCGAGGTGTTCGTGAGCCGCAGCCATGCCCGGAAGATTAGGCGGAACCGGGCCCGCATACGGGGAGGACACCCGGTGCGCGCGTCGCCCATTCGGAGGCGCCCCCGGGCGCATGCGGAGATATCGGCCACCTGGCCCGTTCGGCGTGCGACCCGGCGTGCGAAGATTTGGGGCGTGAGCGCCAACGAATGCCCCACGGGCCAGCAGCAGACCGGTACACACGACTCGGCCTTCCTCAAGGCGTGCCGGCGTGAACCCGTGCCGCACACCCCGGTGTGGTTCATGCGCCAGGCCGGGCGCTCACTGCCCGAGTACCGCAAGGTCCGCGAGGGCATCGCGATGCTCGACTCCTGCATGCGGCCCGATCTCGTCACCGAGATCACCCTGCAGCCCGTGCGCCGCCACCAGGTCGACGCCGCCATCTACTTCAGCGACATCGTGGTCCCCCTCAAGGCCATCGGCATCGACCTCGACATCAAGCCCGGCGTCGGCCCGGTCGTCGAGAACCCGATCCGCACCCGCGCCGACCTGGCGCAGCTGCGCGCCCTGGAGCCCGGCGACGTCCCGTACGTCACCGAGGCCATCGGCATGCTCGTCCGCGAGCTGGGCGCCACGCCCCTGATCGGCTTCGCCGGTGCGCCCTTCACGCTCGCCAGCTACCTCGTCGAGGGCGGCCCGTCCCGTAACCACGAGCGCACCAAGGCCCTCATGTACGGCGACCCGCAGCTGTGGGCCGACCTGCTGGACCGGCTCGCCGACATCACCGCCGCGTTCCTCAAGGTCCAGATCGAGGCCGGGGCGAGCGCCGTACAGCTCTTCGACTCCTGGGTCGGTGCGCTCTCGCCGGCCGACTACCGCCGCTCGGTGATGCCCGCCTCCGCCAAGGTCTTCCGGGCGGTCGAGGGCCTGGGCGTACCGCGTATCCACTTCGGCGTCGGCACCGGCGAACTCCTCGGGCTGATGGGCGAGGCGGGCGCGGATGTCGTCGGCGTCGACTGGCGGGTGCCGATGGACGAGGCGGCCCGCCGGGTCGGTCCCGGCAAGGCGCTGCAGGGCAACATCGACCCGGCCGTGCTCTTCGCGCCCCGCGAGGCCGTCGAGACCAAGGCCCGCGAGGTTCTGGACGCGGCCACCGGCCTGGACGGCCACATCTTCAATCTCGGCCACGGTGTCCTGCCCTCCACCGACCCGGACGTGCTGACCCGCCTCGTCGAGTACGTCCACACGCAGACGGCGCGCTGAGCGGAGCGCGGCGGACGGCGACGGATCCGGGGCCGGCGGGCCGGCGCCCGCGGTGTCAGGCCCCGGCCTCCCGTACGGCACCGACGGCCTTGCGGGCCGCCACCAGGACGGGGTCCCAGACCGGGGAGAACGGCGGGGCATAGCCGAGGTCGAGCGCGGTCATCTGCTCCACCGTCATGCCGGCCGTCAGCGCCACCGCCGCGATGTCCACCCGCTTGCCGGCGCCCTCGCGGCCGACGATCTGCACCCCCAGCAGCCGGCCCGTACGGCGCTCGGCGAGCATCTTGACGTGCATCGGGCGGGCGCCGGGGTAGTAGCCGGCGCGGTTGGTGGCCTCGACGGTCACCGTGACGAAGCGCAGTCCGGCGGCGTGCGCCTCGCGCTCCAGCAGCCCCGTCCGGGCGATCTCCAGATCGCAGACCTTGCTGACGGCCGTGCCGACGACACCGGGGAAGGTCGCGTAGCCGCCGCCCGCATTGGTGCCGATGACCTGCCCGTGCTTGTTGGCGTGGGTGCCCAGCGCGATATGGCGCAGCTGCCCGGAGACCAGGTCGAGGACCTCGACGCAGTCGCCGCCCGCCCAGAGGTGATCGTGTCCCCGCACCCGCATGGCGAGGTCGGTGAGCAGGCCGCCGGACATGCCCAGCGGCAGACCCGCCGCGGCGGCGAGCGTGGTCTCGGGGCGTACCCCCAGGCCCAGCACGACCACATCCGCCGGGTACTCGGCGTCCTCGGTGGTGACCGCGCGGACCCGGCCGCCCCCGGGGGCGCTCTCCTCGTCGGTCAGCACACCGGTGACGGTCGCCCCGCGCACCGTCTCGATGCCCATCGCGCACATCGCCTCATGGACGAGCGCGCCCATGTCCGGGTCGAGGGTGGACATCGGCTGTGCGCTCTGCTCCAGGACGGTGACCTGGTAGCCGCGGCGGATCAGGGCCTCGGCCATCTCCACACCGATGTAGCCGGCGCCGACGACGACCGCCCGCCGGCCCGGGGAGGCGTCGAGGGCGTCCAGCAGGGCCCGGCCGTCGTCCAGGGTCTGCACGCCGTGCACGCCGGGCGCGTCGATCCCCGGCAGATCGGGCCGGCGCGGGCGCGCGCCGGTCGCCAGCACCAGTTTGTCGAAGCCGGTCCATGACTCGCGGCCGCCGTCCTCCAGTTCCCGGAAGCGCACCCGGCCCCGGTCCAGGTCGAGTTCGGTGACCTCGCAGCGCATCCGCAGATCGATGTCCCGGGCGCGGTGTTCCTCGGCCGTACGGGCGATCAGCGCGTCCGGGCCGTCGACCTCGCCGCCCACCCAGTACGGGATCCCGCAGGCGGAGTACGAGGTGAAATGGCTGCGCTCGAACGCGGTGATCGCCAGCTCGGCCGGCTTCCGCAGCCGGCGTGCCTGCGATGCGGCGGCCATCCCCGCCGCATCGCCCCCGACGATGACCAGGTGCTCCGTCGCCATGCCGTGTGCCCCTTCGCCGTGTGACCGCTTCGTCGAGTGTGCTCCGCCGCGCCGCGGTCCTCAGCGCTCCAGGACCAGCGCGAGCCCCTGCCCCACGCCGATGCACAGCGCGGCGAGCCCGGTCCCCGAACCCAGCGCGGCGAGCTGGTGGGCCACCGCCCCCGCCAGACGGGCACCGGAGGCCCCCAGCGGGTGGCCGATGGCGATGGCGCCGCCGCGCGGATTGACCACGGCGGGGTCCAGCTCCGGCCACTGCCCGATGCAGCCCAACGCCTGGGCCGCGAACGCCTCGTTGAGCTCGAACGTCGCCACCTCGGCGAAGCCGCGCCCGGACCGCTCCAGGGCCCGCCGTACCGCCTCCACCGGCCCCAGCCCGAACAGCTGCGGCTCGATCCCGGTCACCGCGCTCGCACGGATACGGGCCAGCGGTTCGCGCCCGGTGGCCCGCAGACCCTCCTCGTCCACCAGCAGCAGGGCCGCCGCACCGTCGTTGAGCGGCGAGGAGTTCCCGGCGGTGACCGTGCCCCCGGCCGAACGGAACACCGGCTTCAGCTTGGACAGAGACTCCAGGGACGACGCCTCCCGGATCGTCTCGTCCCGCGGCAGGTCCACCTCCGGCAGCGGCACCACCTCGTCGTCGTAGGCGCCCTCCCGCCAGGCGCGGACCGCCTTTTGATGACTGGCCAGCGCGAAGACGTCCTGCTGCTCGCGGGTGATGCCGTGCCGGTCGGCGATCAGCTCGGCGCCCTCGCCCAGCGCCACCGTCCACTGAGGGGCCATCCGCGGATTGACCATCCGCCAGCCCAGCGTCGAGGAGAACATCTCCTGATGGCCCGCGGGGAAGGCGCGTTCGGGCTTGCGCAGCACATACGGCGCACGGCTCATCGACTCCACACCGCCCGCCACCGCGATATGCGCATCGCCGTGCGCAATGGCCCGCGCCGCCTGGATGACCGCCTCCAGACCGGACCCGCACAGCCGGTTCACGGTCACTCCGGGGACGGTCACCGGCAGCCCGGCCAGCAGCACCGCCATCCGCGCCACATTGCGGTTGTCCTCGCCCGCGCCGTTCGCGTCGCCGAAACAGACATCGTCGATCCGCGCCGGATCGAGGTCCGGGGTGCGGTCCACCAGGGCCTTGACCACATGGGCGGCGAGATCGTCCGGCCGGACCGCGGCCAGCGCGCCGCCGTACTTGCCGACGGGGGTCCGTACGGCATCGACGATGTACACATCCCGTACGCGTGGGTCGGTCATCAGGCGGTGTCCTCGCTGTCCCGGCTCGACGGTCGGCGGACGGTACGAAGATCGCCACCCGCCGCCCCCGAGTCTTTGCCCGCCGCTGCCCGCTGTCAACGGGGCTCCCGGACACCGTGCCCGCCCGGCTGCCCGGCCGCCGCGGACGGTGTGCGGCTCCTCATCCGGCCCCGGTCCCTTCGGTGCGCTCTGAGAGAGTGGGGGCATGAGCGCAGCGCACACCCCCGCGGGCCGGGGGCCCGGCAGCACCGGTCATGTGGTCGTCATCGGTGGAGGCATCTCCGGGCTGGCGGCGGCGCACCGACTGCTCGAAGGCGGCGCCCGGGTGACCGTCCTGGAAGCGGCGGACCGGCTCGGTGGCAAGCTGCGGGCGGGCGAGATCGCGGGCGTCCCGGTCGATCTGGGCGCCGAATCGATGCTGGCCAGGCGGCCGGAGGCGGTGGATCTCGCGCGCGCGGTCGGCATCGGGGACCGGCTGCAGCCGCCCGCCACGGCCGGTGCCTGTCTGTGGACGCGCGGCGCGCTGCGGCCGATGCCCACCGGTCATGTCATGGGCGTCCCCGGGGACCTCGGCCCGCTCACCGCCTCCGGTGTGCTCTCCCCCGAGGGGATCGCCCGTATCGACGAGGACGCCCGGCTGCCGCGCACCGAGGTCGGCGAGGACGTCGCCGTCGGCACCTATGTCGCCCGGCGGCTGGGCCGCGAGGTCGTCGACCGGCTCGTGGAGCCCCTGCTCGGCGGGGTGTACGCGGGTGACGCGTACCGGATCTCGATGCGCGCCGCCGTCCCCCCGCTCTTCGAGGCCGCGCGGACGCACCGTTCCCTGCTCGACGGCGTACGGGGCATCCAGGCGCGGACCGCCGCGACCGTCCACCAGGCCGGGGCCGCCGCGACCGGACCGGTCTTCATGGGCATCGAGGGCGGCATCGGGACGCTGCCGGGCGCGGTGGCCGACGCCGTACGGGCCAAGGGCGGCGAGATCCGCACCGGCACGCCGGTCACCGCGGTGCGGCGCACCCCCGACGGCTGGCAGCTCGACCTCGACGGCACCGCGCTCACCGCCGATGCCGTCGTCCTCGCCACCCCCGCACCGGCCACGGCCCGCCTCCTCGCCCCCGTCTGCCGGCCCGCCGCCGCCGAGCTGGACTCCGTCGAGTACGCCTCCATGGCCCTGGTGACCATGGCCTTCCGCCGCGCCGACGTCGAGGGGCGGCTGACCGGCAGCGGCTTCCTCGTCCCGCCCGTGGACGGCCGCAAGATCAAGGCATCCACCTTCTCGGGCAACAAGTGGGGCTGGTCCGGCCGCTTCGACCCGGAGCTCTTCGTGCTGCGCACCTCCCTCGGCCGCCACGGCGACGAGGAGGATCTGACGCGTGAGGACTCCGAGCTCGTCGGCTTCTCGCGCGCCGACCTGCGCGAGGCGGTCGGGCTGACCGCCGCGCCGGTCGCCTCGACGGTCACCCGCTGGCACGGCGGACTGCCCCAGTACCCGGTCGGCCACCTGGAGCGGGTGGCCCGGATCCACGACGCCGTGGCCGGGCTGCCGGGCCTGCGGGTGTGCGGCGCGCTCTACGGAGGCGTCGGCATCCCGGCCTGTATCGCCTCGGGCCGCACGGCCGCCGACGACATCCTCACCACCCTGCGCCCGGACTCCGTCCCCGCCGAGTGAGAATGGACGGTATGACAGACGCTTCCACCCCCGCTTCCGCGCCGCAGGCACCCGCGGCGCCCGAGAAGGTTCCGCACGCCGGCAAGAAGGCCAAGGACCTCAACGAGATCATCCGCTACACCCTCTGGTCGGTGTTCAAGCTGCGCGACGTCCTCCCGGAGGACCGCGGCGGCTACGCCGAGGAGGTCGAGGAGCTGTTCGCGCAGCTCGCGGCCAAGGACGTGGTGGTGCGCGGCACCTACGACGTGTCCGGCCTGCGTGCCGATGCCGACGTCATGATCTGGTGGCACTCGGAGAGCTCGGACGCCCTCCAGGAGGCGTACAACCTCTTCCGCCGCACCCGGCTGGGCCGTGTGCTGGAGCCGGTGTGGTCGAACATGGCGCTGCACCGCCCCGCCGAGTTCAACAAGTCGCACATCCCGGCCTTCCTGGCCGACGAGGAGCCGCGCGCCTATGTGAGCGTCTACCCCTTCGTGCGCTCCTACGAGTGGTACCTCCTGCCCGACGAGGACCGCCGCCGGATGCTCGCCGACCACGGCAAGATGGCCCGCGGCTTCCCGGACGTGCGCGCCAACACCGTGCCGTCGTTCTCGCTGGGCGACTACGAGTGGGTGCTCGCGTTCGAGGCCGATGAGCTCTACCGCATCGTCGACCTGATGCGTCATCTGCGCGGCTCCGAGGCGCGGATGCACGTCCGCGAGGAGATCCCCTTCTACACCGGGCGCCGCAAGCCGGTCTCCGAGCTGGTCGCGGGCCTGGCGTAACCGGGCGCGCGGTGCGTCGGGCCCTGGGCCGGGCCGGACGCGGTCGCACACAGCACGACGGGCCGCCCCCCTGGGGGACGGCCCGTCGGCGTATGCGGTCCGCTACTTGCCCGGCACGGCGTGCTGCTGGGCCCGGGTCACCTGCTGGCCCGGCGCCGGCTCCGCGCGCGGCGCGCAGTACACCTTGCGCGCCGGGATCTTCCCGTGCAGCAGGTAGGCCTCCACGTACCGGTTCACACAGGCGTTCTCGCCGAACGCGATGCCGTGGGTGCCCGCCCCGTTCTCGGTGACCAGCGAGGAGCCGGGCAGCCGCCGCTGCAGCTCCAGCGCCCCCTTGTACGGCGTCGCCGCGTCCCGCTCGGCCGCCAGCAGCATCACCGGCGGCAGCGCGCCGGGCTCCGTGCGGACGTCGATCGGACCGTGCTGCCCGTGCAGCACATCGTCGAGCACGCTCGAGGTCGCATGACGGGCGGCTTCGGCCAGGTCCCGGCCGGTGGCGTGGTGTCCGGCCTGCTCCGCGGCGGCGTCGAGCGCGGCGGTGGCGGTCCGCCACCGGTCGGGCCAGAAGGCGCAGGGCAGGTTCATCCAGGCGTTGTCCCAGGTCTCGAACGGCGCGGTCCGGGCGACCTCGGTGTTGTCCCGGTCCCAGGTGCGCCAGTCGTGCGGCCAGCGTGCGTCATTGCACTCGACGGCGGTGTAGACGGCGTTGCCGTTCTCCTCGGCCCTGGCGCCGCCGGACCGCGGCATGGCCTGGGCCATCAGCGGCTTGGGGTCCCCGTGCAGATACCCCGACAGCGCCTCGGCGCTCCGCGGCCAGAAGGCGTCGTTGTAGCCGGTCTTGAGGAACGCCGACTGCAGCTGGCCGGCGCCGATCTTCCCGCCCAGCGGGTGGCGGCGCAGCTTGTGCGCGGCCGTGTCGTAGGAGTGCTGCACCGCCCGCTTGGTCGTGCCGAGGTGGTAGCGGCCATGGTGCTTGGCGGTCCAGCGCAGCCAGTCGCTCCAGCGGCGCTGGAAGGCGATGTCCTGGTCGAGGTTGTTGCGGTACCAGATCTGCCGGGGCGCGGGATTGACGACACTGTCGAAGAGCATCCGCCGGACATGGCCGGGGAAGAGCGTCGCGTAGAGGGCCGCGAAGTACGTCCCGTACGAGGCGCCCATGAAGTTCAGCTTCTTCTCGCCGAGCGCGGCCCGCAGCATGTCCAGGTCGCGGGCGTTGTTGACGGAGTTGTAGTAGGGCAGGTCGGCGCCGGCCCGGCGGACGCAGCCCCGGGCGTACGCCCTGGCCTGGGCCATTTTCCGGCGCTTGAAGGCCGCGTCGGGGTGCGGACGGCTGTCGGTGGGCGCCTTGGCGAACTTCTTGGGGTCCTGGCACGACAGCGGCGCCGAGCGGCCCACACCGCGCGGCGCATAGCCCACGAAGTCGTAGACCCGGGCCAGCTTGTCCCACTTGGGGAGCCCGCCGTAGAGCGGGAACTCCATGCTGGACGCGCCCGGGCCGCCGGGGTTGAAGATCAGGGAGCCCTGCCGTTCGCGGTGTGCGGTGGCCCGGACCCGGCTGACGGTCAGATGGATCTTCTTGCCGTCGGGGCGCGCGTAGTCGAGGGGAACGGTGAGGGTGCCGCACTCGACGGTCGACGGCAGATGCTCCACCGGGGCGCAGCGGCCGAAGCCGATGCGGTGGGCAACGGGCGCGGGTGGCGTGGCGGCGGCCCCCGTGGCGCCGCCTGCCGGGGCAGCGGCGAGGGCGGTCACCAACAGCGACCCGATGGTGCCGTACAACGCAAGTGCTCTCACTGGCCGTCCCTTCGTGTGTGCATACAAAAGGGATAGTTGGGGCGGCGATTGTCGATGTAAAGCACCGGACACCGGTGTCGGAGGCTATGCCCCGGATGAGTGGAGCGCGGCGCGCAAGGTGGGGTCGGTGAGGGCGGTGGGGCCTCGGAGAGCGAACGAGGTGAGAGGGGGAAGGGGGGCGGGGGAGCCGGAAGTGCGGGGCAGTTTCTGTCCCCCCGCGTCGGTGGCCCAGTCGCTGTACGGGTGGAGCTCGAAGCGGGCCACCGCCCAGGTGCCGAGGGCGAGGATCAGGGGGAGCGCGAACCAGCCCAGGAGCAGCCCGTTGTCCGCGCCGGCCGGCGCCATCCAGGCGGCAGCGGCGGCGAACAGCGGCACCAGGAGGGCTGTGCCCTGCACCAGGCGGACGGCGGTGGCGACGCCCGGACGGACCGCGGCGGGCAGCGCCAGCCCGTCGGTCACCAGCCGCTCGGCCACCTCCCGCACCGCGGCATCCCCGACGAGGGTGTCCCGTATCTGCGGTATGCGGCACTGTCCTTCCGGGCCTATGGCGGTCAGGGTCGCGCGCTCGAAGGCGTCCTTGCCGACCGGGTCGACGACGGTCGCCCACCCGGTGTCGGTGAGCAGCAGCCGCCGCTGCTGGGCCATCAGCACCAGGACGAGGTCGGCGAGCCGGTGCGGGCCGCCGGAGAGGTAGGCCACCTCATAGAGGGTCAGCCCGGCGCGGTCGCCCCCTGTGGAGGGCCCCGGGGCGGTCCCGGGCGACGGCCGGGTGGTGCGCGCGGCGGCGACCGCGGCACGGCACAGCAGCGCACAGGAGAGCGCCGCCGCTGCCGAGGCGAGAAGGAAGAAGAAGAGCCACATGGCCGAAGGTTCTACGCGATGAGTACAAATACCGCCACAAAATTTCTCAGCATGCGGGCGGCGGCAGCGGGCCCCGGGACGCGCCGTTGAGGGCCCCGGGCCCCTCAGCCGCCGCCGCAGCCGCCCCCGCAGCTCGAACCGCCTCCGCCGCCACAGCTCGAACCGCCCCCGCACGACGAGCCGCCGCCACAGGACGACCCGGTGCTGCCGCACCCCGACCCGGACCCGCCGTCGCCGGAGCCGCACCAGGACCCGCCGTCACTCCCCGGGCCGCCCCCGCCGTCACCGCACGAGGAACCTCCGGACGACCCGGATCCGCTGCCCGCCGCGGCGGCCGTGGCACGGTGCGCCTCCTCGAACTGCCGCCGCAGCAGCTCGTCCGCGATCAGCGCCGTACCGCCGAGCGCCACCGCCGGCGCGGCGGGCAGCCAGGCCCCGGCCGCGCCGCCCCCTCGGGGCCGGGCCGCCCGCGCGGAGCGCAGCGCGCAGCTCCCCGCCTTGGTGATCCGGCGGCCGAACGCCTTCTTGCACACCGACGCCACCGCCAGGCCCACGACCACCGCGGGCACCGCCCGGAGCGCCGGCGGCGGGCCGTACGGGTCGCCCCCTCCGCTCCCCGCGAAGGACAGCAGCAGCGCGATGAAGAAGAGCACCACGCAGGCCGTCATCTGGGCGCTCGCCAACCGGCGCCACCCCCGGCCGAGCTCCGGACGGCGCAGCAGGCCACGGGCCGCCAGCCGGTCGCCGACCCCTTGGACCGCCGGGCTGTGCCTCGCCGTGGCGCGCAGCACCGACAGCGCACCGCCGGGCGTCCGGCCGATCGCGTCCAGTACGGCCGCCTCGACCGCGTCATGGGCGAAGGCCTGGCGTACGGTCACCACTCCCGGGCCGCCCACGGCGAGCCGGCCGTCCTGGTGCATCCCGGCGATCGCGGCGTCCACCACCCGCCCGGGGCCGCCGGCGAGGAACGCCGCCTCCCACACGTCGTGGACCACGGCGTCCCTCCGCCGGACGGACGGCGTCCGCAGCCGTATCCAGGCCGCGCCGAAGAGCAGGACCAGCGACGCGGCACCGATCTCCAGGAAGACCCAGGAGGCGAACCCCGTCACGTCGCGCTCCGCTCCAGGGCGCCCCGCACGGCCCGTACCAGCCGGGCCAGGGGCCGGGCGGACGGCGGCTTCGGGCCCGCGCGGTCCCGCCACCAGCGCGTCAACCGCTGCCGTGCGGCCGGGTCTTCGGGCCGGCCCTGGGCCAGCAGATGCGCCGCGAAGTCCAGGGCGTCCTGGCGATAGCCGCCGCTCATGGGGCGGTGCCGCGCATAGTCCCGGAACGCGGCCCGGTAGTCCGCGCCGAGGATGTCCGGCAGCTCGGGCGCGACCTTGGCGACCACCGCGGCCCGCTTGGCCGTCAGCGCCCGGCTCTGCACCTGCAGCCGCACCCGGTCGAAGCCCTCAGGGGCCGGCGTCCCGGCGACCAGCGCGGACAGCAGCGCGGTCTGCGCCAGTGCCAGCCGCTGCCGCGCCGCTTCGGTGCCCGCGGCGCTGTCGCTGTCGCCGCCCCTGTTGTCCCGCGCGCCGTCGCCCGGCGCGCTCTCCGCTACCGGTTCAAGCCGCCCGGGCATGACGGGCCTCCTTCAGCACGGTGCGTATCGCATCGAGTTCACCGGCCAGCTCCGCGCCCTCGGGGAAGTCCTCGTCCCGCTCCAGCAGCACACCGGGCGGGGTGGTCCGGGCGCACAGCTCGGCAAGGACGTCCAGCACGGGCCGGGTCACCGGGTGGGCATGGCTGTCGTGCCACACGCCGTCCCGCTCCACACCGCCCGCGACATGGACGTAGGCGAGGGCATCGAGCGGCAGCTCGTCCAGGGCCAGGGCCGGATCCTCACCCCGGTTGATGTGGTTCGTGTGGAGGTTGGCGACATCGATCAGCAGCCGCACCCCGGTCCGCTCGACCAGCTCGGCCAGGAACTGCCCCTCGGTCAGCTCCTCGCCCGGCCAGTTGACCAGGGCGGCGATGTTCTCCAGCGCCAGCGGCACCGGCAGGGCGTCCTGGGCGATGCGCACGTTCTCGCAGAGCACGTCCAGCGCGTCACGGGTGCGCGGCACGGGCAGCAGATGCCCGGCCTCCATCCGCGGGGAGGCGGTGAGCGGACCGCCGGCCCGCACAAAGGCGATGTGCTCGGTGACCATCGGCGCGCCCAGCGCCTCGGCGCGTTCGGCGAGCGCGGTCAGCCGGCCGGCGTCGGGGCGGTCGGCGCCGCCGAGGCCGAGTGAGACACCGTGCGGGATGACGGTGGTGCCACGCTCGCGCAGCTCCTCCAAGGCGTACGGCAGATGGCCGGGGCAGAGGTTTTCCGCCACGACCTCGACCCAGTCCACCCCGGGCAGCTCCGCGATCTCCGCGGCGATTTCCGGCCGCCAGCCGATTCCCGTACCCAGGCGCTCCATGGCTCCCCCTCTCGCTCCGTGGTCTCGGTACTCATGGCCGCGGCGGGACGGAGCGAACCCTGCAGCGGACGTGTTCAGAGGTTGATTTGAGCTTCCTCCACGAGGGTGCAGGGTCGGTCGTGCGCTTGACGCAGCGGGGTCGTGTGCCGGGCACGGCGCGGGCCGTGGCCCCGCTGCGCCCCGGGCGTGAAGTACCCGCCGGTGGCTTGTTCCGGCCGAACGCAGCCCCGGGCGGGCGCGCCCCTGCAGGGTTCCCTGCGGCCACCGGGACCCTTGCCACCGTCCGGTTGCCGCCGTCCCGCGGCCGACGGGGACCTGCCGCCTCACGTGGTCGGGCTCCCGGGCGCGTGAAGAGTCCGGCGGACGGCGTCACGGAGCCATTGGTGGCCTCCGTCGGCTGCGTGACGGGGGTGCCAGGCCATGCCGATGGTCACGGCGGCAGCGGCAGGGGGAATTCGGCTCCGTGGAGCCGGAGGGTATGGGTGCCGGGCACGCTTCTTCGGCTTCCCGACGGAGAAGTCACGTTCGGGAGTCAGGCAGTTCGGTGAAGTCCGCCCTGACGGAGGGTCTGCACGGCGAGTACCGGGTCGATGGGTCTGACGAGTTGACCGACCGCAATGGCCTCAAGACGGGGCGGGGCCTCGCCGTCGAGCAAGGCGTTCACGTAGTCGAGCGCCTGAGCCGGTGAGAGCACCGCCAGCTTCTGCCGCAGGGCGCGCACGGCGTGCAGGTGTCCCCGTGCGGCGGCGAGGTCGCACAGCTCGTCGTGCAGATCGTCCACCGCGGTACGGACGCGCATCCCCCGGATGCGGGCGCGGTAATCCGCCTCCCACGCCCCGCTCTTCTCGGAGACAACCCCGATCGCGTGCAGCCCTCCGTCGACGCGGTCCACCAGGTATGGCCCGTGGCCGATCAGCATGGCCGAGGGGTTCCGCGTACGTGCGTACTCCTCGGACTGCCAGTAGACCTTCCAGACCAGCTCGTGTTCCGCTACGTGCAGCACCGTCGTGCGCACCGGATCCATGCCCAGGGCCGACCACTTCCGATGCTCGCGATCCAGCTCTTCCTCGACGAGCCGTACCGCGGCCTCTCGCTCCATCACGCGTGCAGGATCTCCCAGGGGCCGGGAGACGGCCAGCGAGTTACCTGAGCGCAGGCGCTTGTGGCCGGACCGGTCCGGCGGTGCGACCGGCTACGGCTGCCGCAGGCGCGGGAGCGGGCAGTAGCGCTCACCCCCTTCGGCCACCACGGTTTTCCCGGGAGCGATCTCCGTGAACCCGGCATCGGTCACCACGGGCAGACCGCTGCGGGTCAGCTCCTGCCAGTGCTCGCCCCGCGCGGACCGTACGGACAGCGGGAATCCCGCCGCGCGCCAGGCCGCCCGCTCTTTTGCGGACAGCTCCCACCACGCCAGCTGTGCACCGTGCCCGGCCTGCGCCATCTCCTTGCCCGTCGACATCCCCAGCTCGGAGTTGAGCCACAGGACCGGGGCGCCGGCGACGGGGGCCCCGGGCGGCTGGGGGTCGTCCAGCTCCGTGCCCGAAACCTGCAGCCGCGCCAGCTCCTTGGGCCAGCCGTCCAGCGGCACCGGGGGGAAGACCCGCACCTCGGCGCGGTGGCCGGTGACCGTGATACCCGGCAGCGCCTCGGCCCGCCGCCACTCCGCGCCGCGCGCCCGCCGCACCACCTTCCGGATCCGGGCGTCCTGCCAGTCCCGCACCGCCGCGGCCCACTCGCCGTCGCCGGCCGACCGTTCGTCCGACAGCAGCACCAGCACGGCCCTCGCCGCGGTCTCCAGCGCGTCCGTACGCGACGGCGGTCCGGCCCGCTCGATCCGCGCGACGAGCGGCAGCACGAACTGGGGTGCCGCGTCGCGGTCGCTCGCTTCGCGGCGCACGGCGCCGGCGGCGTCGTTGCCGGGCCGGCCGGTGCTTTCTGCGCCGGCGCTCTCCGTGCCGGCGCCCTCCGTGCCGGCGCCCTCCGTGCCGGCGCTCGCCGTGCCGGTGCGTGCTGTGCCGGCGCACTCTGCACTCGCGCTTTCCGTGCTGGTCACCCGTCCGCCTTCTGTGCTGGTCACCGGTCCAGTCTGCCAGCCGCCACTGACAGGGGCCCGTGACCGACAGCTGGCGTCGTCGTTGTCTCCCGCTCGCCGCTGCTCTGTGCCCACGGGGCCGGCCGGTGGGCAACACAGCAGCGGCGAACCAACGCCGTCTGCCCGGCGCCGCGTTGCGGGCCGAACGCGGCGCGCCACGTTCTGGGGCGGGCACCGGGCAGCTGATCCGGCTACCGTCGGGGACGGCGGAGCGGGCCAAGGCCGCCCGGTGGCAGTGCCGGGGGCAGTGCCGGACAGCAGTGCCGAGAGCAGCAGCGGGTGGCAGTGCCGAGAGCAGCACCGGGTGGCAGTGCCGAGTGGCGGTGGAGGTGCCAACACGTATGAAGCTGGACGGGGTGGGGCGGCGCTACGGGGTGCGGGGCCCGTGGGTGCTGCGGGACGTACAACTCGAGGTGCCCGCGGGTGCGCTGCTGCGCATCGAGGGGACCAACGGCAGCGGGAAATCCACCCTGCTGCGGCTGTTGGCCGGGATCGACCGGCCCAGTGCCGGACGTATCACCGGGCGCCCGCGCAGCGCCTATGTGCCCGAACGGTTCCCGGCCGCGCTGCCCTTCACCGCCGTCGACTACCTCACCCACCTCGGCCGCATCCACGGTCTGACCGGCCCCGAAGCCGGTCGCCGCGGCGCCGAATGGCTGGCCCGGTTCGGGGCGGCCGCGCACGCCCGCACCCCGCTGGCCGAGCTGTCCAAGGGGACGAGCCAGAAGGTCGCGGTCGCCCAGGCGTTGCTCGCCGAACCCGAATTCCTGGTCCTGGACGAGGCCTGGACCGGCCTGGACCAGGGCGCCCGGGAGGTGCTCAACCGTGCGGTCGCCGAACGGGTCGCGGACGGCGGCACCGTCGTCTTCGTCGACCATGACCCGCAGCGGCTGGCGGGCGCGGCCGATGCCCGCTACCGCGTCGCGGACGGGCGGCTGCTGTCCCATGAGGAGAGCGGCCCGATGGGGGACGAGGCGCCCGCGCCCGGCCCCAGAGTGGTCATCGAGGCGCAGGGCGCACCGGGAGCGCCGCTGCCCGGGGAGCCGGAGCGCACGCCGGCCGGAGCGCCACGGCTGCCCGGTGGGACACAGGTCGTACCGCGGCCGGACGGTACGACACGGCTGACGGTCCCCGCGGTCCACTCCGACGCCTTGCTGCGCGCCCTGCTCACCACACGGCCGCCGTGGCACATCCGGTCGGTCACCAGCGCGGGGGCGGGGCCGGGGGAGGGGCCCGGCGACGACGCCCCGGCGTCGGCCCCCGCATCCGCGCCGCCCCCGCGCCCGCGTCCCCCCAGGCATCCGCGCACCCGTCCGCCCCCGCGGCCACCCAGGCGTCCGCGCGCCCGTCCGCCCCCGCGGCCACCCAGGCGTCCGCATCCGCTTCCCCTTCCGATTCCGCTTCCGCACCCGACGAGGCCCCCCTCACGTGATCGCTCTTCTCCGCTATCAGACGGCGCTGCTCGTCCGCTCGCACCGCTGGCTGCCGCCGGTGATCCTCTACGCCGCCTGGCTGGCCATCGGCGTCCAGAGCGGCGGCCCGATCCTCGTCGGGTTCGGCTGGGCCGCCGGCGGCCTGCTGCCGGTCGCCGTATGGCTGACCCGGGTCTGTGTCACCAACGAGCCGCCGGCGGCCCGCAATTGCACCGTGGCGGCCGCCGGTCCCGGCCGGGCCCACCTCGCCGCAGTGCTGGCCGCGGTCTGTACCGCGGTGCTGCTCGCCCTCCTCGGTACGGCACTGGTCGTGCTGCTGTCCGACCCCCACTCCACCGGCCACCAAGTCGCCGTCCCGGTCCTGCCCGCGGCGGCCGCCGGGCTGCTCGCCGCGCTGGCGTGCCTGTTGACGGGCACCGCGATCGGCGCGCTGAGCAACCGGCCGGTGCTGCGCAGCAGCGGCTGGAGCATCCCGGTGGGCATGCTCGCCGCCCTGCTGCTGCTCGTGCTGGGCGCCTCGCCCGCCAACACCGCCGTCTCGGGCCTGGTTACCGGCTCCCTCCACGGCACGATCACCACCCCGTGGCTGCCGCTCGCCGCCACCGCCCTGCTCGCGGCCGCCGCCACCGCCCTTGCCTGCGCGCTCAGCTCCCGCCGGAGTTGAAGCGCCGGAACGTATGGCCGGAGTTGAAGCGCCGCTGGCGTGAACGGACGGGGGCTGAGGCGTCGGGGTGAACGGACGGGGCGGGGCTGAGGCGTCGGGGTGGACGGATGGGGCGGGGCTGAGGGGGCGGGGCGTTCGGCGGGGGCGGGGCTGAGGCGTCGGGTGCCGCGCCGCGGCGGCGCTGGAATCAGGCCCGGACGTCTCCCCCGCCCCCTCCCCCTCTCCCCCTTCGGGGGAGGGGGCGGGGGGTGGGTTCGGGGGTGGGGGGAAGCAGCCGCACGCTCGAAGCCCTGCCCGGCACCGCTGCCCGTCCCACCCCGCTACTCCACCCGGTCCGGTCAGGTCAGGCCCCGGCCACCCCACCACCCCACCGCCCCACGGGGCCCGTGGCGCCCCCCACGGGGCCCGTGGCGCCCCCCCCGCGGGGCGGCAGCACCCTCCCCGTGGAACCCGTGGCCCCCGCAGCCTCAGTCGTGCCAGGGCCCCGTCACCGCGAACGTCGTCCCCGGCGTATAGCAATTGACGTACATCGTCCGGTGGTCCGGCGAGAAGGTCACCCCCGCGAACTCCCCCCACTCCGGCTTCTGTGGGGTGCCGATGTTCTGCCGGCCGCGCGCCATCGCATAGACCTCGCCGCGTCGGGTGAGGCCGAAGACGTGCTGGGCGCCCTCGCCGTCCTCGCAGACCATCAGGCCGCCGCTGGGCGCCAGGCAGATGTTGTCGGGGGACTCGCCGGGCAGTTGGAGGTCGCTGTCCGGGCCGAAGACGACGACCTGGGTCAGCCGCCGCTTCTCCGGGTCGTACTTCCACACCTGGCCGTAGTGGTCGGCCGCCGAGCCGGCGTCGCGGTGCGCGAAGCTGGAGACGAAGTAGACGCAGGAGCCGCCCCAGTAGCAGCCCTCCAGCTTCTGGGCGTGGGTGATGCCGCCGGGGCCGAAGTCCTGGAAGCGGATCGGGGTCTGACGGGCGAGCGGGTCGGGCACATCCACCCAGGTGACGTGATCGAAGGTGGTGCCCGGTTGCTGGACGGTGGAGAGGTCGGGCACACCGGGGACCCGCAGCGCCTGGAGCCGGCCGCCGGCCCGGAGCGAACCGCGGCCGCCCCTCGGCTTCTTCGGAAGAAAGCGGTAGAACAGGCCGAACGGCTTGTCGAAGGCGTCCTCGGTTTCGTAGACGGTGCCGGTGCCGGGGTCGACGGCGATCGCCTCGTGCTGGAAGCGGCCCATCGCGGTCAGCGGGACCGCGCCGGTGCGCCGCGGGTCGTACGGGTCGACCTCGAAGATGAAGCCGTGGTCCTTGGTGTAGTTCTCCTCACCGGCCCGGTGCTCGGTCTCCTCGCAGGTCAACCAGGTGCGCCAAGGGGTGGGGCCGCCCGCGCAGTTGGTGGACGTACCGGCGAGGGCGACCCGTTCCGAGCGGACGGAGTTGTCCGGGCCGAGTTCCAGGGCCGTACAGCCCCCCTCGCCGCCGGGGTCGTACGTCAGGTCCCGGACCCGGGGGACGGCCTGGCGCGAGCCCGTACGGTTCTCGTGGTTGCGGACGAGGAAGGTGCCGCCGCGGCGTCCGGAAGAACTGTGAGAGCCGAGAGAGCCCGGGAAGGCGGCCATGCCATCGCAGTTGCTGGGGACCTTGCCCTCCCCGGAGCGCAGCGGGTCGCCTTCCCGGGACAGGACCCGGTAGCGGAAGCCCCGGGGGAGGTCGAGCAGGCCGTGCGGGTCGGGTACCAGCGGGCCGTAACCGCGCCGCCCCATGCTCTGTGCGGTCGCGGTCCCCGTGAAGAGCTCCGTGAGGTTTCCGAAGAAGGCGATTCCCGCCCCCAGCGCTCCGGTTCTCGCCAGGATCTGACGTCGTGTCGCGGACATGGGCAACTCCCTGTTGGCGGACAGGTGACGTGACCCGCTCGTGTGTACCACGGGGCCGGGCCGCCGGGAACCAGGCGGCCCGGGTGTTGCCGCGGACGCGTCTACCGGGAGCCGTCGGCCACCAGGGTGCCGGCGTCGCGCGCCAGCGCCGTCAGCCGGGAGATGGCCCGGAAGTACTTCTTGCGGTAGCCGCCGCGCAGCATCTCCTCGCTGAACAGCTCGTCGAAGGCCTTGCCCGAGGTCAGCACCGGCACCTCACGGTCGTAGAGCCGGTCGGCCAGGACCACCAGGCGCAGCGCGGTGGACTGGTCGGGCACCGCCTGGACATCGGTGAGGAAGACCGCCTCGATGCCGTCGCACATCGCGCCGTAGCGGCTGGGGTGCACCCGGGACAGGTGCTCCAGCAGGGAGGGGAAGTCGTCGAGGGAGGCACCGGGCGTGCGGTACGCCGTGCGGGTGACCGTCTCGTCGTCGTACGGGGCGGGCGCCTCGGGCAGGCCGCGGTGGCGGTAGTCCTCGCCGTCGATCCGCAGCGGACGGAAGTGGGCGCTCAGGCCCTGGATCTCCCGCAGGAAGTCGGCCGCGGCGAACCGGCCCTCGCCCAGCTTGCCGGGCAGCGTGTTGGAGGTGGCGGCCAGCGCCACCCCGGCGTCGACCAGCTTGCCGAGCAGGGTGGAGACCAGGACCGTGTCACCGGGATCGTCCAGCTCGAACTCGTCGATGCACAGCAGCTTGTGCTCGCCGAGGGTGCGGACGGTCTGCTGGAAGCCGAGCGCGCCGACGAGGTTGGTCAGCTCGACGAAGGTGCCGAAGGCCTTGTGCTCGGCCGGGGCGGGGGTGGCGTGCCACAGGGAGGCGAGCAGGTGGGTCTTGCCGACGCCGTAGCCGCCGTCCAGGTAGACGCCGCGCGGGCCCCGGGGGGCCGCGGGCTTCCTGGCGAACCAGCGCCGCTTGCCCGAGCCGGCCCGCCCGGCGTCGATGCTCTCCGCGAAGTCGCTCAGGACCTGGACGGCCTCGGCCTGGCTGGGCTGCTTCGGGTCCGGGATGTAGGTGTCGAACCGGGCGCCCTGGAAGCGCGGCGGCGGCACCATCTCGGCCACCAGGCGGTCGGCCGGGACGTGCGGGGCGCGGGCGGTGAGCGCGGCGGGCGCCGCGTCGTCCCCGTCGGCCGGCGGTCCGGCTATCGGGTCGGGCTGCGGGGCGGAGTGCTGGGAAGGCGACACAGCCGTCCAGCCTATCTCCTGCGCGGGGGGCGCCGGTCCGCTGAGAGGGGCATGTCACACTGCCGCCATGCGACGCCTGTTCCCTCTCCCCGCCCCGTCCGCACCGGCCCCTGCCGCCGAGAACACCGAGGTGGGGGTCGCCGGCCCCACGGACCGTGCCTGGACCCTGCACGAGCTGGCCGACGCCTACGCGTACCCGGCGGCGGACGACCCGGTGCGCTCGGGGCGCACCGGCTGGCTGCGGGCGAACATGGTGTCCTCCGTGGACGGCGCGGCCCACCACGAGGGCCGCTCGCAGCCGCTCTCCAGCGATGCCGATATGCGGATCTTCGGGGTGCTGCGGGGCCTCGCGGATGCCGTGGTGGTGGGTGCGGAGACGGTGCGGCAGGAGGGCTATCGGCCGGCCCGCGCCCGGGAGGCGTTCGCCGCCCGCCGGGCCGCGGCCGGCCAGGGCCCGGCCCCCGCCATCGCCGTGGTGACCGCCGGCCTCGCGCTGGACTTCACCCTGCCGCTGTTCACCGAGCCGCTGGTCCCCACCCTGGTGCTGACCGGCGCGGGCGCGCCTGCGGACCGGGTGGCGAAGGCCCGTGCCGCAGGCGTCGAGGTGCTGTTCGCCGGTGAGGGGCAGGGCGTCGATCCGGCCCGGGTGACCGGGGCGCTGGCCGAACGGGGCCACACCCGGCTGCTCACGGAGGGCGGGCCGATGCTGCTGGGGCAGCTCGCGGCGGCCGGCGCGCTGGACGAGTTGTGCCTGTCGCTGGCTCCGGTGGTTGCCGTGGGCGACGCGCCGAGGATCATGAACGGTCCCGCCGTCCCGGTACCGGAGCGATTCGCCCTGGCGTCCGTACTGGAGGAGGGCGGATTCCTCTTCACTCGCTACCGCCGGCCGTGACAATCGGCGGAACTATCTGTTCCGCTTAGCTTCTGTTGGGCACACTGAAAGCCAACAGTCCCGCACGCCTACGGGGCAGGATGGTGTCTGTCGGGCTCCGTGCCATGCGGCGCCCCGAAGAGAAGAAGGGCGTCCGTCGTGTTCACGAGCGTATTGATGATCGAGAAGCCACTGACGCCCGCCGATGTGGAGTTTGTGACCACCCTGCACGGCGATGACCGGATCTCGTTCGTCGTGCTCATGCAGCCTCGCGGCAAGCAGGATGTTCTGCTACGGGCCATCGACGACGTGGCCCTCGGTGAGTTCGACGACGCCGTACGGGAGGGCGAGGAACCGGGCGGCGCCCGCGCGGAGGCCCCCGCCGAGCTCGCCCTGGCCCACACGCTGCAGGCCCTGCGCGACACCGGCGCCCAGGCCGTCGGGCAGGTGGTCGAGGACCATCCGCTGGACCTGCTGCGGTCCGTCGTCGACGAGACCGGCGCGGACGAGGTGATCGTGCTGACCACCCCGCACTTCGTGGAGGAGTTCTTCCACCGCGACTGGGCCTCCCGCGCCCGCCACAAGGTCGGCGTCCCGGTCCTCAAGCTGTTCTCCCATGCGGCGGACGACCAGCCCCAGGGGACCGCCGGAGACTGAGCGGCCCGCCGTCACCGGGACCCGCCCCGTCCACCGGGCCCCTCCGCAGGGCTCCGCCGGCGGTCAGGGGCGGGCTACGGGCCGGGGGCGCAGCCGGCCGTCCCGCACCTCGGCGACCGTGTCCGCCACGTCCAGACGGACGGGGTCGTGGGTGACCAGCACCGTCGCGGTGGCGCGCTGCCGGGTGAGCGTGCGCAGCAGCGCGAGCACCGCGGCGCCCCGCTCGTGGTCCAGGGCGCTGGTCGGCTCGTCCACCAGCAGCACCGCGGGCTCGTTCATCAGCGCCCGCGCGATATTGACCCGCTGCCGCTGACCGCCCGACAGCTGATGCGGCCGCCGGTGGGCCTGGTCCTCCAGGCCGACCGCCGACAGCAGCTCCCGTGCCCGCGCCCGCGTGCGTACCCGCGTCGTACGCGACGCGCGCCCGTCCAGGTGGGCCGTCACCTGCAGCTGTTCGGCGGCGGTCAGCGACGGCAGCAGATTGGGCTGCTGGAAGACCGTGCCGATGGCGGTGCGGCGCAGCGTCGTCAGCGCGGCCGGGCCGAGCCCCGCGGTGTCCGTGCCGCCGATCACCACCCGTCCGCGGTCCGGGCGGATCAGTGTGGCGGCGACCGCGAGCAGGCTGGACTTGCCGGATCCGGACGGGCCGATCACCGCGGTCAGACGTCCGGCGGGGACGG
The DNA here is from genome assembly GCF_900187385.1 of Streptomyces sp. 2114.4. Lineage (NCBI taxonomy): Bacteria > Bacillati > Actinomycetota > Actinomycetes > Kitasatosporales > Streptomycetaceae > Streptomyces > Streptomyces sp. 2114.4. Next base: position 6,272,242 of record NZ_FYEY01000001.1, read on the forward strand.
TCAGCGAGACCTCGTCCAGCGCCGTCAGCCGGGCGTCGCCGTCGGGGTAGGTGAGGGTGACATCGGTCAGTTCGAGGCTCATCGGGCACTTCCCAGGGCGGTCAGCGGGTCCACGGACGTGATGCGGCGGATGGCGAGCGCGGCGCCTGCGGCACCCAGCGCGATCATGATCAGGGCGGGCGCCGCCACGGTGGCCGGGGCGAGCACAAAGGGCACCGTGCCGCCGATTCCGGCGCCCACCGCGGCCACCACGGCGCTGCCCAGGGCGGTCCCGCCCACCAGCAGCACCACGGCCTGTCCGAGGGCATCCCGCAGCAGCGAGCGGGTCGAGGCGCCCAGCGCCTTCAGCACGGCGACCTCGCCGCCGCGCTGGATCGTCCACACCGTGAAGAACGCCCCGATGACCAGCGCGGAGATCGCGAACAGAAAGCCGCGCATCAGCTGCAGGGACCCGTTCTCGGCGGCGTACGAGCCGATGGCCTGCAGGGCGTCGGCGGCGGCGACGGTCCTGGTGCCGAGCGCCCGGTCGGCGGCCGCCAGTCCGGCGGTGCCGGAGGTCGAGAGGGCGAGGACGGTCGCTCCGACGGGGTCGCCGGAGGCGTCGGTCCGGCCGGGCTGGTCACCGGCGGCCGCTCCGGCGCCGCTCGCCAGCCGCCGCCAGTCCTGAAGCGGCGTCCAGACCACCGGCGTATGGGCGTACATCGCCGCGCCCGACACCGCCGCCACCCGGACCGTGCGGCCGCCGAGCGTCAGCGTGCCCCCGGCCCGCACCCCCAGTGAGGCGGCTGCCTTCGCGGACAGCACCACCGCACCGTCCTCCACCCGCGCAGGCGCCGTCTGCGACCCCGGCCGCACGCCGAACAGCGACACCGCGGCGGTCCGGCCGCCGGACTCGGCCTTCGTCGGCGCGATCCCCAGCGGGTCGGCGTGCCGTACGCCCGGCACCCGCGCCCAGGCCCGTACGGTCCGCTCCGTCAGCCGCGAGTCGGTGAAAGCAACGTCCCTGCCGTCGGCGGGCGCCGAGAACACCAGGTGATCGGCGGGCAGCGCGGTGATCGCCGAGGTGTTCTCCCGGCCCAGGCCCGCCGTCAGGCCCGACAGCAACCCCACCAGCACCGTGATCAGCACAATGACGGTGCCCATCAGGGCGAACCGTCCCTTGGCGAATCTCAGGTCCCTCCAGGCGACGAACACCGGCGATGCCCTCCTCGGATCCGGGTGCCGGACTCCACTGCCCGGCCTCGGCCTCCACCGTCGCGCGCCGGGCGGGCCGCTGACATCGCGCCGGGGAGTGGTCCGCCCGGATCGAAAGAGGTGCCCCGCGCTCAACCCTTTGGTTGATGCCGCAGGTGGGGAGGGCACTTAGCCTGAGGGGGCCGTGACCGAAGAAACCGCGACCGAAAACCCCGCGCCCGGGGAATCCGCGCGCGCCCCCTCCCTCACCCCCGTCCTGCGGGTCCTGCGCAGCTGTCTGCACCTGATGGTGGCCGCGCTGCTGGCACTGGCCTGCGTGCGCGCGATCGCCGACCACGCCCCCTCCGCCCCGGCCGTGACCGCCGCCGCGGCCGCGCTGTTCGCGGTGTACGTGACCGGCCCCCGGCTGCCCCGGCTCCGCAGCTCCACCGGCGCCGCCGCCCTCTGGCTGAGCGCCGTGGCCCTGCTCTGGCTGGTGCTGCTCGCCCTCACTCCCGACGGCGTCTGGCTCGCCTTCCCCCTGTTCTTCGTCCAGCTGCATCTGCTGCCGCTGCGAGGGGGCCTGGCCGCCGTCGCGGCCACCACCGCCGCCGCCATCGCCGGATTCGGCCTGCACACCCACACCCTGAGCCTCGGCACGGTGCTCGGCCCCGCCCTGGGCGCCGCCGTCGCCGTCGCCGTCGTCCTCGGCTACGAGGCCCTTTACCGGGAGAGCGAGCAGCGCCGCCGCCTCATCGAGGAGCTCACCGCGGCCCGCAGCGAGCTGGCCGCCGCGGAACGCGCCGCCGGGGTGCTCGCCGAACGCGAGCGGCTGGCCCGCGAGATCCACGACACCCTCGCCCAGGGCCTGTCCAGCATCTAGCTGCTGCTGCGGGCCGCCGAGCGCGCCCTGCCGCGGCAGCCCGGCACCGCCCTCGGCCATGTCCGGCAGGCCCGCACCACCGCCGCCGGCAACCTCGCCGAGGCGCGCCGCTTCGTCCGTGCGCTGAGCCCGCCCGACCTGGAGGCCGGCTCGCTGCCCGCCGCGCTGGAACGGCTGTGCGCCACCACCGCCCGTACCTCTCCGCTCGCCGTGCACTGCCAGGTTTCCGGCACCCCCACCGCGCTCCCCACCACGCACGAGGTCGCCCTGCTGCGCATCGCCCAGTCCGCGCTCGCCAACACCGTGCGGCACGCCGGTGCCGGACGGGCCGAGCTGACCCTCAGCTACATGGACACCGAGGTCGCGCTGGACGTCGTCGACGACGGCGCGGGATTCGTCCCCGCCGAGGTGCCCGCCCCGGGCTCCGCGGCGGCGGACGGCACCGGCTTCGGCCTCGCCGCGATGCGCGCCCGGGCCCGCGCCCTCCAGGGCACCCTCGTCGTCGAGTCCGCCCCCGGCGAGGGCACCGCGGTCGCCGTCACCCTGCCCACTCCCGCCGCCCCGCCCGACGCCGCCCAGGAGGCCGCCCCGTGACCGCGACGGACACCCCCGTCCGGCTGCTGCTCGCCGACGACCACCCCGTCGTACGCGCCGGACTGCGCGCCGTCCTGGAGACCGAGGACGACTTCGAGATCGTCGCCGACGTCCCGACCGCCGAGCAGGCCGTCGACCTCGCCGCGCGGCTCGCCGTCGACGTCGTCCTCATGGACCTCCAGTTCGGCGGCCGGATGCTCGGCTCCCAGGCCACGGCGGAGATCACCGCCCGCCCCGGTGCCCCGCGCGTCCTCGTGCTGACCACCTACGACACCGACGTCGACATCCTCGCCGCCATCGAGGCCGGCGCCACCGGCTACCTCCTCAAGGACGCCCCGCCGGAGGAACTGGCGGCCGCGGTCCGCACCGCCGCCGCCGGGAAGTCCGCACTCGCCCCCACCGTCGCGCTGCGCCTCATGGACCGCATGCGCGCCCCCGCCACCGCGCTCTCCCGCCGGGAGACGGAGGTCCTTCAGCTCGTCGCGGACGGTCTGCCGAACGCGGCGATCAGCAAACAGCTCTTCCTCAGCCAGGCGACCGTCAAGTCCCACCTCGTCCACATCTACGCCAAGCTGGGCGTGGACTCCCGCACCTCCGCGGTCGCCGCCGCCACCGCCCGGGGCCTGATCCGCCGCTGAATGCTGCGCGCCGGGCCGCCTCCCGGACCCGGCCGGGCCGGCCAGGTCACAACCGGCCGGGGCCGGCAACCACACCCGTCAGGGGTCCACGGACCGGCACTGTCGGTGCCGGGTGCGAGAATCATGGACAGCACCACCGCTCGCGATGATCGACGATCAGGGAGACCCGCCCATGGCACCCGCCATCCCAGCCTCGATGGACCGGCCGCACTTCATCGGCATCGGCGGAGCCGGCATGTCGGGCATCGCCAAGATCCTCGCGCAGCGCGGCGCCCGGGTGGCGGGCAGCGACGCCAAGGACTCCGCGACCGCCCAGGCCCTGCGCTCCCTCGGCGCCACGGTCCACATCGGCCACGCCGCCGGGCACCTTGCCGCCGACGCCACCAGCGTCGTCGTCTCCTCCGCGATCCGCCAGGACAACCCCGAGCTGGCCGCCGCCCACGAGCGCGGCATCCCGGTGGTCCACCGCTCCGACGCGCTCGCCTCCCTCATGGACGGCCTGCGGCCCATCGCCGTCGCCGGCACCCACGGCAAGACGACCACGACCTCCATGCTCGCCGTCTCCCTCGGCGCCCTCGGTCTCAAGCCGTCCTACGCCATCGGCGGCGACCTCGACGCCCCGGGCTCCAACGCCGAGCACGGCTCCGGCGAGATCTTCGTCGCCGAGGCCGACGAGAGCGACCGCAGCTTCCACAAGTACGCCCCCGAGGTCGCGATCATCCTCAACGTGGAGCTCGACCACCACGCCAACTACGCCTCGATGGAAGAGATCTACGAGTCCTTCGAGACCTTCGTCGGCCGCATCCGCCCCGGCGGCACCCTGGTCATCGCCGCCGACCACCCCGGCGCCCGCGAGCTGACCGAGCGGATCTCCGGCCGCTACGACATCGAGGTCGTCACCTACGGCGAGTCCCCGGACGCCGACGTCCGCATCCTCAAGGTCAACCCCCGGGGCATGACCAGCGATGTCACCGTCACCCTCACCAGCGGCAAGATCCTCACCTTCACCGTCTCCGTCCCGGGCCGGCACTACGCCCACAACGCCGTCGCCGCCCTGGCCGCCGGCGTCGCCCTGGGCCTCGCGCCGCACAACCTCGCCTCTGCGCTCGGCAAGTACACCGGCGTCAAGCGCCGCCTCCAGCTCAAGGGCGAGGCGGCCGGCGTCCAGGTCATCGACTCCTACGCCCACCACCCCACGGAGATGACCGCCGACCTCGAAGCCATCCGCGGCGCCGCCGACGGCTCCCGGGTGCTGGTCGTCTTCCAGCCCCACCTCTTCTCCCGCACCCAGGAGCTGGGCACCGAGATGGGCCAGGCACTCGCCCTGGCCGACGCCTCCGTCGTCCTGGACATCTACCCGGCCCGCGAGGACCCGATCCCGGGCATCACCAGCGCCCTGATCATCGACGCCGCGCGCACCGCCGGCGCCGACGTCACCCCCGAGAGCGACCAGGCCGCCGTCCCGGAGGTCATCGCAGGAATGGCGAAGCCCGGGGACCTTGTTCTCACCATGGGCGCGGGCGATGTGACCGACCTCGGCCCCGCCATCCTGTCCCGCCTGGGCAGCTGAGCTGAGGAGGACCCCAGATGCCGTACGAGATCGACAAGCCCGACGAGCAGTGGCGCGCCGAGCTGACCCCCGCCGAGTACCAGGTGCTCCGTCAGGCCGGCACCGAGCCCGCCTTCGTCGGTGAGTACACCGACACCAAGACCGAGGGCGTCTACTCCTGCCGCGCCTGCGGCGCCGAGCTCTTCCGCTCCGACACCAAATTCGAGAGCCACTGCGGCTGGCCGTCCTTCTACGACCCCAAGGACTCCGCCGCGGTCGAACTCATCGAGGACCGCACCCACGGCATGGTCCGCACCGAGGTCCGCTGCGCCCGCTGCGGCTCCCACCTGGGCCACGTCTTCGAGGGCGAGGGCTACCCGACCCCGACCGACCAGCGGTACTGCATCAACTCGATCTCGCTGCGGCTGGCACCGGACAAGGGCTGAGACCTGGGACTTCTGCAGCGGGCCGGCGGTGGAGCGGGCTGGTATGTCTGTGGTTGTCGGCGCCGCCGTGGCCGATGGGCCACAGCGCGAACTGGGCCTTGACCGTCCCGCCGTCACGGTCCCCGAATTTCGCGCCGAGGGTGATGTCGGTGTTGCCGATCACCGTGTAGGGAGCGGTGGCACCGCACTTGGACCCGCTGGAGGGATGGGTGTACAGGCCGGTGGGGGCGTTGGGGACGGTGTTGTACTCGGTGGACAGCACTGCCGGCTTGGCGTCGAACTTCTTCCATCCGTAGACGTCGGATTCGTCGGCGGCCTGGAGCAGCAGGGTGATGGTGCTCCAGTGCGGGCAATCTGTTGAACGTAATGTCGTCAAGCGCGCCAAAATTCTGCTGACAGATCGACTATCGGGATGGCCCACTTGCTGGGTCATCCCGATTTGGATGGGACTCAGGGGGGACAAGCTGATGAAGCGTGAAGAGCGACCGCGGAAGCTACGTAGGAGCAGTTATCGAGTATCACAATGGTTCTTCACCGCGCTCTTACTGGTGTTGGCTGCTCTGATGGTTGCCAAAATGGGCACTGATGGCCCGAACGGCGCTCCGCTTGGCCTAACGGCGACCTTCGGGGCGATCTTCATCGAGCAGCGGATCCTCCGGTCCCGTGTCATCCTGTCCCCCGGTGATGTGCAGGTGGTGAACGCCATCTTTGAATACCACGTTGAACCCGGGGCGATAAAGGAAGCTTTCGTCGATATCCGGGGGAATATGAAGATCGAGACGAGAGATGGTGGTGAGATTTTTGTAGGCGCCTACAGCGGCTCCCTCATTGATTCTTTTGTGGGGAGTGCAGACAAGGCGGCAAAGATGGTCCGTAAGTACATCGCCGGAAAACCGGATTCGTCGAACTTTGTAATTCGCAGGAAGTGTGCGATCTCCTGGCTCTCGGAAATCTGGCTCGTAGCCGCTGTGGCCTGCGCGGTATGGACAGCAATCAATAACGCGGCTGCCTGACACCGCCTTGCAATCGAGGAGTTGTCCGCTGCTACCTGCGTGTGGCCTGGTGACCCACGAAGAGTTGTAGGTCGCTGCAACAACGCCCGGTGTACGGACCAGCCCCACGGCAGTGAGCCGGGCCCTATCCCCTTTAAATTTCGGGTACCTGACTGCCTGTTCGACCGATGCCGTGAACGGGCCGGGTCGCCGTGGCTTGGGTCGTACATCACCCGGCTGGCCGTCCTTCTACGACCCCAAGGACTCCGGCGCCGTCGAACTCATCGAGGACCGCACCCACGGCATGGTCCGCACCGAGGTCCGCTGTGCCCGCTGTGGCTCCCACCTGGGCCACGTCCGGCCCCACGCCGGGCCGGCCCCGTCACCGGGTCCGGGCCGGCAGGAGCCGCACACGAGGGCCGGCCGTCCGGACCTGCGAGTCCCGCGGCGGCGGTCTTACCGGGGCCTGCTGAACGCTGTCGGTTGAAGTGGAGGAAGCCGGCCGGCTCACCTTCGACGTGTACCCCACCGGTCAGAGGCGCCGCCGAACTCCCCGCCGACGGGCACTGCTGCCGGGCGTGCGCAGTTCGAACCAGACGGTCTTCCCCGCGGCGGTGTGCCGCGCGCCCCAGCGGGTCGCGAGCTGGTCGACCAGATGCAGCCCCCGGCCGTGGTCCTCGTCGGCGCGGGCGGGTGGACGGTGAGCGGGCGGAGCGGCGGGGCAGCCGTCGGCGATGTCGCAGCGCAGCGTCCGGTCGAGGGGCGAGTGGGACATCCGCAGGTGGAGGGGGCCCCAGGCGTGCTGGACCGCATTGGTGACCAGTTCGCTCACCAGGAGTTCGGCGATCTCGACATGCTCGGGCAGCCCCCATCGGGCCAGCTCGGTCCGGATGATCCGCCGGGCCTGGGGCACGGCGCGGACATGCGATTCAAGCGGATGCGAGACCACCTTGTCGCGCATCCTCCCCAGGCACCGCGCCAGCTGAGCGACCCAAGCGGCGGCGGTCGCCGCCTGCCGTTGAGCTCGCCGCTTCGCTCGTACAGCCCAGCCATATGCGGCATACATTCCAGTATGCGTGACGCGGGCACGGGGGTGCCCGTTGCGGAGTGCCCGTGGACCCGGTAGCGGCCACTCCACTCGATCTCGCTGCGGCCGAGCACGGACGCTCGGTGAGCGGCGCGCCGGACGCCAGGGGCCCACCCGCCCCGGGGTGCTGAGCCGGCGGACCGTGGCAGGCCGTCCTGGTCCGGCCGCTGCCGGGTGGTCTGATCAGCGGCAGGTGATCCGGGGGCCGCCCCAGTCGGCGTGGTCGGAGTCGTTGCCGTTGCCGCCGTCGGTGACCACCAGCCGTAGCTGGCTGCCGCCGGTGAGGTCTGCGGTGAGGTGCTTCGCGGGCTGGTCGACCGTCATCAGGCCGCTGTCGGCGACCTTGGTGGCGTCCCGGTAGATCTGGAAGACCACGGAGCCGTTCGCGCCCACCTCGTCGTCGAGTCCGACATCCACGGTGAGGGCGGAGCAGCTGCCACCGAGGTCGTAGGTGACCTCGTCGTAGGCGTGCGCGCCCAGTCCCTGGGAGTAGGTGGCTCCCTGGATGGTGAGGGGATGTCCGTCGATGCTGCTGTCCTGCCGGAACGGCGCGAAGCTGTACTTCTGGGAGCTCCACGGCCGGCTGCCCAGCGGCGTGGTGTGGCCGGCCGGCGGTTTGTGCGTGGGGCCGGGGCGGGACGAGTGCGACGGCTTCTCCGGTGGCGAGGGCCGGGAGCTCGGGCGCTTGGGCTTCTTGCTGTGCGTGGGGGACGGGGAGCCCGAGGGCGTACGGGAAGCGGTCGCGGAGCTCTTGGCGGACGCCGGCGGCGGCTGGTCCGTGGCGGGGGCCGAGGAGTGGTCCGACCGGTCGCGGGGCCCGGCCGCGGCGTTGTCGCGCTCCGAGCCGAACAGCGGGCCGACGGATATGGCGACGCCGGCCAGGACGGCCACGGCGACCGCGAGCACGGTGATCCGCGCCGGTGAGAGGCGCGCCCGCCGGGGCTTGTCCGGCACGTCGGGCAGGACCGTCCCTGCGAAGCCCAGGCCGGCCGGGGGTGCGCCGCCGGTGCCGGACGGCCGGGCTCCGTCAGCGGGGCCGGCGCCTTCCGCCTCCTGGGCGGCCAGCCAGGTGGTGAAGTCGTCGCGCAGCTCGGTGTTCCGGGCAGTGCGGTGCCAGGCGGCGGCGGTATGGCGTACCGCCGCGAGCAGGGCGGTCCGCCAGGCCGGATCGGCACCCTCTTCCGGGTCGGGGGAGAGCAGGACGTGGTTGATGGCTTCCTTCGCCAGATCCGCCGCGGCCTGGGACGAGCGGCAGCAGTCACGGGCATAGGCCAGCACGGCCGCGTAGTGCCGTTGGTGGAACTCGTTGAGGGCTGTCCGGGCCGTCCGGGCCGGGCCGTCCGGAGCCGGTGTGCCGAACGGAGCGTCCGCCGCCCCGCTGCCGGACCGGGCTGCCGCACGGATACGCCGGACCAGCTCGCTATCGGAGGGTGCGCTCCCACCGGTGGTGTCGCAGTGCTCTTGCATGAGTGGGCTAACGACCCTTCAACGTCCTGACGGGCCATGAAAAATACCGCAAGCAGGGCGGGTATCCGGCGGCCGGTGCTGCGTTCGGCACCGGCGGCCGCGGGCGACTCGCACTCCGCGGCCGTCCCGTCACACCATTTGCACGATCGCCGTCACCACCAGCCCGGACTCGATGAGCCACCGGCCGCTGAATTCGGTGAGTTCCCTGCCGTCGACCACCGGGCCCGGGACGAGGAGGCGGGCGGTGAAGGTGGCGTCCGACGGGTCGAGGGTGAGGAGGGCGTCCTCGAAGCCGAGCCAGCGGTGGGCGAGGGGGTACCACGCCTTGTAGACGGACTCCTTCGCGCTGAACACCAGGCGGTCCCAGCAGACTTCGGGCTGTGCGCCGGCCAGCCGGCGCAGCTGGGCGCGTTCCTCGGGCAGGGTGACGAGGTCGATCACGCCGGGATCGTCCACGGGCAGATGGGGTTCGGCGTCCAGGCCGACGGTCCGTACGTCCGCGGAGCGGGCCACGGCGGCGGCGCGGTAGCCGGCGCAATGCGTCATGGCACCCACGATGCCCGCCGGCCACAGCGGCTCCCGCTGGGGGCCGGGGAGCAGGGGGGCGGGGGCGATGCCCAGTTCGGACAGTGCGCTGCGGGCGCAGCGGCGTACGGTGCCGAACTCCTTCTGCCGCTTGGGCACGGCACTGGACACCAGCGCCCACTCCTCGGGAAACATCTCGGAGACCGGGGCGTCGTCGAAGGCCTCGGCGGTCACGACCGGGGCCGGCAGCAGTTTGTCGATCATGCGGGGGTCCCGGTGGTTCCGGCGGCGACGGGGGCGGGCGCGGGCAGGATCCGGACCGGCCGCCCCGGTGCGCGGGAGCGGCGCTGCCACTCCCGTGGATAGCCGAGCGACACCTCCTGATGGGGGACGCCGTCGCAGACCAGCAGCCGCGGGATGTGGAGGTGGCCGTAGACCACCGTGGCGGCACGGAACCGGCGCGGCCAGTCGGCGGTCGCCTCGGTGCCGCACCACAGCGCGAAGTCCGGGTACCACAGCGGGTCGGTGGGCTCGCGTACCACCGGCCAGTGGTTGACGAGCACCGTGGGCAGCTCCGGTGGCAGGGCGGCGAGCCTGGCCTCGGTGGCGGCCACCCGCGCCTCGCACCAAGCCTCCCGCGTCGGATAAGGGTCGGGGTGCAGGAAGTGCTCGTCGGTGCAGACCACTCCCGCCTGCTCCGCCCGGGCGAGCGCCGCTTCCTTGGACGCGATGCCGGGCTGCCGGAAGGTGTAGTCGTAGAGGAGGAAGAGCGGTGCGATGACGGCCGGGCCGCCGGCGCCCTCCCAGAGCGGATACGGGTCCTCGGGGGTGAGGACGCCCAACTCGCGGCAGATCTCCACCAGATGCTCATAGCGCGCCACGCCGCGCAGCCGCACCGGGTCGTGCTCCGGCGTCCACAGCTCGTGATTGCCGGGCACCCAGATCACCTTGGCGAACCGGCTGCTGAGCAGGGTGAGCGCCCAGCGGATGTCGGAGACGTATTCGCCGACGTCGCCGGCGACCAGCAGCCAGTCGTCGTCGGACTCCGGTCTTAAGCCCTCGACGATGTCGCGGTTCTCCTGGTAGCGGACGTGCAGATCGCTGACGGCCACCAGGGAGCCGCGGTGGGCGCCCCGTTGGGGGGAGCCGGGAGCGGGTGTGGGGGCGGGGCCGGCTGCGCCGGGCGGGAGGGTGCGGATCTCATAGGTCACCCCCGAAGTAAAGACGGTGCGGGGGAGAGAGTGAAGGGCGGCCCGGGGGGCGGGCCCCCGCGTCACCGGCCTGGCGGTGGGGGAGCGGGCCGGCCGGTGGACCCGCCGGACCCGTTGAAGCCCTTGGACCCGCCGGACCCGCCGGACGGGGCGCCGCCGCGGCGGATGCGGGTGGCCAGCCAGAGGTCGAAGCGGTCGTCGGGGTCGTCGAGGCGGCGGCCGGTGAGGTCCATGGCCTTGTCGAGGCGGTTGCGTACGGTGTGCCGGTGGACGCCGAGCCGCCGGCTGGTGGCGTCCCACGCGCCGCCGGTCTCCAGCCAGGCCGCCAGGGTGGCGATCAGCTCCTCGCCGTGGTCCGCGAGGTCGAGCGGGCCGAGCACGCTGTCGGCGTAGCCGTGCAGCGTCGTGCCGTCCCCCAGGTCGAGCAGCAGCCGGCTGGCCTGGCTCTGCCGGGCCTCCGCCGGTTCGTTGCCCGCTCTGCTGACGGCGAGCAGCCCGGCCGCCTGGCGCAGCGACACCCGGACCGCTTCCGGGGCGGTGGCCGGCCCGATCCCGGCCGGGCAGCGCGGGGCGAAGCGGGCGAGCACTTCGCGGATGTCCAGCTCCTCACCCACCACCGCCTCGATGACCGCGCCCGGCGCCCCGTTCACGACCCGTACCAGTCCGCCGGGCACCGCCAGCGCCAGATCGGCGGCCATCTCCTGCGCGGCGCCGTCCGTGGGGCCGGGTCCGTCCGTGTGCGAGGTCCTGTCCGCGGGCCCCGTCCCGGCCGTCGGCCCGGTCCCGGTCGTCGGCCCGGCTCCGGTCGCCGGCCCGGCTCCGGTCCTCGCGCCGCTTCCCGTTCCGGCTGCCGAGGCGCCCGCTGCCGTACGGCCCCCCGGGGCGCCCTCCGCCGCCACCACGACCCCTCGCACCCGCCCGGCCGTCAGCCCCACCGAGCGCAGCATGTCCCGGGCCCGGTCGGCGGACGGATCCTCGTCGGCCAGCAGCTCCGACAGCAGCGCCGACCGGCGGCGGCGCTCCGGCTCATCGCTCAGATGGCGGCGCTCCAGCTCCAGGGAGAGCAGCGAGACCAGGCCCGGTACGACCGAACGGGCGGCGTCGTCCGGCCGGCCGGTGAGCAGCAGCAGTCCGCGCAGCCGCCGTGCGCCCAGCGGCTGTACCTCCAGCTGCTGCCCGGCGGCCGTGCTGGACGCGCTGCCGCGCAGTCCGCGCGCGGCCACCCGGTCCAGCAGCTCGTGCGCCTGGGCCGGCAGCGGCCGCGCCGCGCGCTCGCTGGTGGCGAGCAGCCGCCCGAGCGGATCGAGCACCGCCGCGCCCACGCCGGTGGCGGCCGCCCACTCCGCCAGCATCGGCCGCAGCCCGTCGCCGGTCGCCGCGGCGGTCAGCCGGCGCTGGGTCGCGAACGCCCGCTGCAGCAGCGCGCGCTGTTCGTCGGCCCGTGCGTCGAAGACCGCCTTGGTGACGGCGATGAACGGCACCTCGTCGGGCACCGTCAGCAGGGGCAGACCGGCCTCCTCGGCCGCGCGCACCAGTGGCTCCGGTGCCTCCTGGTACGGCAGCCCCTGCCCCAGCCCGAGCGCCAGACACGCCGCCCCGCCCTCGGCCGCGTCCCGGACGTACGCCCGGCAGGCGGCCGGTTCCATCGGCAGCAACAGGCCGATGGTCATGAGGAGTTCGCCGCCCTGCAGCCACTTCCCCGGCGCCGGCAGATCCGAGACCGTCGCCGCCTCGATGGTGCGGGCCAGCTGCTGCGGCGGCACGTCGTAGGTGACCGACAGACGGAGATCGGGCCGGGCCAGCAGATCGGAGAGATGCAAGGGCATGGACACAGTGTCCATCACCTGCTGGGGAAAAGGGACGATCGGGCGAGCGAGGGGCGGACGAGCAGGGGTGCTGGGCGCGGGTGGTGGCTGTGGTGGCGGACGGGTTCCGGGCACCGCCGACGGCCTCTGCGGATGAGTGCATGCGCCGTCGCCCGTTATGGTCGAGAGGTGGGGGAGTGGGGATCCTCCCCACCTCCCGGCCCGATCGACGGAAGGGACGTGAGCGCAGTATGCAGGCGGCTTTTCTGGTGGCCACCGAGGGCACCGAACAGGTCGAGCTGACCCGGCCGTGGCAAGCGGTGACCGACGCGGGCGGCGGCCCGACGCTGGTCTCCACCCGCGCGGGAAAGGTGCAGGCGTTCCACCACCTCGACAAGGCGGACACCTTCCCCGTCGACCTGACGGTGGACGAGGCGACCGCGGCGGACTTCGACGGACTGGTGCTGCCCGGCGGCGTGGCCAACCCGGACGCACTGCGCCTCGACGAGCGGGCCGTGGCGTTCGTCAGGTCGTTCTTCGACGCCGGGAAGCCGGTGGCCGCCATCTGCCACGCACCGTGGACGCTCATCGAGGCCGATGTGGTGCGCGGCCGCACGCTGACCTCCTGGCCGAGCCTGCGCACCGACCTCCGCAACGCGGGCGCCACCTGGGTCGACGAACAGGTCCAGATCTGCACCGGCGGACCGAACACCCTGATCACCAGCCGGAAGCCGGCCGATCTGGAGGCCTTCTGCGCGGCATTCGTCTCGGAGTTCTCGCACTGAGACCCGCGACCGAGGCACGGCGGCTGAGACCCGGCTACTGAGCCCCAGCGGCTGAGGTCCGGGCGACAGCGCCTACGGCCCGAGCACCACCACCGACTCCGGGGGGAGCCACAGCACACCGTCAGCCCCGGGAAGCCGGGCACCGGGCCAGCCCGCCAGTGCCTGCAGGGCGGATGCCCGCAGCGCCGACGGGGACGGTCCGACCGGGCAGGGGCCGTCCGTACCCTCGCCCCCGCCGCCCGGGCGGCCCCCGTCCATGCCGTCCCCGGTGACCGGGATGGCCGCCGTGGCCTCCCGCGCGAGATTGACCGCCACCCGTAGCGGTCCGCGCCGCAGCAGGAGCCAGCGGGCCCGCTCGTCGTAGCGGACGGTGGTGTGGCGTGGATCGGGATCGGTCAACGGCGGCAGCTCATGGCGCAACGCCAGCAGCGTACGGTGCCAGGCCAGCAGCGAGGCGTGCGGTTCCACGGAGGGTTCGCTCCAGTCCAGGACGCTGCGGTCGCGGGTCGCGGGGTCCTGCGGATCCGGCCAGTCCTCGGCGTGACCGGCCCAGTCGTACGCGGCGAACTCGCGACGGCGCCCGGCGCGTACCGCCTCCGCCAGCTCCGGATCCGTGTGAGCGGTGAAGTACTGCCACGGGGTTCTCGCGCCCCATTCCTCGCCCATGAACAGCATCGGGGTGAACGGCGCGCACAGCACCAGGGCGGCGGCACAGGCCAGCAGCCCCGGGGAGAGCCCGGCCGCGAGCCGGTCGCCCAGCGCACGGTTGCCGATCTGATCGTGCGTCTGGGCGTAGGCGAGCAGCCGGTATGCGGGCGTCACCTGCAGGTCCAGGGGCGCGCCGTGCGCCCTGCCGCGGAAGCTGGAGTACGTCCCGTCGTGGAAGAAGCCGCCGGTCAGCGTCTTGGCGAGGGCGGCCAGCGGAGCACGCGCGAAGTCGGCGTAATAGCCCTGGGATTCGCCGGTGAGCGCGGTGTGCAGGGCGTGGTGGAAGTCGTCGTTCCACTGGGCGTGCAGACCGTGCCCGCCGTCCGCCCGAGGCGCGGTGGTGCGCGGATCGTTCAGATCGGATTCGGCGACGAGGAACAGCGGGCGCCGCAGCTCCCCGGCCAGCGCGTCGACGGCGGCGGACAGGGCGGCAAGGAAGTGCGGGGTGCCGTCGTCGTGCAGCGCATGGACGGCGTCCAGCCGCAGGCCGTCGAGCCGGTAGTCACGCAGCCAGGACAGCGCGCAGCCGAGGAGGTAGTCGCGCACCTCGCCGCTGCCGGGGGCGTCGAGATTGACCGCCGCGCCCCACGGCGTGTGATGGGTGTCGGTGAAGTACGGCCCGAACTCCGGGAGAGGGTTGCCGGACGGGCCGAGGTGGTTGTGCACCACGTCGAGCACCACCCCCAGCCCGTGGCCGTGCGCGGCGTCCACGAACCGCTTGAACCCGGCCGGCCCGCCGTACGGTTCGTGCACCGCCCAGGGCGCGACCCCGTCGTAGCCCCATCCGTGGCTGCCGGGGAACGGGCAGACCGGCATCAGGGAGACATGGGTGATGCCCAGGTCGGCGAGGTGGCGCAGCCGCGCGGCGGCGGCGTCGAAGGTGCCCTCGGGGGTGTACGTGCCGATGTGCAGCTCGTAGAGGACCGCGCCCGGCAGCGGGCGGCCGGGCCACGGATGCCGCCACCCGAACCGGTCGTGCTCGACGACCGCGGCCGGGCCGCCGGGGCCGTCCGGCAGCCGCGCGGCCCGCGGATCGGGCAGCGGCGGCCCGCCGTCGAGCCGGAAGCCGTACCGGTCCCCGTCGCGGGCCGGCGCCTCGGCACGCCACCAGCCCGCGCGTCCGGCGTCGCGCTCCAGCGGGACGTCCGGCTCACCGGCCCGGTCACCCGCCCACTGGAGAGCGACCTGCCCGGCCTTCGGAGCCCACACCTCGAACAGCACGGCCGTCCTCCTTCGTTCGCTCCGGTCCCGACGGGGAAAGCATGCCCGCACGCCGCCCGGCAGCCCCTCGCGGCGACACGGGCTCCCGCGCCCACCTGCACCTCGCACCCCGCCCACCTGCACCTCGCACCCCGCCCACCAGCACCTCCGCCCCGCCCACCGGCAACGCCCCCGCGCCCAACACCGCCTGGACAGCGGGTCGTGGTGGCCGGAGAATCACGCTATGACTTCGCTCGAGTTCCCCGCGCGCCCCGCGCGCCCGTCGGATGCGGACCGGGAACGCGCTCTTGATCTGCTGCGCGACGGCGCGGCACAGGGACGGCTGTCCCAGGACACCTTCCTGCGACGACTGGAACTCGTCCTCACCGCCCAGCAGCAGTCCGAAATCGAACTGGTCACTGCCGACTTGGCCGACCGGGGCAAGGTCCAGGGCACCCTCCTGCGGATGGTGGGCCGCGCCTCCGCTTTCCACATCCGGGTACGCCGCGCCTGGCGCAGAGAGCGGCTGCCGAAGCTGCTGCTGCCCGAACCGGGCCCGCTGCCGCTGCTCATAGGGCGGGCGCCGGGCGTCGGCCTGCGCCTCAACCACGACACGGTCTCCCGTGCCCACGCCGAACTCCGCAGCGCGGGCAACGGCTGGCTGCTGCGCGACCTCGGCTCCACCAACGGGACCTGCGTCAACGGCCGCCGGGTGGTGGGCGAGGTGCCGGTCGGCCCCGGTGACCACATCACCTTCGGCCAGGTGGATTACGTCCTGACGCAGCGGTGAACGGGCGGCGCGGCCGGACCACCGCGCCGGTCCCCGACAGCCACGCTGCCGCACCCCGCCAGGGGCGCGGCAGCCGCCGCCTCATCCGGACGCGCCACGCTGCGCCGCATCCCCCCGCACCGGCCGGTCGCCCGACGGGTAGGACGTCCACACCCCTTCACCGTGCGTCAGGCCGGGCAACTGCCCCTGGAACTCCTGGACCAGGCGGGCCGGGAGCGCACCGCTGACCAGCCAGGAATGCCGCCCGCCGGTGGTCTCGGCGAACTCGGCGCCCAGAGCCGCGAGACGGGCGGTCACCGCGGCGAGCGCGGCGAGCGGGACCTCGGCCTCGAAGGCGTGGTACGGCTCGTGGACCCGGGTGCCGGCCGTCCGCAGCGCCCGCGCCAGCACGGAGGCCGTGACCGTACGGAAATCCCCCGCGGTGCTGAGCGGGCCGACGAAGCCGGAACGCGTCAGCACCACCCGGCAGTCCGTCACCGCCCACCCGTGCGGTCCGCACCGCAGGGTGGCCAGTGCGGTCTCCTCGACGGCCTGGTGGAAGCCGTGCGGCAGGGCGCCCAGTTCGGTCTCGTAGGTGAACACCGGGCCGGATCCACGGGCACCCGGCTCGACCCGGAGGCCGACCGTGGCCCAGGGACCGGTGTGACCGCGCCTGGCGATCTCGTGGCAGGCCTCGCCGACCCCGGACGGCCGCTCGACGCACACCACCCGGCTGGGCGCGAACTCCGCCTCGATGCCGTGCTCCTGGCACAAGGTGGCGGCGATGATCTCCTTCTGCACCTCGCCGTGCAGCAGCACCGAGGTCGCGCCGTCCGGAGCGGGGCGGGCGCGCAGCAGCGGGTCCTGGTCGGCGAGCGCCAGCAGCGCGGCACGCAGCGCCGCGGCCTGTGCCGGACGGCGGGCGCTGACCAGGGTTTCGAGCGTGGGGGCGGCGAACAGGGCGCCCCCGGCGGGGTCCTCGGTGGCCGGTCCGAGACGGTCACCGGTCCGGACGCCGGGCAGCCCCCGGACGACCCCGATATTGCCCGGCGTCAGCGGCCCGCCGTCACCGGGCGCCCGGCCGACGACCTGGAGCGCGGTGATCCGACCGGTCAGGGGCCCGCCGGGGCCGTCCGCCCCGGGCCGGTGCAGCTCGACCTGCTGACGGGGCCGCAACTCGCCTCCGTAGAGCCGGATATGGGCGGTCCGTTCGCCGTTCGGCGGCTGCTGGACGGCGAAGACCGTGCCGCGCGCAGTGGCGCCCGGGACGGCGGGGGCCGGCGGAATCAGCCGGACCATGCCCTCGATGAGCGCGCCGACGCCCTGACCGCCGAGCGCGGAACCGAAGTACACCGGGTGCAGCGATCCGTCGGCTGTCCGGGCGGCGAGCGCCGCGCGCAGCCGGTCCGCGGTCGGCCCCGGCCCGTTCGGCTGCGCACCGTCCTGGCCGCGCTCCCGCCCTTCGGGGACAGGATCCACCAGCTGGGCCAGGATCGACTCGTCCACCTCGGCGACCACTTCGGCGATCCGCTCGCGGACCCGGGCGTCCTCCAGCGAGTACGGCACCACCTCGGCGCCCGCGGTGCCGAGGCCGGTCACGGACGTCATCGGGACGGCGGCCGGTGTCAGCAGCCGGCGGATGTCCGCGAGCAGCGCCTCGTCCCGGGCGCCGGCCCGGTCGATCTTGTTGAGGAACAGCAGGGTGGGCAGCCGAAGCCGCCGCAGCGTCCTCATCAGCACCCGGGTCCCGGCCTGGACGCCCTCCACCGCGGACAGCAGCAGTACGGCTCCGTCGAGCACCCCCACGGCGCGCTCGACCTCGGCGATGAAGTCGGCATGGCCGGGTGTGTCGATGAGGTTGATCTGCACCTCGCCGACGGTGAACGAGGCGACCGCCGAGCGGATGGTGATACCGCGCCGGCGCTCCAGCTCGCCGGTGTCCGTACGGGTGTCACCCCCGTCGACGCTGCCGAGCCGGTCGATGGCGCCGGTGTCGAACAGCAGCCGCTCGGTGAGGCTGGTCTTACCCGCGTCGACGTGGGCGAGAATCCCGATGTTCAGGGTGTGCGAAACAAGCATGGAAAGGGGTTTCCTCAAGAACTGTCGTCCGGTGGGGGCGATGAGTCGTTCCGAGGAATCCGCGCATTCCGTGCTCCTGGTGTGGGGGAAGTCGGGCGTACGGGGTCATGGTGCCAGCCGTGCGCGGGGCCGCAACCGAATTAAGCGGCGGCCGGGGGCGCCCCTCCGCGCGTCGGGGGACTTTGGCGACGCCGGGAACTGACGCTCCGACGCCCTCTCACTCCGCCACGAACAACGCCACCGGCGACACCGCCAGCAGCTCGCTCAGCCCCACCGCAGCGCCCCCCGGCAGCTCGCGGCCGGTCAGCTGCTCGCGCCAGGGGCCGCCCGGCGGCAGCCGCAGCAGGGTGTCCCACCAGCCGCCGGTCTCCACCAGGCACAGCGACAGACGGGTCACCACCGTCAGCACCCGGCCGCTGCGGCAGAACGCCACACAGTGCTCGGCCGCCGGGCCCTCCGCATACACCGGCTCGTACGACGCGGTGGCGCCGAACCACTGGGGACGAGCGCGCCGCAGCCGCAGTGCCGTGGCGGTCAGCCGGAGCTTTTCGGCGGACAGATCGCGTGGCGCGCCCCCGGCGTCCAGCTCGGCCAGCAGCTGGGGACCGAAGCGAGCCGGCCGCCTGTTGTCCGGGTCGACCAGTGCGGCATAGGCGCGTTCGGTGCCCTGATAGAGGTCGGGGACGCCCGGCATGGTGAGGTGCAGCAGCGCCGCGCCCAGCACATTGGCCCGGACGAAGGGGGCGACTTCCTCGTCCAGCGCGGCGAGCGGAGCGGCCGTGGGACCGCACGGCCCGTTGCGTACGAACTCCTCGACCGCCTCCTCGTAGCCCGTGTCCGGCTCCGTCCACGAGGTGCGCAGCCCGGCCTCCCGTACCGCCTTGAGGACCGCGGGCGCCACCCGCTCCGCCGCGGCTTTGTCGCCGGGCGCACCCAGGCCGAACGCGGTCTGCCAGGCCAGCCACGACACCATCGGATCCGCCGGACCGGCGCCGGCCGGCCCGCCGGCGCCGACGTCGCACACCGCCCCCTCGGCCATCGCGCCCAGCACGTCCCGCCACCGGTCCGGGCACTCCGACAGCACCGCGATCCGCGCCCGGACATCGGCGCTGCGCTTGGTGTCATGGGTGGAGAGCACCGTGCCTGCCGCCGGCCGGTCCCGTTGCACCCGTGCGCAGTACGCATGGAACGCCTCCGGGGGCAGCGCCGGTTCCCCGGGAGCGCCGCCGACCTCACAGGCCGACAGCAGCACCGGATAACGGTAGAAGGCGGTGTCCTCCACGGACTTGGCGTGCAGCGCGGACGCGGTCTGGGCGAACCGCGCGGCGAAGTCGGCGCAGTCCCTGCGGTCGTGGTCCGGATGGTCCGGCAGCAGGCCGAGCGCCAGATCGTGGATCAGATCCACCGCTCGCGCCTCCTCGGGCACCCGGAAGGCGGTGCGCGCCCCCGCCGCGGCCGTGCCCAGCATCGCCGCGTCCCGCTCGGCCTGCCCCGGATCCGCGGGGTACGGGCGGTAGACCGGCAGCCGCACCATCAGCTCCCGGATGGCATGGCGCAGCGCCCACGGCGCATGGTCGCCCGGCTCGGGGACGCGTGCGCTGATCCGGACCGCGGTCCGCACCAGCCGCTCGACCTCCGCGGCCAGATCGTGCGTGATGACCTCGTACGCGGCCCGGCGCACCGTCTCCTCCCAGTCGCC
This sequence comes from Streptomyces sp. 2114.4, assembly GCF_900187385.1. Classification (NCBI taxonomy): domain Bacteria; kingdom Bacillati; phylum Actinomycetota; class Actinomycetes; order Kitasatosporales; family Streptomycetaceae; genus Streptomyces; species Streptomyces sp. 2114.4. Next base: position 6,291,852 of record NZ_FYEY01000001.1, read on the forward strand.
GCCCTCGTCGGCCAGGGGGGTGACGAAGTCCCGGTAGTGGGAGAAGAGCCGTCCGGCGCCCTGCGGGCAGACGAACAGACCGTCGATGTGGCGCAGGGCGTCATAGCCCGTGGTGCCCGCGCAGGCCCAGCTCTCCGGCAGCAGTTCGTCGCCGGTGAGGATCTTCTCGACCACCGTCCAGCGGCCGCCGGTGCCCTCGTGCAGGCGGGCCAGATAGCCGCCGGGGTCCACCAGGCCGTCCGGATGGTCGATTCGCAGCCCGTCGATGACGCCCTCGCGGACCAGCCGCAGCACGGTGCCGTGGGTCGCCTCGAAGACCTCGGGGTCCTCGGCACGGACCGCGATCAGCTCCGCAATGGTGAAGAAGCGGCGGTAGTTGAGCTCACTGCGGGCCAGCCGCCACCAGGCGAGGCGGTACCACTGCGCCTCCAGGAGGCGGGTCAACTCCAGCCCCTCCGTACCGGGGCGCAGCGGAAAGGCATGCTCCCGGTAGCGCAGCACGTCGCCCTCGACGCGGAAGTGCCGCGCCTCCTCGCCGAGCCGCCCCCCGAGCACCGGCAGCAGCAGCCGGCCTCCGTGTCCGGCGTCCCAGTCGATGTCGAACCAGCGCGCGTACGGGGACGCCGGACCGTCGCGCAGTACCTGCCACAGCGGCCCATTGAGCGACACCGGCTCTGGCACGGCCATATGGTTCGGCACCAGGTCCACGACCAGCCCGAGGCCGTGCGACCGGGCCGTCGCCGCCAGCGCCCGCAGCCCGCGCTCGCCGCCCAGCTCGGCCCGTACCACCGCATGGTCGACCACGTCATAGCCGTGCGTGGACCCCGGCACCGCCTCCAGGACCGGCGAGAGATGCAGATGGGAGACGCCCAGCGCGGCCAGATGCGGGACCGCCCGCTCGGCGGCGGCGAACGGGAAGTCCGGCTGGAGCTGCAGCCGGTAGGTGGCGGTCGGCGACGGACTCGGAGGCTGCGTCATGAGGACACCCGTACCCCGCTGACGGCCCGTTGTCTCCTCCCCGCCCGGCACGGGTGTCGTCCCTTCCTCCAACGGGCGGGCGGAAAGGCCGCAGATCTTCGTACGTCCGGTGCGTGGGGGTGCTCTATCCGGTCGTCGTGGTGCTCGGGGTGGCCATCGCCCCGCACCTGCTCACGGTCTTCGGTCTCACCGAACGGCTGGTGCCGGCCGGCAGGCCGGCCGAATCGATGGCCTTCCTCACCAGCGCGGTGGCCGGCGGCCAGGCCTTGTCCCTGGCCGCCGCCGGCCGGCTCGCCGAGGCCCACGGCCCCTTCGCCGCCTTCGCCGCCTTCGCCGTCGGAGCCGCCGCGGCGATCCTCGCCCTCGCTCTCGGAACCCCGGCCCGGCGCCCCGCCGCTACGCAGGTCGCTGCAGCACCAGCAGGCTCCGGCCGATGAGCGTCAGCCGGTCGCCGGCCTTGACCTTGGCGCCGCCGCCGTCCGCCACCGCCTGCGGCCGGTCGGTGTCCACCACGATCTGCCACTGCCGGCCCAGGTGCTCGGGGACGATGAACTCCTTCTCCTGGTCATGGGCGTTGAACAGCAGCAGGAACGAGTCGTCGGTGACCGGTTCGCCCCGCGGACCCGGTTCGGAGATCGAGCTGCCGTTGAGGAACACGGCCAGCGACTTGGCGTGCACCGACTGCCAGTCACGCGGCCCCATCTCCTCGCCGCCCGCCGTGAACCACGCGATGTCGGACAGCTCGTCGTGGGTGCCCTCCATGGGATGCCCCTGGAAGAACCGCCGGCGCCGGAACACCGGGTGGTCGCGCCGCAGCCACACCATCTGCCGGACGAACTCCAGCAGCGCCCACTGCTCCGCGTCCCCCTCCGACACCACGGCCCCCGCCGGCGCCTCATCCGCCTCCGATGCCTGGCCCTCCTCCGACGCCCCGTACGCCTCGTCCGTGGCCCCGGGCCCGTCCGGTGCGCCGGCGCTCCCGCCCGGCGCCCGCTCCGGCCAGCGCACCCACGACAGCGCGTTGTCCTGGCAGTACGCGTTGTTGTTGCCGTCCTGGCTGCGGCCGAACTCGTCGCCGTGGCTGAGCATCGGCACGCCCTGCGACAGCATCAGCGTGGCGACGAAGTTGCGCATCTGACGCGCCCGCAGCCGGCGCACCCCGGGATCGTCGGTCGGCCCCTCGGCACCGCAGTTCCAGGACCGGTTGAAGCGCTCACCGTCCCGGTTGTCCTCGCCGTTGGCCTCGTTGTGCTTCTCGTTGTACGCGACCAGATCGTGCAGCGTGAAGCCGTCATGGCAGGTCACGAAGTTCACCGAGGCCAGTGGCCGCCGCCCGTCCTCCTGGTAGAGGTCCGACGAACCCGTCAGCCGCGATCCGAACTCCGCGAGGGTGCGCGGTTCGCCCCGCCACAGGTCCCGTACGGTGTCGCGGTACTTCCCGTTCCACTCGGTCCACAGCGGCGGGAAGTTCCCCACCTGATAGCCGCCCTCGCCGACGTCCCACGGCTCGGCGATCAGCTTCACCTGGCTGACGACCGGGTCCTGGTGGACCAGGTCGAAGAACGACGACAGCCGGTCCACCTCGTGGAACTGCCGGGCCAGCGTCGCCGCCAGATCGAAGCGGAAGCCGTCCACCCGCATCTCCTGCACCCAGTAGCGCAGTGAGTCCATCACCAGCTGGAGCACATGAGGGCTGCGCATCAGCAGCGAGTTCCCGGTGCCCGTGGTGTCCATGTAGTACTGCTTGTCGTCCGACAGCCGGTAGTACGAGGCGTTGTCCAGCCCCCGGAACGACAGCGTCGGACCCAGATGGCTGCCCTCGGCGGTGTGGTTGTAGACGACATCGAGGATCACCTCGATACCGGCCTGGTGCAGTGCCCGCACCGCCGTCTTGAACTCCAGCACCTGCTGCCCGCGGTCGCCCCACGACGCATAGGCGTTGTGCGGGGCGAAGAACCCGATGGTGTTGTAGCCCCAGTAATTCGTCAGCCCCGCGTCCACCAGCCGGTGGTCCTGGACGAACTGGTGCACCGGCATCAGCTCCAGCGCGGTCACCCCGAGCTTGGTGAGGTGGTCGATGATCGCCGGATGCGCCAGCGCGGCGTAGGTGCCGCGCAGCTCGTCGGGGAGCTCCGGATGGCGCATCGTCAGGCCCTTCACATGGGCCTCGTAGAGCACCGTCTCGTGATACGCGGTACGGGGCGGGCGGTCGTCACCCCAGTCGAAGTACGGGTTGACCACCACCGATGCCATGGTGTGCGGCGCCGAGTCCAGGTCGTTGCGGACCTCAGGACGCCCGAAGTGGTAGCCGTAGACGGCCTCGTCCCAGTCGATCCGGCCGCTCATGGCCCGTGCGTACGGATCGAGCAGCAGCTTTGCCGAGTTGCAGCGCTGCCCCCGTTCCGGTTCGTACGGACCGTGCGCCCGGAAGCCGTAGCGCGCTCCCGGCATCACCCCCGGAAGGTACGCGTGCCGCACATTGGCGTCGCTCTCCCGCAGCTCGACGGCGGTCTCCGAACCGTCGTCGTGCAGCAGACACAGTTCGATGCGCTTCGCGGCTTCGGAGAACACCGCGAAGTTGGTGCCCGCCCCGTCATAGGTGGCACCCAGCGGATACATCTGTCCCGGCCAGACCTGCATGGGTAGACTCTTCCACTTTCTTCTCGGGCGCAGCGGCGACTCCACGACGCACCTTCGCGAAACGAATCGAAATCCTTCCCCAACTTTTCGCAACTTCTCGCACACAGAGGGCTTTTCGCGGGATCTCCGCTCAATGGTGGAGCAACCTGTCGCGATGTCGGATCGTCCTACTGGTCGTCCTGTTGGAGGACGGACGGGGGATCCGACATGCATGTCATGGAATGTGACAGCAGGGGGGAACCGTGCGCCACCTGATGCACCGCCACCTCGGCAAGGTCCTCGCGGGGACCGCCCTCGCACTGACCGGCACCGCCCTCATGGCCGCGATCACCCTGCCCGCCGGCGCGGACGCCGCCGACGGAGCGGGCGGCCCGAGCCGGCCCGGTGCGGTGGGCCCGTCCGTGCCGGGACCCGATCCGGGGCCCCCGCCGCCCGGCGTCGTCGAGGCCCCCCGCCCGCAGGGGGAACGCGGCCGGGGACGGGACCCGCTCACCGACGACGAACTGCGGCGCGCCCGGGATCTGGCCCTGCCGCGCACCCGGCGCGGCGCCGCCGCCGACGTCACCGGACGGTCCGGGCCCGAACCCCTCACCACCGACCTGGCCGAACCCGCCCCCGCGGAGGCCGGGCTCGCCGACCCGCCGCGCCGGGCACTGGTCTCCTTCTACGACTACCGGAGCGACAGCTACCGCACCACGACCGTCAATCTCACCACCTCGAAGGTGGAGTCGACGGACACCCAGCACGGCGTCCAGCCGCCGCCCAGCCACGCCGAGGCCGTCGAGGCGTCCCGGCTGCTGATCGCCGCCCCGCTGGGAGCCGGGCTGCGCCAGGACTACCGCGAGGCCACCGGACGGGACCTCACCGGCCCCGACCCGCTCGCCGTGACCGGCTTCGTCTACCGCGGCCGCGCGGAAGGCGAGGCGCCGGGCGCCCTGGCCGACTGCGGGGAACACCGCTGCATCCGCCTCTTCACCAAGGTGAAGGACGGCCCGTGGATCGACACCCGCCGCCTGGTGATCGACCTCAGTTCCCGCACCGTCGCCCGTCTTGGCTGACCGCCCCGCGCACCGCCGACCCCGCCACTCCTTCCCCGGGAGCCCTTGGATGCCCGAAAGACGCCCCGCCGTTACCCGCCGCTCACGCCGCCGTGCCGCGGCCCTCACCGCCCTCCCCCTGCTGCTCACGGCGACGGCCCTGCTGACCGGCCCCTCCGCCCAGGCCGCCCCCGAAGCCCCCGTCGCGCCCCTTCGCGTGAGCCCGGCCGCCCCCGCTCCCCGCTGCAGCGCCGCCTACCGCATCACCCAGACCCTGGAGGGCGGCACCGTCTGGCGGATGTGCTGGCACTACGAAGGCAACGCCGGCCTCGTCCTGGACGACGTCTCCTACCAGCCCAAGGGCGAACGCGCCCCGATCAAGGTGCTCACCACCGCCAAACTCGCCCAGATCCACGTCCCCTACGACGACGGCGGCAACGAATACGACGACCTCACCGGTCAGGGCTTCGCCCAGGGCCTGATGAAGCTCGACCCCGCCGAATGCCCCGGCGGCACCATCAAGACCGTCCGGGTACCCGGTGCGTACGACGCCGCGCACCCCTACGTCAGCGGCCTGTGCGCCACCACCCGCGCCCGCGGCCACGCCTACCGGATGGGCCCCTACCCCGGTGAACAGGCCAAGACCTACCAGCTCCAGGGCAAGGACCTGCTGCTCTACACCGTCAACAAGACGGGCTGGTATGAGTACATCAGCGAGTGGCGGTTCTCCGGCGACGGCACCATGACCCTGCAGATCGGCGCCACCGGCACCCTCTCACCCAGCGACTTCGACGCCGGCGACGGCCGGGGCACGCCGATCGGCAAGGGTGCCAAGGACTACGCCACCAGCCACAGCCACAACGTCTTCTGGCGGCTGAACTTCGGCCTGGACGGCAGCGCCGCCAACAAGGTCGAGCAGTTCGACTCCGCCACCACGGTCCGCCCCGGCGGCAGCACCCCCACCATCCGCACCACCCGTACCCCCGTCACCAAGGAACTGGCCGGGGACTTCGGCCCGCTGCGCTGGTGGCGGGTGGTGAGCGACACCGGAAGGAACCGGGACGGCCACCCGCGCTCGTACCAAATCGTGCCGGGCCCCTCCAGCAAGTACACCGGACGCAGCTACACCAAGCACGACATCTACTTCACCGAGTACAACAAATGTGAGCAGTTCGCCAGCAACAACCTGGCCAACTGCGGCCCGCGGGCCGGCAAGAGCGTCGACACCTGGGTCAACGGCCAGCCGCTGAAACACCCCATCGCGTGGGTCAACATCGGGTTCCACCACATCGCCAGGGACGAGGACCAGGAGCCCATGCCTGTTCACTGGCAGGGCTTCCAGCTGGTTCCCCGTGACGTCACCGCTATGAATCCGCTCACTCCCCCCACGCTGTCCGGCCACAACGGGCACTACGGTTAAGGGGAGTTGGCAACCGACTCCCGCCATCCTGCTGCACCGCCTCCCGCACCGCAGTAGTCTGCCTTGATCGTTGGCACGGGGGTTCGGAAGGCGGTGGCAGGTGAGCGGCGGGCTGGAGTTGCCCCCTGGTGACGAGAGTCATGAGGGCCATGAGGGCGGCTCCGTCGACGCACCGCCCGGCGCGGTGTCCCTGGCACGCCCGCTGGAAATCGGGGCGGAGCTGGACTGGGGCGCCGACGCCTGGAGCGAGGTGCGCACCCGGGCCCGGCGGGCCGGCCGCGCCTACATCTGGCTGAATCTCGTCGAGCAACGGCTGCGGGCCGTCGTCGCCGCCGTGCTGCGGCCCATCTACGAGCCGGTGCACGGCGACGAATGGGTCATCGCGGCGGCCGGCCCCGCCGGACAGGAGTGGGTCCAGCGCGCGGTCGCCGTCCGCGAGGTCAGCCGCCGCAAGGGCTACCTCCTCGACCCCGCGGACGACAACATCGTCAGCTTTCTGACGCTGCCGCAACTCCGCGAACTGATGGTCCAGCACTGGCCCTGCTTCGAGCCGTACTTCGACGACCGCCGCGAGGTCGAGCTGGCCCTCGACGAACTCGAGGTCGCCCGCAACATCGTCTCCCGCAACCGCGCCCTGTCCGAGACGGTCCTCGCCCAGGCCGAGCGCGCCTCCGCCCGTCTCCTGGACCTCCTCGGCTCCGGCGTCGGCACCCGGATCTCCGGACGGCTGCCCATCGACGCGGTGGAGGACCTGGTCGGCGACCGCTACGCCGACGTCATCGGGGTGCACTCCGACCGGGTGCGGCTGCAGCGCCAGCTCCCCGCCGAGGACCTGTTCGGCAACGCCCGCCGGCTCGACGCCGTCGGCATAGGACTGAACCTCCTGGTCCAGAACTACTCGGGCCGCCGGCTGGTCCGGCTCGCCGAATCCGGCTGCCGCGTCCGTCTGCTCTTCCTCAACCCGGCCAGCAGCGCGGTCCGCCGCCGGGAGCGCGAGATCGGCCTGAAGAAGGGGGAGATGAGCCGTTCCATCGAGATGAACATCCTCCACATGCGACGGGTGCGCGCCCGGCTGCGCGACCCCGGCGCCTTCGAGATCCAGGTCTTCGACGAGACCCCGCGCTTCACCGCCTACCTCGTCGACGGGGACGGCCCCGACGGCGTGGCCGTCGTCCAGCCCTACCTCCGCAAGAGCCGTGGCATGGAGTCCCCCGTCCTCGTCCTCCGCGGCGGCGGCCGGGAGATCGTCCGCCAGGACGCCCGCGACGGCGACCACGGCCTCTTCGAGACCTACCGGGAGGAATTCGAGAGCATGTGGGCGGATTCACGGCCGGTTTCCTGACCCGTGCGCGGGAGGCGTCTTACGGGGTCCCCGTGATCCCGCCGTCGACCCGCAGTTCGATCCCGTTGATGTAATCGGCGAGCGGGCTCGCAAGGTAGGCGACCGCGGCGGCGACGTCCTCCGGGCGCCCCAGCCGTCCGCTCGGGTTGGACGCATACTCCGCGACGGTCCCCGCGTCGTCCGGGCCGCCCTCCGGGGCCTCGTCCCCGGCCGCCCGCTCCTCGAACATCCGGGACAGGGAGGGAGTCACGATCACTCCCGGACTCACACAGTTCGCGGTGACGCCCGTCCCGGCGAGATGCCGGGCCAGGCTGGTGGTCATGTTCACCACGGCGGCCTTGGCGGCGGAGTACGCCACCATGTTGGGCAGCGGTGTCCGCACCGCCCGGCTGCCGATGGTGATCACCCGGCCCCAGCCGTGCGCCCGCAGCGAGGGCAGCAGCGTCTGACTGACCCGCACCGTCGGCAGCACATTCCCCTCGAAGGCGGCCCGCCAGTCGGCCGGCCGGGAACTCTCCCAGTCGTGCTCGGCGAACGGACCGGCGTTGTTGACGAGGATGCGGACCCCGAAGTCGCGTGCGGTGAGGGCGACCTGCTCGGCGATACCCGGCTCCGTCAGGTCCCCGAGCACCACTTCGGCCCGTACGCCACGGGCCGCGACCTGTTCGGCGACGGCCGCCGCGGATCCCGCGCTACGCCCGTGGACGAGCACGTCGCAGCCCTCGTCCGCCAGCATCCCGGCGATCGTCGCCCCGATCCCCGAGCTGCTGCCCGTCACCAGTGCACTCTGTCCTGCCAGCCGTAGGTCCATGAGGTCAGCCTAGGGGTGTCTTCCGACACCCCCCAGGGGCCGCGGCCGTCTGCTGCCGCCCTGTCGCGACAGGCAGCCGGTCGATTGTCAGTGGTGCGTGGGAGAGTGGGCGGGCAACGGGGGAAGTACCACCGAAGGAGGCCGCATGAGCGAGCGTAGCGAGGATTCGGCATGAGCTGGCATCAGGAGCTGTTGGTCAGCTTCGACCTGGAGACCACGGGCACCGATGTCGAGCGGGACCGCATCGTCACCGCCGCGCTGATCCGGTTGGAGGGGGACGGCAGCGCGGTCGGGCAGCAGAGTTGGCTGCTCGACCCGGGGGTCCCGATCCCCGAGGAAGCGGCGGCCATTCACGGCATTTCCACCGCATATGTCCAAGAACACGGCCGTCCGCCGGCGACCGCCATAGAGGAAATCACCGAGGCGCTGGCCGATGCCCTGCGCGCGGACATCCCGCTGGTGGTGATGAATGCCCGGTATGACCTCTCCCTCCTGGACCGCGAGTGCCGGCGGCATGGCCTGCGGACGCTGACCGAACGTCTCGGACGCGTCCCCGCGCCGGTCATCGATCCCCTCGTCCTGGACAAGCATGTGGACCGCTACCGCAAGGGGAAGCGCGCACTGCAGGCGCTCTGCGGCCACTACGGCGTCCGGCTGGACGGTGCCCACGAAGCGGGCGCCGACGCGGCGGCAGCGGCCGGGGTCGCCCGGCGTATCGGGGAGACGTTCCCGGCCGTCGCCCTCCCCTCGCCCCGTGCGCTGCATGACCTCCAGGAGAAGGCCGCCGCCGAACAGGCCGCCTCGTTCCAGGCGTATTTGCGGCGCTCCGGCGACCCACAGGCGATAGTCGAGCGGGCCTGGCCCCTGATTCCGTACCAGGCCGGGGCCGGGGCCGAGGCCTGAGCGGGAGGCTCAGAAGGGATACCACCGCACCGTCGCGTCCTTGTCACGCAGAGAGGCGATCCGGCGCCGGAACTCCTTGAGTGCCGCCGGGTTTCCGGGCGCGTGCTGGGACACCCAGGCGCAGCTCGCCGTCTCCCGGGACCCGCGCAGTACGGCGCAGCCCTCCCAGTCCCGTACGTCCCAGCCGTAAACGGACACGAAGGTGTCGTACGCGTCCGGCGACAGGCCATAGCGGTCCCGGCTCAGCGCCATGACGACCAGGTCGTGTTCCCGCAGATCAAAGGAGAAGGTTTCCAGGTCGACCAGCACCGGCCCGTCGGGCCCGACATGAACGTTGCGGGTCAGTGCGTCGCCATGGATGGGGCCGCGGGGCAGCTGCGGTTCCAGGGCCGTGGCGGCCGCGGCGAACGCGTCCCGCCGGCCGCGCAGATACTCCGCGTCGGGCGCCGACACGGCGTCACCGGCCAGGCGCAGCCACCGCTCGACGCCCCCGAGCAGTTCGCGCCGCGGCAGCGCGAACGGCGGCTCCGGCAGGGCATGGACCAGCTTCAGCAGGGCGGCGAGATCGTCCGGCCCGGCCGGCCGGACCGCCTCCGGCAGCCGGTGCCAGTAGGTGACGGGATGCCCGTCGACCAAGGTGGCCACGGGCTCCGCGGCCCGTACGGCCGGCACTCCCTCGGCCGCCAGCCACCCCGCCACCGCCAGTTCCCGCTCGGCCCGCTCCAGGAGTTCGGCGCTGCGGCCCACCCGTACGACCGGCCCGTTGTCGCCGAGGGCGAAGACGGCGTTCTCGCCGAGCGAGAGCAGCACGGCGTCGGCTGCCGCATCGGGCCGGCCGGCCGAGGCCAGTACGTCCCGGGCGCGCGCTTCCGTGAAGGCGGCGGGGTTCGGTTCGGTCATCGGGTGCCTCCTGGGGTACGGGTACCTCCTGCGGTGCGTGAACGTGACCAGTTTCGCAGGTCCGCGGGCGTGGCCCGGAAGACCTCCCGGGCGGGGGCCCGCCGGGGAAGCGGGCCGGGACCTTGACGGGATGTGGCCGCCGTCACGACGATGACGGCGGGCGGGAAGGCGGGAAAGGCGGGGAGCGGCGAGGAGCGGCTGGGAACGACCCGGCAAGTGGGAACGACCCGGCAAGACCAGGACAAGGCCGGACAAGACCGGGAGCGGTCGCAAGCGACCGGAAGCGGCTGGGAACCACCGGGACCGACCGGAAGCGGCCCACAACGGCCGACGGGGGAGAGACGGGGAAGAGGGGACGGGGACGGGATGGCAGGGGCGCCCACCGCGGGGGCACACGACGGCGGACCGGCCGGGCCGCGCCCCGGGGAGTTGCTGCCGTGACCCTGGCGACCGCACCACGGCGGTCCCCCGAGGCGGCCGCGGACCGCGCCGCCCGGACCCGCCGTGCTCACGGCGCCTGGTTCCTCGTCCTGCCTGCCCTGATCCCGATCCTGGTGCTGAGCGCGGGTCCGCTGCTCTACGGCATCGGGCTGGCGTTCACCGACGCCCAGTCCGGCCGGACCCGGGCCACCCGCTTCGTGGGGCTGCTGAACTTCACCGATCTGTTCCACGACACCCTGTTCTGGGACTCCTTCCGGATCGGGCTGGTCTGGGCCTTCGGGGTCACCGTCCCGCAGTTCTTCCTCGCCCTCGGCCTCGCCCTGCTGCTCCACCTCCCGCTGCGGCTGCGCTGGTTGGCCCGGGCGCTGGCGATCATCCCGTGGGCGATGCCGGAGGTGGTCGTCGGCATCATGTGGCGGCTGGTCTACCACCCGGACGCCGGCATCCTGAACGAGACGCTGCGCAGCCTCGGTCTGTCCGGAGCGGGCGGTGGCCGGGACTGGTTGAGCGGTCTGGCCACCGCCCTGCCCGCGGTCATCGTCGTCGGCATCTGGGCCGGGATGCCCCAGACCACCGTCACCCTCCTGGCCGGCCTCCAGAACGTGCCCCGCGAACTGCACGAGGCCGCGGCCATGGACGGCGCGGGCGCCTGGCGCCGCTTTTGCACGGTCACCTGGCCGGCGCTGAGGCCCATCGCACTCGCCGTCACCGCGCTCAACTTCATCTGGAATTTTCATTCCTTCGCCCTGGTCTTCGTGCTGACCGACGGCGGGCCCGGCGGCCGGACCCGCCTGCCGATGCTCTTCGCGTACGAAGAGGCGTTCCGCTACGGGCAGTTCGGCTATGCCGCCGCGATGGGCCTGGCCATGGTCGCGGTGGTCTCGGTCCTGCTGGCGGTGTATCTGGCCGGCCGGCTGAAGGGGGACGACGACCGGTGAGCGACTGGGAGACCGACGGTACGGGAAACGCTCCCCCCGCCCGGCGACACACGGCCACCACCCGCCCCGGCCAACGGAACACCGCCCCCACACGCCGCATCACCACCCGCCCCCGCCGACCGAACACCGCCCCCACCGCCCGGCGCACCGCCACCCGCACCGGCCAGTACGCCGCCCTCGTCGCCTATCTCGCCTTCCTCGCCTTCCCGTTCCTCTGGCTGATCTCCACCGCCTTCAAGCCACCGCGTGAACTCGGCAGCATCCACCCCACCTGGATGCCCGAGGCGCCCACCCTGGAGAACTTCCGGCAGGCCTTCACCCAACAGCCACTACTGACGGCCGCGGGCAACAGCCTGCTGGCCGCGGCGGTTTCCGCGCTGATCGCGATCGTGCTGGCGGCCCCGATGGCGTATGTCCTGGCACGCTCCCGCAGCCGCCTCTCGCGGGCTGCCACAGGCTGGGTCGTGATCAGCCAGGCCTTTCCGCTGGTACTGGTGATCATCCCGCTCTTCCTGATCCTGAAGGGTCTCCATCTGGTGGACTCCCGGATCGGTTTGATCATGGTCTATGTGGTCTGGTCGCTGCCGTTCGCCCTGTGGATGCTGACCGGCTATGTCCGCGCCGTACCGCCCGAGTTGGAGGAGGCCGCGGCTGTGGACGGCGCCGGCCGGCTCCGTACGCTCGTCTCCGTCACCGCACCGCTGCTCGCGCCGGGCATCGTCGCCACCGCGCTGTTCGCCTTCATCACCGCCTGGAACGAATTCTTCTTCGCCCTGGTCCTGCTCAAGTCGCCCGGGAGGCAGACGCTGCCGGTCGTCCTCACCCACTTCCTCGGGGCGGAGGGCGTCGCCGACCTCGTTCCGCTCGCCGCCGCCGCACTCCTCGCCACCCTCCCGAGCCTGCTCCTCTTCGCCGTCATCCAGCGGCGGATCACGGGCGGGATGCTCGCCGGGGCGGTGAAGAGCTGATGCGCCGCGACAGCACCCCCGCGCCTCCGGCGCGCCTCAGCCGGCGGGGCCTGCTCGCGGCCGCCGCCGCTCTGCCCGCCGCGGGGCTGCTGCCGGGCTGTTCCGACGACCGGCGACGGCGCTCCTCCGGCGGCCGGATCACCCTGCGCTTCCAGTCCCTGGCCTGGCAGCAGGACTCCCTCAGGGCCACCAGGCAACTCGTCGACGCATGGAACGGCGAGCACCCCGAGGTCCAGGTGCAGTACGTCCAGGGAGCCTGGCCCACCGTCCACGACCAGTTGTTGACCTCCTTCGAGGGCGGCGAGGCGCCGGACATCATCCACGACGCCGCCGACGACCTCGCGGACTTCGCCTACGGCGGGAATCTCGCCGACCTCACCGCCCTCCTGCCACCGCGCCTGCGAAGCGACATCCCGCAGCACAGCTGGGAGACCGCCACCTTCGACGGCCGGGTGCACGGCGTCCCGTTCCTCCAGGAACCGCGGGTGCTGATCGCGAACCGCGCGCGGCTGCACCGGTCGGGCGTACGTATCCCGACTCCCGAACACCCCTGGACCTGGGCGGAGTTCAAGGAGGTGGCGCGGCGACTGACCCGCGGCACCGGCCACGGCGTCGCCTGGCCGCTGAAGGAACCGGTCTCGGCGACCCTGAACCTCGCCCTGTCCACGGGCGGCCGGATGTTCCACCGTCGTCCGGACGGCACGGTGGAGGTCCGCTTCGACGCCGCCGACCAGGTGGTGCCGCGCACCATCCACGATCAGGTGAACGTGGACCGCAGCGCCTCCCGTACGACCCTGGGCATGGGCGGTTCCGACACCCTCCCGGGCTTCTTCGCCGGGCGATATGCCATGGTGCCGCTCGGCTTCTCCTACCGTCAGCAGATCGCCCAGCAGGCGCCCAAGAGGTTCGACTGGACGGTGCTGCCCGCTCCCCAGGGCGCTGTCCCGGACCAGGGGGTGAGCCCGCAGACCCTGTCGATCGCCGAGGACTGCCCGCACAAGGAAGCGGCGATGGCCTTCATCGACTTCCTCCTGCGCCCGCCGCACATGGTCCGGCTCGCGCTGGGGGACTGGCTGTTGCCGACGGGACGGGAAGCGCTCAGGGATCCGGCACTCCGGGTCGCCCGGTACGACTGGGCAACCGGCACCGCGCTGGCGGGCTCCCTGCGCTCCGCACCGGCCCAGTCCGTCCGCGGCTACCCGGAGTGGAAGGACAAGGTCGCCACCCCTGGCCTGCAGGAGTACTACAGCGGCGCCATCGACCTGGACACCGTGCAGAGGCGCCTCGTTGGGGACGGCAATCTGGTCCTGGCCCGCTATCAGCGCTGAGGCGCCCCGTCTTCCAACTGGCCCTGGAACAAGCAGCAATGAGCGCGATGAGCACGCGCATGACAAGCCTCACGCAACAACCGAACGGCGATCGCCCGGAGGCGTCGTTCACCCTGTCGTCACCCTCTATTGCGGATGTGTAAACGGAGTTGAGTCGGTCCGGTTCAACTAACCGTTCCTTTTGACCACTTCTGAAACCTTTCCCAATTCACCGGCCTTGTTGGCTATCTCACACGCTCTGGCGAGCCTTGAATTGAACTCATCAATCAGACAGGGTTTCGAACCAGTCCGGCGCAGATCTTCCGGTCTCGTCGGGCTATTGCGCAACGCTTTCCCCCCACACCACGAACGAGGAGAATCCTCGCAATGGCTCACAAGCGTTCCAGCAAGAAGCGGCTCGTCACGGCGATATCCGCCGCGGTAGCCGCCACTGGTATCGCCGCCGTCACCGCGGTCACCGCAGGTGCGTCGCCCGCCGCCGAAGGCAAGATCTACGGAGCCGAGGCCAAGGGCGCCGTGAACGGCAGCTACATCGTCATGCTCAAGAAGTCGGTGCACACCGCCGAGAGCGGTGACCTGGCGTCCAAGTACGGCGGTCAGGTCAAGCGGCAGTACTCCTCCGCCATCGACGGCTTCTCGGCGACCGGTCTGAGTGAGGAAGAGGCCAAGCAGCTCGCCGCCGACCCGTCCGTCGACAAGGTCGTGCAGAACAAGAAGTTCCACATCGACGGCAGCCAGGCCAACCCGCCGTCGTGGGGCCTGGACCGTATCGACCAGGCGGACACCAAGGGCGACAAGAAGTACACCTACCCCGACGCCGCGGGCGAGGGTGTCACCGCCTACGTCATCGACACCGGAATCCACATCAGCCACAAGGACTTCGGCGGCCGCGCGTCGTACGGCTTCAACGCCATCGACAAGAGCGACAAGGCCGAGGACGACAACGGCCATGGCACCCACGTGGCCGGCACCATCGCCGGTACCGAGCACGGTGTCGCCAAGAAGGCCAAGGTCGTGGCGGTCAAGGTCCTCGACGGCCAGGGCTCCGGCACCACCGAGCAGGTCGTCGCGGGCATCGACTGGGTCACCAAGAACCACAAGGGCCCCTCGGTCGCCAACATGTCGCTCGGCGGCGGCGTCGACGAGGCGCTGGACACGGCCGTGAAGAAGGCCATCGACGCCGGTGTCACCTTCGGTGTCGCGGCGGGCAACGAGTCCTCCGACGCGGGCCAGAGCTCCCCGGCACGCGTGAAGGACGCCATCACCGTGGCCTCCAGCACCAAGGACGACCAGCAGTCCGACTTCTCCAACTTCGGCAGCGCGGTGGACCTGTACGCCCCCGGTTCCGACATCACCTCGGACTGGAACGATGGCGCCACCAAGACCATCTCCGGTACGTCCATGGCGACTCCGCACGTCGTGGGTGCTGCCGCGGTCTACCTGGCCGACCACAAGGACGCCAAGCCGGCCGACGTGGAGAAGGCCCTGACGGCCGGCGCCACGGACGGCAAGATCAGCAACCCGAGCGAGGGTACGCCCAACAAGCTGCTGAAGGTCGTCAAGTAGTCACCTGACCTCCTCGGCTCCACCCGCCGGCCGTCGCGCTCGCCCCCACGGAGCGCGACGGCCGGCGTCGTGGTGTTCCGGGGCGGCGGTCGGCGTCGTGGTGTTCTGCAACTGCCGCCGAGGGTGTGCGAGGGCGCAGGTGCGGGCGGTGATCCGGACGGTGAACCGAACATGGGTGCGGCCTCGATCCCCCCTGGATAAAGTCGTGTTGAGCCACGCCGGGCGGGGGCGAGGCGTACCTGTTCGGACCGACCCCGACCACACAATCGACCAGGACGGTGGTAGTCCGACGCCATGGCAGATCACGACCTGACCGGCTTCGACCGCAGCACCTTCACCCATGACGGCGCCACCCGCCGTATTCTGCGGCGCGGTACGGGGCCCGCGGTGATCGTGATGGCGGAAATACCCGGCATCACGCCCAAGGTGCTGGCGTTCGCGGAACGGGTGGCCGCCCTCGGCTGCACGGCCGTGCTCCCCGTGCTGTTCGGCACGCCCGGCCGCGATGCCGACCCTGCGTCCGCCGGCCGGCTGAAGTCCGGGCTCTACACGGCCTCATCGCTGTGGAAGGTATGTGTGAGCCGGGAGTTCACCGTGCTGGCCACGGGAAAGTCCTCCCCCGTGGTCACGTGGCTACGGGCCCTGGCCGCGCACGAGCACCAGCGCTGCGGCGGCCCCGGCGTCGGAGCCGTCGGGATGTGCCTGACCGGCGGTTTCGCCCTGGCCATGGCGGCCGATGAGCGCCTTCTCGCCCCCGTGCTGTCCCAGCCGTCCCTGCCGCTGCCGCTCACCGGGAGCCGGGCCGCTGGTATCGATATCTCCGCCGAAGACCTGGCCGCCGTGCGGGGCCGTTGTGAGCGTGCGGACCTCCGGGTCATGGGGCTGAGGTTCCGTTCGGACCGGTTGGTGCCGGGCGACCGGTTCGCCTTCCTGCGCCGCGAACTCGGCGCGGCGTTCACCGCCGTCGAACTGGACGACGACGCCGCGAACCCCGATGCCGTGCTGCCGCCGCACTCCGTGCTGACCGAGCACCTCATCGACGAACCCGGCCAGCCGACCCGCGCCGCGCTGGACGACGTACTCGACCTCTTCCGCACCCGCCTGCTCGCACCGCAGCACGGCGGGGAGGCGGCGGAAACTCCCGTCGCCCCGGAAGACGCATGACCCCATGCTCCTACGCGGGCTGCCCCGCTCCCGTGGGGGCAACTCCACTCCTCCGCGACCATCCCGACCACCCCCGGCAATCCCTGCCGGTCCCCGATGAGTTATCCACAGGAGGCGCCCTCCGGAACCATTCGGTGCTTCCTCCCCCTACCGTCGGTGACATGCACGGAGGACTGCCGTTCATCGGCATCAGCACCTTGGTCTACGGCGTGATCGGACTGTTCACGGTCGTAGTCGGCGCGTTCCGCAAGACAGGGGGAGATCGAGTTGCACACCATCACCGTCATCGTGCCCGCTCACAACGAGGAGGAGGGGCTGCCGGCGACACTGGATTCGCTGGCACACCAAACGCTCCGGCCTGACCGGATCCTGGTCGTGGACGACGCCTCCACGGACCGTACGGGCGAGGTGGCAGCCTCACACGGCGTCACGGTCCTACGCCCGCCCCGCAATCTCGGCAGCAAGGCCAAAGCGCAGAACTACGCCCTTCCGCACTGCACCACCGACCTCGTCCTGGCAGTCGACGCGGACACCGTCCTCGCACCGGACTACATCGAGACGGTCCTGCCGGTCTTCGACGACCCAAGCGTCTCGGTAGCGGCAGGCACGGTCCGCACCCGCCATACCCGCACGATCTGGGAGCGCGGCCGCTCGACCGAGTACTTGTTCGGCTTCCATTGGCACCGCCCCATCCAGGCCCGCGCCAACAGCCCCATGGTGTGCTCGGGTTGCTGCTCCGTCTTCCGCCTCGACGATCTGACGGCCTTCGGCGGCTTCCCCGAACGGACCATCGTCGAAGACATGGATTTCACGTGGTCGCAGCAGATCGCGGGCAGACGCGCGGTCTACGTCTCGAACGCGGTCGCCCTGGCGGCCGACCCGGAAGACCTCACCTACCTCCGCAAACAGGTCTGGCGCTGGATGGCCGGCTTCTGCCAGAACGTCCGCCTCCACCTCGGCCGGCTGATCGTCCGCAAACCTCTCCTGGCCCTCTGGGTGCTGCTCGCCCTCCTGGAAATCCTCACCGCACCGCTCTGGTGGGCAACCCCCTTCGTGATCGCCGCGACGACGGACCAGCCACCCGCACTCGCCTTCCTCTGGTGGGCCGGAGCCGAACTCCTGCTGACGACACCACCCCTCGTCTACGCCGCCCGCCGCCGCAAACTCCCGCTGCCCGGCGTGCTGCTGAACATCCCCTGCGTCTACGCCACCAAAGCCGTCAACCTCGTCTACGCCTGGAAGGCCCTCATCGTGGAGTTGCTACTGGTACCACTGCACCTCTCACGCGGGCTGACCGTCTACGAGAAGGGCCGGGCCGATACGGCGCCGGTGCGAACGGCACTCGCAGGCGGGTAAGGCCCGCTACGACCCCGACCGGAGTCACGGAGCTCAGCGAGCGGCCCCTCCTGGCAATCCCCGGCGTTCCAGGGAGCCAGGAGGGCCCGGCTCGCGGCGAGGTCTCGAACGGCGGCCGGAGGGAGTGGCCCGGAGTGCGACAGCACCAGGGGGACCTCGCAGGGGCGGCGTTACCTGAGGTTGATCACCAGGCCGAAGTCGTTGCCCCGCTGCCAGCCCGTGCTGATCTTGGGGCTGCCGTGGGTGTGGTCGGCCCAGCCGTAGAAGTGCTGCCAGGTCACATCGTCGCCGTACCAGTGGTTGTAGTCCGTTTCCGCGTACGCCTGGACGGCTTTGCCGTCGCGCTTGGTATCCCAGAGGTAGAAGGCGCCGGAGACGTACGACCTGCCGTTGACCTTCTTGGTGCACTCCATGTACTTGGCGGCGCCGCCGGTGATGTGGATCTCCTTCCAGCCGGAGCACTTGTTGGCTGCGGCCTTCATGCTCCCGGCGGACGGCGCCGACGGAGCGGCCTGGGCGGCGGTCGCGGCCGGTGCGGCAGCGAGGCCGCCCGCCAGGACCAGTCCGGCGGCTGCGAGAGCGAGGCGCTTGCGTGACATCACGGTCGATCCCTTCCGTCGGCCGGCGGACGGTCCCCCCGTTGGGACCCCCTGGCCCGCCGGCACCACACCACCGTGCCCGGCCGCCCCGGCCCGCCCCCATGGTCTTGGGGCAAGTGACGTCCTCCTGGGATCCCACCCGTGTGACCTGCTAAGACGTCGTCAAGGGTGGGACGGGAAGGGGGTGGCGCAGCAAGCTGAGAGGTTCCGGTGGGGGGAAGAACGCTGGGCCTGACGTTGCCGGCTAACGGTGGGGGCGGGGTTCGGCCTGGCGTCGGGTGGCGTGGAGGGAGCCGAGGAGGTGGAGGGCCTGGGCGCTGGGGCTGCCTGGTTCGGCGTGGTAGATGACGAGTTGCTGGCCCGGGGCGTCGCGCACGTCGAAGGCCTGGTAGGTGAGAGTGAGGGGGCCGACGCCCGGGTGGAGGAGGTGCTTGGCGTTCTGGGTCTTGCCGCGCACGGTGTGGGAGTTCCAGAGACGGGTGAAGTCCGCGCTGTGCTCGGTGAGGGTAGCGACGAGTTCGCGCAGCCGTGGATTGTCCGGCTCGAACCCGGCCGCCTGGCGCAGGTTGGCGACGGTGGCCTGGGCCGCCCGGTTCCAGTCCGTGTAGAAGTGCCGGCTCGCGGGGTCGAGGAAGGTCATACGGGCCAGGTTGTCCGCGGGGCAGAACGGGGCGTAGAGGGCATCGGTCAGGGCGTTGGCGGCGAGAAGGTCCATGGCCCGGCTCATGACGAATGCCGGCGTGTTCGGATAGCCGTCCATCAACTGGCGCAGCGCCGGACTGACCCGCTCGGCGGCGTGGTCGGACGGCTGGTCGCCAGGGGTGACCCCGGCCAGCCGGTGCAGGTGTGCTCGGGCGTCCGCGTCGAGGTGCAGCGCGCGGCTGAGGGCGTCGAGTACCTGGGGTGAGGGGTTGCGCTCGCGCCCTTGTTCCAGGCGGGTGTAGTAGTCGGCGTTCACGCCGGCCAGGACGGCGACCTCCTCACGGCGCAGTCCGGCGACCCGGCGAGTCCCGTAACTCGCCATGCCGACGTCCTCCGGCTGCAGACCGGCGCGGCGTGCGCGCAGGAAGTCTCCCAGGTGGTTGTCGTCCATGTGCTCAGGCTAGGCGGCGGCCTCGGTGTGCTGCCCGGGTGTGTTGCACCCAGGCAGCACATGTCCTGGTGGGCGGCCGCTGACCTGCCCAGACTCGATGAAGCAGAAGGAAGTCGGAGCAACCGAGGAGAGGAGTCCGCCATGGCCGGGACTGCCGATGACGACACCGTCGACGTGGTCGGAATGTGGGTGACCGCTGATGGCCACATCCGTCAGGAGCTGCTGCCTGACGGTCGCTACGACGAGGCGCGCGGCGAGCGGCCCAGCGCGTACACCGGCCGGTACACGGTGACCGGCAGCCACCTGGACTACGTCGACGACACCGGTTTCAGCGCGACGGGCGACATCCGGGACGGGGTGCTCCACCACGAGCATCTGGTGCTGTACCGGGAGGAGAAGGCGCCATGACGGGGGCTGTCCAGGTCGCCCTCCCGGGTCCCGGCCGATGAGGACGTCCCCCGCTCGACCGCACAGCGATTCAGGTGCCCCGCAGTGGCGCTTGACCCCACCTCCCTCCCCGAGGAACGCACTATGACACCTGCCGCCCCGTCCACCGAAACCGCCGAGTTCGCCGGAAAGATCGCCCTCGTCACAGGGGCCGCGCGGGGCGTGGGCAAGGAGACCGTGGCGCTCCTCAGCGCGCGCGGCGCCCGTGTCGTCGCCGTTGACCTACGCCCCGAAGTCAAGGCGCTGCCGGGCGAATTTCCCGGCGTGCTGGCGGTGAGCGGCGACATCACACGGGAAGAGACCGCTGTCCAAGCGGTGAAGTCCGTCGTCGACACCTTCGGCGGACTGGACATCCTCGTCAACAACGCCGGACGCACCCTGAACAAGCCCGTTACCCAAACGACCGTCGAGGACTGGGACGCCGTGATGGCAGTCAACGCCCGGGGCTCCTTCCTCGTCGCCCGCGAGGCCTTTCGGGCGATGAAGGCCCGCGGTGGCGGATCCATCGTCAGCACCGGCTCCTACGCGGGCACCGTGGCGTTGCCCGAAGGCGCCGCCTACAGCGCGTCAAAGGGCGCTCTGGCCCAGCTGACCAAGGTGCTCGCCGTCGAGGGCGGGCCGCTGGGCATCCGCGCCAACATCGTTGCCGCGGGCGTCATCGAGACCGATTTCCTCGATACGTTCCGCTCCGACAGCCGTGCCTACCTGGCATCCTTCGCCGACGCGCAGCCCCTGGGCCGAGTGGCACAGCCCGAAGAGATCGCCGAGGCCCTGTGTTTCCTGGCCTCACCACGCGCCAGCTTCATCACAGGAGCCGTGATCGCCGCCGACGGCGGCTTCACAGCCGCCTAGGGGGAGACAGGAACGACAGGGGAGACAGTTCCTCAGCCAGGACATGTATCGAAAGCCCGCCTGCCTCACCACGCCTGGTGTGCTCGCTCGCTGCTGCGTTGTCGGGTCACTCCGTACACGCCCGGTACGAGGACGCCCCTCCGCCTTGCGCCCTAGTTCCACCGCCGGATGTGACCGAGCGCTTCACGTCATAACCTCGCCGCATGACCTCAGTTGACTCTCGCCCCAGCGGCCCCCGCAGCCCGGAGCAGCGCAAGCGCGAGGCGCTGGAACGGCTCGCGCGGGACAACGATGTATGGGTCGCCACGGCCGACAGCACCGGTGAGCCGTGCCTCGTTCCGCTTGCTTTCTGGTGGGATGGCGAGGCGGTGTGGCTGTCCACCCGCGACACCAACCCGACCGGGCGAAATCTGTGCGCCTCGGGGCGGGTTCGGCTCTCCTTCGGCCACACCCGCGACGTGGTCCTCATCCACGGCGCCGCGCGCATGCTGACCCGCGAGGAGCTTCCGGCCGAGGTGGGCGATGCCTTCGCCGCCAAGGACGGCTGGGACCCTCGCCAGGACCACCCGTCGTACGTCTTCTTCCAGGTCACCCCGGAGGTGCTGCAGGCGTGGGGAACGGTTCCCGAGATGGCCGGACGTACCCTGATGCGCGACGGGAAGTGGCTGGTCTAGGTGTGTTGTCCCGAACTGGTCACCGCTAGCCGTTGATGGCAGCGACCAGCACGGTCGCTGCCGACGGCTCACCCCCGCCCCTCCGCCTGCATTGTCCCCACGCCAGCCGTCTCCCGTCGTCAGCTCGGAGCGACCTGATCGGGTGCGCGGACGGCTGTCGGCCGCCACGCGCTGCAGGTTTGGTCCAGCCGGCGTGGCTTCCCCTCAGAACGGCGGGATCTGCTCCGGTACGAGTCCCGCCTGGCGGAGGAGGCCGTGCAGGTCGGTCTCGCCCCAGAATTCGACGATGCGGCCGTCGCGGAGCCGGTAGGTCTTGACGCCGGTCATGGTGAGGTCCCGGCCGGTGCGGTCGTGGGTGTAGGTCAGTGTGAAGGCGACGGTGACACGGTCGTCGGCCGCGAAGAGGTCATCCACTTGGACGCGGCAGTGGGACAGGCCCGGGGTCAGCACGGACTGCTCGGGGTAGTGCCGCCCCTGGACGTGCCGGCCGGCGCCGTGGACGAGTACGTCCTCCGCCACGAGTTCCGCGAGATCGGCAACCCGCCGCGTCTCGAAGACGCGGAGGTAGCGGCGGACGACATCGGCGTTGCGCTTGCTGGTGGCCACGGCGGAGTCAGTCACGGCGGAGTCAGTCATGGAGGGGACCGTATCCATCGGCCGGCCGACGTCGCCAGACCCCGCCGGTGCCGGCCGCGTGGCGGGCGATGAGTTCGCGCCGGGCCGGGAGTCAATACGGGTGCACGCTGATTCCGCACCCGAAAGGCAGCATCATGAGCAAGCTGATCGTCACCGCCTTCGTCACTCTGGACGGCGTCATGCAGGCCCCCGGCGGTAAGGGCGAGGACGTCGACCAAGGGTTCGAGCACGGTGGCTGGCAGGTTCCGTACGTCGACGACGACTTCATGGGACTGATGACGGAGATCTTCGAGCGGACCGCCGATCATCTCCTGCTCGGCCGGAAGACCTACGACATCTTCGCCTCTCACTGGCCCCGCGTCACCGACGAGAACAACCCGATCGCCGTGAAGCTCAACGCCATGCCCAAGTACGTCGCCTCGCGCACCCGGAACAGCCTGGAGTGGAACAACTCCCATCTGCTGAAGCGTGACGGCAACGGCGACGTCGCCGACTCCGTCGCACAGCTCAAGGCGCAGCTGGACGGCGTGATCATGACGCAGGGCAGCAGCGACCTCATCCACACCCTGCAGCGGCACGACCTCGTCGACGAGTACCGGCTGCTCGTCAACCCCGTGATCATCGGCACCGGCAAGCGGCTCTTCGCCGCGGGCGCCGCTCCCGCCGCCTGGACGCTCACGGAATCCCGCACCACCGGCGTGGGGGTGCAGTACTGCGCCTACGAAAAGGCGGGGAAGCCCGCATACGGATCCTTCATGCTGGACGAGCGGGACTGAGGGCGCTCCGCACCTCGTCGCGGCCGGTTTCGCGACCCGCGGGCCTCGCCCTCAGCTTCGTACGCGGCCGGCCAACAGGGTGCCCGCGGTGGCCAGGACCAGTCCGCCGAGGGTCAGCGGGCCGAGATGCTGGCCGAGCAGCAGGGCGGCGAAGCCGGCCGTGACCATGGGCACCAGGTAGAAGAGGCTGCTCACCTGGCTGGTGCCGTGGCGTTGCAGGAGCCCGTAGAGCAGGCCGACGCCGACGATCGAGTTGATGAGTGCGGCCCACAGCAGCACCGGCCAGTAGCCGGCGGTGAAGGTGACGTCGAATCCTTCGGCGAACAGGGCGGGCAGCAGCGCGGCGACGGCGGCGGCCAGCAGCTGTACGGCGTTGCCGGAGACCGGTTCCATGCCGCGGCAGAACCGCTTCTGGTAGACGGTGCCGGCCGAGATGCCGAGGAGCGCCAGGACGACGAAGCCGAGGCCGGCGAGGTAGTCGGCGTCGAAGTGGAGCCCTTCGCCGACCGCGAGCGCGACTCCGCCGAGCCCCAGCACGAGGCCCAGACACTGGCCACGGGTGACACGTTCGTGCAGGACGGGGACGGCGATCAGCGAGGCCGTCAGCGGGTAGAGCGCGATGATCAGTGCGGCGAGCCCGGACGGGACGCCGAGGTCCATGCCGACGTAGATGCTGGAGAACTGGACGGCCTGCACCAGGACACCGGCGACGGCGAGATGCGCCAGCATCCGGCCGCGGGGTAATGCGCGCCGACTGAGCAGGGCGATGACCAGCAGAATCGCTCCGGCGAGGGCGAAACGCAGGGCCGCGAAGGTGTAGGGGGCACAGTGGCGCAGGCCGAGTTTGCCGGAGATGAAGCCGGAGCTCCAGACCAGTACGAGGGCGACGCGGGCCAACAGGTCGGCGCGGCCGGGGCCGGTTGGTGCGGCGGTGGCCGTGCTCATGGCCGCACTCGTGGCCGTGCTGGTGGTCGCGCTCGTGGCCGGGGGCGGGGTGGAGGGCGGGGCGACTTGGGTGGGGTTCAGCTGCATGGCATGTCCTGATCTCTTGGTGCCGCTCGATCTCTAGCTGTCGCTCGCGGGTTCACCGGAGCAGCGGCTTGTACGTTAAAACGCACAGTAATGCAGAATACGGTTCACCGTGGGGCAGGGGTGAGATCCATGCGGGGATGGAGTTGCAGGCGCAGGCAGGCGCAGGCAGGCGCAGGTCGGCGCAGGTCGGCATGGGGCAGGAACCGCCAGGAAGGTCTGCAAGGCACAGCGTCCGGAACGGCGCACGGAAAAGCCGGGGCACCTCAGGTGCCCCGGCTCGCCACG
Organism: Streptomyces sp. 2114.4; assembly: GCF_900187385.1. NCBI lineage: Bacteria > Bacillati > Actinomycetota > Actinomycetes > Kitasatosporales > Streptomycetaceae > Streptomyces > Streptomyces sp. 2114.4. The sequence goes on from NZ_FYEY01000001.1 coordinate 6,316,038, forward strand.
GGCCCGTCCCGTCTCCGGGGACGAGCCGTCAGTAGAGGCTGGAGAAGAGCAGCGCGACCATCCGCGCGGGTTTGTCGGTGTCGTTGCGGAAGGAGTGCGGATAACCCGCTGACCAGCGCGCGCAGTCCCCGGCCCGCAGGGTGTGGTCGACGCCGTTGTACCGGGTCACCAAGGTGCCTTCGGTCACGATGATCAGGTCTGTGCCCTCGTGCTGAAGGTCCTCGCCCAGCCCGCTGTGCGGGGCGAAGTCCCCCTGGACCACCTGGTACCCCAACTCCGGTGCGCGCAGGACCCGATAGGTGATGCCGGGCGCGCGCTCGATCACCGGCTGTTCGCCGAACGGGAACAGGGAGGGCGCCGCCTGGCCGGGTGAGAAGCCGAGGAACGACCCCACGTTGTGCCCGAACACCTTCGCCAGCCGGCCCAGCCGCTCCAGCGCGATATCGGTCTCGCCCCGCTCCAGCGAAGCCAGGAACGAGACCGAAAGGCCGCATTCCGCCGCAACCTGACGCAGTGACATGCCCCGCTGGGTCCGCAGCCGGCGCAGTACCTCCCCCGGAGCCGGAAAGCCCAGTTCGGGGTCCGTGCGGTGGGCTGCCGGATGCGTCGGGGAGTCCGGGGCGGTCATGGCCGCATCCTAGTCGAGTGCGTCAGGTGTCCTGATTTGCTCTCCTTCTCGGCGCCGGCGGCAGGTCTGCTCCTCGGTACCGGCGGCACGCGTTCCGCCGCGGTCCGTACCTCGGGGCGCTACGCGGGCAGCAGCAGGGTGCCGGCTCGTTTGACGGTGCGGATGACCGGTGCGGTCTCGATGCTGCGGATCGCGTCCAGGGAGGCGATCCGTTCCGTGAGGTAGCGGGAAAGGTCTTGCGCGTCACGGCAGTTGACGGCGGCGAGCAGGTTGGTCGGACCGGTGGTCATCGCGACCAGGGAGGCCTCCGGATGACCGGCCATCGCGGCTGCCACGGCGGTGAGTTTCGAGGGCTGGACGGACATCCAGAGCCGGGCCTCGGCACGGAAGCCCAGCGCGGCTGAGGGGATGTCGACGAGGAAGATCAGGACTCCGGCCCGGCGCAGGGCGGCGATGCGGCGCCGGACGGTGGCGTCCGACCAGCCGGTGGCGGTGGCGAGTTCGGCGTAGCCGGCCCGGCCGTCCCGGCCCAGGGCCTCGAGGAGGGTGCGGTCCCCTTCCCGCAGTTCTACCGAGGCCTCCGCGTCCGCCTCCATGTCCCTGTCGACGACGGGAGGCGGGGTGAGGAGGGCGGCCTGCTCCGGGGTGAGCCACGCGGGTCCCGCCCAGTTGTTGGGCAGGGCGTAGTGGCTGAGCAGGAGATGCGCCGAGACCGAGGTGACGCGGGCGGTGCGGGGTAGCTGGTGCAGGAGCAGCGCGTCGCTCTCGTCGCTGGAGCGGGTCTGTGTGCTGAAGGAGATCTCCGTACCGCCGGACAGCAGATGGACGAAGGAGATGTCGCTGCGTTTGGCCAGTGCCGTGGCCATGGCTCCGGCCGCGTCGGGGGTGCAGCGCAGCCGGATCGTCCAGGCGCTGTAACCGAGCCGGGCGCCGTTCAGGGTGCCGACCACCCGCAGGATGCCGGCGGTCCGCAGGCGCCGGTAGCGGCGGGCCACGGTGTTCTCGGAGACGCCAAGGGCCTCGCCGATGGCGCGGAAAGCGGCTCGGCCGTCGATCTGCAGGGCGTGCACCAGCCCTCGGTCGACCTCGTCGAGGATGACGGTATCTGTCTTCATGGGACCTACCGTGCCAGTATCCGGCACGGGATGGGGCATGGCTGGTGGAATCCTTGCCCGTTGTCGGAGCGTGTGAGCGATTCCCCGCCCCCCTTGAGAGGAAAGCCTCCCGTGAGAGGAAAGCTCATGCGCCCCTGGTGGCCGCTCGTGGCGATCTGCCTCGGCACCTTCCTGTTCCTGCTCGACACCACCGTCCTGAACGTCGCCCTGCCCGCCATCGGCACCGACCTGCAGGCACCCCTGTCCGGGTTGCAGTGGGTGGTGAACATCTACACCCTCGCCCTGGCCGTGCTGATGCTCCCCTTCGGCTCCCTCGCCGACCGGTTCGGCGCCCGCAACGTCTACGTCGCGGGTCTCACCGTCTTCGCCCTGGCCTCCCTGGGCTGCGCACTCGCGCCCGGCACCGGGCTGCTGATCGCCTCCCGTGCGGTGCAGGGCATCGGTGGTGCGGCCATGTCCGTATCGGCCTTCGCGCTCATCGGCGTCGTCTACCGCGGACCCGACCGAGGCATGGCGATGGGCGTCTTCGGCGCGGTCACCGGCCTGGGCGCCGCGGTCGGCCCGATGCTGGGCGGTGTCCTGACCGAATACCTCAGCTGGCGGGCCGCGTTCCTCCTCAACCTCCCCCTGGTCGCCGGCACCGTCGTCCTCACCCTGCGCGTCCTCGGCAACGACCGCCGACCGCGGGCCCACCGGGTCGATCTGCCCGGCACCGTCGCCTTCGCCGTGTGCGCCGGTGCCCTCGTCCACGGCCTCACCCGGGCCGGCGAGGACGGCTGGACTCCCGCCGGGTACGCCTCGATCGCCCTCGCTGCCGTCGCGCTGGCCGTCTTCGTCGTCCTCGAACGCCGCTGTGCGCACCCGATGCTGGACGTACGGCTCTTCGGCCGGGCCTCCTTCGCGGCGGTGATGCTGTGCGTCCTGGCGTCCTCGGCCGCCTTCGCGGCGCTCCTGTTCACTTCGGTGTGGCTGCAGTCGGACCTCGGCCTCGGCCCGGTACGCGCGGGGCTGGCCCTGATGCCGCTGGCCCTCACCTCCTTCGCCACCTCGCTGGTCGCGGGGCGGACCCTGCGCGGTACGTCGCCCCGCCTCGTCGTCGGCACCGGGCTGCTGCTCAGCGGTGTCGGCTGCGCCCTGCAGAGCGGTCTCGACGCCACGTCCACCGCGAGTTCCGTGGCGCTCGGCCTCGCCGTCACCGGAATCGGTATCGGCGTCATGGGCCCGGCCCTGTCGGGGGCGGTCTTCGCCGCCGTACCCGCCGACCGCGGCGGCATGGCGGCCGGTGCGATGACGACCTTCCGCCAGCTCGGCCCGACCCTGGCCGTCGCGGTCTTCGGTGTCCTCTTCCGGACGGGGTCCGGCACCGCACCGGCCGAGGGCCTGGACCGGGTCTACGTCGCCGCCGCGGCCGTCGGTCTGATCGGTGCGGTCCTCGCCTATGCCTTCGTACGCGCACCCGCATGCGTGGCGGCGGCTCCCGTGCGGCGAGACGTCAGCACGACACGGTGACCCACTGGCTGTCGACGCGGAATCGCAACGTCCCTTTCTCGTAGGTGAGTTGCGTACGTGTCTACCGGATCCCTGTCGGACCCCTTCTTCTTGGTCGTCGTGCACGGCATGGTCGTCGTGCACGGCGTAGCGGAGGGCCGGTGAGTGGACCGGGTGTCATTCGCCGGCCGGATCCCAGTCAGCGATCTCGCGGAGGGCGGTCAGGTGGCGAGTGAAGGCATTGCGGCCCTCGCCGGTGAGGGAAAGCCAGGTACGGGAGCGCTTGCCGACGAATGCCTTGCGGACCTTCACGTAACCAGCCTGCTCGAGCAGAGCGATCTGCTTGGACAGAGCCGGGGCCGTGATCTCGATGGCCTCGCGGAGGGTCTTGAAGTCAGCCTCGTCGACCGAGGCCAGCGCGGCAGCGATGGAGAATCGCACCGGGGAGTGGATGACGCTGTCGAGCGACTTCCGCGGATGTGTCACGGCATACTCTCTGTGGTCCTGACGGCCTTGCGCTCCAGCATGCCGACCAGGAAGAACGGCACCGCACACAGGATCGCCCCCGGCACCCACCACAGCGGTTCGCCGGAGAAGAGGACCGTGCCGAGCGTGACGGTGAGGGCGTAAACGCCGCCCCCAGTCGCGGTGATGACCGCGTACAGCGCCCGATGGTGGCGCGGCACCACGGGACGCGTCGCGGTGTATATCACCAGTGCAAACAACGGAAGCAGCAAGACGACCGGAACGGCGTACCGAACGGAGGGCTGAATCAGCAGCCCGTACAGGGCTGTCAGCGCCATCATCACGAGGCCCAGCAGGAACACCAGGGGAGCGTGCCACCGGGCTCCCCGACGGATTCGCGAAGCCAGTGCGTCCGCAGAAGCGAGGGCCTCCCGCGCTTCCTTCTTGTCCATCCTGGTGCCTCCTCTTTCCTGGTATGAGGGGCTGGGGGCTCTTGCTGTGCGTGCTGCCGCGCCATTCGTCTTGTCACTCTGGCATCCGGTTGCCATGTTGGCAAGTGGATGCCAGGCCGAGAACTCAAGGGCGTGGCGGTCTGGTTGGCTGAGGCGAGGACGCCGAGCAGGCTCTCTTCGGCGATGTATCCGCCGAAGGTGGCGGGCCCGGCTGAAGGCCGCCCAGTTCGGAGGGTCGCGCGGCGGGCCGGCTCCCGACGGACCTCCGTTCCTCCTCGCCCTGAAGAAGGTGTGGCTCCGCCTGCCCGTTGGCCGTCCCCGGCGCGAGGCGTCCTCTGTCGTGGCCGGTGACGAGGTACAGGCGGGTGTTAACTCCCCGCCGGCGGCGGCCCCGTGCTGCCGCGGGGGACGAGTTCGGTCGGCAGGACGATGTGGCGTTCGTGTGCGCTGTCGGCGTCGTCGATCACTGCCCGGGTGAGGTTCAAGGCGCAGGCCGACGAAGGAGGGCGGGCATGAACCGCCGTGCACCGGCGTCCGGCATCCGCCGGTACGTCAACGCCGTCAACCTCGGCGGTCTGGCGATCGTCGTGCTGTCGGCACTGCCGCTGTACTGGATGATCGTGTCGTCCTTCAAGGGACCGGGCGAGGTCAGCGCCGACCCGCCGGCCCTGGTCCCGAAGGCGGCGACGCTCGGCAACTACGCCGAGGCCTTCGTCCGCAACGGCATCGGCCGCTATCTGCTCAACAGCGTGCTGGTGGCGTCGGTTTCCACGGTCGCCGTGCTGGGGCTGTCCTTCTTCGCGGGCTACGCCCTGGCCCGCACCCCGCTGCGCGGCCGCGGCGCCCTCATGACCGCACTGCTGATGCTGTCCGTCTTCCCGCCGATCGCGCTGGTCGTTCCGCTCTTCCTGCTGGAGCGGCAGTTGGGGCTGCTCAACAGCTATGCGGGCCTGATCGTGCCCTATGTCGCGCTGAACCTGCCGTTCGCCATCTGGATCATGCGCAACTACCTGGTCGGTGTCCCCCGTGAGCTGGAGGAGGCGGCCACCGTCGACGGCGCTGGACCGCTGCGTACCGTCCTGACCGTCATCGCCCCCCTCGCCCGGCCGGGGCTCTTCACCGCGGGCATCTTCACCTTCACCGCGACCTGGTCGGAGTTCCTGCTCGCGCTGACCTTCAACAGCGAGGACGGCCACCGCACAGTTCCGGTCGGCATCGCCCTGTTCACCAGCCAGTACACCGTCCCCTACGGGACACTCTTCGCGGGGGCCGTGGCTGCCACCGTCCCCATCGGCGTCCTTGTCATGATCTTCCGTCGCTCGATCGTCTCGGGCATGACCTCCGGGGCGGTGAAGGGATGAGACCGGCGGCCCCCGGGGGGCGTCTTCCCTTCCCGCCCCCACCGCACCCGGCGCCGCACCGCGCCCCGTTCCTTCCCCAGCTGACGCTGGGAGGTTCCCTCATACGACCGCTCTCGTACCGAAAGGCCTCCCCGTGACCGCACAGCACCCCGGCTCCGACCGCAACACCACCGACTGGTGGCGGCAGGCCGTCGTCTACCAGGTGTACCCGCGCAGCTTCGCCGACGCCGACGGCGACGGCATCGGAGACCTCCCCGGTGTGACCTCCCGGCTGCCCTACCTCGCCGGCCTCGGGGTGGACGCCGTCTGGCTGAGCCCCTTCTACCCCTCACAACTGGCCGACGGCGGCTATGACGTCGACGACTACCGCGATGTCGACCCGCGCCTGGGCACCCTCGACGACTTCGACGCCATGGTGGCCGAGGCACACCGCCTGGGCCTCAAGGTGATGGTCGACATCGTGCCCAACCACTCCTCCGACCAGCACCTCTGGTTCCAGGAGGCGTTGCGCGCCGAGCCCGGGTCCGCCGCCCGCGAGCGGTACGTCTTCCGCGAGGGCAAGGGCGAGCGGGGCGAACTGCCGCCCACCGACTGGGTCTCCTGCTTCGGCGGCCCCGCCTGGACCCGGCTGCCGGACGGCTGGTGGTACCTGCACCTCTTCGCCCCGGAGCAGCCCGACTTCAACTGGGACAACCCCGAGGTCCGCGCGGACTTCCGGCACACCCTGCGCTTCTGGTCCGACCGCGGCGTCGACGGCTTCCGGGTCGATGTGGCCCACGGCCTGGCCAAGGACCTGGCCGCGCCGCTCCGCGACATCGGCACGGTCGAGGGCTACACGCCCGCAGACCTGCCCGAGGACGGCAGCCACCCCTTCTGGGACCGCGACGAGGTGCACGACATCTTCCGCGACTGGCGCAAGGTCTTCAACGAGTACGACCCGCCGCGGGTCGCCGTCGCCGAGGCCTGGGTACGCAGCTCCCGCCGTACCGCGTACGCCACCCCGCAGGAACTCGGCCAGGCCTTCAACTTCGACTTCCTCAAGGCCGCGCTGCACGCCGGGGAGCTGCGCGCCGCCATCGACACCGCACTCGCCGACGCGCGGGCGGCCGGGGCGACCGCGACCTGGGTGCTGTCCAACCACGATGTGATCCGGCACGCCTCCCGGTACGGCCTGCCGGACGGCCGCGACGAGGAGGCCTGGCTGCTCTCCGACGGCCAGGAACCCGTCCTGGACCGGGAGTTCGGGCTGCGCCGGGCGCTGGCCGCGACCCTGCTGATGCTGGCGCTGCCGGGCTCCGGCTACGTCTACCAGGGCGAGGAGCTGGGGCTGCCCGAGGTCGCCGGCCTCTCCCGGGACAGCCTCCAGGACCCGGTGTGGACCCGCAGCGGAGGCCGGCTCAAGGGCCGGGACGGCTGCCGGGTGCCCCTGCCCTGGCGGCGCGAGGGCAGCTCGTACGGCTTCGGCAGCGGGGGCACCTGGCTGCCGCAGCCGGCCGGCTGGGGCGAGCTGTCCGTCGAGGCACAGCAGGGTGTGGCGTCATCCCCGCTGGAGCTGTACCGCAGGGCGCTCGCCACCCGCCGCCGGCTGCTGGCCGACGAGGCGCTGGAGTGGGCCGATGACGCGCCGACGGCCCACCCGGACGTCCTGCACTTCCGCCGCTCCGGCGGCTGGGAGTGCGTGGCCAACCTGTCCGACGAGCCCCGGCCGTTGCCGGCCGGTGAGCTGCTGCTGGCCTCCGCGCCGGTCACCGGCGACGAACTGCCGCCGTGGACCACGGTCTGGCTGCGCACCGCGCAGGCCTGACCCGCCGCGCCGTGGGGACCCGTCAGGCGGTCAACGCCGTCAGGTCCCCGCGGGCGCCGTCCAAGGCCGCCCCGTCGTAGCGCCGCAGCAGCAGCCGGGCCAGCTCGGGTGCCGGGCCGAGGACGGGGGCGAGGACATCGGCCCCGGCCTCGCGGGCCCCGGCGGCAATGCGGTCCGGGAGGAAACCCGGGGCGATGACGTACGGGGCCACGGCCACCCGGCCGACGCCCTCGGCCCGCAGTTCCCGCACCGCGTCGGCCGTACGGGGAAGAGATGCGGAGGCGAACGCAGGTCGCACGGCACACCAGCCGGCGGTGTGCCGCCACTCCCGCGCGATTTCAGCGATCACTGCGCTCGCCTCCGGGTCGGAGGAGCCCGCCGAGGCCAGCACGACCCCGGTCGAGCCACGGTCGCCGGGCCGCACCCCGGCCTGTGCCAGCCGGCGCTCCAGCGCGGCGGTCAGCAGCGGCGAGGGGCCCAGCACCTCGGCCTGGCGGACGGTCAGCAGGGGCAGCCGTGCCGTCGCCGCCCGCAGGACCGCCGGGATGTCGGACTTGGCGTGGAAGGCGCGGGTCAGCAGCAGCGGCAGCGCCACCACCTCCCGTACGACCCCGTCCGGCCCGTCACGACGCCCGGACGGCGCCGGCGCGCGCCGCCCCTCGGCCGCTGCCTCCGCCGACAGCCGCTCCAGCACCCGCGGCACCCGGGGCGCGTTGAAGTCGAGGTAGCCGACCTCGACGCGCAGCCCCGGCCGCAGCGCCCGCACCCGCGCACAGAGCGCGGAGACGGCCGCGGCGTGCCGCGGATCGCGGCTGCCGTGGGCGACGACGAGGAGCGTGGGGCGAGGGGGGCACAGGTCCATGGTTCAGCTCTTCACGAGGAGGCCGCGGCTGCGCAGCACCCGGCGTTCGATCGGGGCGAAGATCAGCAGCTCGATGCCGATGCCGACGATGAGGATGAGGAGGATCGCGGCGAGCACCCAGGACATGTCCTGGAACTCGCGGCCCTGCTCCAGCAGCTGGCCCAGACCGGTGCCCAGATCGGGTGCGTTGACGATGAGCTCGGCGGCCATCAGGGAGCGCCAGGAGAACGCCCAGCCCTGCTTGAGTCCGGCGATATAGCCCGGCAGCGCGGCCGGGAGCAGCACATGGCGGATGCCCGCCAGGCCGGTGGCGCCGATGGTGCGGCCGGCCCGCAGGTAGAGCGGGGAGATCTGGTCGACGCCCGCCACCAGGCCGTTGGCGATGGACGGGACGGCACCGAGCAGCACCACCGCGTAGATCGTGGCGTCGCTCAGCCCGAACCAGATGATCGCGGCCGGGACCCAGGCCACCGACGGCAGCGACTGCAGACCGCTCAGGATCGGCCCGATCGCGGCCCGTACGGCCTTGACCCGGGCGACGACCAGCCCGAGCACCGTACCGAGAGCCACCGAGGCGACGAAGCCAAGGGCGCCGCGGGAGACGCTGGTCCACACAAAGCTCAGCAGGGTGCCCTCGAGCCACTTCTGCTGCAGCGAGTGCGCGACGTCGACGGGGCTCGGCAGCAGGTAGTGCGGCTTCAGCTCGAAGTGGTACGCGAGCTGCCACACCACGAGCACGATGACGATCGCGACGAGGGGAGGGAACGCCTTCGAGGCGGCGGTGCGCAGCCACGGCTGCCGGTCGACGACCCGGGACTCCAGGGCGTCCAGCCCGGCCTCCAGGCCGGCGATATCACCGGCCGCGGCGGCGGCGCTGCCGGGCGCGGTGGTCTCGTCCTTCCGGGCGGCGGCGGAGGGGTCCTTGGTCTCAGTGCTGGCCATGGCGGCGGATCTCCCCACGGAGCTGTTCGGTGATCTCGATGGAAAGGTCGGCGACCGCGGCGTCCTCGATGCGGCGCGGCTGCGGGATGTCCACCCGCCACTCGCGGGCGATCTTGCCGGGGCGGGAGGACAGCAGCACCACCCGCTCGGCGAGCCGCACGGCCTCGCGGACGTTGTGGGTGACGAACAGGACCGACAAGCTGGTCTCACGCCAGATGCGGGTCAGCTCGTCGTGCAGCACATCGCGGGTGATCGCGTCGAGCGCGGCGAACGGCTCGTCCATCAGCAGCAGTTGGCTGTCCTGGGCCAGGGCGCGGGCCATCGCGACGCGCTGGCGCATACCGCCCGACAGCTCGTGTACCCGCTTGCCGTGGGCCCCTTTGAGCCGGACGAGTTCCAGCAGCCGCTCGGCCTCCTCCCGGCGCTCCGCGCGCGGCACCCCGCGCAGCCGCAGCGCCAGTTCGATGTTGCGGCCGGCGGTCAGCCACGGGAACAGCGCATGCTCCTGGAACATCAGGGCCGGCCTGCCGCCGGGCGTCTCGATGGCGCCGGCGGACGGCGCGTCCAGACCGGCCACGAGGTTGAGGAGGGTGGACTTGCCGCAGCCCGAGGCCCCCAGGAGGCAGACGAATTCACCGGGCGCCACATCGATGCTGATGTCGTCCAGGACATGCTGCTGTGCGCCGGTGCGGCCGAACGACTTCGAGACATGGTCGATGCGGGCCGCGTACGGCACGGTGGTGCCCGTGTCCGCCGTGGCGGGTTGCTGCTGGGGGAGCGTGGTGGTCGTCATCGGTGTCACCTCCTGGGGGAGTGCGGTACGGCGGGGGCGGGGCTACTTGCTGCCGAGTCCGGCGTCGGAGACCGGCTGCTTACCCTCGGACCTCAGCACCTTGTTGAGCAGGGTGAGGTCGTAGATGCCCCTGAGGTCGGGCTTCTTGAGCAGACCCGCCTTGACGGCGTGATCCGCCTCCTCGTGGAGGGTGGCGGCCAGCGGGTCATCGGTGACATCGACGTTCTTGAACGCGGGGTCGAGGACGTTCTGCGGCAGCGCCTTGCCGGCCACGTCCGGGGAGGCGAGCTTGTCGTTGAGGGCTTTCTTCGCCTCGGCCGGGTGCGACCGGATCCAGGCGTTGGTCCGCACCGAGGCCCGCAGCACCGCTTCGACGGCCTTGGGGTGTGCCTTGAGGAACTTCTGCGAGACGATCATGTTCGTGATGACGAACTTCCCGTCCTTCCACAGCTTCTTCTCGTCCAGCAGCGTCTTGCCGCCCTCGGCGACGAGCTTGGAGGCGGTGGGCTCGGGCACCCACGCGCCGTCGATACCGCCCTGCTGGAAGACGGTCGGCGTCACCTTGTTGTCGGTGCGCTGGACGGTGACATCGCCCTTGCCGGTGGTGGGGTCGACCTTGAGGCCCTTGCCCGACAGGTAGTTCAGCAGCGCTACGTCCTGGGTGTTGCCCAGCTGCGGGGTCGCGATGGTCTTGCCCTTGAGGTCGTTCAGGCTCTTGATCTTCTTGGGGTTGACCACCAGCGAGACACCGCCGGAGGCTGAACCGCCAATGATCTTCAGGCTCTTGCCGTGCGACTTGACGTAGCCGTTGATCGCGGGGGAGGGGCCGATCCAGCCGATGTCGACGGCGCCCGAGTTCAGGGCTTCGATCTCGGCGGGGCCCGCGTTGAAGGGGGCGGCCTTCACTTCGGTGCCGCCCAGTTCCTTCTGGAAGGCACCGTTCTGGAGGCCGATCAGGGGCGTCGCATGGGTGGTGTTGCCGAAGAACCCGATCGTGAGGTGATCGAGCCCGTCGGTCTTGGCGCCCTTGGGCGCGACACCGGCCGCGGTGTCCTTCTTCGCCTCGGAGCCGTAGCCGCAGGCGCCCAGCGCCCCGGTCAGGAGCGGGACGGTGACAGCGGCCGCCAGCAGGCGGTGACGAACGGCAGACACGGGAGGGGTTCCTCTCGGAGGGCCGGGTCAGTACGCGCCTTCTACGGCGCGCCCGGCAGATCGATGGATCTTCGGAAGGGGGGTGTGGGGGATACGGAGCCGGGCATCGTCAGCGCACACATCGGCCGACTCCGCCCTGCCCGCTGCCCAGGGCGCCGCTGCCGATGCGGCCGCCCTCCTTCGCGAAGGTCGAGAACACGTCCTGGAGCATGCTCAGAAGTCCCATCCCTCGTCGTCGTCCGCGCCGTCGGCCACGGCGGCCTCGGCGGCCGCCTCGGCGAAGGCGTTGCCCGCCATCCCCGCGGTCAGGGTCGTACCGTCCGCCGGGTCGATCAGGAGGAAGGAGCCGGTGCGGCGGGAGTCGGCGTAGGCGTCCAGGGCCAGGGGCTCGGCGGTGCGGAGGGTGACGCGGCCGATGTCGTTGGCGGCCAGTTCGCCGGGGGCCGGGTGCTGCGAGAGGTCGTCCAGGGTGAGGCGGGAGGGGATGTCCTTGACCAGGGCCTTGACGGTGCGGGTGGTGTGCTTGAGCAGCACCCGCTGGCCGAGGGTCAGGGGACGGTCCGCCACGTGGCAGACGGTTGCCTCGATGTCCTGCGAGAGGTCCGGTGCGGTGGCCGTGGCGGCGATCAGATCACCGCGTGAGATGTCGATGTCGTCGGTGAGGCGGACGGTGACCGACTGCGGTGCCCAGGCGGCGTCCACGGCCTGGCCCAGGGCGTCGATCGCCTCGATGGTGGTGGTGCGGCCCGAGGGCAGGGCGGTGACCGCGTCGCCGACGCGCAGCACACCGGAGGCGATCTGGCCCGCGTAGCCGCGGTAGTCGGGGTGTTCGGCGGTCTGCGGACGGATGACGTACTGGACCGGGAAGCGCGCCGGGTCCTTTGACGGGTCGGCGACGACGGGCACGGTCTCCAGGTGCTCCAGCACGGTGGGGCCGCCGTACCAGTCCATGTGCGCCGAGGGGGACACCACGTTGTCGCCGGCCAGCGCCGAGATCGGGATCGCGGTGATCTCCGGGACGCCCAGTGAGGCCGCGTAGGCCGTGAACTCCTCGGCGATGGCGGCGAAGACGGGCTCGGCGTAGTCGACCAGGTCCATCTTGTTGACGGCCAGCACCACATGCGGGACGCGCAGCAGGGCGGCGACCGCGGCGTGCCGGCGGGTCTGCTCGACCACGCCGTTGCGGGCGTCGACCAGCACCACGGCCAGCTCGGCGGTGGAGGCGCCGGTGACCATGTTGCGGGTGTACTGCACATGCCCGGGGGTGTCCGCCAGGATGAAGCGGCGCCGCGGGGTGGCGAAGTAGCGGTAGGCGACGTCGATGGTGATGCCCTGCTCGCGCTCGGCGCGCAGCCCGTCGGTCAGCAGCGCCAGGTCGGGTGTCTCCTGGCCGCGGCCCAGGGAGGCACGCTCGACGGCCTCCAGCTGGTCGGCGAGCACCGACTTGGAGTCGTGCAGCAGCCGGCCCACCAGCGTGGACTTGCCGTCGTCGACGGAGCCCGCGGTGGCGAAGCGCAGCAGCGAGGTGGCACCCGCCTCGACGATGTCGGCCGCGCCCGCGCTCGTGCCCGTGCCTGTGTTCGTGCTCATGTTAGAAGTACCCCTCGCGCTTGCGGTCCTCCATGGCGGCCTCGGACATCTTGTCGTCGGCCCTGGTGGCGCCCCGCTCGGTGAGCCGGGACGCGGCGATCTCCGCGATCACCGCCTCGATGGTGTCGGCGTCTGAGTCGACGGCACCGGTGCAGGACATGTCGCCGACGGTGCGGTAGCGCACCTGCCGCCGCTCCAGGCTCTCGCCGTCCTTGGGGCCGCCCCACTCGCCGGGGGAGAGCCACATACCGCTGCGGGCGAAGACCTCGCGCTCGTGGGCGTAGTAGATGGCGGGCAGTTCGATCTTCTCGCGGGCGATGTACTGCCACACGTCCAGCTCGGTCCAGTTGGACAGCGGGAAGACGCGGACGTGCTCGCCGGGGGAGTGCTTGCCGTTGTAGAGCTGCCACAGCTCGGGGCGCTGGCGGCGCGGGTCCCAGCCGCCGAACTCGTCGCGCAGCGAGAAGACCCGCTCCTTGGCGCGCGCCTTCTCCTCGTCCCGGCGGCCGCCGCCGAAGACCGCGTCGAAGCGGCCCTTGTCGATGGCGTCCAGCAGCGGGACGGTCTGCAGCGGGTTGCGGGTGCCGTCGGGACGCTCGCGCAGCTCACCGCGGTCGATGAAGTCCTGCACGGAGGCGACGTGCAGCCGCAGACCGTGCCGCTCCACGGTGCGGTCGCGGTAGTCCAGGACCTCGGGGAAGTTGTGCCCGGTGTCGACGTGCAGCAGGGAGAACGGCACCGCGGCCGGCGCGAACGCCTTCAGCGCCAGGTGCAGCATGACGATGGAGTCCTTGCCGCCGGAGAACAGGATCACCGGCCGCTCGAACTCACCGGCCACCTCACGGAAGATGTGCACCGCCTCCGACTCCAGGGCGTCGAGGTGGGAGAGGGCGTACGGGTTCTCGGCGTCCTCGGCGTTCCCGGTCACGGCCGTGACGGTCGTCATGCCAGTCCCCTTTCGGTGAGCAGCGCATGCAGTGCCGCCGCGGACTCCTGCACGGTCTGGGTGTGCGACTCGATGCGCAGGTCGGGTGCGGCGGGCGCCTCGTACGGGTCGTCCACGCCGGTCAGGCCGGAGATCTCACCGGCCGCCTGCTTGGCGTAGAGCCCCTTCACATCCCGCTCGGAGCACACCTCGACGGGCGTGGCCACATGCACCTCCAGGTAGGGGGTGCCCTCGCTCCGGTGGCGCCCCCGTACGGCCTCCCGGCTGTCCGCGTACGGCGCGATCACCGGCACCAGCGCCTTGACGCCGTTGCTCGCCAGCAGCTCGGCCACGAAGCCGATCCGCTGGACGTTGGTGTGCCGGTCCTCGCGGGTGAAGCCGAGGCCCGCGGACAGGAACTCGCGGATCTCGTCGCCGTCCAGCACCTCGACGCGGTGGCCGTCACCGCGCAGCTTCCCGGCCAGTTCGTGCGCGAGGGTCGTCTTGCCCGCGCTCGGCAGACCGGTCAGCCAGATCGTGGCGCCCGTCATGGATATCTCCTGATGCTCGGTCATCCGTGCAGCCCGCACTCGGTCTTGTTGCTGCCGGCCCAGCGGCCGGCCCTGGCGTCCTCGCCCTCCAGCACCCGGCGGGTGCAGGGCGCGCAGCCGACGGAGGCATAGCCGTCCGTCAGCAGCGGGTTGGTGAGCACCCCGTGCCCGTCCACGTACGCGTCCACATCGGCCTGCGTCCAGCGGGCGATCGGGGAGACCTTCACCTTGCGCCGCTTGGGGTCCCAGCCGACGACCGGGGTGTTCGCCCGGGTGGGCGACTCGTCCCGGCGCAGGCCCGTCGCCCAGGCGTCGTAGCCGGCCAGGCCCTCCTCGAGCGGCTTGACCTTGCGCAGCGCACAGCACAGGTCCGGGTCGCGGTCGTGCAGCTTCGGGCCGTGCTCGGCGTCCTGCTCGGCGACCGTCCGGCGCGGCGTCAGGGTGATGACGTTGACGTCCATCACCTCGGCCACCGCGTCCCGGGTCCCCAGGGTCTCGGGGAAGTGGTAGCCGGTGTCCAGGAAGACCACGTCCACGCCCGGGAAGGCCCGCGAGGCCAGGTGCGCGACGACCGCGTCCTCCATGGAGGAGGTGACGCAGAAGCGCGGACCGAAGGTCTCGGCGGCCCATTCGAGGATCTGCAGGGCGGGCGCGTCCTCCAGGTCCCGGCCCGCCTGCTCGGCGAGCTGCTGAAGGTCGGTTGCGGTGGTCACGGGGTACCTCCGTCGGAAGCGGAAGGGGGCCGGCCGGTGCTGCCCGGCGTCAGCAGGCCCAGGAACTTCAGCCGGAACGCGCGGCTGCAGGACCGGCATTCCCAGGCTCCGTGGCCCTCCTCGGAGGGCCGCAGGTCCTCGTCCCCGCAGTAAGGGCAGTAGAACGGCGCCGCACGCTCACTCACTTCAGCGCACCCTCTTCCGCACGGGCCGCCCAGGTGGCGAACCGCTCGTCCTCCCCGCGCTGCGCCTCGAAGTTGCGCAGCACCCGCTCGACGTAGTCGGGGAGTTCATCGGCGGTGACCTTCAGCCCGCGGACCTTGCGGCCGAAGCCGGCCTCCAGACCCAGGGCGCCGCCCAGGTGCACCTGGTAGCCCTCGACCTGGTTGCCGTCGTCGTCCAGGACCAGCTGGCCCTTGAGACCGATGTCCGCGACCTGGATACGGGCGCAGGCGTTCGGGCAGCCGTTGAGGTTGATGGTGATCGGTTCCTGGAAGTCCGGCATCCGCTGCTCCAGTTCGTCGATCAGCGAGGCGCCACGGCCCTTGGTCTCGACGATGGCCAGCTTGCAGAACTCGATGCCGGTGCAGGCCATGGTGCCGCGCCGGAACGGTGAGGGGTGGACCTGGAAGTCCAGCGCCTCCAGCCCGGCGACCAGCCCGTCGACCTGGTCCTGTGCCACGTCGAGGATGATCATCTTCTGCTCGACGGTGGTGCGCAGTCGGTCGGAGCCGTACGCGGCGGCCAGTTCGGCGATCTTGGTGAGGGTGGTGCCGTCGACCCGGCCCACCCGCGGGGCGAACCCCACGTAGAAGCGGCCGTCCTGCTGCCGGTGCACCCCGATGTGGTCGCGCCACTTCGAGACCGGCTCCTCGGGCGCGGGTCCGTCGGCCAGCTTGCGCTGCAGGTACTCGTCCTCCAGCACCTGGCGGAACTTCTCCGGGCCCCAGTCGGCCATCAGGAACTTCAGCCGGGCGCGGGTGCGCAGCCGGCGGTAGCCGTAGTCCCGGAAGATCCCGACCACGCCGGACCAGACGTCCGCGACCTCGTCGAGCGGCACCCAGGTGCCCAGGCGCTGGGCGAGCTTGGGGTTGGTGGACAGGCCGCCGCCGACCCAGAGGTCGAACCCGGGGCCGTGCTCGGGGTGGACGACACCGACGAAGGCCACGTCATTGATCTCGTGGACCACGTCCTGGACGGGTGAACCGGAGATCGCGGTCTTGAACTTCCGCGGCAGGTTGGAGAACTCCTTGCTGCCGATGTAGCGCTCGTGGATCTCGTCCACCGCCGGGGTGCCGTCGATGATCTCGTCCGCCGCGATACCGGCCACCGGAGACCCGATGATCACGCGCGGGCAGTCGCCGCAGGCCTCCGTCGTGGACAGGCCCACCGCCTCCAGCTTCTCCCAGATGGCGGGGACGTCCTCGATGCGGATCCAGTGCAGCTGGATGTTCTGCCGGTCGGTGATGTCCGCGGTGCCGCGGGCGTACTGCTCGGAGACCTCGCCGATGGCGCGCAGCTGGGCCACGCTCAGCCGCCCGCCGTCGATGCGCACCCGCAGCATGAAGTACTTGTCGTCCAGCTCCTCCGGCTCCAGGACCGCCGTCTTGCCGCCGTCGATCCCGGGCTTGCGCTGGGTGTAGAGGCCCCACCAACGCATCCGCCCGCGCAGGTCGTTGGGGTCGATGGAGTCGAAACCCGACTTGGCGTAGATCGTCTCAATGCGTGTCCGCACATTGAGACCGTCGTCATCCTTCTTGAACTGCTCATTGCCGTTGAGCGGCGTGTGGTGGCCCACGGCCCACTGGCCCTCGCCGCGGTGGCGTCCGGCCTTGCGGCGGGTCGTGGCAGCTTCGGGGCGTTCAGGGGAGGCGGCCATGGGTGTACGTCCTTCTGGGCGGGCTCAAGGAATGCGGACAGGGCGCCGAGCACCCGCGCTGACCTGCGCAGGCATGCCGGAATACGGCGCGTGGCACACGCGTCGGAAGGTCTGCGGGTCAAAGGGTGTCAGCGCGTCCGCGACGATGGGGACGGCGTGAAATGCGGTGGTGCTGGGTGCTGCCAGGGGCCGAAGGCCCCCGGTGAATGGCGCCTCAGCCCGCCCGACAAATGGCGCTGGACATGCGGCCGAGGTCGACGTGCCGCCGACTCACCAAGGCAATTCCAGCTCGAGACATGACGGAAGCGTGTCACGCCGCTCTCCGGCCAGTCCACCGTCATCCAGAATCCGGACACCCGGGTCTCGCATCGCGAGACGGTGTGGCGCCGGTCACTTCCCGGCGGGGGTGGTGGTGGAGGAGGAGGTCTCCGGCCCTGTGGCCGCCGTCGGCTCCGTCGGCTCCGTCGGTCCCGTGGGGCCCGCCCCGGGCCAGGGGCCGGGCGCCGGCGCGTCGGGCTCCTCGGTCACCGTGGTGTCGTACACCCGGAAGCCGCGCCGCTCGTAATTGGCCCGCGCGTGCGGACCGTCCAGGCTGCACGTGTGCAGCCACACCCGCTTGGTCGGTGCCAGCTCCGGCCACCGTTCGGCCAGGTCCCAGGCCCGCTCGGTGCCGTGGGCGAGCAGGTGTCCGCCGATCCGGCGCCCCCGGAAGGCCGGGGTGAGGCCGAAGTAAACGATCTCCACGGAGCCGTCCGCCTCCGCCACCAGCTCGATGAACCCGGCGGGGGTGCCCCGCTCGTACGCCACCCAGGTCTCCACCCCGGGGCGCCCGAGGTGCGCCGCCCACTGGGCGTACGACCATCCCAGCCGGTCGGTCCAGGACACGTCCGCGCCGACCGCCGTATAGAGGAAGCGGCTGAATTCGGGCGACGGCACCTGCGAGCGGGTGATCCGGACGTCCTGCTCGGCCGCCGGACCCGCGGCGGGGGACAGGTCGGCGCGCGAGGTCTGCTCGAGGTACCACGTGGTGACCGAGATGCTCATGCGGCCAGCACATCACACCGGGAGCGGGGGCCCCGGGCCGGTCCGGGGGGCGAGGGCGGGCGAGAGCGGGGAAGGGGTGCCCGGGCGAGGTCCGGGCGCAGGTCAGGGGCAGGCCGGGGCCGGACGGGCGGGGTGGACCTCATCCCGCATGGTGAGATGTCTGCTCGCAATGTGAGGTGCCGACTGTGCCGCCCGGCGAAGCGGATATGCGAATACCGGGATTCGGAGACAGCCCCGACGCATAATTAACGAAATCGATGAAACGTCAGCCGGGAGCGTGCACAGGGCTCCCGGCCGGTTTATGTGCGGCTAGCGAAAGCAAGGATGGCATGTCTCTGCAATTCACCGGGTGTTCGTTCCGCTACGGCCGGAAGGTGCCCGTCCTCAACGGACTCGATCTCTCCCTCGATCGCCGGGCAACCGTCCTCCTGGGGTCTAACGGCGCAGGTAAATCCACTCTTTTAGGCATCGCCGCCTCCTGGATCTCCCCTACCGCAGGTGCGGTGACCTGGAAGGGGATGAACCCCGGTCAGCGGCACGCGCGAGCGGCCTACCGCAAAGCCGTGGGCTGGCTTCCGCAGAACGTCAAACCCATGCCGGGGCTCACCGTCCGGGAAAACGTCGCCTACATCGGCTGGTTGAAAGGAATGTCCCGCTCCGACGCCTGGGACCGGTCACACCAGGCACTGGAGCGGGTGAAACTGGGCAGCCTGGCCGGCCGGAAGAGCCACCAGCTCTCGGGCGGCCAGTTACGGCGCATGGGCATAGCCGGAACTCTCGTCCACCACAGCGAAATCGTGCTGCTCGACGAGCCGACGGCAGGACTTGACCCCTCGCAGCGCCACATCTTCCGCGAGCTGGTCACCAGCCTGCTGGCCGACCTCCACCTCGTGGTCTCCACCCACCAGACCGAAGACCTCGACACCATGTACGACCGTGTCGTCATCCTCGACAGAGGCCGGACCCGCTTCGAGGGCGACACCGACACCTTCCTCGCCCTCGCCGCCCCCGGCACACCGGAGGGACGACGCGCCGAAAATGCCTACACCCAGCTGATCGCCCAGGAGGTGTGAGCCGTGCTGTGGCGTACTGTCGCGCGCTCCTCCTCCGCCACCTGGCTGGCTCCGTTGCTGGCCGCCTTCGTCGCCGTGCTGCTGTCGGATGACCTCACCGCGTCGGTGACCCCCGGCTACTGGCCCAGCGCCGTGGCCGCCGCCACCTTCGCGCTGCCCTTCGTGGCCCCGGCCTGTGCGGCCGCCGGTGCCTGGGAGGGCGCACGCTTCACCCGCGGCAACGTGGCCGGCTGGGCGCCGACCCGCTCGGGGCTCGCCCTCGCCCTCCCCCTGCTGCTGCCCGTCATCGTCCTGGGTGCCCTCGGCATGGCGGTGGCCGCCGCGCTGACGATCTCCGCGGCACACCCGCAGGCGGGCCTGCCGCCGGTCGGCATGGCCCTCGTGTGGCTGGCCGTGCTCACCGCCCACGCCATGGCCGGCTTCCTGCTCGGCAAGCGCCTCCCGCTGGTGGTGGCTGTTGCCCTGGCCCTGATGCTCAGCTTCGTCCTGACCGCCTACCCGGCCGCCATGGAACCCGTGTGGCTGCGGCACATGGTCACCGGCGGCATGACCTCGTGCTGCTCCCTCGGCCAAGCCCCCGACCGGCAGGCCGCGGCCAGCGCACTGGTGCTGGCCTGCGGCGTCATCGCGGCCGCCGTCTCGGCCCTGACCGTACCGGGCGTGCGCCTGCGCAGGGCGCTGACCGGCGCAGCGCTGGTGGCCGGCTTGGCCGGCAGCGGATTCCTCGCCCAGGGCCTGCCCGCCGATCCCGCGGTCCCCCGGGCCGCGGAGCAACTGCGGTGCGCCGGTGACGATCCGAGGGTGTGCCTGTGGCCGGAGCTCGCCGGCAGCGCAGGGATGGTCCGCCACCACGCCGCCGACGCACGGCGGCGTCTGCAGCACGCCGGCCTTGCCGTACCGGACACCCTCACCATGGACGAGCATCCGGGCAAGGGGGCCGCGTCCATCGGCTCCTGGCCCGAGCCCACACCGTCCGAGGTGCGCGCAGGAGTGGGCACGAGCCTGCTGCCCTCCGGCCCGCCCGCCTGTGCACAGTCCGGCAGCCCCTATCCCGGCGCCGACGCCTACGGCCCCACTGCGGCATGGCTCTCGCTGACCGCGGGTGCCGCTTCCGAAGACGTCGTCAGCCACTACGGCGCGAAAGAAACCGCCGTTGCCGCGGGCGTCCGTCGCTCGGGAGCCGACGAGCAGCTGGCGTGGTTCCGGCACAACAGCCAGGCCCTGCGGGACTGCACCACACACCCCGCGTCTGCCCCCGCACACCGGACCCGGGAGACGGCGCGATGATCTGGTGGCTCAAGGCCAGGATGTCCCCGCAGTCCTGACGGCTCTCTTCGCGGTGTACCTCGTGGCGGTCCTGGTGCGCCAGGAAGCCATCCCCGTACCCGCCGTGGTCGGGCCCTCCGGCCGGCTTCTGGTCACTCAGATCCTGGGCGTGGTGCCGGTGGTGTTGCTCCTGCACGGGCTCGACCGCGGGGACACCGTCACCGAGGAGGTGGCCTTGCGCCACAACGGTCGGCGCACTGTGGTGCTCTGCGTGGCCTTCGCCCTGCTGGCCCTCGTGACGGCAGCGGGGATCCAGCTCCTGTGGGACCGGCCCGAAGCCCTGTCCCTTGCCCGCAACTGTGCCGGCTTCCTCGGCAGCGCCCTCATCGTCCGCGCCGTGCTGGGACCAGGTATCGCCGCGATCTGTGTGGCCGCGCTGCCCCTCGCATGTGCCGCAGCCGGACGCCGGCCGGGAGGATCGGCCCGGCCCTGGGCCTGGCCGATCCACGAACCCCTCTCGTACCCGGGCGCCGCCGAAGCCGTTTTCCTCTTCGCCCTGGGCTGCGCGCTCGCCGTGTGGAAGAACCGCCCCGTGATCGATCCCTTCACCCGCGCCACCTGAGGACGCGGTCAGCGGCTAGCCGGACTCCGTCATCCGCGCGAAGACCACCACATTGCCCGCGTAGCCGGACCCCGCCTCGTAGGCGCCGCCGCAGGTCAGGACGCGCAGTTCGGGGCGTCCGGTGGGGCCGTAGACCTTCCGGGCGGGGAACTTCCGCTTGTCGAAGACCTGGATGCCGTAGACCTCGAAGACCGCGGTCCGACCGTCCTCACGGGTCACCCGGATCGTCCGGCCCTTCTCCAGGGCGCCCAGCCCGTAGAAGACGGCGGGCCCGCCGCGGCTGTCGACATGTCCGACGATGACGGCGGTGCCGTTCTCTCCCGGGGTCGGTGCGTGCGTGTACCAGCCCGCCAGCCGGGGGGCGTCGGACGGCGGTGCCGCGATCCAGCCGTCCTTGTCCAGGCCCAGCGGCATCAGCGGGGCCGACACCTCGATCGACGGAATCGCCACCCGGGCGGGGGCGGAGCGGGGCAGCGGCGGCGGCGCGGGACCGCCGGGCGGGAGGTCGCCGGGGAAGAGGGCGGTGCCGGCCCCCGGCTGCGGCGGCCCGTCGGCCTCACCGGACAGCCCCTGGCGCACCATGCCGATGCCGATGAGCCCGGCCAGCGCCAGCACGCCCCACCTGGGCCGGCGTGCGGCCGCCGGCTGCCCGGGAGCCGCTTCCGTCGGGTCCGTCGGGCTCATCGTTCACCTCCCGTGACCGTGCTTCCCCGGGCGCCCCGCCCGGGGTGCACGGTCCGCTGTCGGCACGCTAGGCGGGCGCCCGGGCCGCGGCGAGCGCAGACGGCCGAACGGGCGGTGAGCCGCCGGCCCGCTCCTTCGGCCGTGCTGCAAGCCCGTTCCACCGCCGTGCCCCCCCGGCACGCTGAGCCGCAGGGCCCGGCTCGTTCGCCCCGTCGCCGGTCCGCCCGCCCGCGTACGGACCGGCGGTGCCGGCCGCTACGGCGCCGGGAACACCGCGTCAGCCAGCCGCTCGACCTGGTCCGGGTCCGGGGACCAGCAGTAGAGCATCACTTCGTCGGCGCCGATCGCCCGGAACGCGGCCACCGCCTCGCGGATCTGTGTCCCGGTGGTGAGCAGCCCCTTCACGACATGGTCGGTGTAACTGCTCGGCCGGTAGTACGCGGTCAGTTCCTCGCGGGCCCGGTCGAGGGTCGGCTCCGGGCCGAGGGCGACATTGACCTGGGCCAGCAGCCGGGGCCGGCCCGTACGGCCGGCCCGGGACCAGGCCGTCTCGACCGCACGGAACAGGCCGTCCATCTGCGGGGCCGGGAGCGCGGCGCCGAGGAACCCGTCGCCCCAGCGGGCCACGCGTTCCACCACGGCGGGCACAAAACCGCCGAACAGCACCTCGGGCCCACCGGGCCGCGCGGGAGCGGGACCGATCGGACCGATGTCCTCGGAGAGCGGTGCACCGGACCAGACGCGGCGCAGGGTGGCCAGCTGCCGGTCGAGCCGCCGGCCGCGGGTGCGCAGGTCGACGCCGGCGGCCAGATAGTCGTCGTCGCGTCCGCCGGTACCGATGCCGAGGGTGAAGCGGGAGCCGGACAGCAGATCGAGCGTGGCGGCCTGCTTGGCGAGCAGCGTCGTACGGTGCAGCGGGGCGAGCAGCACCTCGGTCTGCAGCCGGATCCGGGAGGTGGCGCCGGCGAGGGTGGCCAGCGTGATCAGTGGCTCGGGGTTGCCGAACACCAGCCGGTCGAGGAGGGCGACCGTGCTGAAGGGGGTGGCTTCGGCGCGCCGGGCCCAGCTCAGCAGCTGTGCGGGGTCGCCGATGGGGAGGCCAAGGCCTACGGACATGGAAGGTCCTCCAGAAGGACATACGGGCAGGAGTGAGCGCGGATTGTCTGTCGTGTGCCGCCCACTCATTCGGCTCCGCGCGATCGCTGCGCGCGGGCTGCTCCCGTTCTGCGACGTCCATCTGGAGAGCTGAGGTCAGAGTGCGGCCACTGTACGCAAGGGGGGCGCACGTCCGCACCGGATTTACCGCCCCGGTACCCGCCCTGCCACCCCGTCACCTCAGACGCCCTGTCACCCCAGCCGCGCCGCCGCCACCGCGGGCGCCGAGGACTGCGGCAGCAGACGGTCGGGCCGCGGCGGCAGCCGGAGCTCCACCTCCACCCCGTCCGCGAAGCGGTACGGGCGGTGCGCCAGCACGCTCGCGAGATGGCGGCGCAGCCGGGACAGCTCGGCGCGCACCGTGACCGTACGGCTGTCGTCGCCGAAGAGGTCCCGGGCGAGTTCGGCGGCGCTGCGCCCCTGTGGATGCGCGGCGAGGACGAACAGCAGCTCGGCATGGCGCGGGGTCAGCTCGTGCGACCAGCTGCCGGCCGGTCCGCTGACGGTGACCGTCGAGCCGTCCCGGCCGCTGACGTCCAGCACCACCCGGCTCGGCCCGGTGTCCCGCTCCTGGCCCCCGACCCGGATGAGCCAGCCGCCGGGTAACGGCTCCAGGGCACACATGCCGTACCGCGGCAGCCACAGCGGCCCGGCCTCGGGCGCCTTGGGCAGCGCCACCCGGTCCGGCGGCGTCAGGCCCGCCACCCCCACGACCCAGCCGCTCGGGTCGACGGCCAGCGCCCGCCCGCCGATCCGCGCCAGCACCGGTGCGGCGCTCGACCGCAGCCGTTCCAGGGACAGGTGGTGGCGGGTGCGCAGCTCGCCCTCGGCGAGCCGGGCGACGGCGGACACCAGCGAGAGCGTCGTGGGGTGGAAGGAGGCCGCCGGACCGCTGAGGTCCACCGTGCCCAACAGGCGCCCGTCGCGCGGGTCGTGGAGCGGCGCCGCGGCACATGTCCACTGGTGGTGGCTGCGGACGAAATGCTCCGCGGAGTGCACCAGCACCGGCCGGCCGGCCACCAGCGCCGTGCCGATGGCGTTGGTGCCGACGACGTCCTCCGTCCAGTCGGCGCCCTTGTCGAAGCCCAGCCGGTCGGCCATCCGCCGGACCGGCGCACTGCCCTCGCGCCACAGCACCCGGCCCTCGGCGTCGGTGACGACCATGATCTGCTGTGCGGCGTCGGCGGCCGGTAACAGCTGCTCGCTGAGCATCGGCAGCACCCCCGCCAGTGGGGACAGCTGCCGGCGCTGCTCCAGCTCCGCGACCGGAAGGGGGATCTGGGGGCGGTCCCGGTCCGGGTCGACGCCCGATACCTGCATCCGGCGCCAGGATTCACCGATCACCGGGCGCGGTGCCGCGGACGTCCGGCCCGGCGTCATCTCGCCCGCGAGCACCGCTTCGTGGACCGTGGCGAGACGGTGTGCGGTGGCGCGGTTGTCCCGGTCCGACCGGATGGCGCCGTCGATCGCTCTGTCGCTCACGCTGTTCTCCGTAGTGCCCGGTCCCTCGGGTGGTGCCTCTCATACGCTCACCGGTCCATCCTGGAACCGCCCATTCTCCCGGTCCGCCCGCGGGCGCTGCAACGCAGTGCAACCGTTGTCGCCCGGAAGGCGTTGCGGGGAAGGTGACCGAAGCGGCCGATGGTGTCTCGCCACCGCGGGTGCGCCGGTCACCCGTCGGGGTGCCCGCCGGTGTCGCTGGAGATTCCATCGGCCGCCCTGCGCGACGTCGGCACGGTGCGGGAGACAGACCCTGGGGCCTGTCTCCCCTGGACCGGGAGCGGTGCCGTGTCGGCGCGGCACCGCTCCCGACCGGCGCGGCGGCGGTAACCCCCTGCCCCCGTTGCCTCATGAGGCGATGCCCGGAGGTAACGGGGAGCCGCCGCCGCGCCGGGCCGTGCCACGTCGGGCCGCTCCCGCACCACGTCGGTGCCGCATCGACCGCTCCAGCACAAGGCCGGTGCCGCATCGGCCGCCCCCGCACAAGGCCGGTGCCGCGCTCAGCCGTCGGCCACCGGCCGGGCCCGCGCCACCACGGCCGCGAGATCCAGCGTGTGCGGCAGCGTGCCGAAGGCCGTGCCCGCGTCACCGCCGAGCCGGCCGGCGCAGAACGCGTCCGCGACCTCGGGCGGCGCATGGCGCACCAGCAGAGCCCCCTGGAGAACCAGCGCCATCCGCTCCGCCAGCCGCCGGGCGCGGGCCTCGATGCCCTCCAGGTCGGCGAGTTCGGTGAGCATCCCCGTGATCGCACGGTCCAGCCGGTGGTCCGCGCCCCGTGCCGCCCCGACCTCGGTCAGGAACGCGTTCAGCGCCTCGGGTTCGCGCCGCAGGGCCCGCAGGACGTCCAGCGCCTGGACATTGCCGGCGCCCTCCCAGATCGAGTTGAGCGGCGCCTCACGCAGCAGCCGCGGCAGCCCCGACTCCTCCACGTAGCCGTTGCCGCCCAGGCACTCCAGCGCCTCGGTCACCATCGGTGTGCAGCGCTTGGTCACCCAGTACTTCGCCACCGGCACCGCCAGCCGCAGAAAGTGCCGTTCCTGCTCGGTGCCGCCGTCGTACGCCGCCGCCAGCCGCAGCGCCAGCGTCGTCGCCGCCTCCGACTCCAGTGCCAGATCGGCCAGCACATTGCGCATCAGCGGCTTGTCGGCCAGCCGGTCCCCGAAGGCCTCCCGGTACGTGGCGTGGTGCACCGCCTGCGCCACCGCCTGCCGCATCACCGCCGCCGACGCACTGACACAGTCCAGCCGGGTCGCCGCGACCATCTCGATGAGGGTCGCCACCCCGCGTCCCTCCTCGCCGACCCGGCGCGCCCAGCTCTCCCCGTCGAATTCGACCTCCGCCGACGCGTTCGAGCGGTTGCCGAGCTTGTCCTTGAGCCGCTGGATGCGGAAGGAGTTACGGCTGCCGTCCGGCAGCACCCGCGGCAGCAGAAAGCAGGTGAGCCCTCCCGGCGCGCGGGCCAGCACCAGGAAGGCGTCCGACATCGGCGCCGAACAGAACCACTTGTGACCGGTCAGAACGTACTCGCCGGAGGCGGCCAGCGGCTCGGCGCGGGTGGTGAGGGCCCGCAGGTCGCTGCCGCCCTGCTTCTCGGTCATGGCCATCCCGGCCAGCGCGCCGCCCTTCTCGGCGACCGGGCGCAGCTCGTGGTCGTACACCCGCGAGGTCAGCAGCGGTTCCCACTCGGCCGCCAGCTCGGGTTCGGCGCGCAGCGTGGGCACCGCAGCATGGGTCATCGACACCGGGCAGCCGTGCCCCGCCTCGGCCTGCGTCCACACGAGGAAGCCGGCGGTGCGGCGGACATGGCCGTCGGGGCGGGACCAGGCGCCGGTCAGGCCGGCCGTGACCGCATGGCCGAGCAGCCGGTGCCATGCCGGGTGGAACTCCACCTCGTCGATCCGGTGGCCGTAGCGGTCATGGGTGCGCAGGACGGGCGGGTGCGTGTTGGCCTGTTCGCCCCAGCGCCGGGCGTGCGCGGAGCCGGCCGCCTGCCCCAGCGTGCTCAGTTCTTCGCGTACCTCATCGAGCCGGGCGTCGGCGACATACCGGGTGATGCCCTCGGTCAGGGCCGCGTCGCCGGCGAAGACGTCATATCCGACCAGCGGCGGAGGCTGGTTCGTGACTGTGTGAGTGGTGGCTGCCATGCCGGATACGGTAAGGAGGTGCAGCCGGCAAACGAACCAACCGAGCGGCCCGCGGGCCGTCTGACCAAGGCCCGTGCCCTCTACCGCAACGTTTCCAAACGCCGGCTGGCCTGGCTCCTGCTCAAGGACACCGTCAACTCCTGCATGAAGTACCGCGTCACCGGCCTGGCCGCCGAGGCCGCCTTCTGGAGCCTGCTGTCGCTGCCGCCGCTGATCCTGGGCCTCCTGGGCGTGCTCGGCTACACGAACGCCTGGATCGGGCACGACACGCTCGACAGCGTCCGCCGGCACATCCTCGGCGCGGCCGGCACCGTCCTGTCCGCGAAGGGCGTGAACGAGATCGCCCGGCCGCTGCTCAACGATGTCTTCACCGGCCGCCGCCCGGACGTCATCTCCCTCGGGTTCGCCATCGCCCTGTGGTCCGGGTCCCGGGCGATGAACGTCTTCGTCGACACCATCACCATCATGTACGGGCTCGACGGCCGGCGCGGCATCATCAAGACCCGGCTGCTGGCGTTCGCGCTGTACCTCGCCGCGCTGGTCGTCGGCGCGGTCGCGCTGCCGCTGATGGTCGCCGGACCCGACACCGTCGTGAGCTGGCTGCCGGCCGGCGAGCACATCATCCGGGCGCTGTACTGGCCGGTCGTCCTGCTCCTGTCGGTCGCCTTCCTGACCACGCTCTACCACGCGTCCGTACCGGTCCGTTCGCCCTGGCCGGAGGACATTCCCGGTGCGGTGGTCGCGCTCGGCATGTGGGTGCTCGGCAGCTTCCTGCTGCGGCTCTACCTCACCTCGACGGTCGAGGGGCCCACCATCTACGGCTCACTGGCCGCTCCGGTCGCCGTACTGCTGTGGATCGGGGTGTCCGCCTTCGCGGTGCTGGTCGGGGCCGCGATGAACGCCTCCCTCGACCGGGTGTGGCCGTCGGTCGCCACGGCCGCGGCCCGCGAGGAGGTCGCCCGGCGGGCGGCCGCCAAGGCGCAGGCGGCGGGTGCGGGTGCGGGAGCGGGGGCGCAGGAGGCGGGCGCCGGTGACGGGCAGGGGGCGTCGGCGGACGGGGGACCCGGTGGCGACGGCGACGGCGGCGAGGGCGGTGACCACGGTGAGCGCGGTGGCGACGGCGACAGCGGTGAGGACGGTGCCCCCCGGCGCGACTGACCTGCCGGTTCAGCGGGCCCCGCGGTAGCGGACCAGCAGCATCGCCGCGTCGTCGTGCAGCGGCCCCTCGGCATGCCCGACCAGATCCTCGCGCACGGCGCGCAGCGCGGTCTCCGGGTCGGGGTCCTTGAGCAGCGCGGCGCGCTCGTCGAGGGGGTAGAAGCGGCCCACCGCGTCGCGGGCCTCGGTGACGCCGTCGGTGTAGAAGAGCAGTTGGTCGCCGGGGGTGAACGGCACCTCGTAGGGGAGGGGTGCCACCGAGCCGTGCAGGCTCAGGCCGAGCGGGAGGGCGCGGTCGGGCGGCGCGGCGAAGGCCACCGAACCGGTGGGGCGGACGACCAGCGGCGCCGGGTGACCGAAGTTCAGCAGGGTGGCCCGCGGACCGTCACCGATCTCGGCGAGCACCGCCGTGACGAACCGTTCGCCGGACAGATGGCGGTTCAGCGCCCGCTCGACCCGCTCGCCGACGGCCGGCAGATCCGGTTCGTCGTGGGCCGCCTCCCGGAAGGCGCCCAGCACCACCGCCGCGCTCTCCACGGCCTCCAGTCCCTTGCCCTGTACATCGCCGACGATGATCCGCACCCCGGCGGGCGAGGTCACCACCTCGTACAGATCGCCGCCTATCCGGGCCTCGGCCACCGCCGAGGTGTACGAGACCGCGATCCGCAGCGGGCCCGCGCCGCGCGGCACCGGGCGCAGCAGCACCCGCTGGGCGACCTCGGCGATGGACCGGACGCTGGCCAGCTCCGCCTCGCGCCGCTGCCGCATCACCGCGGCGACCACCCCGGCCGCGGTCACCCCGGCCACCGAGAGCAGCGCGGTCAGCCCGCGCCGGCTCTCGAACAGACCGTTGTAGACGCCCAGGCCGACGCAGAGCACGAACGCCGTCAGCCCGACCACGGCGGTCCGCCGCCAGCCGCCGACCAGCCCGGCGAACGCCGGGCCCAGCGATACCAGCGGCAGAAACCCGACCTCCGGGCCCGCGGTGAGGTCGACCGTGGTGACCACGGCCATGACCACATACGGAAGCGCGGGCAGCACCCGGGCGTCGGTGCGCTGCTCCCCGTTGTCCACGGCCAAGGTGTTCTCCGACGGTGTGAGGTGACGTGAGGTCAGGCGAGGTGGGATGAGCGGGCAGGAGCGGACGAGGTCAGGCGAGGGGCCGTCGGCCGTCGGAGTGTCCGAAAACAGCCCCTCAGCCCCCGACCTGAGCATAGGCAACATATGCCGTACCGAAATACCTCGAATGCGCCCTGTTACCGAATTGCAGTGGCCCGGAGGGAGGTGAGGCGGCCGGCCGGGGGCGCGGGCCGGGACCGCGGAGGGGGCGGCGGATCGGGGCGGCGGATCTTACGGACCCGTGACACGGCGGCTCATGCACGGGCCGGAACGTCCCGGCCCGCTTAGCGTGACCGGCATGCGTGTACTGGTCACCGGCGGCGCCGGATTCATCGGATCGCAGGTAGTCGAAGCGCTCGTGGCGCGCGGGCACGAGCCTGTCGTGTTCGATGCGCTGCTGCCCTCGGCCCACCCCGGGCCCCCGCCGCCACGCCCCGGAGCGCGGTCCGTCGTCGCCGACGTACGGGACCGGGCGGCGGTCGACGAGGCCTTGCGGGGCGTGCGGGCGGTCTGCCACCAGGCGGCGATGGTAGGGCTGGGCAAGGACTTCGCGGACGCGCCGGACTACGTCGGCTGCAACGACCTGGGCACCGCGGTCCTGCTGGCCGCGATGGCCGGGGCCGGGGTGCGCGAGCTGGTGCTCGCCGGGTCGATGGTGGTCTACGGGGAGGGCCGCTACACCTGCCCCGTCCACGGGGTGGTGCGGCCCGGCCCACGGGCGGTGGCCGAGCTGGACGCCGGGCAGTTCGAGCCACGCTGCCCGCAGTGCGGCGCCGCGCTGCGGCCGGGGCTGGTCGGCGAGGACGCGCCCACCGATCCGCGCAACGTCTACGCGGCCACCAAGCTCGCCCAGGAACATCTGGCCGCCTCCTGGGCCCGCGCCACCGGCGGCCGGGCCGTCGCGCTGCGCTACCACAACGTCTACGGGCCCGGGATGCCGCGGGACACCCCGTACGCGGGGGTGGCCTCCTTCTTCCGCTCGGCGCTGGCCCGCGGCGCGGCGCCGACCGTCTACGAAGACGGCGGCCAGCGGCGGGACTTCGTCCATGTGCGGGACGTCGCCACGGCCAACGCGGTCGCCCTGGAGGCTCTGCCGGACCGGGCGGCGGGCACCCTGACCGCGTACAACACGGGCAGCGGAGTGCCGCACACCGTCGGCGAGATGGCGCGGACCCTGGCCCACGCCTGCGGCGGACCGGCGCCCGTGGTGACGGGGGAGTACCGGCTCGGCGACGTACGGCACATCACCGCCTCGTCGCAGCGGATCGCCGACGACCTCGGCTGGCGGGCGGCGACCGGATTCACCGAGGGGATGCGGGAGTTCGCCCGGGAGGGGATGAGGGCGGCGCCGACGGGGTGACCCACGACGCCGCCCCGCCACCTCCGCGGCCCTCGCCGCCCCGGGCCCCGCCGCCCCCGGCCACTCCTCCGCCCCTCCCTCCCGCCGCCCCTCCGGCACCCGTGTGCCACAGGAACCTCAACCCCCACCCCCCTCGTCCGCTTCTGATGCATAGGTGAAGGCGTGACCCACTCCCCTCCTCCCACCCCCCGAACCGCCTCGGTGGATGTCGTCCTGCCCTGCCTCGACGAGGCCGCCGCGCTGCCCTGGGTGCTGGCCCGGATCCCGGCCGGCTGGCGGGCGATCGTCGTGGACAACGGCTCCACCGACGGCTCGGCCGAGATCGCCCGCGGTCTGGGCGCCACCGTGGTGCACGAACCGCGCCGCGGGTTCGGCGCCGCCTGCCATGCCGGACTGCTGGCCGCCGACGCCGACATCGTCTGCTTCTGCGACTGCGACGCCTCCCTCGACCCCGCGCTGCTCATCCCGTTCGTCCGCGCCGTCCACGAGGGCGAGAGCGACCTGGTGCTGGGCCGCCGCCGTCCCCAGGGACGCGGCGCCTGGCCGCCGCACGCCCGGCTCGGCAACCTCGCCCTCGCCCATATGCTGCGCCGCCGTACCGGACTGCGGCTGCACGACCTCGGGCCGCTGCGCGCCGCCCGGCGCGGCGAACTGCTCGGCCTCGGCCTCACCGACCGCCGCAGCGGCTACCCCCTGCAGATGGTCGTCCGGGCCGCCGACGCGGGCTGGCGGGTCGACGAACGCGAGGTGCCCTACCGGCCGCGCACCGGCCGTTCCAAGGTCACCGGCACCTGGCGCGGCACCTGGCACGCGGTGCGCGATATGCGCACCGTCCTGCACCAGCCCCCGCCCCCGCCCCGTACCGAGGAGACCGCCCGATGACCGCACCCGCCCACCGTCCGGAGCGTCCCGGGCCGACGACACTCCTGGTCATCGCCAAGGAACCGGTGCCCGGCCGGGTCAAGACCCGCCTGACCCCGCCCTTCACCCCCGGCGAGGCCGCCGAGCTGGCCGAGGCCGCGCTGTACGACACCCTCCAGGCCGTCCGCGCCACATCCGCCCGGCGGCGGGTGGTCGTCCTCGACGGCTGTCCGGGTCACTGGCTGCCGGACGGCTTCGAGGTCCGGCAGCAGGAGCCCGGAGGCCTCGACGAACGCCTGGCCGCGGCCTTCGCCGGCAGCACGGGCCCGACCCTGCTCATCGGCATGGACACCCCGCAGGTCACCCCGCAACTCCTCGCCCCCGCAACGGACTTCGACGCCTGGGACGACTGCGACGCCTGGTTCGGCGCGGCCGAGGACGGCGGATTCTGGGCGCTCGGCCTGGCCGCCCCCGACCCCCGGCTGCTGCGCGGCGTCCCCATGTCCACCGGCCGCACCGGCGCCGCCCAGCGCGCGCGGCTGACCGCCGCCGGGCTCCGGGTGCGGGACCTGCCGCCCTTGCGGGACGTCGACACCGCCGACGACGCGGAGCGGGTCGCGGCCGCGGCCCCCGGTGGACGGTTCGCCGCCACCCTCGCCCGCTTGACCCCGGTCACCGGCCGATGAGCACCGCCATGCCGCCCACGGCACAGACCGACCGGTGCGACACCGTCACCTGGGGCGCCGACCCGTACGCCGAGGCGCTGCGCCGCGGCCGCGGCCCGCTCTTCCTGCGGCGCAGCGACGGCTGGCTGCTGCCGCTGGAGGTCGAGCGCTGGTGCGCCGGGGCGGACGCCGCCGACCTGTCGGCGCTGCGCCGCTGCGAGGGCGCCGTCCTCGACATCGGCTGCGGCCCCGGCCGGCTGGTCGCCGCGCTCGCCGCCCAGGGCCGGCCGGCGCTCGGCATCGACGTCAGCACGGCCGCGGTGTCCCGCACCGCGGCGGCCGGCGGCTCCGCACTGCACCGCTCCGTCTTCGACTCCCTGCCGAAGGAGGGGAGTTGGGGCACCGCCCTGCTCCTCGACGGCAACATCGGCATCGGTGGCGACCCGTACGCCCTGCTCACCCGCACCGCGGAACTGGTCGGCCGGCACGGTCTGCTGATCGTGGAGACCACCGCGGCGGACCTCGACGAACAGGTCCAGGTCAGGGTGGAGCGGGGTGACCACCCGGGCCCGGGGGAGCGGCCCGCGCCGGGCGAGCCGTTCCCCTGGGCCCGGGTCGGCGCCCCCGCGCTGCTGCGCTACGCGGACGCCGCCGGCTGGACCCCCGTCGAGCAGTGGACCGTCACGGACCGGGCCGGTCAGGGTCCGGACGCCGCACGCTGCTTCGTCTCGCTGCGCCGCCGGGGTGCCCCGCGCAGCCGCCGCTGAACCGTACGGACCAGCAGCCACAGGGCGGACAGCGCGCACAGCCCGGCGGTGACCAGCAGCCAGCGCGTCAGGAACACCCCGCCGGGCAGCCGCGTCGTGGCCTCGTAGTGCGCCGCCGAGCCGCCACCCGCCGAGCCCGCGATCAGCGGGAACCACACCAGCAGCAGCAATCCTGACAACGCGGCCGGCACCCGGACATACGCGGTCCGGGCCCGGTGCGGCCCGTTCCCCGCCGTCCAGCGGACCACCACCCGGTCGGCGAGCGCATACAACGGCAGCAGCACCAGATCGTGCAGCAGTGCCGCCCCGGCGAACCAGGCGAGCACCAGCGGCCACTGCCCGCCGGCCAGCAGCCGTACCCCCGCGTAGCCGGTGAGGGCGAACGAGGCGAGCATCAGCAGCAGATGCAGCGGCCCCTCGCCGTAACGGCGGGGGAGGCGCAGCGCCCCGAGCGCCCGTACTGCCCGTTCCCGCACGACCCGTTGCCGGATCCGCCCCGCCCGCCCCCGCATGACCGGCTGCGTCCTGTGCACCCGCACCATCACCCTCACCACTCCCCGAACGTCAGCCGTGCCACCCACTTGGTCTGGAGCACCCCGGGAGCCGCCGGGACGATGATCCGCGCCGGATAGCCGTGGTCGGCGGACAGCTCGGCGCCGCCCACCCGCAGCGCGAGCAGCGAGGACGGATCGCGCACCTGGTTGTCGCGCAGCGCGGCCCGGCGGAACGCGCCGTGCAGCTGAAGCGACTCCACCAGCACACCGGGGGGCCGTTCACCGAGCCCCACCAGCGCGGCGAGGTCCCGCAGCCGCACCCCGCTCCACTGCTGATCGCCCGTCGACCAGCCCTCGACACAGGCGATCGGCAGCGCCGCCGTGTGCTGGGGCAGCGCCAGCAGCTCGGCGCGGCCGAGCCGCACCCGCCGTCCGCCGCCCTCGATCGTCAACCGCCAGTCGTCTCCCGTCTCCTGGTCTGTGATGCCGACCCCCGCGGCGGTCTTGTTGATCTGGAAGCCGTTCGGGCCGCTGTCCGGGTCCCGGCCCCCGTGCGGCGCCAGCAGGGCCGTCCGCCGCCACCATCCGCCGGCGTTCTGCCCGGCGGTCGTCGTGAACAGCAGCAGCGAACCGGCGCCGACCAGGCCCAGCGCTCCCCGCCGGGTCACCGTCGGACGGTCCGGCCGGGCCGCCACCAGCCCGGTGTCATCGGCCGCCGGACCCGGGTCGGTGCGCTCGCGCAACGCCCGTACGGTCCGCGGCGCTCGCAGCACCACATGGCCGGCGAACGCGCCCATGAACACCCACGCGCCGTAGAAGTGCAGCGGATAGAACGACCCGGGGAAGACGTACTCCAGCTGGATGTTGAGGATGCCGGTGACGAACTCGAAGAGCGCCCCGCCGACCAGCAACAGCAGGGAGAGCCGTTCCAGCGCATGGCCGAGGGACCGGGCCGGCGGCAGGGTGAAGAGCTTGGGGATCACCGACCACAACTTCGCCAGCAGCACGGGCACCAGCGCGATCCCGACGGTGACGTGCAGCCCCTGGGTGAGCCGGTAGAGCCAGGAGGGACCGGTCGGCCAGCTGAAGAGGTAGAAGCCCAGCAGGCCCTTGCCGGGCGTCTTGTCGTTGACACCGCCGGCCAGCTCCGGGTTGTACGCGGCGTACGACAGCAGACCGGTCACGAACATCAGCGTGATCCCGGCCAGCAGGACGACGCCGAGCAGCGCGGTCAGCCGCGGACCGCGCAGCGGACTGCGCCAGACGGACGGCGATGCCGGGGATGAGGACGAGGAAGGCGACGAAGAGGGAGGGGAAGAAGGGGAAGAAGGGGCAGCAGGAGAAGGGCGCGAGGGAGGGGCACTCATGGTGTGTGTGTCCTTGGCGATTGGCGCGACGAGGGTCCGTCGCCTGGCCTGTCCGGCGCTCGGGGCCGGAGGGGCGTGGCTTCGACGGTATGCCGCGAGGGGGGCGTCGAACGGGCCCTGACGCATGACGAAACTCTGACGTCGGACTCTGACGTCGCGGGGCAGGAGCACCCTCCGCCGACCGGGGCCCGGGCCTGGGGAGATCTGACGGAACGATGACGCCGCTGCCGCCGCACGGCCGTTGCCGCCGCAGGGCGCCTAGCGTGCCGCTGTGACCTCCCGTGCGACCCCCCGTCCGGCCTCGCAGCCAAACTCCTGTCCGTCCCCTCGCCCGTCCTCCCGTCGGCCGTCCCGTCCGGCCCCCGAAGGCCCTGCCGCGGAACGCGTCGCGCACCGCCGCGATCTGCGGGCCGCCGCGGGCGCCGCCCTCCTTGTCACGGTGGCCGCGCTGGTCGGCACCGCCATCGAGCGCGCCAACGGCAGCCTGCACGTCAACTGGCCTCCGCTGTACGCCTCGTGGTCCCCGCACCTGGGCCCCGGCACCCCCGCCGCGCTCGCGGTCGCCGTCCTGGTGATCGTCCACGGACCGTCCCTCGCGGCCCGGTTGTCCTGGCGCCGCCTCGTCCTGTCGGGCTGGGCCGCCGCCCTGGCCTGGACGGGGGCGCTGGCGCTCATAGACGGCTGGCGCACCGGTATCGCCGGCCGGCTCACCACCGCCTACGAATACCTGACCGTCATCCGCCGCTTCGACGATCTTGGGCCGGCGCTGCGCGACTTCACCCACCACATCCTCAACAACGCGCCGGACCACTGGCCCGCCCATGTCGCCGGGCATCCACCGGCCGCCGTCCTCACCTTCGTCGGCCTGGACCGCATCGGCCTGGGCGGTGGCGGCTGGGCCGGCCTCTGGTGCCTCACGGCCGGCACCTCCGCCGTGGCCGCGGTCCTCATCACGCTGCGCGCCCTCACCGACGAGCCGACCGCCCGCCGGGCCGCGCCGTTCCTCGTGCTGACCCCGGCCGCCGTCTGGGTGGGCACCTCGGCGGACGGCTATTTCGCGGCCGTCGCCGCCTGGTCCCTGGCGCTCCTCGCCCTCGCCGCCACCCACCCCACCCTTCCCCGGCTACCGCTGCCCGGCGCCCCCGTCCCGGCCGTCGCTGCCCTGGCCTCCGGGCTCCTCCTCGGCCTGACCTGCTACCTCTCCTACGGCCTCACCCTGATCGCACTGATCGCCGCGGCGGCCCTGCTGCTCACCCGCACCGCACGGCCGCTGCCCTTCCTGGCGGCCGGGGCGCTGGCCGTCGCGACCGTGTTCACCCTCGCCGGATTCCGCTGGTGGGAGGGGTACCAACTGCTGGTCGAGCGCTACTACCAGGGCGCCGCCGCGGTCCGCCCGTACGCCTACTGGGTATGGGCCAATCCCGCCTGCACCGTCTTGATCATCGGCCCGGCGACGGTGGCAGCCCTGCGCCGCACCCTCGCGGCGGCCCCCACCGCCCTGCGGGGGCTCGGCCCGTCCGCCGGACCCCTGCGTGCGCCGACCGCCCGGCTGGCCGTCCTCATGGCGGCCGTGCTGCTCGCCGTGCTGGCCGCCGACCTCTCCGGGATGAGCAAGGCGGAGACCGAACGCATCTGGCTGCCGTTCGCCGTCTGGCTGCCGGCCGCCTGCGCGCTGCTGCCCACGGCCCGGCACCGCCCCTGGCTGACCGCGCAGGCGGTACTGGCACTTCTCATCAACCACCTTCTGTACACCGGGTGGTGACAGGGTGTCAGGAGAGGCGGGGAGAGTCAGGCGAGGTAGGGGCGGGTCGAGTTGACCCGGCCGGGGCGCAGGATGCGGATCGGGCCGAGATTGCACGACGGGCAGTCGGTCAGGGTCAGCGGGGAGCGGACCCGGGCGCCCCGGGCGAAGTAGTCGGCCCGCCGGTGGCCGGCCAGATCCGTGGTGTGCCGGATCTCGTACTCCTCCTCCCAGCCGTGCCCGCAGTGCAGACAGACGAAGGAATAGGCCTCGTGAACCGTCTCGGTGTCCCGTTCCATGGTCATCACGCCCTCTCGGGCCCGCCGCGCTCGCGCCGGGCCGGATGCATGCCGCACTTCCCATTATTGCGCTCTGCAACGGGGTTCGCGGGGGCGGATCTCCGGGCCCCCGATGACCTCCGGCAGGGCCCGCCACCAGGCATGATGCCCCGGGCGGGGAGAGCGGCGCCATGGGACACGACGCGCAGCGCGCACCGCACGCGCAGATCGCCGGGATCGTCGCCCGGCAGTCGGCAGTCGGCAGTCGGCAGTCGGCAGCCGGCCGCCGCCCAGCGCGCCGGGCTCAGTGACGCGTTGCGTGCCCTCACCGACGCGGCGGGCGAGCCTCCGGTGGTGCCGCGGCCGGCGCCACCGCCCGGTTCGGCCGCTCCTCGATGCGGCCGGCGCCGGGCCGCCGGGTCTGTGCCAAGGCCTGGTACACCGCCCGGACCAGGCCGCGGTTGCGCGGGTCGTCGCCGGTCGTGCCACCGCCGTACTTGTTCATGGTGTACGCGAACGACAGCCGGTTCTCCGGATCCGCGAAGGCGTACGAGCCGCCCGCGCCACCGTGCCCGAACGCCCCGGGGTTGGGCCCTGCCTGGCCCCGGTGGTTGAGCATGTAGCCGAGGCCCCACCGGTGTTCGTGGCCCGCGGGGGCGAGCGCGTCGATCGTCAGATCACGTTCGCCGGGCAGACTCTGCGACCGGCGCATCGCTTCCAGGGTGCCGGGCCCGACGAGCGTGCCGCCCGCCAGTGCGCCGTACACGGTCGCCAGCCCGTGGGCACTGGCATGGGCATTGCCCGCCGGGATCTCGGCCGACCGGTAGGCGGCACTGTTGACGTCGCCGGTGGGGATGGACAGCAGCGCCAGCATCACCACGGCGAGCGGATGGTCGGCGAGCGTGCGGAACGGCGGTTTCGGTACGCCGGGAAACTGCGCGGCGATCCGTGCCTCGTCCAGCCGCCCGACCATGTCCGCACAGCGGGCGTGCTCCTCGGCGGGGGTGCCGATGAACACCTCCGCGCCCAGCGGCCCGGTGATCTCGTTGCGCAGGAACGTGCCGAGGGACTGCCCGGTGATCCGCCGTACGACCTCGCCCACCAGGTATCCGAAGGTCACCGCGTGGTAGCCCTGTGCGGTGCCCGGCTCCCACCACGGCTCGGTCGCCGCCAGGGCGGCGCACACCCGGTCCCAGTCGTAGGCGCACCCCTCGGGGAGCGGCGCCCGGGGCGCGATCAGACCGGCGCGGTGGCTGAGCAGCCAGCGGACGGGGATGTCCTGCTTGCCGGCCTGCCCGAACTCGGGCCAGTACCGCACCACCGGCGCGTCGAGGTCCAACTCGCCGCGTTCCACGAGGAGATGGGCACACAGCGCGGTCATCCCCTTGGATGTCGAGTAGACATTCACGAGGGTGTCGTGCTCCCAGGCGCGGGTCCCGGCGGCGTCCGCACGGCCGCCCCACAGGTCGACCACCGCCTCGCCCTCCAGGGTCACCGTGACCGCCGCGCCGATGTCGCCGTGCGCGCGGAAGTTCCGCTCGAACGCTTCCCGTACGCCGGTGAAGCCCGGTGCGCAGTGGCCGTCGACGGTGGCTGGTCCCACGGTGGCTCTCCTCGCGTCGTCCGAGTGCGGTCATCCCGTTCGTCCGTACGTGCGTGTGGCCTCTACCGGATGATCCGTCCGGTCCGATGCCCATGGCAACCATGTGGGTCCGGACGGCTCAGCGGCGCGTGTCCGGATTCCGCCCCCGGCCTCCGCCGCCGTCCAGCCGGTGCTCCTCCCTACGGCTTCGCCCGCCCGCGGGTCTCCGGTCGCACACACCGGTCCGTGGGGCGAGCCTGGAAGCGTTCGGCTCCCGGAGGACGGCCGCAGAGGAAGGTCCCACAGTGAACAGCGCGAAACCGGCAGGCACACAGCATGTATCGGCCGAGGTGGTGGTGGAGCTGGAGAGCTGCGCGACGCAGGACGCGCATGCCGTCTTCAGCGCCCTGCGCACCTCCTTCACCTCCGACCGGGCCGCGGACGACGTACCCGAGGAGGTCGCCGGGGCGGGCTCGACCGTGTGGACCTCGACCTTCGACGTGAGTGACCGCAAGTCCGCGGCCGAGCCCCGCCGGCTGACCGCCCCCGTCCTGGTCAGCCTCCAAGGCGGCTACTGGGCCGTCGACGAGCTGTGCAGGGGCCTGGAGTCCGCGTTCACGGTCCACGTTCTCGGTACGGCCGCCGGTGACCAGGAGAAGGAAGTGGAGCTCCGGCTGGAGACCCGTTAGGGGGAGCGGGGTGCACCCCGGGCAGGTCCTGACCGGCTGCGGACCAGCCGGGGCGGGGCCGTGTCCAGGGGGCGCCGGCGGCCCGTGATCTGTTGCGGAACCCGCCCCGCGGGGTCACCATGACAAATGACCCATACGTGATAAATGCTCACTCTTCGTGTTTCGGGGTTCGTTGGTCCAACGAGGTGAAGGACGTGAGCCTCGCGGTGAGGAGCCACGACATGACACTTCCCGGCGACCGGCACTACACGGTCGAACTGCATGCTTCGGCGGAGCGTGTGCCGCAGATCCGGCGGATCCTCGCCGCGCACCTGCGGTACTGGGATCTCGAACTGCATATCCCGCCCGTATGCCGGGGAGTGGCGGAACTCCTGACCAATGTCCATCGCCATATCGGCCCGGACGCCCGGTGCGTCGTCGAACTCCGCTGGAGCGGCCGCCACCTCACCGCGTCCGTCGCCGACGAGGGCCCGCGGCTGCCGAAACTGCGCTCCGCGGCCGGCGGCGGGCTCTCCACCGTGGCGGCGCTCAGCGACAGTTGGGGCACCTGTGGCACCCCGGAAGGCAAGGTCATCTGGTTCACCCGCCGGGTCGAGGCGACCCGCAAGTCCCGGCTGACCAGCCGCACTCCGCTGCGCAGCGTGCCCGACGCGAAGGGCCAGCCGGCGGTGCCTCCGGCCGTACCGGTCGAACCGCTCGCCGAGCCCGTACCCGAGGCCGCACCCGAGGTCGCCGCCGCGGCCGCCGGCGAGGCCGCCCCGGCGGCGCCGTCCGGGGTGCTGGTCGTCTGACGCACCTCCGGCCTCCCCTCGCCCGGCCCGCCACCGGCCCGCTCGCGAGGCGCTGACGCCGGCCTCCGTCACGCCTCGCGAGCGGGGCGGCAACCGTCCGCCGGGCCTCTTACGGGCGCGCGCCCCGCCGCCCGGGAGACGCCGTCGCCCAGGCGCGGCATTTGCGCGGATATGGCCCTGCGCGCGGCCACGACTGTTGCGCGGCCACGACTCTGCGCGCGCGGCCACGGCTGCTGTGCGGACACACCCGCCCCCCACTCCTGCCGCCACGGCAGTTGAGGAATCGCCCCGCTCCGGGCCCTGACCCGCCCCGCTCCGGGCGCTGACCCGCCCCGCTCCGGGCGCTGACCCGCCCCGCTCCGGGCGCTGACCCGCCCCGCGTTGCCCTCTGCCCCGCGTGTTGCGCTGGCCCGCGTCGCCCGGCCCCGCGTGTTGCCCTGCCCCGCGTCGCCCTGCCGTGAAACCGCCCGGCGGACGAGCGGCCGCGCCTGCCCGTCTCTCGCGTCCGGGCCCCGGCCGCCGCCCGCCCTTCGCGCCGCCGTGCCCGCATTCCTCCGGAATGCGGCCCGCCCCGCACGACCAGCAAGTTCGTCGCGCGTACAGCGATGTGTCACACCTGGGACACCCCCCCTTCCCCGGGCGCCGTTCCTCTTGGAACACTCTGCTGACCCGGTTTCCTCACAGCTCCCGGTACCACCGCACAGCATCGATCCCCATATCGCGAACGCCCCCCCACACACACGACATGAGGTCCCCAAAGTCATGGCTGAACTGAATCGGCGCCGTTTCCTCCAGATAGCCGGCGCCACCGCGGGCGTCTCGGCCCTGTCGAGCAGCATCGCCCGTGCGGCGGCCATCCCCGCCACGCGGCGCTCCGGCTCCATCAACGACATCGAGCATGTCGTCGTCCTGATGCAGGAGAACCGTTCCTTCGACCACTACTTCGGCTCGATGAAGGGCGTACGCGGCTTCGGCGACCCGCGCCCGCTCATCCTGGACAACGGGAAGTCCGTCTGGCACCAGCCGGACGGCTCCACGGACGTCCTGCCCTACCACCCGGACGCCGAGAACCTCGGCATGCAGTTCATCGAAGGCCTCGACCACGAGTGGGCGGGCGGCCACAAGGCCCGCAACGACGGCAAGTACGACAACTGGATCGCCGCCAAGACCACCGGGACGATGGCGCACCTGACGCGCAAGGACATTCCGTTCCACTACGCGCTCGCCGACGCGTTCACCATCTGCGACTCGTACCACTGCTCGTTCATCGGGGCGACCGACCCCAACCGCTACTACATGTACACGGGTCACGTCGGCAACGACGGTTCGGGCGGCGGCCCCGTCCTCGGCAACGAGGAGGAGGGCTACAGCTGGACGACGTACCCGGAGCGGCTGGAGAAGGCCGGGATCTCCTGGAAGTTCTACCAGGACATCGGTGACGGCCTGGATGCGGACGGCAAGTGGGGCTGGATCGAGGACGCCTACCGCGGCAACTACGGCGACAACTCGCTGCTCTTCTTCAACCAGTACCGCAACGCCAAGCCCGGCGACCCCCTCTACGACAAGGCCCGCACCGGCACCAACGCCAAGCAGGGCGACGGCTACTTCGACCGGCTCAAGGCCGATGTGAAGGCCGGCAAGCTCCCCCAGGTCTCCTGGGTGGCCGCCCCCGAGGCCTTCTCCGAGCACCCCAACTGGCCCGCCAACTACGGTGCCTGGTACGTCTCGCAGGTGTTGGACGCGCTCACCTCCAACCCCGAGGTGTGGAGCAAGACCGCCCTGCTCATCACGTACGACGAGAACGACGGCTACTTCGACCACGTCCTCCCGCCGTTCCCGCCGGCCTCCGCCGACCAGGGCAAGTCGACCGTGGACACCTCGCTCGACTACTTCGGCGGCAACGCCAAGTACGCCGCCGGCCCCTACGGCCTCGGCCAGCGCGTCCCGATGATCGTGGTCTCCCCCTGGAGCACCGGCGGCTACGTCTGCTCCGAGGTCTTCGACCACACCTCGATCATCCGCTTCCTGGAGCGCCGCTTCGGGGTGCACGAGCCCAACATCTCGCCGTGGCGGCGGGCCATCTGCGGCGACCTGACCTCGGCCTTCGACTTCGGCCTGGAGAACACCAAGCCGGCCGCACTCCCGGCCACCGACGGCTTCCGGCCGCCGGACAACGAGCGGCACGACAGCTATGTGCCGAAGCCGCCGGCCAACCCCGTCCTGCCCAAGCAGGAGCCGGGCTCCCGGCCGTCGCGTCCGCTGCCGTACGCGCCGCTCGT
This sequence comes from Streptomyces sp. 2114.4, assembly GCF_900187385.1. NCBI lineage: Bacteria > Bacillati > Actinomycetota > Actinomycetes > Kitasatosporales > Streptomycetaceae > Streptomyces > Streptomyces sp. 2114.4. The sequence goes on from NZ_FYEY01000001.1 coordinate 6,357,397, forward strand.
CGACGGGAGGGCCACCCCCTCCACCGGGCGCTACACGCTCACCTTCAGCGGCGGCGACAAGGCAGGTGCCTGCTTCACCGTCACCGGGGGCAACCGCACCGACGGCCCCTGGACGTACACCACGGAGGCCGGCAAGAAGATCTCCGACACCTGGAACACCGAGTACTCCAAGGGCACTTACGACCTGTCGGTGTACGGCCCGAACGGCTTCCTGCGCACCTTCAAGGGTGACGGCAAGAAGGCCGGCCCCGAGGTGACCGCCCGCCACGACGCGACCGCCGGACGCGTCGAACTCACCCTGACCAACCACGGCAGGACCGACTGCCACCTCACCGTCACCCATGCCTACGGCGGGGCGAGTGAGACCTACACCGTCCGCGCGGGCGCCACCGTCAAGAAGCCGGTGGACCTGCGCGCCAGCAAGCGCTGGTACGACCTGTCGGTCACCTCCGACACGGACAAGACCTTCCTGCGCCGCCTCGCCGGCCATGTGGAGAACGGCGAGACGGGCGTGAGCGACCCGGCGATCATCACCGGCTGAGCGGCCTCGTCCGCCGCCCGCCATGGAGAACGGGGCACCTGCCGCACGCGGCGGGTGCCCCGTTCTCCGCTGTCGCCGTCGTCAGACCGGGGTGATGGACCACCAGTTCTTCGTGACGCCGCTGTCGGGTTCGAGCACGACGACCTCGCCGAGCGCAGTGCCGTAGTACGGCGTCATCACCTGGTGCGAGGAGCGCGAGGTGATCTTGTACGCGCCGTCGGAGCCCCGCACCTGGAGCCCCCACTGGAACTCAAGGCTGGTGTTGCACGCCCCCTGGGTCACATACGTCTTGCCGTACCACGGTCCGCCCGGCTTCAGGCACTTGCCGGTCCTGGTGTTCCGGATGAGGTAGGACCCGCCGACGTCCTCGAAGGTCCACTCGTCACCACCGGCAGTGAGGCCGGGGTTCCAGACGTACATGAGGATGCCGTCGGAGGAGTCGCTGCCGTAGCCGTAGGGAAGCAGGCTGCCGCCGGTCGCGTTGTTGAAGATGTGGTAGGGGATGGTGCCGGCGGCGGAGGCGGCGCCGGCGGTCAACCCGCCGAGCAGGGCCGTGAGCAGACCGAGGACCAGAAGAAACCGGCTGAGGACGCGTTGCATGACAGGCCTCTTTCCCGTGCTTCGTGGGGTGCTGCGGACGTGGTGCGCCGCACGGTGACGGGGAGGCGTGCGTCGCAAGGGGAACGTAGCGAACACGTTGCCCCTCAGCGGCCTTTCATGTGGATTTTCATGCCATCAGGCGTCTTGTCCCCTTCAAACTCCCCGGGGCGGGGGTTGCGGGGCACCACGGCGTACGGGCAGAACGGGAAACGGTGTTGATCGAGCACGCCGGGGCCGCGCTGCGGGCCCGTGCGGTGCGGCGTGGAACGCGGGCCGGTGGCCGGAAGCAGCCGGGGATCCGGCCAAGTCGACCGGATCCCCGTGCTCCGGGCCGGGAGCCGGGCCCCTGCGGGCGCCGCCCCCCGGCCCGGCAGGCTCAGGAGGCCGTGCCGGGCAGTGCGTCGCGGGTCCTGCGGGCCGCCGCGACCAGGTTCTCCAGGGCGGCCCGAACCTCGGGCCAGCCGCGGGTCTTCAGACCGCAGTCCGGGTTGACCCACAGCCGCTCGGCCGGGATGGCCTCAAGTCCCCTGCGCAGCAAGGCCGTTACCTCGTCCACGCCCGGTACGCGCGGCGAGTGGATGTCATGGACACCGGGACCCACCTCGCGCGGATATCCCGCCGTCGCGAGCTCCCCGGCGACCTGCATATGGGAGCGGGCCGCCTCCAGGCTGATGACATCGGCGTCGAGATCGTCGATGGCGCGCAGGATGTCGCCGAACTCCGCGTAGCACATGTGCGTGTGGATCTGGGTGTCCGGACGGACCCCGCCCGTGGTGAGGCGGAATGCCTCGGTGGCCCAGGCCAGGTACGCGGCATGGCCGGCGGCGCGCAGGGGCAGAGTTTCGCGCAGCGCGGGCTCGTCGACCTGGATGACCGACGTCCCCGCCGCCTCCAGGTCACGCACCTCGTCGCGCAGGGCGAGGGCCACCTGCCGGGCGGTCTCGCCCAGCGGCTGGTCGTCGCGGACGAAGGACCAGGCGAGCATGGTGACCGGACCGGTGAGCATGCCCTTGACGGGCCGGTCGGTGAGTGACCGGGCGTAAGCCGTCCAGCGGACCGTCATCGGCTCGGGCCGGGAGATGTCCCCGGCCAGGACCGGCGGGCGGACGTAGCGGGTGCCGTAGGACTGCACCCAGCCGTGCCGGGTGGCGAGGTAGCCGGTGAGCTGTTCGGCGAAGTACTGCACCATGTCGTTGCGCTCCGGCTCACCGTGCACCAGCACGTCGAGGCCGGCCTTCTCCTGGAAGGCCAGAACATCGCGGATCTCGGCCGCGATGCGCTCCTCGTAGCCCGCGGCGGTGATCCGCCCGGCCCGCAGGTCGGCGCGGGCGGTGCGCAGTTCGGCGGTCTGCGGGAACGAGCCGATGGTGGTGGTCGGCAGCAGCGGCAGCCCGAGGTGGGCGCGCTGGGCAGCGGTCCGCTCGGCGTACGGCTGCGAACGGCGGCCGTCGGCGTCGGTGACGGCCGCGGCGCGGGCGCGCACGGCCGGGTCGTGGGTGAGGGCGGAATGCCTACGGGAGGCCAGGTCGGCGCGGTTGGCGGCGAGTTCGGCGGCGATGGCGCCGGTGCCCCGCGCCAGACCGCGCGCCAGCGTCACGACCTCCGTGGTCTTCTGCCGGGCGAAGGCCAGCCAGCGGGCGATCTGCGGGTCGATATCGCGCTCGGCGGCGGCGTCCAGCGGGACGTGCAGCAGGGAGCAGGAGGTCGACACATCGACCCGCGCGGCCAGGCCGAGGAGCGTGCCCACCGTGGCCAGCGACTTCTCGAAGTCGTTGATCCACACATTGCGGCCGTCGACGACACCGGCGACCAGCCGCTTGCCGGGCAGTCCGCCGACCGCCGCCAGCTCCCCGAGGTTGCCGGCCGCGGCTCCGGTGAAGTCCAGCGCCAGCCCCTCGACGGGCGCCTTCGCCAGCACCGGCAGCGCCTCGCCCAGCCGGTCGAAGTACGAGGCGACCAGCAGCTGGGGGCGGTCGACGAGGGCGCCGAGGTCGCGATAGGCGCGGGCGGTGGCGTTCAGCACGGCGGGGGAGCGGTCCTGCACCAGCGCCGGCTCGTCCAGCTGCACCCAGTTGGCGCCCGCCGCCCGCAGATCGGCAAGGACCTCGGCGTAGACGGGAAGCAGCCGGTCGAGCAGCGTCAGCGGATCAAAACCGGCCGCCACACCGGGCGCGGGCTTGGCCAGCAGCAGATAGGTGACCGGCCCGACGAGGACCGGGCGGGCGGCCAGACCGAGACCCAGCGCCTCGGTCAGCTCGGCGACCTGCTTGGCGGAGTCCGCGGCGAAGACCGTGTCCGGCCCCAACTCCGGTACCAGGTAGTGGTAGTTGGTGTTGAACCACTTGGTCATCTCCAGCGGCGCCACGTCCTGTGTGCCGCGGGCCATCGCGAAGTAGCCGTCGAGGGCGTCGGCGGCGACGGCGGCGCGGTGGCGGTCCGGGACGGCGCCGACCATGACGCTGGTGTCCAGTACATGGTCGTAGTACGAGAAGTCGCCGGTCGGCACGTCGTGGACACCGGCCTCGGCGAGCTGCCGCCAATTGCCGCGGCGCAGTTCGGCGGCGGTGGCGCGCAGGGCGTCGGCGCCGACGCGGCCCTTCCAGTAGCCCTCGATGGCCCTCTTCAGTTCACGGTTCGGCCCCTGACGGGGGTAGCCGTGCACGGTGGCGCGTGCTGCCGCGGCTGCGGATGTGCTGGTCACGGAACTCTCCTTCGCGAGTTTGTCTCCATGGACCACGGGACGGGTCGAGGACGCGAAGGAACGGCGATCCGGACGGGCCCCGGCGCCAACAAGCCGGACGTACCCGTCTGATGTCCGCCGACCCGCCCTCGAGGTCACCGAGATCTCCCCGCGCACCGGTCGCGCGGGGGCACTGGCAGGTCTTCGGACTCGCGGGCACATCCACCAAGGGCGGACATCTACTGGCCGTCGCTTCCCAGACCCGGCCGGGCCCAGTGCGTATGACGGCGGTCGTTCCCACTCACCGCTGCGGGGCAGTCCCGGACTTCCACCGGGTTCCCTCTTACGACGCGCCTGCCTGGCGGACAGGGCGAACCAGTTGCCCGGCCCACCCTAGGGCATGGGTCCCCGGGGGGTGTCTCCGTAGGGGATGTTCCCCAGGGCATGGCTCCGTAGGGGGTGTTCCCCTGGGGACGTCTCCCCAGGGCATACCCCAACGCCCGCCCGGTCCGCGCCACCGAAGAGGCCAAAACCGGACCCCGACGCCCGGCCGCGCCTTGCGTTGGAGGGCGCTCCAGCTCCTAGCGTGAACGCACTACCGGAGAGCTGCGCTGATCGAAGGGAACCACGTGCGCTACACACTGTTCGGCAGGACCGGCCTGCGGGTGAGCGAGCTGAGCCTGGGTGCGATGACCATCGGCGAGGACTGGGGCTGGGGCGCGGCCAAGGACACCAGCCGCCGGATCCTGGACGCCTACGCCGAGGCCGGCGGCAACTTCGTCGACACCGCCAACAACTACACCGACGGTGCCTCGGAGCGGATCCTGGGGGAACTGCTCGAAGGCCGCCGGGACCGCTTCGTGCTGGCGAGCAAATACACCTGCGCGACCCGCAAGGGCGATGTGAACGCGGCGGGCAACCACCGCAAGAACCTGGTCCGGTCGGTGGAGGAGAGCCTGGAGCGGCTGCGCACCGACCATCTCGATGTGCTGTGGGTGCACGCACGGGACAACTTCACGCCCGTGGAGGAGGTGATGCGGGCGCTCGACGACCTGGTGCGCTCGGGAAAGGTGCTCTACCTCGGCGTCTCCGACTGGCCCGCCTGGGAGATCGCGCAGGCGAACACCCTCGCCGAGCTGCGCGGCTGGACCGCGTTCGCCGGCTCGCAGCTGCGCTACAACCTGCTGGAGCGGACGCCGGAGCGCGAACTGCTGCCGCAGGCCCGCGCCTTCGACCTGGCCGTACTGGCCTGGGCGCCGCTCGCGGCCGGCCGGCTCACCGGTAAGTACCGCCGCGGGGAGAAGGGCCGGCTGAATGTCGTCGGCGAGGCGGACCGGTCGGACCACCACACCGAGGAGACCGTCACCGCGGTGCTGGAGATCGCCGAGCAGGGCGGCTGGAGCCCGGCGCAGGTGGCGCTGGCGTGGCTGCGCGGCCGGCCCGGCAACATCATCCCGATCATCGCCGCCACCAAGGAGAGCCAGCTGCTCGACAACCTCGCCGCGGTGGATGTCACGCTGGACGCCGACGCGCAGGCGCGGCTCGACCGGTGCAGCGCGGTACCGCTGGGCTTCCCGCACGACTTCCTGCGGGAGCCGGGCATCACCGAGAACGTCTACGGCGACCGCTGGGCCGAGATCGACGACCGGCGCTCCACCTACCGCCGTACGACGAGCGAGATCCGCTGACTGGCGCTGCCACTGCCTCCGCTCGGCCGCCCGGTACACCGAACGCCGCCGCCCGGATGGCCGGGCGGCGGCGTCTGCGGTCTATTGAGGTGTGTGCGGCCCGACGGGACCGGGCCCGCCGGACCGAAGGCCCAGCGGGAGACCCCCGCTCACCGTCCGCTGCTTCGGCTACGGCCGCCCACCGAGAGGCTTGGAGAAGCCGTGGCACCAGAGCGCTCCGTACCGCACCGCGGGCGGCGGCCCGGCCGCGGACGGGCCGCCGCCCGCGGTGCCGCACGGCTGCTGGCGGCGGCCGGCCTGGCACTGGACACCTACGTCCACGCCCGGCTCGCCGGCCGCTACGACGGGGTCACGGCGACCATCAGCCAGGGCCTGCTCTTCCGTATCGAGGCCGCGCTGGCCGCACTCGCCGCCGTGCTCGTGCTGGTCTGGCGCCGGCCGGCCGCCGACACCTTCGCCTGGCTCGTCGCGACCGGCGGACTCGCGCTCCTGCTCCTCTACACCTACGTGGACATCGGCGCGCCGGGACCGCTGCCGGACATGTACGAACCGGGCTGGAGCGCCGACAAGAAGCTGGCGGCCCTGGCCCAGGCCGTTGCCGTCCTGGCCACCGTCTTCCTGCTGCTCACCCGCACCCGCGGCCTTGCCAGGCACCGCAGATGACCGACGGAACGCCGGCCGCCCGGGTCAGTGCCGCAGGGCGCTGCGCTGCTGCCACTGCGTCCAGCTCTCCTGCCAGACCTCCAGGCCGTTGCCGACGTCGGTCTTGTTGGTGTTGCTGGTGCCCTTCACCTCGACCGTGGAGCCGATCGACAGGAAGTCGTAGGCCCTCTTGGCGTCCGAGGTGGACATACCGAAGCAGCCGTGGCTGTTGTTGACCACGCCGAGCGACTTGTTCCACGGGGCGGAGTGCAGGAAGGTCCCGGACGCGGTGAGGTGGGTGACCCACTTGGAGTCCAGCATCCACTCGCTGCCGTGGCCGATGGTGGCGGAGTCCATGGTCTCGGCCGCGTTCTTGCTGCGTACGGTGTGCACCCCGCCGCGGGTCGGGTCCTGCGGGGAACCCGCGGAGCCGGTGATGGTGCCGACGCTCTTGCCGTTCTCGTACATGGTCAGCTTGTGCGCGGGCACATCGATGACGGCCTTGTGGTCGGGGCCGATGCGGAAGCCGAAGTTGTAGTCCCGGGCGAACCAGCCGCCGTCGTCACCGGAGTTGATCCCGGATAGTGCGCCCTTGACGTCGACCTGGGTGCCGGACGGCCAGTAGTCCTTCGGCCGCCAGTCGATCCGGTCCTTGCCGGAGTAGTCCTTGACCCAGCCCCAGGCACCCTCGACCTTCGGCTGGGTGGTGACCTTCAGCGCCTTCTCGATCTCGGCGCGGCGGTCCTTCGCCACCGGGTGGTCGAAGAGGATCGATATCGGCATTCCGGTGCCCACGGTCTGCCCGCCGCTGGGGGTGTTGGTGAGCTTGTTGACCTTGCCGGCCTGCTCCGTGGTGAATTCCGAGGTGGCGGCGGACTCCTTGCCCTGCGCCGACTTCGTCCTCGTCCGCACGGTGTAGGTGGTCTGCGGCTTGACCTTGCCGTCCGACTTCCATGACGTGCCGTCACCGGCGAGCTGCCCGGTGACCGTGCCGCCCTTGTCGTCCTTGACCTCGACCGAGACGAGCTTTCCGTCGTCGGCCCGCACGGATATGTCCGAGCCGAGCTTGACCGACTTGCTTCCGGCGGCCGGGGTGACGGTCACCTTCGCCGCAGGCTGGTCCGCCTTCGGCCCGTCGTCACCCGGCCCGCACGCGGTCAACAGCGTCCCCGCCGCCATCAGGGCGGGTATCAACCGTACGGAGTGGCGGCGTGATCCGGCGTACACGGGGGGTCCCTCCCAAGCAGAACAACTGACGGTGGCGGAGCGCGGCCCTGTGCGGGGTGACCGCCAAGGGCTGTCCGTGCCCCACCGCATAGGCAGAGGGGCTGTGCGCTTCGTTGGTTGTCCGGTGCACCGGATGATTAGGACACAGTTCGATATCGGGCCCGCGGGAGAGCGGGGAAGCCGGTGAGCGGGAAGGCGGCAGGTGTTCCCGGCAGGTGTTCTTCCGGCTGCCCGCCGCTTGGCGCCGTCCGGAAGCGGGGTGCCGCGCCGGTGCTTACGGTGGTGTGTCCGGGCATCGGCCAAGGTGTGGTGTCCTCCCAGACGGATCGTTGCCACGCGGTCCGGTGACCGGCAGGAGAGAGCGTGAGCCAGCTGCGAGGCCCCGCGTCGGCCGGTGCACCGGGCCCGGTGCGGCGCCGCGGCGCACCGCCCGGGGTCCGGGCCTGGGCACAAGCGCTCGGCGCGGCCCTGGCGGGCATCGTCACCATGAGCGTGGTCGCCGCACTCGGCCTGTGGGCGGCGGGCGCGGCGGACCTGCCCGGCGGGGCGTTCCCCTCCGTGGTCGCGGCCACGGTGCTGGTCGCGGCGGGTGGTTCGGTCGGTCTCTCCGGCGACGTCGGCGGCCTCGCGCAGGCCGGTGCCGCCCTGGACGTCGTACCGCTGTCGGTCACGCTCGCCGGTGCGCTGGTGACCGCCACCCTCTTCCTGCTGCCGCTGCGCCACCGCGCGGTGGCCGGCACCGGGGAACTGCTCGCCCGGGTCGCCCGAACGGCGGTGTGCTGGCTGGTGCTTCTGCTGCTGCTCACGCTCGCCGCCCGGCACAGCTTCCGGATCACCGTGGGCAACGACCTGGCCGACCGGATCGGCGCCGAACTGGGCGCCACCCCCACGGTCGGCTTCCGCGCCGAGGTGCCCGCGACGCTCGGGGCCGGACTGCTGTGGATCCTGGCGGTGCTCGCGTCGGCCTTCCTGGTCTCACGCCGGGCCCCGCTCTCTCCGGGGCTGCTGCGCTTCCAGGACTCCGTACGGCCGCCCGCCTTCGCCATGCTGCTGACACTGCTCTGCTACGTCGTGATCGGGCTGGTCATCGGCATCGTCGAGCTCATCACCAAGGACCACCCGGCCGAGACCTTCGCCGTCATGTTCCTCGGACTGCCGAACCTCGCCTGGATGGCGCTGGGTATCGGCACCGGCGGAGCCTGGGTGGGGCATGTCGACAAGGCCATTGGACTGCCCCTGCCGCACGTCCTCGACCAGGTGCTCCGCGCCCACGGGAAGCGCACCCTCGACCTCGGCGCGCTCGCCGGATATGACGGCCGGGCCTGGCTCCTGGTGGCGGTGGCGGCCGTGGTGCTGCTCGTTGCGGCCTTCACCGCGGCGGTCCGCTCCCCGGCCCGGCGGCCGGCCTGGCGGCACGCCGTCGAGATGGCCGTGGCACTGGCCGTCACCCTGCTGGCCGTCGGCCTGCTCACCCGTATCTCCGCCCACTACGGGCTCTCCCTGATGGGCCTCGGTGACCTCGGCGGCGACCTGGGCGGCGAGGTCACCCTGGAGCCGCAGCTCCTCCGGCTGGTGGGCGTCGGCCTCGCCTGGGGGCTGGTCACCGGCTTCCTCGGCGCCTTGCCGGCGCGGCGGGTACGTCATCCGGGCGCGGTGGAGAAGCCGTAGCGGAAGCGAGCCGGCGCCGCGGAATCCGACGCTCCGGGGGCGCCGCCCCACACCACCGGCCGACGCGGACAAAACCCTCTCCCCAAAGCGGGGATTTCAGGCCATGATCCCGCTTTATCCGAGCGAATACGACCGGCTACTCGCGAGAAACAGCGCAGGTCAACTAAGGTGAACGCTCCGATTAGTCCACTTGTAAATTCCATGGAAATGCCGGAATTTACTGCGCTGATCGAAGGAAGTCCTGCCGAATCAGGACACACCGTGCAGCGCAGGGCTACGTGGTGTCGGCAACACCGCTCAACGTCGGCTTTGCAAGACCCAGCCGGCCCGTCCGTCCCCCGGAACGCGACGGCGCCGGTTCCTTCTTATTCACCTACCTCGCGAAGGCAAGGCAGAGATGGCACGAGTCTCCCGACAAAACCCCCAGCAGTTCTCCGGCCGGCAGGCCCACCCCGTGGACGAGGTTCTTCCCGTCGCCAAGCTCACCCTCTACGGGTTTCAGCACGTCCTCGCTTTCTACGCGGGAGCGGTGATCGTCCCGATCATCCTCGGGAACGCCCTGGGCCTCTCCCATGAGGAGCTCGTCTATCTGATCAACGCGGACCTCCTGACCTGCGGTGTCGCCTCGATCATCCAGGCGCTCGGCATCTGGAAGATCGGCGCCAGGCTGCCGCTGGTCCAGGGCGTCACCTTCACCGCGGTCTCGCCGATGATCGCCATCGGGCTGGGTGCGGGCGGCGGGACCGCCGGGCTGCTCGTCGTCTACGGCGCGGTGATCACCGCGGGCATAGCGACCTTCCTGTTCGCGCCCTTCTTCAGCAAGCTGGTGAAGTACTTCCCGCCGGTCGTCATCGGCACCATCCTCACCATCATCGGCCTCACCCTCATCCCGCAGGGGCTGCAGGACGCGGCCGGCGGTGCGCAGTTGATCGGGCACCCCGGATACGGCGATCCCAAGAACCTCGCCTATGCGCTGGGCACCCTGCTCTTCGTGCTGCTCGTGGTCCGGCTCGGGAAGCCGTATCTGAGCAGCCTCGCCGTACTGCTCGGCCTGGTCGCCGGTACCGGGGTCGCCTGGCTCCTCGGCGATGTGGACTTCAGCGCGGTGGGCCGTGCCGACTGGTTCGGTGTCAGCACGCCTTTCCACTACGGAATGCCGAAGTTCGAGCTGTTCCCGATCATCGCCATGGTCGTCGTCATGCTGATCACCATGGTGGAGACCACCGGAGACGTCTACGCCATCGGGGAGATCACCCGCAAGAAGGTCGACAACGCCACCGTCGCCAACGCCCTGCGCGCCGACGGTGTCGCCACCGTTCTCGGCGGCGTGTTCAACTCCTTCCCCTACGTGGCGTTCGCCGAGAACATCGGCCTGGTGCGGATGTCGAAGGTCATGAGCCGGTTCGTGGTGGTCGCGGCCGGCGGTTTCATGATCATCCTGGGGCTGCTGCCGAAGGCGGGCAGCGTGGTGGCCGCGATTCCGCACCCCGTGCTCGGCGGTGCCGCGATCGCGATGTTCGGCATGGTCGCGGCGGTCGGCATCCAGATCCTGGGCAAGGTGGATCTGCGCGAGGAGCGCAACGCCCTGATCCTGGCGGTCAGCCTCGCCGCCGCGCTGCTGCCCAACGCCGTCGCGCCGTTCTTCGAGCGGATGCCGGAGGACGTCCGGGCCGTCCTCAACAGCGGTATCACGCTGGGCAGCCTGACCGCCGTGCTGCTGAACCTCTTCTTCAACGTCTTCACCCGCCGCAGCACGATGGAGATCGACTGGGACGAGATCGAGGGTGACGAGCCGGAGGAGGCGCACGGGCCGCTGGGGGCGCACGAGCCGGCCGGCGCGCACCGGCCGGCGGACCCGTTCCCCCCGCAGGGCGCACGCGCGCCGCAGGGCCCGCACGCGCACCAGGGTCCGCCCACCCCGCAGGGCCCGCCCACCCAGCAGGGCCTCTACGACCCGCAGGGCCCGGCCAACCCGCAGGGTCCTCACACCCAGCAGGGGCCGCCCGGACCGCAGGGCCCGCACTGGGGCGCTCCCGGCAACTGACGCCAACGGCAGCGGGCGGGGAGGGAACCGCTTCCGGTCCCTCCCCGCCCGCTGGTGTCCGCCCCCGTCCCGCTCCCGTCAGTGGGTGGCCACGGAGTTGAACGGCGGCGCCTCGCCCGCCTCCCCGATCAGGTCCCAGAAGTGGTCGACCAGCCGGCGCAGATACGCCGAGCGCTCGGCCGCGACCTCCTTGAGCCGGGAGTCGTCGTTCCGCGCCACCACATGCCCCATGTAGCGCTCGGAGAACTCCGCGAACTCCGCATGCATCGTGCGCAGCGCATCGCTCACCCGGGTCTTGTTCAGCGTGGTGATCTTCGCGATCGCCCCCACCTGCCCCTTCCAGCGCCCGTCGATGGCCGACCGCAGATGCCCGGCCAGCTCGTCGTTGTGCCCCATCACCCCGATCAGCTTCCGCAGCGACAGTCCCAACGCCTCCACCAGTGCCTTGGTCTGCCGGTAGTCACCGCTCCACTGCTGCGCCGACTCGGCCGCCCAGTACGTGGCCGGATCCATCCCGATCAGCTGCGCCAGCCGCTCCACGCTCAGCTGCCGGGCCATCCGGTGTTCGGCCAGGGTCCGGGGCTCGACGCCCATCAGCACGGTCGGCGGGCACCACAGGACATCGGCCAGGGCGAAGAGCTGCGCCTCGGACGGCGCCTGGGTGCCGTACTCCCAGGCCTCGATCAGCTCGGGACGGACCGGCGCGCCGCACGCCGTCATGGCCTGGGCGACCTGAGCCGTGCTCAGGCCCACCCGGGCCCGCGCGGATCTGGCCTCTGCGGAGGAAAAGGGAGTGCTGTACACCTACGGGCACCTCGCTGCACCCGGCGAACGGGGGGTGCTTGTGGGGAGAGGAGATGGAGGAACATCCAGGAGCGGGCAGATTAACAGATGGTCGATAGGTACGAATCTCCAGTTCCCCAACGAGGCGAAGGCGGGCAAGGGTCGCGAGGCGGACGGGCGCGAGATGTGCACTATCTGTCCGATTTCGCGCGTGAACCGGCTTACTGGGTATAGCCGATGCCTCGGCGCTTACCGGGCGGTAGCGGTTCTTGATGCCACACGGACGGCGCGGCGTAATAAGAGCGTTACGCGGAAGAGCGTGCGGTGTCACGGTGAGTGTCGAGGCCGGCGTCGCCGGCCGCCTCAGCTCCGCGGGACCGGTCCGCGAACGCCCGTGCCAGGGCTTCCTGGCGTCCCGTTGGCGACGCCGACCGGACTGATCGGTTTCAGCCCCTTCATCCGGCACGAGCCGGTCATGCTCCAGCTCCACAAGACCGGTCTGCTGCCCACCGGTCAGCAGGGCTTCCCGGCGAAGATCTTGTCGAGGTGGTAATCGAGCGTGCGGCGTACGTCCTCCAGCGTCCGGCGCCGGTGGAGCACATCCTGGCCCAGTCCCACCGCACCGGACACCAGTAGATCCGCCTCGCGCCACGGGTCGAGTCCGGGGGCCGTCCGCCCGTCGCGCTGTGCCGCGGCGATCAGTTCCGCCACCAGCCGCTCCAAGGGCTGGTCGGCGGGCAGGAAAACCTCGGCGAGCTCCGGGTCGGTCAGGCTGCGGGCGTAGTACGCGGCGAACACCCGCAGCGCGGTGGTGCGTTGGGCATCCACGGGCAGAAACTCGTCCAACACGGCCCGCAGCAGGGCACGGGGATCGGTGGTGTCGAACCGGATACGTGAGCGGGCGATCCGCTCGTTCTCCTCGTGCAGCAGCTGCAGCGCGTCGACCAGTAGCCGGTGCTTGCTCGCGAAGTGGTACTGAACCGCGCGCAGCGACACCCCGGCCTCGGCCGCGACCTCCCGCAGACTCGCCGCGTGCAGCCCCCGTTCGGCGGCGATCCGCCACAGCGCCTCGGCGATCTGCCGGCGCCGCGGCGAGGGGGTACCGGGCGCCGCGGGTCGCTCGGCCGCCGGGACGGGCTGCTGCTTGCGCCGCCGGTACGCCTTCGCCTGACAGCTCCGCGAGCAGTAGAGCGCCGGCCGGCCCCGCCCCGGAGCCGGGACGGCCGCGGTGCACATCCGGCACACGGACCCCCGGGCGGCCTTCATTTCGTCACGCTCTTTTCCCACTCCGAAACCCCTCAAATTGTGTGACGTAAATCGAATTAACCAGTAATGCAGCGCCAAATTTATCTTTCCCAGATGATACGTTCGTAACGTTCCAAGGGGACGCGGGACTCAATGGGAGAACCTTCCGAGGGGGCTGGGGAATCGATGAAGTACGACATCTGGCAGATCGTCGGCGCCGCCGTGACGGTGGTCTTCGCCCAGGCGGCGATCCGGCTGCTCGTCGATCACGACGACACCGGGCTCCTGGGCCGGGTGGGTGGTGGATTCGGGCTCACGCTGGCCGTGTACGGAGTGCTGGTCGCCGTGGGTGTGCTGCTGGCGGGCTGGGCCCACACCCGGGCCAAGGCGCTCGGTCGGCGGGGCTGATCCGCTCAGACTGGAGTGTCAACCACGGGTTGACAGGGCTTCGACTGTCAACCTAGGGTTGCCTCATGGCTGAACCGACTCAGATCAACCAATCCGTCCGCCTCGACGACCTCATCGAGGCGATCAAGAAGGTGCACGGCGACGCGCTCGAACAGCTGCAGAGTGCCGTCGTGGCCGCTGACCATCTCGGCGAAGTCGCTGACCATCTCATCGGCCACTTCGTCGACCAGGCCCGCCGTTCCGGCGCCTCGTGGACCGAGATCGGCACGTCCATGGGCGTCACCCGGCAGGCCGCCCAGAAGCGGTTCGTGACGAAGGAGCAGCCGGCGCCCGGCATGAGCCAGGACTTCGGCAGGTTCACCCCCCGGGCCAGGAGCGTCGTCGTCGCGTCCCAGAACAAGGCCCGCGATGGGGGGTACGCGCAGATCGGCACGGGTCATCTCGTACTCGGTCTGCTCGACGATCCGGAAGGGCTGGCCGCACGGGTGCTCGTCGCCCAGGGCATACAGCTGGAGACGGTCGCGGCGGCTGCGGCCGAGGCACTGCCGGAGCCCTCCGGTGAGCCCCTGCCGGCCCTCGTGCCCTTCGACGCCCGCGCGAAGAAAGCCCTCGAACTCACCTTCCGCGAGGCACTGCGGCTGGGCCACCACTACGTCGGCACGGAGCACCTGTTGCTGGCGCTGCTGGAGGAGGAGAACGGCGAGGGCGTGCTCAGCGGGCTCGGCCTCGACAAGGCGAACACCGAGGAGTACGTGTCGACCGCCCTGAGTGCGGTCCGGGAAAAGCTGCAGGAGTAACTGCAGGAGCAACCGCAGGGCCAGCAGGGGTGCCGGTGCCGGCCCGCCCGTGCCCAACGGGCGGGCCGGCACCGCGGCGACGTCGCCCGTTCCCCGGTACGAGCTTCGACGAGCCCGCCGAGGAGCCGCCGGCGCCGGCGGGACTGCATGTCCGCCGGCCGTGAGGAAAGAGCGAGCCCGGTGCTCGTCTCGTCACAGGTCCAGGACGAGGCGGGGTCAGGGCGCGGGAGACGCAGGCGTACATCCGGCCCTCCGGGGCGCCGATTCGTCGTCGCGGTGCCCGGGTCAGCCGTCGAGGACGGTGAGTTCACAGCTTCCGCAGACACCTTCGCGGCATCCCGATGGGAGAGGGTGCCCGGCGTGTGCCAGGGCGTCGAGCAGCGTCTTGTCGGCCGGTACCCGGACCGTACGCGCCGACCGCGCGCACACCGCCTCGAACTCCGTGTCGGGGCCGAACGTCTTGGGCGCCGGGCGGAACCGTTCCGCGCGCAGCCGTTCGGCCGGGAACGCGGCCCGTCGTTCTCGGCGAGGTTGCGGAAGGAGTCGGCGATCTTGTTGGGAGCGCGACGCACCGCTCCGCCGTGGAGCCGTAGGCCCGTAGACCCGGGAAAGACCCAGCCCGATGAGCGAGCGATACTCGGTGACGCTACTACCGCCTGCCGTGAAGGCAATCGCAGACCTGATGGAGGGCATGGGCCTGCCGGAAGCCGGTGTCATCAATCGCGCGGGGCAGATCTACGCGTTCTTGGAAGCGCAGAAGCCGACGGAACCGACGTGGCGCTCAGAATGCCCGATGGAACGTCAGAGCGGCTACACATCATCCAGATCGTTGGCCAACCTCACCAAGCACAGCCTCGACCAGGTCACCAAGCTGGTGAAGACCCGGCTCAAACGCATGCAGTACCGACCCTGTCTCATCGACGGCCTCGTGGCCAAGACCGGACTCGACCGCCAATGCTCTGTTCAGCCCAGCAGCGACCGACGTCACGATGGTGCATCTGACGCAACGCGTGTCGACGAACCGCTCATGTAGGAAGCTCGCGCTTACTAAAATGACGTTAAGTGCACGATTGAAAAGCCAGATGCTAAGCGTTAGTTTGGCACTATGGACGTGGTTGATGTTCCAGAAGAGACATCGAATGATCTGGTCCTGGCCGAGGTGTTGCGGTGGGGCGTGTCCCGCCTGGCTTCCCGGTTGCGCGCCGAGCAGCCGGGAAACAGCCGGTCCCTGACGCGGCTGGCCGCCTCCGTGCTCGCCAACCTTCGACACAGCGGCCCACTGACTCCGTCGGAACTGGCCGCCATCGAAGGGCTGCAGACCCAGTCACTGACCCGGGTGCTCAACGATTTGGAGGAACAGGGGCGAATTCGACGGTCGCGGAGCGAGGTGGATGCCCGCCGCCAGAACATCGAGGTCACGGAAGTGGGTCGAGAGGCGCTGCGGGAGCACGTGCGGGGTGGTAACGCCTGGCTAGCGGCGGCACTGCGTCAGACGCTGTCACCGGCCGAGCGTGGTGTGCTGCAGATCGCCGCCGGGCTGCTGGAGCAGGTGGCGGAGGCCGAGGTGGCCGTCGATGGGTGCAGGGGGCCGGCGCAGGCGTCAGTGCAGGCCGAGGGGGCGGCCCCGGCGCTATGACCACACATTCAACCGGTAAGGCATCGGCAGGTCATCAGCGCCCGTCCCCCGAACTTCCCAAACAGCTCCCGCTGTTGGTGGTTCTGGCCGGTCTGAGCGGCGCAAGCCCGCTGGCCACAGACATGTACGTCCCCGCCCTCCCCGACCTGGCACGCTCCTTAGCAACCGATGCTTCCGGCGCGCAAACGTCACTGACCGGGTTCCTGGCCGGAATCATCGTCGGGCAACTTACCCTGGGCCCCCTCAGTGATGCGGTCGGCCGCCGGCCCGTCCTTATCGGCGGATCCGTGCTGTTCGCCGCCTTCTCCACCGTGTGTGCCCTGGCGCCCACGGTGGAGGTGCTCAACACGGCACGAGTCGGGCAGGGCATCGCGGGAGCGGCCGGGATCGTCGTCTCCCGTGCTGTCGTCGCCGACCTCTTCGACGACCGTGAACTTCCCTCGGTCTTCTCCCGCCTGGGAGCGATCACCGCCACGGCCCCGGTCCTAGCACCATTGGCGGGAGGCGCTCTGCTGCTGGCGGTGTCCTGGCGCTACGTCTTCGCCGTCCTCGCCCTCATGGGCTTGCTCCTGTCGCTGGGCGTATGGCGCTGGATTCCCGAGTCCCACCCGCCCCACCGCCGCCTCACCGGAGGGATGGCCGCCAGCCTGCGCGCCATCGGAGAGGTCGCCGCCCAGCGCGCCATACGCACACCGGTGCTGGCCCTCGCCTGCGGCGGAGCCGCCGTCTTCGCCTATATCGCCGGAACCACCTTCGTCTTCCAGGACATCTACCGTCTCTCGCCGGTTCTTTCCAGCCTCGTCTACGGCGTCAACGCCGTCGGCAACATGGCAGGAAGCCTGACCTACGGCCATCTGGCCAAACGTCGGGCCCCCGCGGCCCTCCTCGTCATCAGCGGCGCGCTGGCGACAACAGGGGCGGCAGCACTGCTCCTCATTCAGGCGACCGCTGGCAGCACCATGCTGCTGACCTGGCTATGCCTGTTGATCACTATCAGCGCATTCGGCATCTTCTTCCCAGCCGTGATCACCGTCGCTCAGAGCCGCGGACGCACTGCCCCGGGAGCTACCTCCGCTCTCCTGGGCGGAGGCCAGTTTCTCATCGGCGCGGCCGCCTCCCCCCTGGTCGGGCTTTTCGGTACTCAGAGCCCGGCGCCTATGGCAGCCGTGATGACTACCTGTCTCGCCTTGGGAACCCTGGCCGCGGTCGCCACCAAATGTGCACACGGACCCTGCGGGTCGCTACCCCAAGGGCGCTGATCACGGCGGGGACAGCAGCGAGTCCTGCGAAACAACGCGGAGCCGAGGAGCCCCAAGAAAATGGCTAGACGGTAACGCCAGCCCTTGAAGGTCTCTAGCTGAGTATGGGAAAGGCCCGGTGACAGTAATTCTAGGGTCATCCCGAAAGTGAGTGTATACCTGAAAAGTCGCTACTCCGGTGGCAACGACGGCACCGTAGAGAGCGATCCAGCCAGTGGCATCCATTGCGCCTGGCCTTACTGGCGAAGGCCGAATCAGTTCAACTCCGCAGCAATCACTTTGCACTTGATTGCCCACTCAGGCCGGGGAGCTCTGCCTTATCCTATTGCGGCGCCGCTGCAAGAGCTCATGAGCGTCGTTGATGAAGAGTCCTAGAAGGTCTCCCTCTTTGAC
The DNA here is from genome assembly GCF_900187385.1 of Streptomyces sp. 2114.4. Lineage (NCBI taxonomy): Bacteria > Bacillati > Actinomycetota > Actinomycetes > Kitasatosporales > Streptomycetaceae > Streptomyces > Streptomyces sp. 2114.4. The sequence continues at coordinate 6,375,008 of NZ_FYEY01000001.1, forward strand.
CGTCTGGCCTTTGTGTCCGTAGTCTCGCCGAATGGCGATAAGAAGTTTCTCGAGCTCGAAGAGTGCCGCCTCTGTTTCTGCTTCAGTGGAGGCAACCGAAATGGAGCGCTTGAATCGGGACCACTCGATCAGAACGTCATCCGAGGCCCAAGCGATGAGCTGTGGGGTAATCTCGCGGAGTTCCTCTGCGAACCGGTCAGCTCCAGCAGTGGCCGCGTCGCCTCGCAGGAGCATGCGCAGCAGGCTCTCCACGAGGCGACTGTAGATAGGAATCTTACTGGAGCGGATCTCTGCTTCAACCGCGGCTCGACGCTCATAATGGCGACCAATAACTAGAGTCGCCACAGCCACAACCACAGTTGACATAGCTGCGACCGCAGCCGCCGAAACAGTGGGATTTACACCGTGAAATATCTGTTGCCCAATACGACGGGCAAGGAATGCCACGACCTCCACGCCGCCGAGCAAAATAGCCGTGAGCAGAGCAAAGGCTCCGAGCCCCTTGATGAAGATACGCATGTGTCTCATTGTCCCCAACGTGCTCATACGTCGGGCGCGTTTGAGTAATCTGGGGTCTGTTGATCATCCTGCTAGTCGCCCACAAGGGAAGGTTTGAGGCCTACCCAGCAGACACAAAGGCTCGACCCGGAAGCCGTCCTCCTCCACCGGCTCGACGGGTTCGAGACCGACGCCCGGTCCCGCGGAATCACCCCCACAACCTTCCGCCGGCTCACCGAAGCCTTCGGCCGCAGCCGCAGCCGCAACCAGCGCCAGGACCTCAGAGCCCTCCTGCTCAGCAGCTGCCCGGAGCAGTACCAGGCCCCGCTCTGGCACATCCCATCCGGAGCTGCGCAGTTTCAGGGTCTGCGACGCAAGCTCCGTACGAAGAGCGGCACCGACAGCAGGAGCAGGGCTCCTTCGACGGCCAGGCTGACCAGCCCAAGAGGCTCTGTCCAATTGCCGATGTCATCGCTGTAGTGGGGCAGCCCCGGCCCTCTCGAGAGGATGTAGCCCACCAGGGGGCCGAGGGCCACCCCGGCTGCCAGCAACCATCCCAGTCGTACGAGGCCGAGGAGAAGCAGGACCGCGGCGATCACGGCCGCGATCTCCAGGACGTGGTAGGCGATGCCTATGTAGGCGGGGTCCCTCGTTGTGGTGAGGCCGCCTTGGTCCACAACGTGGATGGCGGCGACCGCGAGGCACAGCAGAGCTCCTGCCCATCTGAGCGGCCAGGTGGCTTCCGCCACCACGGCAGTGCGGTGTGACATGCGAAGGTGGCTTCTCCTTTCCTTCGGGGGCGGGTGCCTGTCGCGCCACAGTTGCCTCTGGCTCGGGTGGCACCTCAACAAGCAACGCAGGGCCCCGTGGCAGCTCCCAGCCTCAGCGGGCAATCGGTCGCCGGCGATCTCTGCGGTGCAGACGAGTGATGCGGAAGGGATGCCACGGATCAGAAAGCACCTGACATCCACGGCTGACATCAACGATGCCGGATGGGGCGCACACCGGTGTGACTGTGTTCTGCTGGCGCACCAGTCGATGGCAGCAGCTGGAGCGGAACCGGAGCGAGTCGCCCTTCCCCGTAGCGGGGAGCTGGAGGAGTGGCCCGGGGGCCGAACCGGTGTGAGGAACCGGTGTGAGAAACCGGTGTGAACGAACCGGCATCACACATGGCCCCACGCTGCCACGGAGCGCCGTCCGCCGCCTCAGAAGGCCGAGTGGGTGAACCAACGCGCCAGCAGTTCCGCGTCGCCCGTCTGCTCGACGCTGGCCGTGCCGCGGGCCTGGCGGCCGTAGACGAGGAGCAGGAGATCCGCGGCGGCGCCCTGTACGACGGCGTCGGTGGGGCCGGCTGTGGCGTCCGCGGACTGCGGCTCCACCTCGAAACCGTCGGGTCGCAGGCGGACCAGCCAGTCGCCGGTCGTGTCCGTGCACCGGAAGCGCAGGGTCTCACCGTTGCCGCGCAGGTGCGCCACCCCGGGGGCGAAGGAGGTCGCGAACGGCAGGTTGACCAGGAACTCGTCCACGCCGTCGGCCGCGAGGACGGGGTCGATCACCGTGCGGGCACCCACGGCGCGTTCCGCGTCGGTGCGGTGCACCAGGGTCTCGAACAGCATCCGCCGCACCCAGAAGCGGGCGTGGTGATCGGCGCCCCAGGCCCACATCGGGGCATCCGGGTCCGTTTCGGCGAATGCTTCGGCTGCCAGGGCCGCACCCGCCGTCAGCCAGTCGGCCCAGCCGGTGTCGTCCGCGGGCAGCTCCAGCTCGACGTCGCGGCTGCGCGGTGGCTCCTGGATGCGCTGACGCAGCAGGAGGGAGAACCAGCGCTGCACGCTCCCCGTGTGCCGGACCAGGTCGAGGAGCGTCCAGCCGGGGCAGCCGGGCACCGGCAGCGACAGCTGCGCACCGTCCAGTGCCGCCACGAACCTCGCGGTCTCCGCCGCGACGGCAGCGCGGTGTGCGGCAGGGGTGACGGTCTCCCGCCCCGAGGGGGCCGATGTGTTCATGGGCGCTGTTTCCCGATCTTCTCTTCCCGGTGGTGCCGGTGGTCCCGGTGGTCCCGGTGACCTGACCGGCCGGGCATCTGCGGGCAGCCTGTCACAGCCGGTCGGGGGAGCCGCGTGCGGGTGGGCGTGTGCGGGTGGCCGGGAGCGGGCCCCGGGCGTCAGCCGACGTGTACCCGAGGGCGCCGGGCCGGGTTCGGCTCGGCTCGGCGCAGGACCTCCCGGGCGACCGGCGCGACCTCGCCGTCGCCGAAGACCAGGAACCGCAGCAGGTGGCTGAACGGATGGCCCTCGGTCCAGTTGAAGTAGGCGTGCGGCACCTGGCCGGTGTGCTCGCGCAGCTGCATCAGCACGGCGGCGATGGTGTTCGCCACGCCGGCGCCCTCCACCCGCAGGATCTGCGCCCCGTACCGCTCCTCGCCCCGGACGTGCAGGTCCGTGGTGAAGTCCGAGGAGTCCCTGACCGTCACCTCCAGGAACAGCACCGGCCGGCCGTCGGGTATGTGGGTCTCCTCGCGCTGGCTGTACTCCTTCTCCCGGTACTCGGCCTCGTCCCGCTCGTCGGGCTCGTTGGCGATGACCCGCAGCGGCCCGGCCGCCATCGCCGAGCCGATCAGCCGCTCGGCCGTCTCGTCGAAATCGACCTGTACGGCGCGCAGTTCGAAGGCGCGGTGCACCCGTGAGGCGAACGAGGTCAGCAGGATGCCCAGGATGAACAGCAGGGCGATCTTCAGGCCGTCCGGCCGCTCGATGACGTTGGTGACCAGGGTGTAGCCGAAGACGAGCGTGATGGCGCCGAAGCCGACGGTGGCCGCCCGCAGCCGCCGGTGGCGCGCGGCCACGGTGGAGGCGAACGACGCCGAGAGCATCAGCACCAGCACACCGGTCGCATACGCGCCGCTCTGTTCGTCGACGCTGGCGTTGAAGAAGAAGGTGATGCCGAAGGCGGTGGCCAGGAAGATCAGCACCAGCGGACGCACCGCACGGGCCCACTCCGGCGCCATGCCGTACCGGGGCAGATAGCGCGGTACGAGATTGAGCAGTCCCGCCATCGCCGAGGCGCCGGCGAACCAAAGGATGGCGATGGTGGAGAGGTCGTAGACCGTGCCGAAGGCCTCGCCCAGGTACTGGTGCGCGAGGTAGGCCAGCGCACGCCCGTTGGCCGAACCGCCGGTCGCAAACTCCTTCTGCGGGATGAGCAGCGTGGTGGCCAGGCTCGACAGCAGCAGGAAGCAGCTCATGACCAGGGCCGCCGTGGTCAGCAGCCGGCGGGTGCCCCGGACCCGGCCGGCCGGGTGCGCCGCGGTGTCGGTGGCGGCGCCCCGTACCTGCGGCATCACCGCCACGCCCGTCTCGAAGCCGGACATGCCCAGCGCCAGCTTGGGGAAGACCAGCAGCGCCACGGCCACGATCGCCACCGGCGAGGAGTGCTCGGCGGTCATCGCGCCCCACCAGTTGCCGACCACCACCGGGTGCGACAGCACATGCCAGGCCGCGGTGGCCAGGACCACGACGTTCAGCACCAGATAGGTCCCGACGAGGCCGACGGCGATGCCGATCGCCTCACGGAAGCCCTTGAGGAACACCGCGCCCAGGGCGGCCAGCAGCACCAGGGTGATCCACAGGTTCGCGCCGTGCAGCAGGGGAGGGGCGAAGGGGTTCTCCACGACATGCGCCGAGGCGTCGGCGGCGGACAGCGTCATCGTGATGATGAAGTCCGTCGCGGCGAACCCCAGCAGCACCAGGACCAGCAGCTTCCCCGCCCACCACGGCAGCAGGCGCTCCAGCATGGCGATCGAACCCTCGCCGTTCGGGCTCTCCTTGGCGACCCTGCGGTACACCGGCAGCGCGCCGAGCAGGGTCAGCGCGATCAGCACGAGCGTGGCGAACGGCGAGAGCAGTCCGGCCGCCAGCGCGGCGATGCCCGGCTGGTAGCCCAGTGTGGAGAAGTAGTCGACGCCCGTGAGGCACATGACGCGCCACCAGGAGTGGCCCTTGTGCTCGGCCGGCGGGGTGCCGTGCGGCCCGGGGTGGCGGGCGGCCTGGCTGCTGAGCCCGTCCAGGAGCCAGGCGCGCCACCGTCGGGAGGTGGGGGTGGGGGGCGTGGGGTCCGCCTTGACTGCGGTCATGCGGGGAAGTCCTGCCGATCATCGGTCGTCGTTCGGGCAACGAGGAGCGAGTATGCATCACCACGTCAGCGGCGTCTCGGCCCGCCCCGCGCCGGGCGACATCGGCGGGTCCGCCTCTGCGGCCCCAACCACGTTCGCCGTGCCGTCAAGGCCGTGTAAGAAAGTGTCCGCCGCCCGTACGCAGGGCGTTAAAGGACAGCGCGGCGGGGCTCCCGCACTGCCTCCCGCGCGCACTCTGGCGGCAAGGGCCCACCGCGGGCCCACGGGACCGACCGGTCCGCCGCGCGGACCACAGCAGGAGGTGTTCCCCGTGGCCACCCTTCACCGTCCGGCGACCTCCTACCGCCCCCACCGCCCCTACCTCCCCCACGCCCCGTGCACCCCGCACCTCCCGCGGGTGGCACTGCCCCGTACCCGGCCGGCCCATCGGGCCCCGCCCGGCCGCACCCTCGCCCGCGACCTCGCGCTGCCGCTCGGCGCCCTGGGAGCGGCGCTGCTGGTGACCGCCCTGATGCTGACCGGGGAGACGGCGCATGCTGCGCTCGCGCTCGCGGTCTTCGCCCTGCTGACGGCGGCCGTCTCCTCCTTCGCCCGGCCGGCCGTGGTGCCCTGGGTGGCCCTGGTGTCGTGGCTGTTCTACGACGGCTTCGTGCTGAACCAGCGCTCCGACCTGGCCTTCCAGCCGCAGGACCGGACGGGTCTGCTGGTCCTCGTGCTCGCCGGCGTCATGGGCGCGGGCTGCGCCGCCGCTGTACGGGGCGTCCGACGGCACTCGGCAGGCTGACGGGCCCGTCGGTGCACAGCCCGCTGACGGGGGCCGCCCGTGCGCGGCCGTACGGCGGGCGACGGGGCCCGCCGCTCACGGCCGGGTGACCGGGGCTTGCCCTCAAGGGGTGACCGGGGCCTGCCCGCTTACGACCCGCTGACCGCAGCCGGCCCGCTCACCGCCGGCATGCACCGGCCCTCGCGGCCCTCACCACCGGCAACGCCCCCGGTGGTGGCGCCGGCAGCACGCCGCGTGCCGGTGCCGCCGGGCCGCCGCGGCCCGCCGCCGGCGGCCGGACGCGCCCAGAAACCCGAGCCCGATGCCCAGCATCCAGGTGTCCTTGGCCATCGGGATCCCGTCCTGGGTCGGCCGCAGACTTCCCTCCTGCCGCAAGCCCGGAACGCGCAGATACAAGCCGACCAGCCCGCCCGAGAACCCGGTCAGCGCCAGGCCGGCCAGCCGGGTGGGGACGAACGGCGCCAGCAGCGCGCCACCGACAACGAGTTCCGACCACGACAGGAGCCGGGTGAACCGCTCGGCGGGAATCCTGTCCAGGAACGGGTACGCCACACAGGCCATGCCGTGCACGGCCTCCGCGGTGGCCCGGTCAGCCCGCAGCTTCGTCAGCCCGGAATTCAGGATGAACGCACCGGTGGCCAGCCGGGGGGCAAGATCACGCGCTTCGGGCAGCTGCACCATGGGAGCCTCCAAGATCAGATCTTTGGCCCCTTCCACGAGCTTAGCCAGCGGGCAGGAGGGGTGCATCCGAGGTCAGCGGTGTGATGCGTCCGACGTCTCAGAGGCCGTAGACGTCTCAGAGGCCATAGACGTCGTCTCAGAGGCCTCAGACGTCCCCGACGTCACAGCGCAGGCATGTCGTCCCACTGGTCGAGGATGTCGTCGGCCGGGTCGGGGTCGGGCTCCGGGCGGCCGCCGTGGAGGGTCTGCCCGGTCCAGGTGATCTTTCCGTCCGGGGTGTAACGGGTGCCCCGGCGCTGGGCTGACTGGGCGATCAGGAAGAGGCCGCGGCCGCCCTCGTCCGTGGTGGCCGCCCGGCGCAGCTGCGGGGAAGCGCTGGTGCCGTCGAAGACCTCGCAGATCAGCGCACGGTCGTGGAGCAGCCGCACCCGGACCGGCTGGGCCCCGTAGCGGATGGCGTTGGTGATCAGTTCGCTGAGGATCAGCTCGGCGGTGAACGAGAGCGCCGCCAGACCCCAGGACTCCAGCGTGCCCAGACACGCCGACCGGATGCGCGCGACGGCCGCCGGATCGGAGGGCACCTCCCACTCGGCGACCCGGCCGGGTCGGCCCCGTGCGCCGCCCCTCGGGGCCGCATGATTCCGGGCGGTGCATCGCCCCCCTCACCTGCCGTTGGTGTATGCAAAGGTGTGGCCTATGGAGACCACACCGGACGGGCGGCCGATTCCGCCCCTGCAGGCCGATGAACGCGCCACGCTGGAAGGCTGGTTGGACTTCCACCGCGCCACGCTCCCGCTGAAGTGCGAGGGGCTGGACGACCGCCAGGTCCGCCTCGCCTCGGTGACCCCGTCGTCCATGACGCTGCTGGGCCTCGTCCAGCACCTGGCGGAGGTCGAACGCAACTGGTTCCAGCGGGTGTTCGCCGGCCAGGACGTCCCGCCGGTCCACGAGGCGGGCAACGCGGACGGCTTCACCCCGGCCCCGGACCGCGGTATCGACGAGGCCCTGGCCCGCTGGCGCGCGGAAGTCGCCCGGAGCCGCGAGCTGACCGCCGCCGCCTCGCTGGACGACACCGGCAGCCTCTCGGAACAGGAGGCCGGTCTCGCCGGCGGCCAGGGGGTTTCGCTGCGCTGGATCCTGGTCCACATGATCGAGGAGTACGCCCGCCACAACGGCCATGCGGATTTGCTCAGGGAGAGCATCGACGGCGTCACGGGGGCCTGAGGGCCGCCGGGCGCTTCTTGCGCAAACAGCTCGATCGATCCGCTGAGGGATCAGACGGTGAGAACGAGCTTGCCTTGGAGGTGACCGCCGTCGAGCATCCGGTGCGCGTCGGCTACGCGCTCGAATGGGAACGTCTCCTGCACGTGGATCCGGAGCTTGCCCTGTTCGACGAGTTCGACGAGACCTCGCAGGGCGACCGGATCGGGATCGACCGCGATACCGCTGAAACGCATGCCGGCCGCCCGGTAGTTGGCGGCGAGTTCCGCATCGCCCTCGGCGACCGCCGTCACCAGGTGACCACCCGGGCGGAGCACTTCGAGGGAGCGCTCGACGGTATCGCCGCCGATCGTGTCGAGCACGACGTCGATGTCGCGGACCGCCTCGGTGAAGTCGACCGCCGTGTAGTCGATCACCTCATCGGCGCCGCATCCCTCGACGAACTTCCGCTTGCTCCCACCGGCGGTCGTGGTCACGTGCGCGCCGAGCGCCTTCGCGATCTGGATCGCGACGTGGCCGACCCCGCCACCACCACCGTGGACCAGGACGCGGTCGCCCTCGGTCACGTCGCCGAGGTCGACGAGGCCCTGCCACGCCGTCAGCCCCACGACCGGCAGCGCCGACGCCTCGACGTGTGAGAGCGACGCCGGCTTGCGTGCCAGGTGCAGCGCCGGAGCCGACACGACCTCGGCGTACGTACTCGCCGCCCGCGGGAACAGCGGCATCCCGAACACCTCGTCGCCGGGCCTGAACCGCCACGTCTGCGGCGCCTGATCGACCACGCCGCTGAGGTCCCAGCCGAGGATGAACGGCGGCCGGCCGATCAGTGGGAACTCACCGGCGCGCAGGCGCGCCTCCAGCGGGTTCAGCCCGATTGCCTTGACGCGGACGAGGACCTCGGTCGGAAGGGGCTGAGGCTCGGGCGCGTCCACGATGGTGAGCACCTCGGGACCGCCGAGCGCCTGCTGAGTGATGACCCGCATGACTCTCCTGCTCAGGAAGGGGGAGAACCCAGGCTATGAATCTGATAGGAACCAGCAGGTGCCATAGGCGCAGGTACCTTTGGCGCCATGAGCGGTTTCGTTCCCGGTGATCCCTTTCTCGCCGACTGTCCGGCGCGTCTGGCGGTCGAGCTCATCGCCGACAAGTGGACCGTGGTCGTCCTCTACGGCCTCAGCAAGGGCCCGGTGCGCCATGGCGAGTTGGTCGAGCTGATCGGCGGCATCTCCCGCAAGATGCTCACCCAGACGCTCCGACGGCTCGAGGCACACGGACTCATCCGCCGCCGCGCCTACGCCGAGGTACCGCCCCGCGTCGAGTACGAGCTCACCCCGCTCGGAATGACGCTGATCGATCCGATCCACATGCTGACCGAGTGGGCGAGGGCGAACGGCGACGCAGTGCTCGAAGCGCTCGACGCCGACCCCGAGCCGGTCGCCCCTAGCGACTGAGGCTCCGCTCGGGACGGCCCCTCCACATCCACCCCGGCCGGTACAGCCATCCAGCACCCCCGGACAGAACACCTGACGCACTCAGCCGCGCGACGAGGTTCGCTGAGACAGAAGGACGAACGACTCGATTCGTTGAGAAACGACTCGATGGGGCGAGAGGGGACACCTGAGACGGGCCGGGGTGCTTTGCCGGTTTCCGTAGCCCTGGTCCTCTCCGGTTTGCTGAAACCTTCCTGCTGTCATGTTGTCCAAGAAGAACCACCGGGGAAGAGGGGCATCCGTGGAATTGCCGACTCCCTTTGAGGCGTGCTGAATCGGCGCGCGGTCTTCGAAAACCTGAGTTTTCGCCAAGCGCTCGTACCGCATCCGCTTCGGGCGGCAATGCGTCCGATACGTCCGTGCGTGCGGCCTGACCTTGGCATCGTCCGTGGAGAAGGGGCCGGGAAGGGTGAGCCGCAGCGCCTCGTAGGCGGGGGTGACGGGGAAAGGGGGGAAGAATGCAGCGGGAGTGCAGACGCTCTACCTGGCAGTTCGATATCTACCTATGAGTACCGCCAATATGGCGCGATTACCTCCCCCGTGAGCGTCACTCTGCGACTATCAACGACAGTGGAAATCAGGCCATCCGGAATGCCGTGGGGGGAATGGCCATGGGGCTGCTCGGTGATGAGCTGGCGTTCGCGCGTGCTCTGACGGTCCAGGAAAACGAGAGCGTCATGGCCCTCGGAAATCGGAAGCGCTATGCGGCCGATGCTCATCTTCTGACCGAAGGTGACCGTTCCAGTCATGTAATGATCGTGCTTGCGGGCTGGGTGACCGTTTCCGTGGTGACGGACCGCGGTGCCACCCGGCTGATACTCGGCCTGCGCGGCCCCGGCGAACTCCTCGGGGAAATGGCCGCGTTGGACAGCCACCCGCGCAGCGCCACCGTACGGGCCCTGGGCCCCATAGAGGCCCAGGTCATATCCGGCGACGCGTTCCGTCGCTTTCTCGCCCTGCACCCCCGCGTCAGCGGTCTGGTGATACGCCAGCTCACCTTCCGGCTCCGCAGTGCCGACCAGGAGCGGTCCGCACTCGCCTCGCTCACCGTGTTGCAGCGCTTGGCCGCCCGGCTCACCGAACTCTCCCGGGCCGAACCCGCCGGCCCCTACGCGCCCTCTCTCCCGGGCCCTTCGCCCGCGGGAGCCGTCGTCCATCTGGCTCAGGACGAGCTCGCCGCCACCGTCGGGGCCACCCGCGAAGCCGTCGCCAAGGCCCTGCGGCTGCTGCGTACCCAGCGGGTCGTACGCACGGGAAACCGGATGGTGGAAATTCTCGACCCCGCCCTGCTCGCCCTCCTCGCGGGCGGCCATCAGGAGTGAAAGCCACGCCCGGCCGTGTGTAAACGGCTACAGACGGCCTTGGTCCCGGGCCCGAAGCTGAGGGGGACAGCGAGCGGACAGGACAGGGGGCACGAAGTGGACGACGGCACGATGGATGTCGCCGAAGCGCGCTACGAGTTGGTGATCAGCGTCGACGCCCGGCGTTCCGGTGAGTACGACGATGTGGACAAGCCGCGGATGCGCGCCCGGATCTACCGGGTCCTGGAAGCGGCGTTCACCCATGCCAAGGTGGCGCGGGACGCCGTCCACATGGAGGACCGCGGCGATGGTGTGCTGCTGTCGGTGGCCGGCCGGATCGCCGTGACCCGGCTGCTCGGCCTGTGGATGGTCGAGGTGCACGAGAGCCTGCGGGACGAGAACCGCGCCCTGCGCGTACCCCTGGGTCTGCGGGTGGGCATGCACGTCGGTCCGGTCCGGCACGACGGCCGGGGCATCAGCGGGCGCGCGGTGGACCTCGCCTGCCGGCTGGCGGATTCTCCCGTCGCCAGGCAGCTGCTGGATGCCGAACGGGCCGACCTCGTGCTGGTGGTCTCCCAGTCGCTGTACGAGGACGTGGTCAGCAGCGGCGGCAAGTTCATCGAGCCCGCGCGCTACTCCTCGGCCCGTCTGGAGCTCAAGGAGGGGGCGGTCACCGCCTGGTTCCATCTCCCGGGGCGGCCCGCTCCGGCGGTCCCGCTCGGTGCTCCGCCGCCGGCCGGTACGGCGACACCCGAGAGGGAGGAGGCGGCGGCCGAGGCCACCGGACCGGACGTCCCGGACGACGACACGGACGACGACACGGACCAGGACGGGGACGGCCGGACCGGTACCCCCGGCGTCCGCTACACCGTGCACGGCGACATGTCCCAGCACCGGGACAACGTGTACCAGCAGCCCGTGCACATCGGGCGGACCACCGGTGGCGCCGGGCCGCGGAAGGACTGAGGCAGGTGGCCGAGGAACAGCAGCAGGCGGACGCTTCCCCGGGACCCGCACCCCGGAAGCCGGCCAAAGGCCCCGCTCCCGAAGCGGGCCACAAGGCCAGGGGCGGGGACGGCGACGACCGGCCGCGTGGGGAAGAAGGAGCGGCGGACGGCGGGGACGCCGCGGACGGCGAGGCGGCGGAGAAGGAGAACGAACGGGAGCGCGCCGCGGGGCGGTTCAGGGAGCACACCCGCGATCCGCTCGCCGAGGCGGAGGGCGAGGACGGCCCCACCGATCTCGCCGCCGCCTCGCGGGCCCGCCGCTCCACCCGGATGCTGTTCGACACCGGCCGGGACCTGAACAGCTTCGACCGTTCGTATATCCAGAGCGCCCATATCGGCGATATCCATCTGCGGATGGACGCCCGCCAGCCCAACGCGGGGATGCGCAGCGGGCCCGTTCCCGACGAGGAGCTGACCCGGCTCCGCCGGCTCCATGTGGAACCGAACGGGTACGTGCAGCTGCGCAATGCGCTCCAGGCCCGCCGGCTGCTGGTGCTCGGTGCCGCGCCCGGTACCGGACGGACCAGCACCGCGCTCTCGCTCCTCGACGAGGTCACCGATCGGGGGGAGAGCGACCAGGGCACGGAGACCGGGACGGGCTCCCGGGTGCGGAGGGTCGATCCGGACGTACGGGGGCTGGCCGGCTCGCTGGAGGAGCGGCGCGGCACCGGGTATTTGCTGGAGCTCTCCCTCGCCGGCCCCGGTGCGCTGCCGCCGGACGAGATGGACCTGGACGGGCTGGCCGCAGCGCTGGACGAGCGCGCCTCGTTCGCGGTGATCGTCGTGACCGTCGGATCGGCGGCGAACCCGCTGCTGGCCGGCCGGTACGGGATGCGCTGCCCGCCCGTGCCCACACAGGAACTGCTCACCACCCGGCTGCGGGAACGGCTGGAGGACCGCCTCGCCACGGCGCAAGCCGGCACACCGGACGGCGGGCCCGGGGTGGCGGACCTGCTGAGCAGGGCCGAGGAGCTGGCAGACGGGAAAGCGGTCAAGGACGCCGTCGGGCTGGAGGAACTGCGCCCCGCCGAGGCCGAGTTGGTCGCCTCGCTGCTGGCCGGGCATCTGCTGGGTGACGTCTCGTACGAGGAACTGCTGTCCGGATGCCGGAGCCTGGCCGCGGACCAGGCCCGGGAGTGGTTCGCCGGCGTGGACCGGGCCTTGGCCGCGCTCCCGTCCGGTACGGAGCCGAGCGCGGGGCGGCCGGGTACGGCGGCCCTCTTCCACCCGGTGGCGTTCCGTATCGCGCTCGCCGTACTGGGCGGCGCCTCGCGCGGTGCCGTGGCCACCGCCGCACACCTGCTGACCTGGGAACTGTCCGTACAGAGCGATCCGGACAACACGCCCGCACGCCCGCTGTTCTGTGACGACCCGGACTCCGATCTGGCGCTCTCGCGCGCCGAGGCGACCGACGGCACGGTCGAGGTCGCCGGCACCGAGGTGGGTGCCCAGCTGATCTGGTATCAGGGTTCCGCCCTGCCCGCCGCGGTGCTGACCGAGATCTGGGACCGGCACTTCCCCGTCAGGGCACCGGTCGTCCGGTGGCTGCGGCTGCTGGCGGACGACCCCCGCCCGCAGGTGTGGATGCGCGCCGCGGTAGCTGCCGGGGAGCTGTGCGTACGGGACTTCGACCACGGCTACGCCGAGCTGATCCGGCCGCTCGCCGAGGCGTCCACGCCACTCCGCAGGATCTTTGCGGCCACCACGCTGGACCAGGCGGCCGGCCACGCCACGCACCGCAAGGCGGTGTGCAAGCTCGTCGACGACTGGAGCAGGTACGGGACGAAGCCGCTCCGCTGGACCGCGGCGATGGCGCTGGGTTACGGCAACGCCGCCGCCACGATGGACGACGCCCTGGACGCCCTGGCCCGGATCGGGGTGCGCGACGACGGGGACCAGCTGGCGGCCGCCTCGTTCAACGTCGTACGGCTGCTGGCTCTTCCGGACGGTGCGCAGGTACTGCGGCGGATGTCCGACTGGACCCACCACCCACGCGAGGCGTACCAGGACCTCGGTCTGGTGACCACCGTCCGGCTCGCTGTGACCTCCGTGGACGAGGTGCTGAACGACGAGCCCGGCTCCCCGCTGGCGGACCGCGGGGACTGGCCGCTGCCGCTCGCGCTCGCCGCCACCCGTCCCGAACTCGTCCGCCCCATGGCGGACTTGATGTGGACGGCGCTCAACACCCCACGGTCGCAGGAGGTGGCGATGGACGCGCTGGAAGCCTTGCTGCGCTCCGCCGTGCGCAGGGGTGGCGGGCAGTGGACCCAGCCGGGTCTGGCGGCACTGCTGCCCGCGCTGATGCCAAAGGAGCACGACCGGCGGCGGCTGGACTGGCTGCTGCGCCGCATGATGAACGATCCGGAAAATCCGCTCCCCGACGCGCAGGCGCGCTCCTTGTGGTGGCTCGCCGTCCCGCCGCGGGACCGGACGGGCGAGGAGGAGAGGGATGGCTGAGCACGAGGGCGTGGCGCCGGACGGGGGCGCGGATCAGGGCGCGGGGCCGGCGGGCCCGTTCCTGCGGGAGTACACACCCGCCGGCCCGTTCCGGCAGACGAGTGCCCGGACGGCCTCGGTGCTGTTCTACCGGAACGGCGGCTACAGCGTGGCCACCGTCTCCGGTATCCAGCACTACGACAAGCGGGCGCTGGCCCGGCCGCACACCATCTGCGAGATCGCGCTCGGCACCTTCGAGACCACGCTCCAGATGGAGCTGCCGGCCGCCGGCGGCACCACGTTCTTCAAGGCCGAGGTGGACATCCACTGGGCCGTCAGCGATCCCCATCTGGTCGCGACCGAGGTCGTCACCGATGTCGCCAAACGGCTCACCGCGCCGACGCTGGAGCGGCTGCGCGAGGTCTCCGCGGAATTCCCGGTGGCCCAGGCCGAACAGGCCGACCGCGCCATCACCCGTACCTGCGCCAGCGGGCGCTGGGACGACCTGGGTGCCGAACTCGGCCTGCGGGTGCGGCTGTACGTCCGTCTGCGGGTGGACGACCGGACCATCCACCACATGGACGGCATCCGCGACGCGCATGCCTCGGCCGAGCTGACCCGGGTGCACCAGAACAAGTTCCGGGCGATGCTGCAGGGCGGGGAGCTGGACCAGCTCAGCTACATGCTGGCGGCCGAACCCGAGGCCGCCAAGGACTTCTTGGAGAAGATCCGCCAGGAGGGCAGGCAGGACGAGAAGGAGCGCGTCGACCGGCTCTTCGACATGGTCGACAGTGGCCAGATCCACTCCAGCGACGTGGAGTCGCAGGCGCTGGCTCTCCTCAACCGGGGTCGGCAGCACGTCCAGGGGCCCATCGGCTCACTGCCCGCCCGCCGGGACACCCCGCAGCTGGAGACGCCCGAGCCGTTCACTCCGGACTGGGTGGCTGACGAACCGGCCTCCCGGGCCGGGGGCCGGGCCCACCTGGCCAAGGAGGAGGACGCCGAACCGGAGCCGCCCCGCCGCCGGAGCCGCAGCCGGGACGACGGATGGTCCTGGGCGGAGGAGGACTGATGGCTGCCGACGGCGGCGCACACACCTCCCCCGATCCGGTCGTGCCGGTGCTGGACGGGGGTCTGCACGGGCACGGCCGGACGGGGGAACGCATCGCGGAACGACTGCTGCTCACGGTCCGGGAAGACCTCGGCCGGGCCGACTCGAAGGCGGCGGTGCTGCTCTCGGGGGCGCTGGCACTGCCCGCGTTCCTGATCGGGCGGCACGGCACGCCCGAATGGCACGGGCCCGCCGACATCACGCTGGTCGTCGCGGGGGTGCTCTGGGCGGTCGCGGTGACCGCGCTGGTCCGGGTGCTCATGCCGCGTACCACCACGCTCCGCAGCGGGAGCGGGGTGACGTTCTTCGGCGACCTGCTGGCGCCACACGACCTCGCGCGGCTGTCCGCCGAACTCGCCGAGGCAGCGCGTGATCCGGCCGGGTGGCTGCTCGTCCAGGCCGTGGACGTCAGCTCGATCCTGGCCGCCAAATACCGGGCCATCCGCTGGGGAGTGGGCGCACTGGCCCCTTCGGCAGCACTGGCCCTGGCCTGGGGTCTGACCGCGCGCTGACCCGCGGCCGGCCCGCGCCGTCGACGGCGGCGCACCACTACGCACATGACGCAGAGACGAAATAAGGGGACGGCCGTGGGAGCAGTCAGGGGAAAACGGCAGAAGAGAAGGGGCTGGGTGCGCCGCGGTGCGGTCTCCGTATGGGGCGGGGCCGCGGTGCTCGTGTCCCTGCTGGCACCCGCCGGTGCTGATCCGGTGCCGGCGGCGGCGTCCAAGCCGGCCTTCGCCTCCGTCAACTACGCCGTCGCGGTGGACGAGTCCGCCAGTCTCGCGCCCGCGGACATGAAGGCGGAAAAGGCCGCCGCCGCCCGGGTCGCGCTGGGCGACGTCTCCTCGTCCTCCCATGTCACGGTCTTCGGATTCGCCGCCGCCGAATCCGGTGACCAGCGGGCCGTGGACCCGGTGTGCCCGCGGACCACGCTGGACGCGGCGGGACGTGAGTCGATCGGCGGGTGCGTCGGCAAGCTGCGCAGCCGGAAGAAGAGCGAGGGCACCGGCACCGACTTCCCGAGTGCGATACGTCAGGGAGTGCACGAACTCAGCACGGGCACCGACCCGTCGGTGCCCAGGGTGCTGTTCCTGCTCACCGACGGGGAGATGGACGTCACCGGCAGCCCCCAGTACGGCGATGCCGCCCACCGCGAGGCCGAGGGCAGGGATCAGCTGGACCGCGAGCTCAAGAGCGCCGCCGCACAAGGGGTCCAGATCTGGCCGCTGGGCTTCGGACCCGCTCCCGACAAGGCGCAGCTCGACCGGATGGCCGCGGGCGGATACCAGAAGGGCTGCGTCGAACTGCCCTCCGCCCGCCCGACGGCCGGCAAGGTCTCCGGGGCGAAGGACGTCGGCCCGATGCTGGAGAAGGCCTTCGCCGCCGCCCATTGCCTGCGCTATCAGCCGGGAACCAGCGAACGGCCCCCCGCCACCCTGGAGGTCGGCATCTCGCCGCTGGCGACCGTGGGCAGCATCGTGGTCGACAAGAGCGACCCCGCGGTGACGGTCACCTACCTCGACCCCAGCGGCCACCAGGTCCCCACCTCGGGGACGTACCGGAAATCGCGATTCGAGCTGGCGGGCGCCGGTGACACGGTCGAGGCGCTGAAGATCACCGACCCGGTGCCCGGCGTCTGGAAGGTGAAGGCCGAAGCCCCCGAAGGGCACCGCTCCCTTCCGGTCGGCGTCAGCGTGCTGTGGCAGGGCGAGCTGCGCGGCGCCCTCACCATGAACCCGCCGTCGCCACAGGCCGGACAGCAGGCCACGGTGACCATGCGCCTGCAGACCCGCGAGGGCTACGAGATCAAGGACCCGCACGACTACGCGGGGCTGCGGGTCCGCAGTGAGCTGACCGGGGACGGTTTCGCCCCGCAGACGCTGCGGCTCGCCGACGACGGGAAGGGGCCCGACCCCCGGGGGAGCGATGGCTCCTTCACCGGTTCCGTGAAGATCCCGAAGAGCGCCGCCGGGGCACTGAAGGTGAGCGGCACGCTGACGGCCTCGGGGCTGAGCGCCGACACGCGCAGCGAGAGCGGCCAGATCGCGCCCGGAGTGCTGCCCGTCACCACGGCACTCACCCTGCCTCCCGCGGACGCCCACCCCGGCGGCACGGTCACCGGGAACCTGGCCGTGCACAACACCAGCGGTACCCGGCACACCTTGCGGCTGTCCGTCGCCGACGTCCAACCCGGGCTGCTCTCCGTCAGCCCGGCCCGGATCGAGCTGAAGCCCGGTGAGTCCGGAACCCGGAAGGTGACGGTCGAAGTGGCCCCCGAAGGCGTCTTCGGCGACCGCCTCGACGACGACGGCCTGCGGCTCGGCGGCACCGTCACGGTCGTCGACACCACCGACCACGACCGGACGCTGGTGCGGTCCCCGCTCTCCGTGCCGGTGACGCCGGAGCCCGGCATCTGGGCGAAGTACTGGTGGGCGTTCCTGTCCGCCGCCGCACTGATCGCGCTGGCCGCCGGGGCGGTCCTCGCCTGGCTGCGGCAACGCCGCATCCGCCGGGACCCGTTCGGCCTGGTGCTGCAGCTGGTCTCCGAGGACGGCGACATCGTCGCGGAACACCCGGCCGGGCACGGGCACAAGCAGTGGTACGCCTTCGCCGTCGTCGAGCCGCACCGCAGCCCGCGCATCGAGCGGCGCAGCCACGGCCCGTACGCCGTCCAGCGCAGTCCGGAGGGCGGAGCGGTCCTGCGCAAGCGCGGCGGCGGGCGGACCCGGCTGCCTGCGCGGGGGCAGGTCCCGCTGACCGACGCGCTGAGCCTCTCCCTCGGCGAGGAGACCCGCAGCACGAAGGTCCGGCGGCCGCGGTCGGCCCGGTCACGGACCACCACGGCCGCCACCCCCGCGGCCGGCGAGGGCACAAGCACGAGCACCTACGAGTCGTACCGGTGACGCGCAGGGCGGGCCGGCGTCTCACCGGCCCGCGGGCGCACACCGCCTCACGGCCACCGTGCCGCGAGGAATCCACAGACGTATCGAGGACGAACCGGCCGCCGATACGGCCGCATGCGGGAGGGAACCCATGAAGATCTTCCAGCCGATGCTCTTCGTCGGCCTGGGCGGCACCGGTGGCCTGGTCGGTGCCGAACTCGAACGCAAGCTGCGCGCCGAGCTGTGCGGTCCGGACGGCGTCGCACTCAGCCACCTCAGCGGCCACGCCCCTTACCAGCTGCCCGACTGCCTCCAGTTCGTGTACGCGGACTACAGCGAGTCCGACCTGCAGCGGCTGCCCCAGTTCAATGTGGACCCGTCGCTGCGCGCCGCGTACGCCCGTACCTCCCGGGCCACCCACAACCTGCTGCCGAACTTCGACAGTTCACCGGAGGTGACCAAGATGCTGCGGGCGAGCCTGCGGGACGAGGTCTCCGGCTGGCTGCCGCCGCGCATCGACGAGCCGAAGGTCACCCCGCTCCACAACGGCGCGGGGCAACTGCCCACCGTCGGGCGCGCCGCCCTGTTCGCCACGCTCCGGCACAGCCTCGCGCCGGTGCTGGAACCCCTCCTCCAGGCGATCGACGCGATCGCCAAATCCGCCGGGGAGCTGAGCGAGCTCGGCGGCGGCAAGGTCAACGGCTGCGATGTGTTCGTCGCCTTCTCGGTCGCGGGAGGCACCGGCGCCGGGATCTTCCTGGACTACCTGCACTTGATCAACCACGCCTTCCAGCTGCGCCGCTTCGACGGGGTGAAGATCTACCCGCTGGTCGTGATGCCGTCCTCGTTCTCCTCCGCCGCCGGCGGCGGACGGGAGGCGGAGCTCAACTCGGCGCGTGCTCTGGTCGACCTGTTCCGGCTGGTGGACGGGCAGAACGCGCCGACGGAGGGAGCGGAGATCGGCGACCTGGACCATGACTCCGGTCTGGGCATCCGCTACCCGGGCACGACACCGGTCCGGCTGCGGACCGGCATCCTGCCCACCGCGTTCCTGTTCAGCCCGACCGCGGGCATCCGCCAGGACGACCTGCGCCGCTCCATCGTCTCCCTGGTGATGTCACTGATCGGCACCGAGCTGGGCGACGGCCGCTCCCGGGGCCGGACGACCGCGGCCGACGACGACTACCAGACGTTCGCCGCGAGCTTCATCAACCGGGGGGTGCACCGCAGCGCCATGTCCCCCACCGGCATCGGCCGGCAGGGGGTCTCCACCAGCCTGGTGGCCTCCATGACCGCCCCCATGGACCAACTGGCCGACCTGGTGGCCGGCCGGCTGCTGCGGGAGGCGGTCACCGATCTGGTGGAGCGGCCGCGTACCGCGCTGCGGGACACCGCGGTGCCGATGATCCGGCAGTTGTTCGCCGACTCCCATCTCGAAGAACTCTGGGAGCGCCCGCAGTTGCCCGTACCGGAGCCCGACCCGCTGCCGCGCGGCAGCCGGGCCATCGAGCAGGCGCTCGGCGAACGCATCGCGGACATGCAGCGGCTGCTGTCCGACCTCCAGTCCATCGCCGACCGGCAGACCGCCTCGATGGCCGACCGGTTCGCCCCGCGCCCCGCCATCGACAAGCTCCTCCAGACCGTGGACCCCTTCCTCGCCGAGCGCGTCGTGCGGGGCGTCCCGGACAGCGACGAACCGATCGTCCGGGCCGGGTTCCTGGGCATGCTCAACAGCCGCTCCGTCGCCCCCCAACGCCCGCCGGGGGTGACCGAGCAGCCGCCCAAGACCCCCCGGATCAAGGGCCGGATGGCCGGTATGTCGCCGGCCCGCTGGGGCGACGACGACGTGCAGGCGGCCCTCCAGGAGCAGGACACCTGGTACCAGTGGCGCAGCCGGATCCTGTGGCATGAGGCCTGGCGGGAGCAGCAGCAGCGCTGGCAGCCCCAGGCGGACGCGGCCGGGACCGACCTCGGGCGCCTGGTCAACGCCTTCCGCAAACACTGCGACCAGGAGCGCAAGGTGTCCGCGCAGAAGGGCCTCGAACTGTACGAGGACCGCACCGGGATCTCCTATCTGCTGCCACCGCAGCGCACCCTCAACCACTTCTACGAGGACCTGGTCACCCGGCTGATCCGCCGGGAGGGGCTGCGCGACCACGACGACGAGGCCACGCTCCTGCTCAAGATGGTCGACGGGGACACCTGGCGCACGGTCCACTCGCTCAGCCGCCGCAGCCCCGACAGCGCGGTGGCACTCGTCAAGGCACAGCTGGAAGGCCGCATCACCCGCCTGTTCGCCGAGGGCGGCGAACACCTGGAGGAGCGCCCGCTGCTGCCGTCCATGAGCACCCTGCTGGCCGCCGCCGCGGGCGACGCGGACGCCACCGACCACGTCAGCAAGGAGGCGCTGGACCTGTTCGGCCGCAAACTGACCGGGCTGCTGCCGGTGGGCTTCACCCCGGAGGGCACCGGGCCGCTGCGGGTCCTGGTCACGCACCCGCGCGTGCAGGCCGTGGAGGAGGTGCAGGAGTATCTGGGCAAGGCGCTGCGGCTGCCCTCCGACGCCAAGAACTCCGTGGAGTACCGGGGGGTGGAGAGCGATTCGATCACCGTGGTCCTCTTCCGCAGCGAAATGAGCCTCACCCAGGTGCCCGAGGCCCGCAAGGTGCTGCGGCAGTGGGCCAGGGCGAAGGACTCCGAGCAGGCCCAGGACGTGCTGCGGTGGCGTCAGCGGCTCGGGTTCCGGGACAGCTGGATGGTCAGCAGCGAGGAGGACCGCCGCGCCATCCTCCACCGGCTGCTGTGCTGCATGTGGAACGGCCAGGTGGACGTGGTGGACGGCGACTTGGCGTCGCCGGACCGCGTGCGGCTGAGGCTGTTCCCCGAAACGGGCGACAACGTGCCCGGCGTCCGGCTGCGGCTCGGTGACTTCCCCGGCGGCGTGTCGAGCTGGGCGGAGCTGCTGCGGGCGTACGAACGCTGGACCGTCCTCGACGACGAACGGATCGTCGAGGACTACTGCCGCGAACTGATGGGGGCTCAGCCGCTGGGTCTCGCCAGGAGCGGCAGCGCACCGCACCCGCTCTTCGTCGAACTGGTCGAGAAGATCGCCCCGCGCCAGCTGGAACTGCTGACGGACCGCCGGGAGCGCGGCGGCGAGCGGGTCGAGGGCTGGGTGCGGCCGCTGTGGGAGTTCTGGGCGGAGACGCTGCCGGCCGCTCTGGACACCGAGTTCGGGGACCAGCGTGCCGTCCAGCCGACCCTGCGCACGCTGCTGGAGCACGTACGCGGCGGAACGCCGAAGCCGCGTGTCCGCAAGGAGCTTTCGGAACCCCGGCGTGCCGTGTCCGATGACGACGACTGGGGCACCGCACCGCGCGCCTCGGCAGGCGCGTACCAGGACGGCCGCGATGAGCGTGCGCGGCGCGCGGCGGTGGACGACCACGACGACGGGTACGGCGCGACGCACGGCGACGGCGCGACGCACGGCGACGGCGTGACGTACGGCGACGGCGTGACGCACGGCGACGGCGTGACGCACGGCGACGGCGCGACGTACGACGACGAGAGGCGGCGCTCCTCCGGGGAACGGGACCGCGTCAACGGGCACGTGGGCAGCGCCGACCGGCCGTGGGCGCCCTGGGACGACCCCGGCACCGCCCGCCCGGACGGCGGCACCGACGACCGCGGCAGCGACCGCGCACGCCGCAACCCCTGGGACGGTGATGCGGAGTGACCACCCCCGAGGACATCGGCGCCGTCATCCACCTGGACCTGCGCACCGCGGCGGCGGAACTCGGCACCGCCCCGGCCCTGCGGGGCGCGGTCGCCCGGCAGTTGGGCCGGGCCGGCCTCCCGGAACCCGACCACCCGCTGTTCCTGGTGGTCGACACCCCCGCCGGACTGGCCGACCACCAGCAGCAGTACGAACTGCTCACCACCTACCGGGCCGTGGGCGAGGTCAGGATCCTGGTCCTCCTGGTGGGCAGTGCACCCGGTACGTATGACGGTGCGGACGAGGTCCTGCAGGCGGACCGCCGACTGGTACGGCCTGCGGTGCTGCGGGCTTCGGGGACCGCCCTGCTGTGGGCGGGCGATCTGCGCTCCGCCCGTACGGCGCTGGAACAGCCCGCGCCCGATGCCCCGGAGGCGCTGGCGGTCCTGGTGGACCTGCTGTCGGTCCCGGACGTCTTCCTGCGGGTGCTCGACGACTTCGGGTCGCTGCCCGACACCGTCGCCGCGCCCGGGGTGCGGCTGCTGGAGCAGGACCTGCCGCCGGAGGTGCGCGACCGGGCCTGGCGCGACGCGCTCGCCCGGTTCGCCGGCGAGGACACCGAACTCGCACCGGATCTTCCGGTGACCGCCTGGACAACGGCTGATCTGCCGGAGCCGCTGCGGGGACTGGCGGCGGGCCGGACCGGCCGCGACCTGCGCCACCGCGAGGCGGGCGGAACGGCGGACGCCGCGTACGGCGCGTGCGCGGCGGCCCTGGACGACGCCGAGGAGTCGCTGGCCGGACTGCGTTCCGTCCCCGGACTGCTCAGGGCTTCCCGCAGGGAGGCGTTCGAGGCGGACCTCGACCAGGCGCGCCAGGCGCTCGGCGACTACCGGAGCCTGGTCGGCACGGCTCTGCACAGCGGCGGCTCCGGCACGGTACCGTCCGCCGCCGAAACGGCGGCCCGGCTCGCGGCCCTCGGCCTGCGGGTGCCCTCGGCCGAGGGCGTGGGCGAGCGGATCGGCGAGGGCCTGCGGGAGTTCGCCGGGCGGCTGCTGGGGCAGGGGCTCGCCCTGCGCGCGGTGGCCCAGCGCTTCACCGGACTGGCCGGCCGGGTGGAGCCGGTGCCGGGCTCGGTGCTGCTGCCGAAGCTCGCCGAGTACTCCGCCGAGGCGGTGGCCCGGCGGTCCGGGGCGGGCAGCGGCCCGGTGCCGGGAGCGGTGGCCGGGCCGTCGGCGGCGGCCGCGGCGGGGCTGCTCGGCGGGCTGTGGCAAGGACCGTACATGGGGCTGGCGATCGCTGTCCCGCTGGTGTTCTTCGGCCTGGCGGCGTTCGGCGCATCCCGGCTGCGGGGCACCGGGCATCCGGGACGCTGGGCCACGGGCCCCCGGGCCGCAGCACTCGGCGGTGCCGCTGCCGGAGAGCTCGTGGCGTACGCGACCGAGCCTCCGCTCTGGCTGAGCGCCCTCGCTCTGGTGGTGGCTCTCGGCCTTGCGGTGGAGACGGCGCGCCGGCTCTGGCGTGCGGCGTCCGGCTGCCTGGCCACGGTCCACGGGACCACCGCGCTGCGCCAGGCCCTGAGCGGGCTCGATGCGCTGCTGGCCGAGGCGGTCCGTGAGCACTGGGCCGCGGACGAACGCCTCTACTGCGCCGACGCGGCCCGGTCCGTCGCCGGCATGCTGCGCGCGACGGCCGCCGCCGCGGACGCCGAGGCGGCGGCCGACCCCGAGCGGCAACCGGCCGCCGTCGCGTCCGGTCCCACCGACCCGCCGGCCGCGGACGACTGGCTGTCCGGCGCCTCGGCCCTGGAGACGGACGTCCTCGCCGCACCCGACGACGAGGACAGCGACTGGGCGAGCGTGTACGCCTGGGAGGACGGGCCCTCCTGGGACCAGGCCTCCGCGGAGCAGAGCGCGGCCCGGCCCGCCGACCCGTGGGAGGACGCCACCGCCGGGGCTCCGCGCTGGCTGGACCGTGAGAGCGGCGAGGGCGGGCCGGAGCTGGTCGCCACGCTCGCCGGTGATCTGACGGACGCCGCCCTGGTCGCGATGGCCCCCTACTGGGGCGCCGTAGAGCGCGGCCAGGCCGGCGCCCTCGCCCTGCGGCGCACCGAGGACCGGGTCCGCGAGCTGCTGTCGACGGCCCGTCGGCACCTCCAGCGCAACGGGGTGACGGCCCCGCCCCCGTTCGCCGCCGCACACCGGATCCGCGCCACCTCGGCGAACCTCCTGGGGACCGACCCGCAGCGGGTGGCCGAGCTGGTCGGCGCCGAGCCCGAACGGCAGGCCGTGGTGCAGCTGTCCTCGCCCGAACAGGGCACCCTGCTCAGCCGCGACCCGGCGGCGGCGGTGTGGATCAGATTCGCACCGGAGGCCGTACGCGGCGAGGTCGAGAAGGCCTGGCGGACGAGCGGTGCGGCCTGGCCCCAGGGGACGCTGTGGACGTCGTCGGGACGGTACGCCGGGCTGATCCGGCTCACCCCGCTGCGGATGGGAGTGGTGGACACCGTCCGGCCCCGCGAGAGCCCCGCACCCGACGGTGCGGACACGTACGAACGAAGGGACGGTGACCGCTGGTGACCGGTAGCCCGCACTCCCCCCTGGCGGAGCCGGACAGTTCGCGGCGGACCACACTGGCCTTCACCGTCCCCTCGGGACGGCGCCGCATCGCCCCCGTCCGCTTCGGCCGCGAATCCCGCCGTGATCCGCTGCTGCCCCAGCGGATCCGCAACGGCCTGCTCGACGACGAGGGGCAGCAGGTCGTCCAGGTGCGGCTGACCGCCGCCGACGCGGCGAACCCGGCGGCGCGGGCACTGCTGGACGCCGAGACGGGCACAGCCCTGCACCTGCACCGGGTGCTCGTCGACACGGAGTACGCGACGCTCTTCCCGCGGATCGTCGGCTACGAACTGGACACCGCCGAGCCGTTCTTGCTGTACGCCGCACCGCGCGGCACCGCCGCCGTGCGCACTCATGTGATGTCCGCGACCGACCAGCGGGTCTTCGCCCGCGATCTGATGCTGGCGCTGTGCCTGCTGGACAGCCAGGGCCTGGTGCTACGTGGCATCTCACCCGCCACCGTGCTCTGGGACGGCACCTCGCTCCAGCTCTGGGGGCTGGAAGGGGTGGCCCGCACCGGACGGCCCAGGACCCGGTGGGGCCGGGCGCCCTACTGCTCGCCCGAACAGCGCAGGGGCGAAGGCCTCGTCGACTCCCGGGACGCGGTGTGGAGCGCGGCCCAGGTGCTCTACCAGCTGGTCACCGGCCGGCCCGGCCCCAGCGACCGGGCGCCCGCCGACCTCGGCCGGCACCGGGTGCTCGCCGAGACGCTGCGGGGCGCATTCGCCCCGCTGGCGGCCGGCCGGCCGACGCCCGCCCGGCTGCTCGATCTCCTTGCCCCGGGTGCCGCCCGGCGTCTCGCGCTCTCCGTGCCGGCCGACGAGACGCGCCCGCACCGGGAGGCATTCGCGCACGCGCTGCGCCTCAAGCGGCAGGCGCCCGCCACCGCATCCCGCGACGGGTCCGGAGCACCGGCCGGGAGAAGCAACGGCGAAGTGCTCTGCCCGTATTGCCTGGAGACCATCCAGCTCGACCTCACGTCGCTGTTCGTCACCGACAGCAAGATGCAGTACCAGGCCCTGGACCCCTCAGGCATCAGCAACCCCTTGCGGCGCCAGGACATCATGCGCGGTGCCGTCCAGAAGTGCACGGCGGACCCGGATTTCCCCGAGCACTTCATCCCGGTGCCCTACCTCACCTACGGCCGCCCCCTGACCGTCGCGATGGTCGGCCAGTCCTCCACCGGCAAGAGCCACCTGCTGACCCAGATGATCGCGGAGATCACGGACGGCGGCCTGGAGCCGTTCGGCCTCCAGTGGCAGTCCGTCAACCCGGAGCAGCACGCCCGGTTCGTACGGGAACGGGTGCAGCCGCTGCGCAACGGCAAGGTCCTCGACCACACCGGCGGCCTCGGCCTGGACGGCTTCGCCCGCTTCGTGGAGTCCCTGCTGCTCACCGATGCTCGCGGGCAGGTGCGTCCGGTCGCCTTCTTCGACCTCGGCGGCGAGGACCTGGTACGCACCGACGCGGCGCTGCGCTTCCTGCTGGGCGTCGACGCCATGGTCTTCGTCGTCGACCCGGCGCTGGCCCTCCCGCTGCCGCATCTCGACCACGCCAGGGAACGCTGGGGCCTGGAGGTGAACCGGGACGGCGACCTCGCCTTCGGCACCGTCCTGGACCGACTGCCGAAGAACGGCCCGTATCTGGACGTGGCGGCCGCCATGGTGCTCGGCAAGGCCGACCTCCTGCGGTTCCAGCCACCCGTCGACCGCTGGCTGGGCGAGGCGCCGCCCACCGCGCTCGATGCCGCCCGGATACGCGAGGAAAGCCGGGACGTCTACGGGCTGCTGCGCCACCACGCCGGCCAGGCATGGCTGCGCCCGTTCGACACGATCCGCCGGTGCACCCTGCATATCGCGTCGGCCACCGGCGGTCAGGAGGAACACGGCCGCTATCCGGCGGGAGCGGGGCCTCGGCGGGTGCTGGAGCCGCTGCTGTCCCTGCTGGCCATGCACGGGCTGATCGAAGTGAACGGCGGCGCCGAGGAGTTCGCCGTGGGGCCGGTACCCGCGAGGGAAGCGGAACCGTCGCCCGAAGCCAGGGGAGCAGGGGGAGAGGAAGCGAAGTGAGCGACTACCAGGAGCGGAGGCCACCGGCCGGCCGGGGCGGACCGGGCGGTGGTGGACCGGGCGGTGGCGCGGCCGCGGGGCCGGTGCACCAGGTGGTCTTCCGGTGGGACGGCAACCAGGGCCGCCAGGACACCGGCATGAAGGCCGTCGCCCACTCCTGCTCCGCCGGGCGCGCCGAGCAACTGGGCAGAG
The DNA here is from genome assembly GCF_900187385.1 of Streptomyces sp. 2114.4. Lineage (NCBI taxonomy): Bacteria > Bacillati > Actinomycetota > Actinomycetes > Kitasatosporales > Streptomycetaceae > Streptomyces > Streptomyces sp. 2114.4. The sequence continues at coordinate 6,401,145 of NZ_FYEY01000001.1, forward strand.
AACTCGGCCCGTTGCTGTGGGTGTCCGGTGCGGCGGCCGAGCGGCAGAGCGTCGTCCGCACGCTGTCCCGCGACGGTGAGGTCATGCTCCTCCAGCGCTGGCCCACCACCGACCGCGGTGGACGGCCCAGCACGGTCAGCCATGTCCTGGTCGGTGACCCACGGGCGCTCAAGACCCGTCAGTGTCTAGGCCTCTCCCACGGCGGCTGGGGCAACCGGGAGTCAGCGGAGCGGGCCGCCGGGCGGCTGCGCCCGGTGGAGTGCGGGCAGCTCGACGCGGTGGCCCGGCGGCGGCTGCCGGGGATGCAGGAGCTGTTGCCGACGGTTCAGCACGCGCTGATCCTGGTCACCGCGGAGTGGCTGCGCGACCCGGCACAGCGGGTGTCGCTGCTCACGGACGAGGAGAAGCTGCCCGGCTGGCCGGGCCGGGAGGCGGCGCCGCTGGTGTACCTGGGGCTGTTCCTGCTGTTCGGTTCCTGGCTCGGCCAGGAGTGGACGTACGCCACGTACGACACGGCCGACACCCATCAGCTGCGTCTGATGTGCGTCCCGCGCTGGGAACCGGACGCGGGCGGGTCGGGGCCGCTGGCCCGGATCACGGGCCACCCGCCGGCCGACCTCCGGTTCGAGCACAGGGCGGCGGCCCGGCTGGTGAGCCACCTCCTGGCCCACCCGGCGGACGGCCCCGGTGTGCCGCAGCTGGTCGACGCCCTGAAGGACGGCGCGGCGCTGGGGTGGCCGCAGCGGCGCAGCCTGCTGAAGGAGATCCTGGACGCCGTCCCCCGGACCGTCCCCCGCACCGCCGCGGCCCCGCACCGCCTCCCGTCTCCGGAACTCGCGTCTCCGGAGTTCCCGTCCCGGGAACTCCCCTCTCAGGAATTCCCCTCTCCGGAACTCGCGTCCCCGGAATTCCCGTCTCCGGAACTCGCGTCCCCGGAATTCCCGTCTCCGGGACTCCCGTCCCGGGGACTCCCCTCTCCGGAAGACGAACCGGCCCGGTCCCCGGTCTCCCGGCCCGTTGCCCCGCAGCCGGAACCCGCACCCGCGCCGGTACCCCCTACGCCGACGCTCACCCCCGTCTCTCCTCCGCCGGCCCTCACGCCGGAGCCCCCACCGGAGCCCGCCCCCACGCCTGCACCCCCCACTCCGCTCCCGGTCCCCACGCCCGCCCCCCGGCCGGCGACGCTCGGTACCGGACCGGCGGCAGCCCCCGAAGCGTCCGCACTCCACGAGGACCTGCGTGCCCCTCAGCGCAGGAACGCCCAGCAACGCGGCCTGCTGAGGGAGCGGCTGCGCACGCACTCCGACGGCCTGCTCCTGGACGAGCTGCGCTCCACCGATCTGCCGGCGGACTCCCTGGATCTGCTGCTGCACGAGCTGGGCGACGCCGACCGCGTCCGGGTGCGAGAGACGAAGATGCGGCACGAGCTGTGTGCCGAAGTGCTCGGCCAGGGCCTGTACTTCGAGCCGAACGGTCAGGGTGCACAGACCCTTTCGAGGACGGCCATGGCCAGTCGGGCGGCCGACCTCTTCACCTGGGCCGTCGCCCCCCTGGCCCGGGACGAACGCTATCGGCATGACCTGCAGGAGCTCTTGCACCGCATGTGCCTGGACCGCCACCCCACCGCGGGCAACTGGCTCTGGCAGAGCATCATCACACCGGTGAACGGCCCGGCCCCCGACCTGCCTCCCGCCCTGTGGCAGCAGATCCTGCGCGATGTGATCGGCCAGAGTGTTGCTCCGCGTACGGCTCCCTCCACGTCCCACGCCGTTTCCCCCGCCGCCCCGGTGTCCACCACGTCCCCCGAGCCCTCCGCGACCGTGCCCGAGCCGCCCACCGTCGGGGCCCGGGTCTCCGCCCTGGCGACCAACCCGGGCTGTGTGGTGGGAACCGGAGTCGGAGTGATTGCCGTACTCATCGCGATCCTGCTGATCTTCGTGTGACGCAGCGTCCAGCCGGATCTCGGCTGTCGCAGGTGCCCCCCTTCGCAGGTGCCACCCGTGAGGCGCCGCGCGGCAGACGGGACGGGGAAGCAGGCCCTGGACCGGGGAGGTGCCGCGGAAAAAGGTTGGCGCCGCGGCTCCCCGCTCCCGTAGGCTCCGTGTCGCAAGCCGCTGAATGCGCGTGAACTTTCGCGGGAACTTTCGCGAGAACAGGAGGTGAGGACCGTGATGACTGTCATTGCGCCGGGCGCTGCCCGGAACCGGAAGCTCATCCATCCCACCCCTGTGGTCTCCGGCTGACCGACCTTTCTTCTTCTCGCGCGTGCTGCGCGTGGCCGGGACCGCTCTTTCCGAAGGGTCATCCCGTTGTTCGACCTCGATTTCTCTGCTGCGCATCCGTTGACCGCCCATGGCTGGGACGACGGGTTCGCGGAGAGTTTCACCCCCTATGCCGGGCAGGGGTTCGTGCCCGGCCGTATCGTCCGCGTGGACCGCGGACGGGTGGATGTCGTCGTGCCCGAGGGCGACGGCGTCCGGACCGCGCTGGCGGATACCGCACTCGTGGCGACAAGCGATCCGATGCGGGTGCCGTGTACCGGCGACTGGGCCGTGATCGACCTGGAGAACGGGCTGACCGGTGACCACCTCGACGGCGTCGTCAGGGCGTTGCTGCCGCGGCGTACGGCGTTCTTGCGGTCTGCTTCGTCCAAGCGTTCCGAGGGGCAGATCCTCGCGGCGAACGTCGATCATGCGGTGATCGCGGTGTCGTCGGCCGATGCGCTGGACCTCGGGCGTATCGAGCGGTTCGTCTCGCTGGCCTGGGAGGGAGGGGCGCAGCCGCTGGTGGTGCTGACGAAGGCGGATCTGGCCGGAGGGCCGGACACGGTGGCGCATCTCGTTGCGGACGCGGAGTCCGCGGCTCCCGGTGTGCAGGTGCTGGCGGTCAGCTCGGCGACCGGTGACGGGATCGATGTGCTCTCCGCCGTGCTCGCCGGGGGCACGTCCGTACTGCTGGGGCAGTCCGGTGCGGGCAAGTCCACGCTGGCCAACGCCCTGCTCGGTGAGGAGGTGCAGCTGGTACAGGCGATCCGCGACCGGGACGGCAAGGGGCGGCACACCACGACCACCCGGGACCTGCGGGCGCTGCCCTGTGGTGGCGTGCTGATCGATACGCCGGGGCTGCGTGGCGTCGGCATGTGGGATGCGGGGGCCGGGCTGGCCCGGACGTTCTCGGATGTCGAGTCGCTGGCCGAGGGGTGCCGCTTCCACGACTGTGCGCATGAGGCGGAGCCCGGCTGTGCGGTGCAAGAGGCCGTCGAAAGCGGGGAGTTGCCCGCGCGGCGGCTGGAGAGCTACCGCAAGCTGCTGCGGGAGAACCAGCGCATCGTGGCGAAGACGGATGCCCGGCTGCGCGCCGAGATCCGCCGGGACTGGAAGCAGAAGCAGGCGCTGGGGCGGCACATGATGGAGCGGAAGCGGGGGCCGCAGAGGTGAGGTGAGGGGGCCTGGCGGCGGCGAGGGGAGGGCCGGTCCGCATGCTGCGCACCGCCCTCGCCGACGGACGGGTGCTGCTGGATGTGGGCACGGACCGTGGTGCCGCCGAACGGGTGCTCGCGGCACTGTCCGCGGGCGGCCCGCGGGCGGCCGCCTACGTCAGGATGCGCGTCGCTGATCGACGCGGATGTGGGGGCGGCGGCGCAGGGGAGGGGCCAGGAGCCGGACGGGCACGGGTCCGGGCCGGGTGACGCCGCAGCCCGCCGGGCCGGATGACCCCTCACCCCGCCGCCACCGCGCCCGCCCAGGCGCCGACGACCAGCAGGCAGGTGAACAGCTCGATCAGCACGCTCAGGCCGATGGCTCGCATGACCGTACGGGTCGAGGCCCAGGCGTCGCCATGGCTGCCGAGCCGGACCCGTTCCAGCAGGTAGAGGCCGCCGACGGCGCCCAGCGGGCCGCCGATGACCGGGATCACGAAGAACCCCACGATGCCGGCCACCCCGGCCAGGAACAGCGCCCGGTACGGCGCGCCCGCGGCCCGCAGGTTCCGGACCGGGAGCAGCCACTTCAGCGCCTGGTTGAGGAGCAGCACGGCGGTGGCGCCCATGAGCACCACCCAGGCGAGGGAGGACTTCTCGGACAGCGTCCACCACAGCACGCCCGCCCACACGATGAGCGGCCCGGGAATACCGGGAACCAGCACTCCGAGCAGCCCCAGCAGCATCACCAGCCCGACCGCGACCAGCTGCCACACACTCATGCGCCGGCCCCGTCTCGCCCGGCCGGCCCGCCTACGCCGGGCACGCTCCTTCGCCCGGCCCGCCGGCTGCTGCTCCTGGCCCGCCCGCTGCCCTCGCTCACGCGCCGGCCTCACTCCCGGCGGGCGCAGGACCCATGACGGCTCGTACGCTGCACACTCTCATGGGCCCAGCGTGCCGGACGCGACCCGGAAGCGCTTGCCGGCCGGCCGGACCGGGCGTGCCCGGCGGGTGCTCCGCCGTCAGCCCCGCCCCGTCCGCGTCACCCGGCAAACAGACAACGCCGGAGGGCGAACCGGCCGACACCCACGGCCACCCGGCCCGCCGGGCCTGAGCCCGCAGCCGCGACCCGCGTGGGCTGCCGCAGTCCGGTGGACGATCACCCGTAGGAGGCCGGCCGCCCGGTGGACGCTCTTTCGCGCCCTGTCTCGGCCGTGGCCGTCCGGGGACAATACGGCCCATGGATCAGCAGGGAGCCGCGCGGGGCCACGAGGACGACTGGTGGCGGCAGTTGTACGGCGACGGCGACGGCAGCGGTGGCGGCAGTGGTGGCGCGGGCGCGGACGAGGGTGCCTCGGGCCGCCGCACGGTGTGCGATGCCGGCCCGTCCGATGTGGGCCCGGCCACCACCACGGACACCCTCGATGACCGGGTCGCATCGGCGCTGCGGACACTCAGAGGGCCGAGGCGGGCCGGTCCGGCACCGCGGGTGCCCCCGGATCGCGGTACGGCCGACCCGCAACCGGGGGAACCGTCGGGCCGGCCCGCCCCCTCCCCGCCCGAGCCGTCGGCACCGATCCCGCTCCGGTCCACCGGGCCCGGGAAGCACGCGCCAGCCGCGGATCGCCCGGCCCCCGGCCTCCGGCTCGCCGATCGTCCGCCTGTCGACGGCCCGTCCACCGACGGCCCGTCCACCGACGGCCCCTCCACCGACGACTCGTCCACCGACGACTCATCCACCGACCGGCGAACCGCCCCACCGCCCCGCCCTCCCCAGGACACCCCACCGCCTGCCGCCGACCCGGTCGCCACCGCCGCCCCCACCGGTGACCGCCCGCCCTCCCCCGGGGCCGGCCCGGGCGAACTGCCCGCCGCCGACCCGGCCGCGCTCGACGACCTGGTGCCGGACACCACGCTGGACGGCGCCCGGTACGGCGCGCTGACCCTGCGCGCCGTCTCACAGCGTGGCGACGCCGCCCGCCGGCGCGGCGACATACGCCGTGATGCGCTGCTCACCGCCCGTTTCGGGGCCGGCCGGCACGCTCTGATCCTGGTCGCCGTCGCCACGGGCCGCCCGTCCGCCGAGGGCGCCCACCGCGCCGCCCGGGCCGCCTGCACCTGGATCGGCGGCGCGGTCGGCCGCAGTTACACCCGACTGGCGGAGGACATCCGGACGGACCGCCGCGGTGCCCTCAAATCCGGGCTGCAGCGGCTCACCGACCGCAGCTACGGCACACTGCGCGGCGGGGGCCCGGAGCGGCACCCGGCAGCGTTGCGCTGTCTGCTGCTGCCCGCCGATCCGGACTGCCGTACCCGAGTGTTCTTCGGTGTCGGCGCGGGCGGCCTCTTCCTGCTGCGCGACGGAGCCTGGCAGGACCTGGAGCCCGCCGGGGCGGCCCGCCTCTCCGGAGAGGCGGCGGGCACCGGCCGACTGCCCCGCCCCGCCCCGTCCCCGGCGCACGACCCGTACCCGGACAAAAGCCCGGCACGGCCCGAGCCGTTCCTCTTCCGGACTGCCTTCGCCCGTCCGGGGGACACCCTGCTGCTGTGCACCGCGGGTCTCGCCGAACCGCTGCGGGAGGAGCCCGCCTTCGCCGCCCGGCTGGCCGACCGATGGTCCGCCGACGGGCCACCGGGACTGGTGGACTTCCTCACCGCCGCGCAACTGCGGGCCGGGAACCACTCGCAGGACCGTACGGCCGTGGGGGTGTGGGAGTCGTAGCGCGGGCCACCCAGGGACCCCGACGCGGACCGGGCGGCGAGGCGCAGCGGAAGGCGGGCCGGAAAGGCGGACCGGGGAGGCACCCGCCGAAATCCACGGGGAGGCACAGCGGAGGCGCGCCGCGGCGCCCCATGGGTTCATGGGAGAGCAGCCCCCACCACGCCAGCGGGGGCAACGCCCACCGCCGAAGGAGCGAGCACGACATGGCGAAGCAAACCGTGGCCGAGCAGTTCGTGGACATCCTCGTGCGGGCCGGAGTGCAGCGGCTCTACGGTGTCGTCGGCGACAGCCTCAACCCGGTGGTGGACGCCATCCGGCGGAACTCCGCGATCGACTGGATCCAGGTCCGTCACGAAGAGGTCGCCGCCTTCGCCGCCGGGGCGGAAGCACAGCTCACCGGCTCCCTCGCGGCCTGCGCCGGCTCCTGCGGCCCAGGCAACCTGCACCTGATCAACGGTCTGTACGACGCCCACCGCTCCATGGCCCCGGTCCTCGCGCTGGCCTCCCACATCCCCTCCAGCGAGATCGGCACCAGCTTCTTCCAGGAGACCCACCCCGACCGGCTGTTCGCGGAGTGCAGCCACTACAGCGAACTGATCTCCAGCACCCGGCAGATGCCGCGGGTGCTGCAGACCGCCATCCAGCACGCCATCGGGCGGAGCGGGGTCGCGGTCGTCTCCCTCCCCGGCGATGTCGCCGCCGAGCAGGCCCCCGAGCGCACCATCGAACACGCCCTGGTCACCGCGCGCCCGTCCGTCCGCCCCGGCGACGCCGAGACCGACAAGCTGGCCCGGATGGTCAACGAGGCCGGCAAGGTCACGCTGTTCTGCGGCAGCGGTACGGCGGGAGCCCACGCCGAGGTCATGGAATTCGCCGAGCGGGTGAAGGCCCCGGTGGGCCACGCGCTGCGCGGTAAGGAATGGATTCAGTACGACAACCCCTTCGACGTCGGCATGAGCGGACTGCTCGGCTACGGCGCGGCCTACGAGGCCACCCATGAGTGCGACCTGCTGATCCTGCTCGGCACGGACTTCCCGTACGAGGCGTTCCTGCCCGACGACGTCACGATCGTGCAGGTCGATGTCCGCCCCGAACACCTGGGCCGCCGCTCCACACTCGACCTGGCCGTCTGGGGCGATGTGCGCGAGACACTGCGCGGTCTGATGCCCAAGGTGCGGCCGAAGACGGACCGCCGGTTCCTGGACCGGATGCTCAAGAAACACGCCGACGCGCTGGAGGGCGTGGTCAAGGCGTACACCCGCAAGGTCGAGAAACACCTGCCGATCCACCCCGAGTACGTCGCCTCGGTCCTGGACGAGGAGGCCGCGGCCGACGCGGTCTTCACGGTCGACACCGGCATGTGCAATGTCTGGGCGGCCCGCTACCTCACCCCCAACGGCCGCCGCCGGGTGATCGGTTCGTTCAGCCACGGCTCGATGGCCAATGCGCTGCCGCAGGCGATCGGCGCCCAGTTCCTCGACCGCGGGCGCCAGGTCGTCTCGATGTCGGGCGACGGCGGGTTCACCATGCTGATGGGCGACTTCCTCACCCTGGTCCAGTACGACCTGCCGGTGAAGGTGGTGCTCTTCAACAACTCCTCGCTGGGCATGGTGGAGCTGGAGATGCTGGTCTCCGGGCTGCCGTCGTACGGCACGGGTTACCGCAACCCGGACTTCGCGGCCCTCGCCCGCGCGGCCGGGGCCCACGGCATCCGGGTGGAGAAGCCCAAGCAGCTGCGCAGCGCACTGCGCGAGGCCTTCAAGCACAAGGGGCCGGCGCTGGTCGACATCGTCACCGACCCCAATGCTCTCTCCATCCCGCCGAAGATCAGCGCCGAGATGGTGTCCGGCTTCGCCCTGTCGGCCGGCAAGATGGTGCTGGACGGCGGCGTCGGCCGGATGCTGCAGATGGCCCGCTCCAACTTGCGGAACATTCCCAGGATTTAGGGGGTGTCTCCCCTGGTCCGGCGCAGGGGGCGCCTCACCTGCCCGCGAGCCAGAGCACCCCGGCGGTGAAGAAGGTGATCGCCGCGGCGGGTGCCGCGAAGCGGAGGCGCCGGATGCGGCCGACGCGGTGGAGTGCGAAGCCCAGGACGACCGCCGTGAGGAGAACGGCGGTCGTCCCGATCGTTCCTGGCAGGACGCCATGGCTGTACCCGAAGTTGTCGGCGTGCCGTATCCACGCCAATGACCAGGACAATTTCATTCCCCGCCCCCTGAATCCCTCACCCGAACGCACCGTTGACCGGTCGAGAATAGAGGAAACCCCGGCTGACCCGGGCGGGTGCCGCGGCCGGTTCAGGCCCCTGGCGGGTGCTGTGGCCTCAGCCGGAGCGTCAGGATCTGGAACGGACGCAGCTCCACCCTCACCTCCGAGGTCGGCCCTGCTTCCTCCTCGTGCAGCGGCCGCTCCAACAGGTCCGTGACGGTGACCCGCGCGACCGGGAAGCCGGGGGAGAGCGTGCCGACGGCGCGTCCGCCGTGCGACTCGTACAGCCGCACCACCACATCACCGCTGCGGTCCTCGGCGAGCTTGACCGACTCGACGGTGAGGGCCGGGCGGTCGACGCGGACCAGCGGGGGGACGGGCGGCGCGACGGCGGTCCGCAGTGGCAGATTGAGCGCCAGCCCCTCGGCGACCGCCTCACCGGTCCCGGCGCCGGGCAGCAGCGCGTAGGTGAAGCGGTGGGTGCCCTGGTCGGTCTCGGGGTCGGGGCTGTGCGGCGCGCGCAGCAGGGTGAGCCGGACGGTCGTGCCCAGGCCCTCCGGGTGCGGGGTGCGGGTGACGTCGTGGCCGTACGTCGAGTCATTGAGCAGCGCGATGCCGTAGCCCGGCTCGGCGACCCGCAGCCAGCGGTGCGCGCAGATCTCGAACCGGGCCGCATCCCAGCTGGTGTTGGTGTGGGTGGGGCGGTGTACGTGCCCGAACTGCACCTCGGAGGTGGACCGCTCGGCGTGCACATCCAGGGGGAAGGCGGCCTTGAGAACCTTCTCCGACTCGTGCCAGTCGATGTCGGTGCGGATGTCGAGGCGGCGTGAGCCCGCCCGCAGGGTCAGCTCCTGGACGATCCGGGACGCGCCGAACGCCCTGGTCACCCGCACCGTCGAGGACAGCGGCCCGGCCGCGGTCAGCTCGACCGACTCGGCGTCGGTCAGATCGGTGTGCCGGTTGCGGTAGTGCCGGTCGAGGTCCCAGGCGTCGTACTTGTTGGGGTGGTCGGGGTGCAGTTGCAGCAGATTGCCCCGGGCACCCGGCGCCAGCACCTCCCGCCCGGCGTGCAGATCGCGTACGGACGCCAGCAGGCCGTCGGCGTCGACGACCACCCGCAGCAGCCCGTTGGCGAGCGTGACGGTGCCGTCCGCGTCGTGGTCGGCCTGTACGGGCGCGGGCGGCGGAGTCGCGGAGTCCGGGCCGGCCGGGCGGACGGCCGCCGAGCCGAGCGCGGGGACATGCACCGCCACCTCGGTGGGCCCGCCCGCCCCCGGATCGCGCTCCGGCCCCGCCCCCGGCAGCGTGACGATCTCGTCCCGCTCGTAGGGCGAGGCATTGAACACCGTCGGCACCCCGGCCGCCCCGGGCGCCTCGGTCGCCCCGAGTGCCGCCAGCGCCGACTCGATGATCCCGGTGAGTTCGGCCGCGACCGCCGCATAGGTGTCACGCGCCTCGCGATGCACCCAGGCGATGGACGACCCCGGGAGGATGTCGTGGAACTGGTGCAGCAGCACGGTCTCCCAGAGGCGGTCGAGGGCGTCGTACGGGTAGGCGTAGCCACCGTCCTCCGCCCGCACGGCCGCCGTCGCGGCCCACAACTCCGCCTCGCGCAGCAGGTGTTCACTGCGCCGGTTGCCCTGTTTGGTCTTCGCCTGCGAGGTGTACGTACCGCGGTGGAACTGGAGGTACAGCTCGCCCGACCAGACCGGTGCCGCCGCTCCGTACTCCGCATGGGCGGACTCGAAGAACCGGGCCGGCGGCTCGATCCCGACGCGCGGGGAGCCCTCCAGGGAGCGCAGCCGGCGGGCCCGCTCCAGCATCTCGCGGGTCGGGCCGCCACCGCCGTCACCCCAGCCGAAGGGCACCAGGGAGCGGGTGGCGCGCCCCTTGTCCGCGAAGTTGCGTTCGGCATGGGCGAGTTCACCGGCGGCCAGCCGGGAGTTGTAGGTGTCCACCGGCGGGAAGTGGGTGAAGATCCGGGTGCCGTCGATGCCCTCCCACCAGAAGGTGTGGTGCGGCATCTTGTCGCTCTGGTTCCACGACAGCTTCTGGGTCAGGAACCACTTCGCCCCCGCCAGCCGCGCCAGCTGCGGGAATGCGGCGCTGTAGCCGAAGGAGTCGGGCAGCCAGACCTCCTCGGTCTCGACCCCCAGCTCCTCCAGGAAGAAGCGCTTCCCGTGCACCAACTGCCGGGCCAGCGCCTCACCGCCGGGCATATTGGCGTCGGACTCCACCCACATCGAGCCGACCGGAGCCCAGTTCCCCTTCCGTACGGCCTCCTTGATGCGCTCCCAGATGTGCGGCTGGTGCTCCTTGACCCAGGCGTACTGCTGCGCCTGGGAGCAGGCGAACACCAGCTCCGGGTACTCCCCGGCCAGCTGGGTGACGTTGGCGAAGGTGCGGGACGCCTTGCGGACGGTCTCGCGCAGCGGCCACAGCCAGGCGGAGTCGATATGCGCATGTCCGGCGGCCGAGACGCGATGGGCGCTCGCGGCGGCCGGCCGGCCGAGGACGTCCGCCAGCGCGGCCCGTCCCGCCCCCGCGGTGCCGCCGACATCGTGCAGATCGAGTGCGTCCAGCATGTCCTCCAGCGCCCGCAGGATCTCGTGCCGGCGCGAACCGTCGGCGGGCAGCTCGTGCATCAGCTCCGCCAGCACCTCGATGTCCAGGACCAGCTGCCAGACGGTCTCGTCGAGCACCGCGAGATCCGCCGAGGCGAAGCGGTACAGCGGACAGCCGGGCGCGGTGCGTACATCGCCGAGGTCGGTGGGGCAAAAATCCCGCAGCACCGCCGGATTCGCGGCGGCCTCCAGCAGCAGCCGCACCTGCTCACCGCCGCTGACCGGCGCGCCGACGGGGACATGCCGGTTGCGCGGATGGATGCCTTTGACGGGTACACCCTCGGCGTCGTAGACCAGCCCCTCCGCCTGGAACCCGGGCCCGTCACCGCTGAAGCCGGGGTCGATAACGGCCTCCACGCGTCGTCCCGCCCACTCCCCGGGCACCTCACCCGTCAGCCGGAACCAGCTCGTGGACCACGGCGGCCCCCAGGCCTCGCCAACCGCGAAGGGCTCGTACGGGGCGTGCAGCGCGTCGCCCACCGGCACGGTTCCCCGCGCGCTCGCCTCCTCTCCCGGGCCGTCGACGACGCTGCGCGGCACATGCCAGACGTCGAGCCGCAGCGGTACTCGCGCCGCGTACTGCGCGGGCCGGATGAACTGCCCCAGCGCCCTCTCCAGACGCCCCTCCACCAGCAGTCGGTCGTCGTGCACAGCGGCTCCTCACGGTCGTACTCCCCGACGCCGCCGGGGCGCGGGCGGGGGCCGGCGGGGCTCCGGCGGTTGCCGTTGCCGGTGCCGGGGGAGTGTTCCGGTCGTCCGGGTCCCTGCCGCGGGTTCCACGGCAGGCTCGGGTCAGGCATACCCACTGGGCGCCGCTCGGCCCACCCGGCGCGCGGGGGCGTGCTCCCGGCGCCCCGGCGGGTGGAAGCATGGCGGCAGATCCGATGGGCATGCTGACCGTGAGGCTGTTCGAGGCAGAGCGCCGATGTTCGTTGGGGGCGGGGGAGAAGATGCGTCAGCCTGTGCGACGCGAAGAGCGGGACAGACAGCAGGAATCGGCTGAGGGGAGCCGGAAGGGGCGAATCGCCGCACGAGCGCCGGGTGTACTGGAGCGGAAGGTGCGGCATGCGGATCTGAAAGCGGTCGGCGAGGTGCGGCGGGAGCTGCGTCAACTGCTCAGCCGCTGGTCGGCGCCGGGGGACGGCGAGCTCACGGAGGTCGCGACCCTGCTCACCAGCGAGCTGGTCACCAACGCCCTGGTGCATGCGGAGGGCGGCGCCGTCGTCACGGCCGAGGTCGGCGACCGGCTGCGGGTGGAGGTGCGGGACTTTGTTCCCGGCCGTCCCGAGCCGCGCACCCCGACCACCGACGGCACCTCCGGCAGGGGCCTGATGCTGGTGCGCTCCTTAGCCGACGCCTGGGGCATACGCACCGAAAGCCTCGGCAAGAGCGTGTGGTTCGAGCTGGGCGGCGGACCGGCCTGACCCATGGGCGGGAGTGCCGGCCCGCACGGTCCGCCACCGGTCAGCCGAATTGCCGCTCGATCTCGGCCAGTTTCTCCTCCAGGGAGTCCAGACGGGGAATGGTCTGGGTGTCGTCCTCGGCGGTGAGATCCACGGTCCGCCGGGGCCCGTCCGAGGCCGCGGCTCCCTCGGCCTCAGCGCCGGACACGGCCTTGAGGGCCGGACGGGCGCGCACCGGAAGCTCCCCGGTGACCGGCGGCTCCGCGTCGCCGGTTATAGCGGGTTCCGGCCCGGCCACCTCCGCGGAGCCCGTCGCCGCCTGCGCCACCGGCAGCTGCCGCCCGCCACCACGGCCCCAGCTGCGGTGCTGCCGGTTGATGGCCTTGATGCGTGCCCGGTCGAGCTTGCCCTGTTCGCGCCTGCGCAGACGGTGCTGCTCCTTCTCGCGCCGGTCCTCGCGGACCTCCTCGACCGCCTCGTCCAGCGTCCGTACGCCCTCCAGCAGCATCAGCGACCAGGCCCCGAAGGTCTCACGGGGAGCACGCAGCCAGCGGACGATCCGGATCTGCGGCAGCGGACGGGGCACCAGACCCTGCTCGCGCAGCGCCGCCCGGCGGGTCTGCTTGAGCGCCCGGTCGAAGAGGACCGCCGCCGACAGCGACATCCCGGCGAAGAACTGCGGGGCACCCGCGTGGTCCAGACCGCGCGGCGCATGCACCCAGTTGAACCACGCCGCCGCGCCCGCGAACGTCCACACCAGCATCCGCGAACCGAGCGCCGCATCACCGTGGCTGGCCTCCCGCACGGCGAGCACGGAACAGAACATCGCCGCGCCGTCGAGCCCGAACGGCACCAGGTACTCCCAGCCCCCGGAGAGGTTGAGGTTCTGCACACCGAAGCCGACCAAACCGTGGAAGGACAGTGCGGCGGCGACCGCCGCACAACAGAACAGCAGCAGATACGAGGCCGAGGCGAAGACCGTCTCCTTGCGGCGCCGGCGCTCCTCGCTCCGCTCCCAGGAGTCCTCACCGGCGGACCGTGAAGCCGCCCGCCTGCCCCGCACCACCAGCGCCGCGGCCACCGGCACCCCGACGAGCAGCAAGACTCCGGGAACCAGCCAATCCAGCGGTATGTCCGTCATTCTCATTCTGGGATCCCTTTGGCTCGAATACGCGATTTCCGCGACATCCTGGCGGACGCCGTCGCCGTAACCGAGGCATTCGGAATAAGACAACGCCAAGAGGTGCAACGAAGCCATCTTGCGTCGAACTGGCTTTCACTGATTAGCAGTTGAGTTCGAGTGTGATCGCCTCTGGTGTGCGGCGCGGGGGATCGGGCGGCGAGGGGCCGCCTCGGCCACTCCCTCGTAGCCCCGCCGAGGCCGTCAACCGGCCCGATGAAGGTGACGAATCGCCCTTCCGTGCCGCACCCGTCCGCTGACATCGCCGTCAACCACTGCCGTCAAGAGCCCCAGAAGCCCCGCCGGATTCAAGCATTCCCGGCGGGGCCCCTGGTTCGGTCAAACTGACAACTCCTGCTGCGCCTCGGAATGCGAATTGGCCGGGGCAAGCTCGGACATCTTCCTGAAGAAGGTCATTCCAGCCGCTTTGACGGCTTCCAGAAGATCCGCCGACGAATCATTTGCCCTCTTGACTTCTTCGCCGATCTTGGCGGTCACCAAGACCCGAGATCTGGTGGCCTGAAAAAAGAGCTTGACCGGCTGATCTGGGAAATGCGTCTCCGTGTAACCCGACGACTGCACTTTCGTCGCCATCTCGTCGACTTGCTGATCCGGTGAAGTGCGCAGATGTCCGTGGTGGTGCGGGGTTGTTGCCGTCAGCTACTGCCGTCAGGCGGTCCAGCCCAGGTACGGCTTCTCGCGGTGTTCCAGGAAGTGCTGGAGCCTGAGCCGTTGAGTGTGATGCATCGGCAACTGCTGGATCTCTTCCGGCGGCACGAACCCGAGCTCGGTGGACTCGTCGGAGATCTCCAGCTGACCGCCGGTGATGCGGGCGGTGAAGCAGACGTTGAACTGGCGGCGGACCTCGCCGTCGGTATAGGCCATGATGTGTTTCGGGTCGGTGTAGGTGCCGACCAGGCCGGTGATCTCGACGTCGAGGCCGGTCTCTTCCTTGACCTCTCGGACGGCGGTGCCGGGCAGGGAGTCGGTGAGGTCCATGCCGCCGCCGCGGGCTTGGACGTTGTCGCTGTCGGCTTCCCCGATCGCGATGCGGACGGTGCAGCCTTCGGCGGCGCGTTCGGTGAGGAGTTCGTTCAGCCGGGGGTACGCCTCGTGGAGGAAGACGGCCGCGTACACGAGGATGTCGATCTCCACCTCGGCGATGCACCCGTCCAACTGCCCGAGCCTGTCGCCCAGCCGGCCCGCGTCGTCGCGGCGAACCGCAAGGGCCACGCGACCATCGGCGCCCTGGCCCCCTCACCATGGCTGTTCCCCGGCGGCCAGCCCGGACGCCCGATCAGCACCACACAACTGACTCATCGCCTGAACCAGCTCGGGATCCGTCCCAACCAAGCTCGCAGCACCGCGCTCTTCCAACTCGCCACCGAGATACCCGCCGCGATCCTCGCCCGCACTTTGGGCATCCACACCGACGTCGCCGTCGCCTGGCAACGACTCTCCGCCGGCGACTGGACCAACTACGCCAACGAAGTCAGCCGCCGCACCGCAACGGAGAAGCCATGAAGCTGCCCGTCGTAGTACACCGGGCCCGCTTGGGAGCCGATGAGTTCAGAGTCATCCGGCCTGCCCAGCCGTTGACCCGTGCCGTTCTCATCGACCACGACCGGCACCTGGACGCCTACCTCGACCAAGACGCCGCCCGAAGCATCGCCGGACTGTGGATGCTCGCAGCACGCTCGCCACGCTCGCTGATCCACCTGCCCATGCGAGCCAACCACCCGCCGGCCCGGGAGGTGCCGGACGACGTCGGCGTCCAGCTCGACCTCGTGCTCCTGCACCATTCGCTGCAGTTCGCCCCCTCACACTGGAAGCAGGTGCGAGGCCGCCTCGGCCCCGGCCGTCCCCAGACCGTGAGCTTGCCCGAAGCAGAACATGACGATGTTGCGGTGACCGACTACGCGGCACGTCACTACCGGGAGAACCGCGACCTTTTTCACCAGCACCTTCATGCCGAGACACTGTTCATGACCGGCAGCACGAAGGTGTTCCGAGAGACCGCGCGGCACTTCCTCGATGTCGCCCGCAAGGGACCGGGCTACACCCCGGTCCACCCCAGCTACCCGCACTTCTGCACAGAGCTGCACTCGAACGACGGCATCCTCGGCGACGCCCGCGAGATCCACATCGAGTACTGCGACCAGTGGAACTCATGAGCTCCAGCCACTGCGAACGGCCCGGTGGCGGCGATCAGCGAGGCAGGCATTCAGACAGTTCCCATACCCGACGTCACCATTACACGTCCGACTCCGCCTCCAGCGAGACGCCATCAACACCCTCAGCAACGCCCTTGACAGCCCTGCCCACGACAAGTCGACCCGAGACGACGGCGACGACCCGCCGCTGTGCGGAGCCCAAACGGCAATGTTGCCGGCCCCTGGCCGGCGACCAGGCGCTTCCGCAGCCGGGCAGGGAGGTTCTGGCCGCAAGCGGCCGTCGCCTGCCCGCAGGCCGAGCACACGGACTCCACGTCCCACCCCAACGAGCCCACGATCAAGCCGTGGACGCCACAGCTCTCCGGCCATGCCCCACGTCGGTGGGGGGCACGCCGGCCCTTTTGTCCAGCTCATGCCCGGGGCGGATCACCCCACGTGCGCGGAGTCACTCGCCGTCAGCGGGCGGGAAGATCGAGGTTGTTTGTTGCATTCTATTGCGAACTTCTGACTCCACAATCTCAGAGCGCCTCATCTCGTTAAGGATTTCACGGACGAAGCCGGGGTCGAAATTCTCGCTATGGGTCATCTCGATCGCCCATAGCGCGGCAAGTCGCATCCAATAGGGTCGACCGGAATTCCATGCTGATTCGACCGTCAACTCCATTAATTTCTCAGGAGTTGATACGCCGCCCTTCCCGAGAGTGTCCCATTCCTGGGAAAGCTCATCAAGACACTTCGAGAAGTGCCGCTCCAGGAGCGGCCACAGGGGAACGAACCTGGAATCTTCCAGAGTTGCCCGTCCCTCCAGTTCAACGCCTACCCCGATCCTGCCATCAGGCATGATTCCGATCCATGCTTCATCGCCGCGATAGACCACAGGGAGCCATTCGCCCATTTCATCCCCCAGGTTCTGTAATCATGGTCATGGTCACCGTCATATTTTTTCACGGCTGAGGCCTCTGTGCGGAACTTCCCGGCGCTGGTGCCTGCTTCGGCCCAGCAGGCGACGGTGAGTACGGTGTCGACCCCGCGCTCTTCCAGCGCGGCAGGGCGGGCTCAGTGACCTGTGAACGGGCCAGTCCAGGACGGCTGTGACGCCGTGATCGCCAATCTCCGTCCCCTCAAGACTGATGCTGACGTTTGCTGACCATCGTGGGGGAGAGAGGTTCCTGACCTGCGGTGTTGCGTCAACACTCCGGTATATCCGTCACCCTCATTCTGGGAGCCCTTTGGCTCGAATACGCAATTTCCGCGACATCTTGGCGGAAACCACAGCCACAACCGAGCCATTCGGAACAAGAGGACGCCTACGGGGCGAGGAAGGTGGCTTGCCTTGCTGCGCGGCCCCCCTCGAAGAAGTGACTTTCACCCGCTCGCATCAACGCATGACCCTTTCCAGGAACTTGGGCCCGGGAAAGTCATCGGGATCACGGGAGCGGGCCGGGCTCGTCAGCTCGATGGCGCCGGTGCAGGCCACGCGGTCCGTCACCTTTGCGCAGGCCACGGCCTGTCGCAGGTCCGAGGTGGCCAGCATGGGGCTGACGGCAAGCCCCTCGCGGCCGTGGGGGTGGGAGGTGAGGCGGGCGTCGCGGCCGACCCAGATCGATACCTTCTGTGCGCCGCCGGAGCGTGGCTGCACCTCCGACCAGACGGTTCCGCACGAGGGGCTGAACCGGAGGCGCACGGTGTAGGTGGTGTCCACGATGGTGCTCTCCGCGCGCGCGTCGCGATTGCAGCCGGGCCGCCACGGATAGCGGCCCTGGCATCGGTGGCCGTGGCACGCGGGGGAGGCATCGCCGTCCGTCCGTGCGGCCCGTGCGGGAAGCTCCACGATCGCTGCCGCCGCTCCCATGGTCGCCACCAGCGCCATCAGCGCCACCAGCGCCCCGACGGTCCGCAGCACCCCGGCGCTGTGCAGGAACGTCCGGGCCCACCCGGCGGGTTCCGCCGTGCGGCCGGTGCGTTCCTCCGGGAGGGGAGCCGCGGGCGCCGCGGACGGCGGTGTGGCCACGGGGGCCGTCCGGGCGCGGTACGCGGCGTCGTACACGGCGAGCAACTGTTCCTGATCCGCGCCCGCCACCTGGCCCAGCGCCTCGACCGCGCTGCGCGGTGGCAGCTTCTCGCCGTTGAGATAGCGGTGCCAGGCGGACTTGCTGTACGGGGTCTTCCTGGCCAGCCCGTCCAGGCTCAGACCGGTCCGTTCCTTGAGGGCGCGCAACTCTGTCGCCAAGCGGTGCGCGTCAGCATCGAGCGTGTCGGGCAGCGGCCGCCAGCGGGACACCGTGCGCCTCCCCTCACCACCTGCCTCCGGGCCGGGAGGGTCGCCTCAGCGGTCCCGGCCGGGGAGCCGGGGGTCTGTTTCCTCCCGGATGGCGGAATGTGTACCCACCCCTGGTGGCCGATGACACCCCGCGCGCACCGAACGGGATATGTCAGCTGAGCGCTTTGTCGTACAGACGGAAACCGCGGCCGCCCGCCGGGCCTTCGGTGAACCCCAGGCACAGCCGCGGTGTGCCCCCGTCCCGCAGTACGGCCAGGCCCTCCGGCTCGCGGGGCGACAGTCCCGGGGCCGTCCGCTCCCGCTGCTGCCACACCACACGTCCGGTCCGCAGATCGATGCGGTACAGCCGGGTGTTGCCGCCGGAGGACGCCGGGTTGCCCGTTCCGTACGCGCTGCCGAGGAGCTGGTAGGCGTAAGCGCCGTGGACGGCCATGCCCTGGAAGGGCAGTGCGAGGCCGGCGCCCGGCTGGGCGAAGTCGGTCAGCGGGAGGAACCAGCCGGCCCGGAACCGGTCCAGGTCGTACAGGGCGAACCTCGGTATGCCCTCCCTCTTGTACCGCAGCAGGAGTTGCCGGTGCGTCACATCGAGGGCGGGGGCATTGCTGGTGGAGCCGGGGACGGGGTGGCAGGTGCCGAGTCCGCCGCTGTCACGTTCCAGCACCTGCCCGTCCGTGAAACGGAAGCAGCACACCCCCCGCCCGTAGCCGGACGCCGGGTTGGCATCCCACTCCGTCCACAGCGTGACGCCGTCCGCGGAGTCCTCCAGCCCGATCGAGCCTCCGTGCCCGAAGCCCTTCAGGTACATGTGCCCGGCCGGGGAGCCGTCCAGGGTGAGCCGGTTCAGGCACAGATCACCGTTGCCGACGCGTTGCGCGTGGGAAGGTGCCGTTGCCTCGCCCGCCAGCCGTACCCCGCCCGCCACCACCTGCAGGGCGTAGAGGTGCCCTTTCCGTTCGTCGACGGCGAAGGACTGCAGCACCGTGGCGTGTCGCAGCCGCCCGGCGAGGAACGGCCGGCCCGCCGCGGACAGGGCGGGCGGCTTCCCGCTCGGCGCCGGTGCCGCCAGCGCCCGCCGCGCCGGTACCACGGCAGCGGCCGCCGCGCTCAGCGCGAGGCGGCACACGGCCCTGCGTCCCGGTCCCGGCCCCTGCACAGCTGTCTCTGTGACCATCACGCGCTCCAAGAGTTCGGACCGGCTGCCCGCCCGCCCCCTTGAACGGGCAGGCAGCCGGCGGTCATTGCGGTGTCACCGCGGATGGCGGCGTCAGCTGCCGAGGACCCGGCACCACGGGACCGCGCGGGAGGCGTGGACGTAGTGGGCGGAGACAAAGCCCCGGTGGTGCGTGAGCCGGTACCAGCGGTGGTTTCCCCGCACCGAGCCGCCGCGGGTCTTGCACGCGAGGGCCCGCACCCGGCCGGCGCGTACGGTGCCGACCACGCGGTAGGCGGTGTCCGGTCCCGAACGGACGTTCAGACGCGCGTCGTTCGGGGTCACCACGCGGCCGTACGCATGAGTGGTCCTCGTCGTCGCCGTGTCCTGCTGCGCGGAGTACCGGCCGGAGGCGGGGTGCGGACAGGAGTCGGCGAACGCCACCGAGGGGACCATGGCGAGGGCGGCAACCGCGGTGACCACACCGCTGCGCATCATGCGTCGAATCATCGGATTCTCCTCGGGAGATCTGCAGGTTCACCGGAGCGTGACCCTGCGTCGCTCAGCGTTTCCGACGAGTCGGCCGATGATGTGTCCCAGCCGTCCCAGGGAGAAAGTGGAACGCGCCGGCCCGCCCTGCGGCCGCCGGCAGTAGTGGCGCCCCGGCCCGTCAGCCGGCCTCAGGACCGGGCGGACGCTCCTGGCCGGCGGCGGCGTGAGCGCCGAGGCGGTGGGCCAGCTCCTGTACAAGGGTGCGCAGTTCCGCGGGGTGTTCGATGACGAACGGGCGGTCCAGAGCGGCCAGTACGGGAGGAATCCAGTCCAGTCGTTCGGCCCGGATCCGGACGCGGACCCATCCGGTGGGTTCGTCGGCCGGTGCCGGGCGGGACGGGCTGCCGGGGTGGGCCCGGCCGACGGCGGCCTGGTCGGCGTCGGCAGGGTCGGTCTCGGCAGGGTCGGTGCCGTCGGGTGCCGTCGTCACCGGGATCGTGGACAGGGTGGCGATGTCGGCCGGGAGATGGCGGCGGAGGTGCTGGACGCTGTCGTGGACGCGCAGCGACACCGTGTGTGTCCAGGGGGTCTGCGCGAGGCTGTCCAGGACCGTGGTCACCGGGTCGAAGGCCGGCGGGACGGTGAACGAGCCGGGCCGCACGGTGGCGGCGGTGATCCGGTCCAGCCGGAAGGTGCGCACCTCCCCCTCTCCGGCGGCCGGGTCCGCGCCGGTCAGGTACCAGCGCCCGGAGTGCGCCACCAGGCCGTAGGGGAGGACGGTGCGCTCACTGCCGCGGCCCTTCCGGTCGGTGTAGGTGATCGCCACCGGCCGCTGATGGAGTGCGGCCTCGGCAAGTCCCAGCAGCACGCCCGCTTCCGGTGCGGCGGCGGGGCGGGGCCGCGCGGTGAAATCGGCCGTCGCCGGCAGTGCCGCCAGCCGTCGCCCCAGGGCCTTGGGCAGGACGCGCCGCAGTTTTGCCGCGGCGCTCTCGCTCGCTGCGGCGGACGTGGTGACCAGCCCGGCCCGCTGTGCGGCCAGAAGGCCGAGCAGAACGGCCAGGGCCTCGTCCTCGGTGAGCATCAGCGGGGGCATCCGATAGCCCGGGGCGAGCCGGTAGCCGCCGTAGCGGCCACGCACCGAGTAGACGGGCACACCGAGGTCCAGCAGGTGGCCGGCGTAGCGGCGGACGGTGCGTTCGTCGACGCCGAGGCGGGCGGCCAGGTCGGGGACGGTGAGGGTGCCGCCCCCTTGCAGGATCTCCAGCAGGGCGAGCACCCGAGTGGTCGATGTGGTCACTTCGGCAAGTCTGCTGCATATACCGGGCGGGTTCTGTCCGGTATGGGTTCTAGCGTTCGAGGCGTTCCTTCATCCCGCGTCTCTTCCGACAGGCGCGTCCCTTCTGGCAGGAAGTCCCCTGATGAACCTGGTTTCGCTCCGTGTGATCACCCATGACGTCGCTCGCCTCGTCGCGTTCTACGAACAGGTCACCGGCGTTCCGGCGACCTGGTCGACCCCCGAGTTCGCCGAGCTCGTGACGGAGTCGGGCACGCTCGCGCTCGCCGGCGAGCGCACGGTGGCGCTGTTCGGTGCCGGCAGTGCCCGGCCGGCCGCCAACCGCACGGTGATCATCGAGTTCCGCGTCGCCGACGTCGACGCGGAGTACGCGCGTCTGACGTCCCTCTGCGATGAGTTCGTCCAGAAGCCGACGACGATGCCGTGGGGCAACCGCTCGCTCCTCTTCCGGGACCCCGACGGGAATCTGATCAACCTCTTCACGCCCGTCACCCCCGAGGCCGTGCGCAGGCAAGCCCGCTGAGGGCAGCCCTCAGGAGTCGTCCACCACGCGGCCGGGCGTGGATAGCACCGCACGGGGCGGGTACCGGGCAGACCGAAGATGCCGGACAGGACAAACCCTTGAGGAAGCGGAGGACTGGCGTGGCCGATGGCGTCGTCGAGCGGCGGAAGGAGCCGGCCGGACAAGGCCGGCTCTCCAGGACGGAGCAGTGGTGGCGGCGGGCCCTGGGCTCGGAGGGGTACGAGCGTCACACCGTGCTGCTGGTCGGCAAGAGCACCGTGGCCGCCACGCTCGCCTGGGTCGTCTCCTTCTACGTCCTGAACGCACAGTCGCCGGCCTTTGCACCGTTCTCCGCGGTGCTGATCATGCAGGTGACCGTGTACCAGTCACTGCTGCAGTCCTCCCGCTATGTGGCCGCCGTCGCGGTGGGCGTCGCGGTGCAGGCGGCCCTGGGCTTCCTCGGCGGTCCCGAGCTGCTGACCTTCGCGTTGGTGGCGTTGGTGGCGCTCACCCTCGGCCGGTGGCCGGCGCTCGGCGCGCAAGGCTCCCAGGTGGCCACCGCGGCGTTCTTCGCCTTCTCCACCTATGTCTCCGCCACCTCGGACCTGGAGAAGGTCACCCAGCTCGGGCAGATCATCCTGCTGGTCCTCATCGGCTGCGGAATCGGCATCCTGGTCAATGTCGCCGTGGTGCCACCCCTGCGCTACCGCAGCGCCGAGCACGGTATCCACACCCTGGCCCGTGCGCTGTGCGACCTGGTCGGCGATATGCACCCGGCGCTGCGCGCACAGGAGGTCGACAAGGAGCGCACCGGACAGTGGCGGGGCCGGGCCCAGCGGACGGAAGGGCTGGTCACCCAGGCGAGGGCAGGCCTGCACACCGCGCAGGAGAGCCTGCGCTACAACCCGCGCCGGCTGCTTGGCCGCCACCGCGGGCGTACCGGCTTCGCGGGGTACGACGCGGTGCTGGCGGCGTTGGAGCGCGTGCTGTACCAAATGGGGTCCCTGACGCGGAGCCTGGACCGGTGGAGCGAGGACGGGAGCAGCCCCCGCTCCCGGTCCTTCCTGGAGTGCTACGCCGACTTCCTGGCCTCCGTCTCCGAGATCACCGAGGTCCTGGCCGGGCTCGACGAGGACAAGCTGAACGACCAGGCTCCGCAGCTGTGCCGGCTGGCGGACCGGGCCCAGCAGTGCCGCCGGCGCGTGACCGAACAGGCCGAGCGTGACGGCCTGCCGCTCGCCGACCCGGCCCGCCCCCACGGCGTACTGGTCATCGAGGCGACCCGCCTCATGGAGGAGTTCCAGTACACCTGTGACGTACTCCAGCACCACGTGGACCACTGACGGCGGTCGCGCCGGGCTCCCACGGCCCGGGGCCCTACGGCCTCTTCCACTCCACTTCGCCCGCCGGTCCGGGTACCGCGGCCGTCGCGGGGCACACGCTTCTACGTCGACGAGACCGCTGGAGTGGTCGGCCCCCGTAGAGCACTGGGAAAGGAAGACGCGTGTCGGTCAAGGTTTCTGATTACGTCCTGCGACGGCTGCGTGAATGGGGCGTCGAACACGTCTTCGCCTACGCCGGTGACGGCATCAACGGGCTGCTCGCCGCCTGGGAACGCGCGGACAACAAGCCGGTGTTCGTCCAGGCGCGGCACGAGGAGATGGCCGCGTTCGAGGCCGTCGGATACGCGAAGTTCTCCGGCAAGGCCGGGGTGTGCGCGGCGACGTCCGGACCCGGTGCGATCCATCTCCTCAACGGCCTCTACGACGCGAAGCTCGACCACGTGCCGGTGGTGGCGATCGTCGGACAGACGCACCGCAGCGCGATGGGCGGCTCCTACCAGCAAGAAGTCGACCTGATGAGCCTCTACAAGGACGTCGCCTCCGACTTCTGTGAGACGGTCACCGTCCCCGAGCAGCTGCCCAACGTCCTCGACCGTGCCCTGCGCACCGCGTACGCGCGGCGGACCGTGACCGCGGTGATCCTTCCCGCCGATGTGCAGGAGCTGGACTACAGCCCGCCCACGCATGCCTTCAAGATGGTCCCTTCCAGCCTCGGGGTCGCCTCTTACGCGCCCGTCCCGGCGGAGGACGACCTCACCAGGGCCGCCGAGGTGCTGAACTCCGGGAAGAAGGTGGCCGTGTTGATCGGTCAGGGCGCGCGTGGCGCCCGGGCCGAGGTCGAGGAACTGGCCGATGTCCTCGGCGCCGGGGTGGCCAAGGCCCTCCTGGGCAAGGACGCGCTGTCCGACGAACTGCCGTATGTGACCGGTGCGATCGGCCTGCTCGGCACCCGCCCCTCCTATGAGCTGATGCGGGACTGCGACACCCTGCTGGTGGTGGGCTCCAGCTTCCCCTACTCCCAGTTCCTGCCGGAGTTCGGCAAGGCCCGCGCCGTCCAGATCGACATCGACCCGCACATGGTGGGCCTGCGCTATCCCTTCGAGGTCAATCTCGTCGGGGACGCACGCGCGACCCTCAAGGCACTGCTGCCGCAGCTCACCCACAAAAAGCACGGAGCATGGCGGAAGAAGATCGAGAAGGACACGGCCCGCTGGTGGGAGGTGATGGAGGGGCGTGCCGCGGTGGACGCGGAACCGATCAATCCCGAATACGTCGTGCACGCCCTGGACGCCCTCCTGCCGGACGACGTCATCCTGGCCGCCGACTCCGGCTCGGCCGCCAACTGGTACGCGCGGCACCTGCGCATGCGCGGCACGATGCGCGGTTCCCTCTCCGGCACCCTCGCGACCATGGGGCCGGGCGTGCCGTACGTCATCGGCGCCAAGTTCGCCCACCCCGAGCGGCCCGCTCTGGCGATCGTCGGCGACGGCGCCATGCAGATGAACGGCATGGCCGAACTCATCACCGCCGCCAAATACTGGCCGGGCTGGGAGGACCCCCGGCTGGTCATCGCGGTGCTCAACAACCTGGACCTCAACCAGGTGACATGGGAGATGCGGTCCATGTCGGGTGCCCCGCAGTTCCTGCCCTCACAGGCGCTGCCGGACGTGCCCTACGCCGATTTCGCCCGCTCCATCGGACTCGGGGGAGCCCGGGTGGAGAAGCCCGGCGAGGTCGAAGGGGCATGGCGCACGGCCCTGGCCGCCGACCGGCCGTTCGTGCTCGACTTCCGTACCGATCCGGCCGTACCGCCGATCCCCCCGCACGCCGAACTCGACCAGATCGAGGCCACGGCAGCCGCCATCGTCAAGGGCGACAGCGACCGCGGCGGCATGATCCGCCAGGGGATCAAGGCCAAGATCCAGGAAATGCTGCCCGGTCACCACCACAGGGACGGCCGGCCCGCGGGGCAGGACGACGCGTAGCGGCCAGACCCACGGGAACTCGAAAGGAAGAGCGGTCAGCTCGCTATGTACCGGCTGATATTCCTCGCGACCGTCCTCCTCGCCGCGACGGCGTCGGTGGTCCTGGCATCGGTGGTGTCCGTCTGGTGGTGGCTGCCGGCGGGCGTGCTGCTGTTGTTGGTGGCGACCGGGGTGTGGGACCTGCTGCAGCGCCGGCACTCGGTGCTGCGCAACTATCCGGTGCTGGGGCATCTGCGCTACCTGCTGGAGTCCGTCCGCCCGGAGTTGCAGCAGTACTTCGTCGAGCGCAATACCGACGGCCGCCCCTACGACCGCGACGTACGCAGCATCGTCTATCAGCGGGCCAAGGGCACCGAGGCCGAAGAGGCATTCGGCACCGAACGCGAGGTCTATGAGCCCGGTGCGGAATTCCTGGTGCCCTCCATGGTCCCGCGGCCGGTGCCCGAGCAGGCCCCGGTGGTCCGGGTCGGCGGACCCGGCTGCACGCGGCCCTATGACATGGCACTGCTCAATGTCTCCGCGATGAGCTTCGGTTCGCTCTCGTCCCGCGCGATCCTCGCCCTCAACCGCGGAGCGGCCGAGGGCGCCTTCGCTCACGACACGGGCGAAGGCGGCCTCTCGGAATACCATCTGCGCCACGGCGGGGACCTGATCTGGGAGATCGGCACGGGGTACTTCGGATGCCGGACGGCGGACGGCGCATTCGACGAGCGGGAGTTCGCCGCCAAAGCAGCTCATCCGCACGTGAAGTGCGTTTCTCTGAAGCTTTCCCAAGGGGCCAAGCCCGGCATCGGGGGAGTGCTCCCGGGAGGCAAGGTCAATGCCGAGATCGCCCGGGTGCGCGAGGTGCCCGAAGGGCGGACCGTCATCTCCCCGCCCTATCACCGGGTATTTGGCACCCCACGAGAGCTGGTCCGGTTCCTCGCCCGGATGCGGGACCTGGCCGGCGGCAAACCGGCGGGGTTCAAGCTGTGCGTCGGCTCGCGCCAGCAGTTTCTCGCGGTCTGCAAGGCGATGCTCGAAGAGGACGTCACGCCGGACTTCATCGTCGTCGACGGCGCCGAGGGCGGCACCGGGGCCGCTCCGCTGGAGTTCGCGGACCACCTGGGAAGCCCGCTCACGGAGGGCCTGATCACCGTCCACAACGCCCTGGTCGGCACGGGGCTGCGGGACCGCATCAAGATCGGGGCCAGCGGCAAGGTGGCTACCGGCAGCGACCTGGTCAAACGGCTGCTCCAAGGCGCCGACTACACCAACGCCGCCCGCGCGATGATGTTCGCCGTCGGGTGCATCCAGGCCCAGCGGTGCCACACCAACACCTGCCCGGTCGGCGTGACCACCCAGGACCCGCGGCGGGCCCGGGCACTGGACGTGGCGGACAAATCCGCACGGGTCCGGCGCTACCAGGAGGCCACCGTCCGCAGCGCCCTGCAGATCATGGCCGCCATGGGTGTACGGGACGCCGCCGGACTGGCTCCCCACCAACTGCGCCGCCGGCTCGATCCCCACACCGTCCGTTCCTACGCGGAGCTCTACGACTGGCTCGCCCCCGGCCGGCTCCTGGCGGACCCTCCGCAGGACTGGCGGGCGGACTGGGAGGCGGCCGACCCCGACCGCTTCACGATCTGACGAAGCCCCGTCGTGCCGCGTCGCCCGTCGCCCCTCTCCGTCTGGGTGAGCCCGTGCTTGCCTGCCGGTGCGCCGGGTACGCGCTCCCCGGGAAACGGGATCGAGTCCCGCCCCGCCTCCGGCCGCCAGGACCGGACACGGTGAACCCGGGATCCGAAGATCCCGGTGTCAGTGCAGCCCCTGGGTGTCCGGTCTGCCGGAGCCGCCGTCCGGCCCCTCGTGACCGCCTCCTGCGGCCCGTTCCTCCAGGAAGCGTTCGCTCTCCCAGGTGAGGGCGTGTTCGATCTGGATGAAGTTCAGCCCCGTCACATCGGCGAGCTCTTCCTCGTCGAGGTCGGGCTGGGCGCGCAGGGCGCGGTCGATCTTTCCCGCCCAGAGTTCCTCTTTGACGAACGGCCGCCGGCGGTAGCGCTGCCGGAGCTGGTCGAGATGGCCGGGGCTGCAGGCTGCCAGGAGCCTGTCACCGTCCTGCTCCGAGTCGTACGGGTGGATCCAGGAGGAGTCGCGCACCCGGCCGGAGACCTGCGAGGTCCGGTGGATGGCCGTGCCGCACAGGTCGCACACCCTCGGATGCGGTGTGGCCGTCGGTTCGCCGCTGTTGTCGTGCATTGCTGTCCTGGCCGTTCTCTCTGTCAGGGCATTGGCTCACGGTGCCGCGGATGACGGGCCCGGTGGGCCGGGTGAGCCGCCGGGGGCCTTGCGACGCTCCCCATGGGGCCCTGAGGCGTTCCCGCGGGAGCGGCCGTCGTGGTTCTGCTGCCCGGCCTGCGGCACCTCCACGGCCGGGCGCCCTCTCCACTTCACGCCGAAACGACCGCGCGCGCGACACGGGAGGGCCGACCAGGGCATCGGGGCCCGGCCCGCGGCACGGCTCCGGGCATCGCAGGGGAACCGGGGGCGCCTGGAGACGGCGCCGGTGCGGACCGCCGTGCAGGGGCACACGGGGAGCGGCGAGGAGGGCCCTGACCTGGCACGGAAGGCGCGAGGTGAGGTACGCAGCGACACCGTTCCCGGCCCGCGGACCGAGGAGCCGGCGGCTCTCAGACGACCAGTGCTCCCAGGAGGGCCACGCCCGCCAGGAACCAGGCGACATAGTCGCCCACATGACCGGAGTGCAGCCGCCGCAGTGGGGTGAACCAGCGTGCCGGTTCGCCGGCCGGCCGCCGTACGGCCCAAACCGCGAGCGCCGCGGCCAGGGCGGTGGACAGCAGGCCCCACAGCACGCCCGCTGCCGTCCAGTGCGGCGCGGGAGCGGTCGCGGGCTGCGCCGGCCGGCCGTACAGAACGGCCGAGAGGTAGGCACGGTGGTCGGTGAAGGAATCCGCGGCGTGCCCCACGCCGGTGCGCAGGCCGGGCACGAGTCCGATCGCCAGCGCCCCGGCGAGCAGGAGCGCCGGGACCGCGAGCATGGATTCCGGGATGCGGGTCAGGTGCCCGCCGCGGGTCTCCGGTTCCTCCGCCTTGCCCGTGGTCTCTTCCGGGGCGTCGGGCGGACGGCTACCGAGACCGAGGAACACCCGTGCCCCGGCCCGTAGCACGGCGCCGCCGGTGACCGCCGAGGCCAGGACGAACAGCGCGGTCACCCAGCCTCCCGCGGCCTCCTCGGTGACCGCCTTGCCCAGCGCGGTGCCGAACGGGGGCAGCCCGGCAAGGGCCGCCCCGCCCAGGGCGAACATGCCACCCACCCAGGGCAACTCCCGTCCCCTGCCGTGTAGTTGGTGCTCGTCGACGCTGCCGTAGCGGTCCAGCAGGATTCCCGTACAGGCGAACAGCGCCGCCTTGACGCCGGCGTGCGCCAGCACATACACGGCGACACCGCCGCTCCCCTCCGGGCCCAGCTGCGCGAGGCCGGCCAGGAACAGCCCGGTGTGCGCCACCGTGGAGTAGGCGAGCAGGCGCTTGAGGTGGCGCTGCTGCCAGCACATCACCGATCCCAGCAGGGCCGTCACGGCACCCAGGGTCAGCAGCGCCCGGTGCACGTCCGGAGCCGGGATGCCGCCGGGGCCGGCGAAGACGGTCCAGTAGACCCGGGCCGTCCCGTACACGCCCAGTTCGACCATCACCCCCGACAGGAGCATGCACACCGGAGTCGGCGCCACCGCGTGCGCGTCGGCGAGCCAGAAGTGGAACGGCACCGCGGCGGCCTTGACGAGCAGTCCGGTGGTGATGAGGACGAAGGCGGCGATCACCAGCGCGTCCGGACCGTCACCGGCCCGCGCGTCGAGCGCCCGGCCGATCTGGGCGAGGCCCAGTTCGCCGGTCCGGGCGTAGAGCAGGGCGATGCCCGACAACATGGCGTACGCGCCCAGGGAGTTGACGATCCCGAACACCAGGCCGCCCTGGACGGCGCGTGCCTCCTCGACCCGGTAGCCGGTCAGGGCGTACGCGACCACGCTCATCAACTCGAAGAAGACGAAGGCGTTGAAGAGGTCGCCGGTCAGGACGAAGCCGCACATGCCCGCCTGGAAGAGCAGCACGAGTGCGGGGAAGGAGCCGGCATGGCGGTGCGGGGGTTCGTCGAAGTACCGCCAGGCGTAGGCGAGCGAGGCCAGCACCAGCAGCGAGACCAGTGTGGCGAGCCCGAGGCCGATCCGGTCGCCGACCAGCACGATGCCCACGCTCACTCCGTGGTGCGGCTGCCAGCCCCCCACCCACTCGACGGGCAGCGCCTGGGACCACGGGGTGGCGGCCGCGGCGAACAGGGCCAGGGCCGCGGCCCCCGCGGCGAACGACAGGGCCAGCACCTCGGCGGCGTACCGCGGCAGCCGCCGCCCCGCTCCCACCAGCACCGCGGCGCCGAACATCAACACGGCCACGATCAGCGGCAGACTCCGCGCGGCGGTCACCCCCGCAGCTCCGAGAGCTCGTCGGGATCCACCGTCCGGTGCCGCTTGGCGATCTGGATCACCAGGGAGAGCAGCAGCGCGGTGACGGTCGCCCCGATGACGATGTCGGTGAGGGTGAGGGCCTGGACGACGGGGTCCACGACCGGGCGCGAGCCAGGGGCGATATCGGAGAAGACCGGCGCGGTGCCGCCCTTGCGGTAGCCGATGGCGAGCAGCAGCACATACGTCGAGGCCTGGCAGACCGCGAGGCAGCCCACCGCGTGAATGAGGTTGCGGCTGGTGGCCAGCCCGTAGCAGCCGATCAGGAACAGCCACCCCGCCAGCACATACGGCAGTACGTTCACGCCGTACCCTCCGCCCCGGTGTCCCGTGGTTCCTCTTCGATCTCCACCGCCTGGTCCAGGAAGCGCGCCAGCAGGACCACGACACCGGCCGCCACCTCCACCCCGATCGCGGCATTGAGCAGGGGGACGGTGCCGCCGGAGGCGAGGGTGTTGAAGGTGCCCCGGGGCAGGAAGTTGGTCAGGAAGGCCGCACCGGTCAGCAGCGCGGCGGCACCCAGCAGGAGGTATCCGGCCTCGCCCGCGGCGTCCGCCACCTCGTACCGGCCGACCGGGCGGATCCGCTCCAGCGCCCGGTAGTCCACGGCGATGTAGAGCAGGTGCAGGGAGGTCGCCACCACCACCCCGCCCTGGAAGCCGCCGCCGGGGCTGAGCTGGCCGTGGGCGACGACGTACAGCCCGATGAGCAGGGTGACCGGCAGGGCGAGCAGCGCGTAACGGCGCACCTGCGGGGCCACCCGGACCGGCCGCGGCGGCCGCCGGTCCTCCTCCCGGGTCTGCCGCAGCAGCACCACGGTGCCCAGGACGGAGCCGAAGAGGATGGATTCCTCGCCGAGGGTGTCCAGTGCCCGCTGGTCGAAGTTGACCGAGGAAACGGTGTTGGCGGTGTGCCGGGCGAGGGCGGCGTCCACCGCCCGGCCACCGTAGGGGTGCCACGCCCCGCCGAACGCGGGCAGAGCGCGACAGGCCAGCAGGTACAGCACGGCTGTCCCCAGGCCCCCGGCGATCAGCACCCACAGGCGCATCCGTGTGCTCACCCGGACTCCTCCCGGCGCTCGCCGCGGGCCTTGCGGCGCACCGTGCGTACGGTCAGCAGCACCATCAGCGGCGTCAGCACGGAGCCGACCGCGAGCTGGGAGAGCGCGACATCGGGCGCCTGCAGCAGCAGGAACAGCGTGGCGAGCGCCAGGCCGAACAGCGACATCACAAAGGACTGTCGTACGGGGTCGCGTACGAGCACGGTCCCGGTCCCGGCCGCGGCCACCAGCAGCAGGCCGAGCAGCAGGGGCAGCTCGTCAGCCATCGTGTGGTCCCTCCGTGGGGGCGCCGGGCCGGGGTCCGGCCGTGGCGGCGGCGTGCACCGCGCGGGTGGTGCCCCGGCTGCCGAGCACCAACAGGGCCCCGATGACCAGGAGTTTCCCCAGGGCCCGGCCGGGGCCGGTGACGAGGCACAGGGGCAGCAGCACCGCCGGCACCGCCAGGTAGTTCAGGGCCGTCACCGCACGCAGCGCCCCCGGCCGCGGCGGCCGGTTTGCCAACTGGCCGGCGAGCAGCCGTACATAGAGCAGGGTCCCGGCCGGTCCGAGCACCGCGAGCACCAAGGCCGTGTCGATGTAGGCCGTGCGGCAAAAGCCCTGGGCCAGCAGGAGGAAGACCAGGCACAGCAGGGTGCCGGTCAGGTTCTGTGCGGGCACTCGGCGGCGGACCGGGCCGCTCGCCGCGGCCCACGCGGCCGGCGCCACCATGCAGAGCAGTAGGGCGGCGCCCGCGGCCGTCCAGGCGTTCACCGGGCACCCGCGGCTCGCCGGGCGCGGCACGCGACGGCCGCCGCGATCAGTCCGGCACCGGCTCCGACCAGCCACTCCAGGGTGTCCACGGGGCCGATCAGCACCATCCACAGCAGCGTCAACGCCGCCCACCACAGGAGCAGTTCGGCCCCCGTCACCAGCCGTCGCGCCACCGTGTACGCACCTCCCGCCGACCGGTTACCCGGCCCACAGGCTCACATGCGCCGGCCCGGAGACCCCGTCACCGCGCCGCGGATTACCTCCGTCGGGGGTGCGGCAGGCCGGCACCGGGCCCGCCGCCGGCGACGGCCCCGGACCGTAGCCGGCGACAGTAACCCCTTGACCACCCGCGCGCTCCCGCCTCGATCAAACTCCGGGCGTCCTCGGCACGGCTCTACCATGGCGTGCGTGAGAAGCGATCCGGACAGTGCGCGGCGACCATCGAGTGTGCGGGCGCACGGAGTGCAGCAGTGGTGGGCGTCCACCGTTCGTCCCCTACAGGGGGAGCTCCTGGATCTCTCCCCACGGCCGCTGCCGACTCTCCACCGGGCGCGCAACCGGGCGGTCCGCCAGCTCCCGCTCGTCCTCGCGGGGCTGTTCACGCTCTACCTCGTCGTGCCGGGAGCGGACGTGGTCGCCGAGCGGCTGCAGATGCCGTGGCCGGTGCCGGTGCTGCTCGCCTGCCTCCAGGCGGCGTCCGTACCGCTGAGCCTGGCCCGGCCGGTGGCCGCCTGGTGGCTGTCGCTGGTGGCCATGGTGCCGTTCCCGCTGTTGCTGGTGGCGCTGGGGGCCCCGCCCGCCAGGGACACGCCCTGGCCGTGGACGGAGCCGGGGTTCCTGGCGCACCTGGCCGTGACGCTCATCGTCGCCTGGCGGGTCAGCGCCCGGCTGTTCGTCACCCAGTGGCTGCTGACCCTGCTCGTCGGCGGAGCGCTCGCGGTGGTGCTGCGGCCCGCGGGAGCGGGGCAGGGGCTGTACGCGTTCGGGATACTGTCCGGCGTCGGACTGCTGCTGCTGGCCGCCGTGCGCGGACGCAGGGAAGCCCAGCGGCAGCTGCGACGGCAGGAAAAGCTCACCGAGATCGAGCGGTTCCGCCGCACGCTGCTGGAGGAACGGGCCCGCATCGCACGGGAACTGCACGATGTCGTGGCGCACCACATGTCCGTCGTCGCCGTGCAGGCGGAGGCCGCGCCGTACCTCGTCGCCGATCCGCCGGAGGCGATGCGCGAGAGCTTCGGCAGCATCCGGCACAATGCGCTGGCCGCCCTGACCGAACTCCGCCACGTCCTGGGCATGATGCGGTCCGACGACCCCGGTGCGCGCGGCGAGGACGGGAAGTATGTGCCGCAGCCGACCCTGGACGACCTCGGTGAACTGGTCGGCAACGTACGGGCGGCCGGGCTGACCGTCGAAACGGACATAGCCGGCACCCCGCGGGCCCTGCCCCCGCATGTCGAACTCTCGGCGTTCCGTATCACCCAGGAAGCGTTGAGCAATGTGCTGCGCCACGCACCGGGCGCACAGGTCCGGGTGGAGCTGACCTACGGGGAGGCGGAACTCGGGGTGCAGGTGACCAACAGCCCGGTCGCCGCCACCGCGCGGCGCCAGAGCGGCAACGGACACGGTGTCCTCGGCATGCGCGAGCGGGCCTCCATGCTCGGCGGCACCCTGCATGTGGGGCGCATGAGGGACGGATGGTTCGAGGTACGGGCCGTGCTGCCCACCGGCCGGAGTGAGGACTCATGACGATTCGCGTGCTGATCGCCGACGACCAGGCGATGATCCGGGGGAGCTTCGCGGTCCTGCTCAACGCGCAGCCGGACATCGAGGTCGTGGGGGAGGCGGACAACGGCGCGGAAGCGGTCCGTCAGGTGGCCGAACACGCCCCGGACGTCGCGCTGATGGACATCCGGATGCCGGAGCTCGACGGCCTGGAGGCCACCCGCCGCATCACCGAAAGCGGCAGCCTCACCAAGATCCTGATGCTCACGACCTTCGATCTGGACGAGTATGTGTACGAGGCACTGCGCGCCGGGGCCAGCGGCTTCCTGCTCAAGACCTCCTCGGCCCACGAACTCGCCGCCGCCGTACGCACCATCGCCACCGGCGGTGCCCTGCTCGCCCCGACCGTCACCAAGCGCCTGATCGAGGAGTTCTCCAAGCGGGGCGCACCCCGCGCGCCCCGCCGGGACCGGGTGGCGGATCTGACCGAGCGGGAGACACAGGTGCTGTGCCTGATCGCCCAGGGACTGTCCAACGCCGAGCTCGCCGAGCAGCTGGTCATCGCCGAACAGACCGTGAAGACCCACGTCGGGCGCATCCTGGTCAAGCTGCGGCTGCGCGACCGTACACAGGCGGCGGTGTACGCGTACGAAGCGGGGCTGGTGGTCGCCGGGGAGTGAGCGCCCCGCCCCCCCCGGCGCCGGGGCAGGGCGCCTCCGACGGGCCCCGCGGGGTCCCCGGCGGCGGTTGTGCGTCCCGTGCGCACAGCGCCGGGCGGGGCGATAACCCCGGGGTTGCGAAGCGATATCTCGCCAATAATGCGGCGTCCTAGCGTCGTTACCGGCCATTGCACAGATGCTGAAGAGCGTCCGGACGGACGTTCGCGATGGAAGGTAACGCGAGTGAAGGTTCGGCAGGACGGGCAGCACAGCCGGCCCGCACAGTGGCACACGACTGCCGACCCGGTGACGGACCGGGAATTCTGGCAGCGCGTGCTCGCCGAGGGCAGCTATACGCCCGTACCCCGGTGGTCCGGCGAGCACACCGCGCCGGGCGTCGTCGCCGAACACCGGACGGCCCTGTCGGCCGCGACCGCACAGGCGGTGCGGCGGCTGGCGGACGACCTCGCCACGGACCCCCCCGCCGTGCTCCTGGCCGCCTGCGCACGGGTGCTGGCGGCGCTGACCTCCGACTCCGCCGTCGTGGTCGGCTACCTGGGCGCCGACGGCCCGGCGCCGCAGGCGCTGCCCTGCCCGGTGCCGGTGGCCGACGGCCCGTGGCGGGACCTGCTGCACACCGCCGCCCGCGCCGCCGCGGCGGTGACCGGCCGGCCGGCCGCGGCCCTTGCGGAACTGCGCGCCGAGACCGCCGGCGCCCCCGCCCTCTTCGACACACTCGTGGTCGCGGGCCGGGCCCCGCGC
The DNA here is from genome assembly GCF_900187385.1 of Streptomyces sp. 2114.4. Lineage (NCBI taxonomy): Bacteria > Bacillati > Actinomycetota > Actinomycetes > Kitasatosporales > Streptomycetaceae > Streptomyces > Streptomyces sp. 2114.4. The sequence continues at coordinate 6,435,388 of NZ_FYEY01000001.1, forward strand.
GCGGACGACCTGGCCCCCGAGACCGTGCTCGCGGTGGGCCTGGACACGACCGGTCCGCAGCCGGAACTCGTCCTCGGCCATCGCCCCCGCGCGCTCGACGCCGACCAGGCCGGGCGGATCTCCGGCTATCTGCTGGCCGCCCTGGACACGCTCACCCGCCGGCCCGAGGCGGACCACCACACATGGAGCCCGGTCTCCGCAGCGGAGACAGCCCACCAGCTCGACGGGCTGGCCGGCCCCCGGCGCGAGCTGCCCGACCGCCGGGTCCACCAGCTCTTCGAGGAACAGGTCCGGCTGCGTCCGCAGGACATCGCCGCCGAACAGGGCGAACGCTCCTGGACCTACCGCGAGCTCAACGCCCGCGCCAACCGCATCGCCCACGCGCTGCGCGCCCGGGGCCTGCGCGACGAGAACGCCGTCGCCGTGGTCAGCGAGCGCAACCTGGAATGGCTCGCGGCCGTGCTCGGCGTCCTGAAGGCGGGCGGTGTCTACCTCCCGGTGGAGCCGCACTTCCCCGCGGGCCGGATCGCCGACATGCTCACCCGCAGCGAGTGCCGCCACGTACTCGCCGAACGCGAGGCCTGCGCCGGGCTGCCCGAGGCGCTGCGCGCCGCCCCCGGCGCCGTCGCGTACCACCTCGACGACGTGCTCGCCGCTGACCACCCGGACACCGATCCCCAGCTGCCCGTCGCCGCCTCGCAGGGCGCGTACATCTACTTCACCTCCGGTTCCACCGGCAAGCCCAAGGGCGCGCTGTGCGAGCACGCCGGGTTCCTCAACCACCTCCTCGCCAAGATCGAGGACTTCGGGGTCCGCGAGGGCGGGGTGGTGGCGCAGAGCGCACCGCAGTGCTTCGACATCTCGCTGTGGCAGCTGGTCGCCGCCCTCGCCGTCGGCGGCCGCACCCGCATCATCGAGCAGGCCGCCGTCCTGGACGTGGCGCGCTTCGTCGAGACGCTGGAGCGCGCCCGCGTCGAGGTCGTCCAGGTCGTCCCCTCCTACCTGGAGGTGGTGCTGACCGAACTGGAGCGCCACCCCCGCGAACTGCCCCACCTGCGCTGCGTCTCGGCGACCGGCGAGGCCCTGAAGAAGGACCTGGTGGCACGCTGGTTCGCCACCTTCCCCGACGTCGCACTGGCCAACGCCTACGGCTTGACCGAGACCTCCGACGACACCAACCACGAAGTCATGCGCGCAGTGCCCGAGCAGGCGTCGGTGCCGCTGGGCCGTCCGATCCCCGGCGTGCGGATCTACGTCGTCGACGAACTGCTGCGTCCGGTGCCGCTCGGCTCGTCCGGCGAGATCGTCTTCTCCGGTGTCTGCGTGGGCCGCGGCTACGTCAACGACGAGGAGCGCACCCGCGCCGCGTTCGTCCCCGACCCGTACCGGCCCGGCGCCCGGATGTACCGCTCCGGGGACTTCGGCCGCTGGCTGCCGGACGGGCGGCTGGAGTTCCTGGGCCGCCGCGACGCCCAGGTGAAGATCAGCGGCTTCCGTATCGAGATCGGCGAGGTGGAGAACCAGCTGCTGCGGGTGTCCGGGGTGCGCGACAGCGCCGTCGTCATCACCGGCGAGGGCGAGCACAAGCAGCTGGTGGCCTTCTACTCCGCCGCCCAGGAGCTGCCTGCGCAGACCGTCGGCAAGGAGCTGGGCGCCGCCCTGCCCGCGTACATGGTCCCCGGCCGCATCCACTATCTGCCCGTCCTGCCGCTCACCGCCAACGGCAAGATCGACCGCAAGGCGCTGGCCCGTACGGCAGATGAACTCGGGGCAGTGGAAGGGGAGTTCCAGCCACCCCGCACGGACCACGAGCGCACGCTCGCCGCACTGTGGGCGGCCGCCCTCAAGCTCCCCGCCGACACCATCGGCCGGGACACCCACTTCTTCGAGGCCGGCGGCACGTCGCTGGCCATGCTGCGGCTCGCGGTCGCCCTGGACCGCACGGTGACCCCCGCGGAGCTGATGAGCCGGCCGGTGCTCGCCGACCTCGCCGCCCTGCTGGACGAGCGGGCCGCCGAGGCCGCCCCGGCCGTCTGACGCCGGCGGGCGTCCGCCCCTCCCTGACCGGCCCCGGCGGCCGGACCCACCTCCTCCTCCTGCGTACCGGCCGGCCCGCCCGTACGCCGCCACACCGCCCAGAAAGGCAACCCGATGACGGTCACGACCGACGGCACCACGGCCGGCGCGGCACTCCCCGACGGCCGCGAGCCGACCCTCGACGCAGGGCGCACCCCCCTGCTGGAGGTCCCCGGCGCGGACTTCGAGACGCTGTCCGGCCCGGCGGTCAGGGACCTGGTCGCCCGGCACGGCGCCCTGCTCGTACGGGGCCTCGGCCTGAACGCCCCCGCGGACCTGGCGCGGGCCGCGCGGTGGCTCGGTGTGACGGCGATGACCGAGCGCGAGGGCTTCACCAGCCGCACCGACCACGGCGACGGCGTCTACTCCGCCTCCCAGTGGCCGGCCGACGAACCGATGTGCATGCACCACGAGTTGAGCTACGCCGTCGAGGTGCCCTCGCTCGCCCTCTTCGGCTGCCTGACCGCGCCCGCCTCCGGCGGCGCCACCGCGGTCGCCGACGCCCGGACGCTGCTGCGCACCCTGCCCGCCGGCCTCGTCGAGCGCTTCGAGCGCGAGGGCTGGCTGCTGGACCGCGACTACCGCGAGGTGGGCGTCAGCCGGCTCGAAGCCTTCGGCTCCGAGGACCGTGCCGAGGCGGACGCGTACTGCGCAGGACACGCCATCGCGCACGAGTGGCTGGCGGACGGCGCGCTGCGCACCCGCCAGCGGCGGGCCGCGGTGGTGGCCCACCCCGTCACCGGCGAGCGCCTGTGGTTCAACCAGATCGCGTTCCTCAACGAGCTGACCCTGGACCCGGCCGTCCGGGAGTACCTGACCTCCTTCTACGGTCCCGGCGCGCTGCCCTTCAACACCCGCTTCGGCGACGGCGAGGCCATCACCGAGGACGTCATCGAGACCATCAACGCCGCCTACACCGCGGCCACGTCACGGGAACCCTGGCAGACCGGCGACCTGCTGGTCGTCGACAACCTGCGAATGGCGCACAGCCGCGAGGCGTACCAGGGCGACCGCGAGGTCGTGGCGCTCTTCGGCGACCCGGTGCGCCTCACCGGCCACGTACGCACCGACGTACCCGCCCGCCCCACGGCCGTCTGACCGTCCACCCCGCACTTCTCCACGGAGTTCTTCATGTCCCAGCAGCACCCGGCGCCCTCCTTTGCGGTGATACCCGGCTCACAGGTCAGCCAGGTTCTCGACGGCCGCGGCCAGGAGGTGGTGGACCTGATCGAGACCGCCTACCGCCTGCACGGTGAGGGCGACACCGTCAACCCGCCCTCGTACTTCCTGCGCTTCCCCGAGAAGCCCTCCTCGCGCATCATCGCGCTGCCCGCCTCCATCGGCGGCCGGGTGCGCACCGACGGAGTGAAGTGGATCTCCAGCTTCCCGGAGAACGTGGCGGCCGGCATCCCCCGGGCGTCCGCCGTCCTCATCCTCAACGACCACGAGACCGGCTACCCGTTCGCCTGTCTGGAGAGCTCCATCATCAGCGCGGTGCGCACCGCCGCCTCCGCCGCGCTGGCCGCCGACCGGATCGGCGCCACCCGCACCCGCCCGGCCCGGATCGGCTTCTTCGGCGTCGGCCTCATCGCCCGCTTCATCCACCGCCTGCTGCGCGAGACCGGCTGGACCTTCGACGAGGTCGGCGTGCACGACCTGTCCGCCGAGCACGCGGCCGGTTTCACCGCGTACCTCGACCAGTCCGGTGAGACCGGCAGCATCACCGTCCACGACACCCCCGAGGACCTGATCCGCTCCTCGGACCTGGTCGTCTTCGCCACCATCGCCGGCACCCCGCACATCACCGACCCGGGCCTGTTCGCCCACAACCCGCTGGTGCTGCACGTCTCGTTGCGCGACCTCGCGCCCGAGGTCGTGCTGACCGGCACCAACATCGTCGACGACGTCGAGCACTGCCTGAAGGCCAACACCTCTCTCCACCTGGCCGAACAGCAGCTGGGCCACCGCGACTTCGTCCACGGCACGCTCCACGACGTGCTGACCGGGAAGCTGAGCCCGGCCGCCGACCGCCCGGTGTTCTTCTCCCCCTTCGGCCTGGGCGTCCTCGATCTCGCACTCGGCAAGCACGTCTACGACGCGGTCCGCGCGCTGGGGCAGCTGAACGTCGTCGACGACTTCTTCCATGAGATGCAGCGCTACGGCTGACGCAGTCCACCGCATCAACGCCCGGCCAGGCAGGGAGGTCTCGTGCCGATCATTTCGGCCCCCCACGAGTTCAACGAGGAAGACCTGTACGTCGACCTCGACGCGGTGCTCGGCATCCCGCTGCACCTGAAGTGCGAGGGGTTCAACTTCACCGGCTCCGTCAAGCAGAAGGCCGCCGTCGCCATGGTGGAGGCCGCGGAGGAGTCGGGAGCGCTCACCCCCGGATCGATCCTGGTGGAGTCCTCCTCCGGGAACCTGGGCGTCGCCCTCAGCGTCATCGCGGCCAGCAAGGGATACGGCCTCGTCTGTGTCACCGACTCGCGCTGCAACCTCGCCTCCAAACGGCTGATGGAGGCCTTCGGCGCCGTGGTGCACACCGTCACCGAACCGGCACACGAGGGCGGATTCCTGGCCGCGCGCATCGCACACGTCCAGGCGCTGTGCGAGCAGGACGAGCGGTACGTCTGGCTCAACCAGTACACCAACCACGCCAACTGGCAGGCCCACCACCGCCACACCGCGCCCGCCGTCGCCCGCAGCCACCCCGGCCTGGACGTCCTGTTCGTCGGCGCCGGCACCACCGGAACGCTGATGGGCTGCGCCCGCTGGTTCAAGGAGCACCGCCCCGCCGTCCGCGTGGTCGCCGTGGACAGCGTCGGCTCGGTCACCTTCGGCCACCCGCCGGCCCCCCGCATGATCCCGGGCCTGGGCACCGGAGTGCGCCCGCCGCTGCTGGACGAGTCCTTCATCGACGACGTGGTGATGGTGCCCGAGCCCGACACCCTCCGCATGTGCCACCGGCTCGCCGCCCGCGGCTTCCTGTTCGGCGGCTCCACCGGAACGGTGGTCAGCGGTGCCGCCCGCTGGCTGGCCGGGCAGGCCGGCGGCGAGCGGCGCGAAGCCGTGGCGATCGCCCCCGACCTGGGGGAGCGCTACCTGGACACCGTCTATCTCACCAACTGGGCGCAGGGCGTCTACGGCCCCGGCGTGCTCGATGCCGAGGCCGATGCTGTCGCCGATGCCGAGCCCGCATCCCTCCCGTTGACCTCGCTGTCCTAGCCGGGCCGCCCGCCCCGCGACAGCCGAGCACCACAAGAACCCGGAAAGAGGCGCACGACAATGAGCACCAACCCGTTCGAGGACAACGACGCCCGCTACCTCGCCCTCATCAACGACGAGGGGCAGTACTCCCTGTGGCCCGTCTTCGCCGATGTGCCGGCCGGCTGGCGCGCCGCCCGCGAGGAGGGCAGCCGCGAGGAAATCCTCGCCTTCATCTCCGAGCAGTGGACCGACATGCGCCCGCTGAGCCTGGTCCGCGCCATGGAGGGCACCGGCTGACCGCGCTACGCCGCCGCCGGCCCGCGACGGCAGCCGTCGGGGCCCGTACACATACACGTTCCACCAGAAGGTGAAGCTCGATGACTGTGGTACTGGAGACCGGCGCACAGGCGACGGTCGTGACGATAGCGGGCGACGACGCCACGCAGACCGATGTGGTCGCCCGACGGCTGCGCGGGGCCGCGGACGGCAAGGTCGACAGCCACGAGTGGGTCGCCGCCGCCCGCAGGGAGTGGAACGAGCTGCCCTCCGGGCTGCGCGCGCCACTGGGTGAGTTCCGCAGGGACTCCGGCCCCACCGGCGTCCTGCTGATCCGCGGCCTGCCCGTGGGCGGCGCGACCCTGCCCGCGACCCCGTCCACCGCCCACTCGGTGCAGCAGGAGGCCAGCATCTCCGCGGCGGTCCTGATGATGGTCGCCTGCGGACTCGGCGACCCCGCCGCGTTCCGCCCGGAGAAGACCGGCGCGCTGGTCCAGGACGTGGTCCCGGTCCCCGGCAAGGAGGACTTCCAGGGCAATGCCGGCTCGGTCCTGCTGACCTTCCACACCGAGAACGCCTTCCACCCGCACCGGCCCGACTACGTCATGCTGCTGTGCCTGCGCGCCGACCACGAAAGGGTCGCCGGGCTGCGCACCGCGGGCATCCGGCCGGCACTGCCGCTGCTGAGCGAGCAGACCCAGGAGGTCCTGCGCAGCGCGGAGTTCCGTACCGCCCCGCCGCCGTCCTTCGGCGGCTCGGACGGCGGGCACACCGAGCCGCAGCCGGTCCTGACCGGCGCGCCCGACGACCCCGACCTGTGCGTCGACTTCGCCGCCACCGAACCGCTCACCCCGCGCGCGGCCCAGGCGATGGCCGAACTCCAGGACGCGTTCGACCGGACCTCCCTGAGCACCGTGCTCGCCCCCGGCGACCTGGCGATCGTCGACAACCGCATCACCACGCACGGCCGTTCGGCCTTCATCCCGCGCTACGACGGCAAGGACCGCTGGCTGCAGCGCACCTTCGTCCTCAACGACCTGCGCCGCTCCCGCGGCCTGCGGGTGCAGGACGGCTACGTCCTCGACTGAGCAGCCGCCCGGCACCGCCCGCCGGCTGCCGCCCGCCGCGAGCGGCAGGCGGCAGGCGGCCGGCGCGAACCACTACGGAAAGAACCAGGACCTCATGACTCCTGCCATCCTGATCGAGGATCTGGCCAAGAGCTACGGCGGCAAGCCGGTGGTCAGGGGGGTGAGCCTCGAGGTGCCCGCCGGCCATGTGCTCGGACTGCTCGGCCCCAACGGTGCGGGCAAGACCACCACGGTCAAAATGGTCTCCACCCTGATCAAGCCCGACAGCGGGCGGGCCCTGGTGTGCGGCCACGACGTGGTGCGCCAGGCCCGCGAGGTCCGCGCGCTGATCGGGCTCACCGGCCAGTACGCCTCGGTGGACGAGGACATCTCCGGCCGGGAGAACCTCTACGTCATCTCCCGGCTGTTCAACCTCCCCCGCCGCACCGCCAGGGCGCGGGCCGACGAGATGCTGGAGCGCTTCGGCCTCACCGAGGCCGGCGCGCGGCCGGTCGGCGGCTACTCCGGCGGCATGCGCCGCCGCCTCGACCTGGCCGCCAGCCTGGTGGGCGACCCCCGGGTGCTGTGCCTGGACGAGCCGACCACCGGACTCGACCCGCACAGCCGCAACGCCCTGTGGGCCGAGGTACGCCGGCTGGCCGGCCAGGGCACCACGGTGCTGCTCACCACCCAGTACATGGAGGAGGCCGAGGCACTGGCCGACTCCCTGGTCGTCATCGACCGCGGCCAGGTCATCGCCCGCGGCCGGACCGAGGAGCTGCGCTCGCGCCTGGGCGGCCAGGTGCTGTGCGTCCGGCCCGAGCGGGTGGGGGACGCGGCCGCGCTGCGGCGGGCCCTGGAGATCCAGGGGCACCCCACCGCCGCGCCCGAGGAGGAGACCGGGCAGATCCGGCTGCCGCTGTCCGGCGACGGCGCCCAGCTGAGCGAGGTCGTCAAGGCGGTGGGGCAGACCGGTATCCCGCTCTCCGGGCTGACGGTGCACATGCCCAGCCTGGACGAGGTATTCCTGACGCTGACCGGGGCCGGCCGGGCCCCGCAGGCGCAGGCCGGAGCACTGGCGGCGAGGAGCGCGGCATGAGTTCACCGACCATCGCCCGGGGCGCCACGACACGGACCGCCCAGGGGCGGGGAGTGCGCCCGCTGGTGCGCCACTCGCTGGCGCTCAGCCGCCGCAACCTGCGCAAGGCGGCGGCCAGTCCGGGCCAGATCATCGACGCCACCCTGATGCCGGTGACGCTGTCGCTGGTCTTCATCTACGGCTTCGGCGGCGCGATCGCCGGAGACAGCGCGCAGTACCGTCAGTACCTGATGCCCGGCATCATGGCACTGACCCTCACCACCACCTGCCGTACCTCGGGCATCGCCTTGAACATGGACTTCGCCAGTGGGGTGATGGACCGCTACCGGTCGATGCCGGTGGCCCGCTCGGCGGTGCTCATCGGCCGTATCCTCGCCGACGCGGTCCGCGTCCTGGCCGGTCTGCTGATGGTCCTGGCCTTCGGCTTCGTGATCGGCTTCCGGGTGCACACCTCCGTCGCCGCCACGCTCGCTGCGCTCGGTGTGCTGCTGCTGTACGGGGTCGCCCTGTGCCTGCTGCAGGCATTCATCGGTCTGGCCGCACGGGGCATGGAGACCGTGCAGAGCGTGAGCACGCTGGCGATGGTGCCGCTGCAGTTCGGCAGTTCCATCTTCGTCGCCCCGGACACCATGCCGTCCTGGCTCCGGGTCTTCGTCGAGAACAACCCCATGACCATGGTCGTGGACGCCGCCCGCAATCTGCTGGTCGGCGGCCCGGTCGCCCACTCGGCGACGATGGCCGTGGCGTGGAGCGCCGGATTCATCGCGGTCTTCACACCGCTGTGCGTGGCGAAGTACCGGACGCGCGCCTGACGGCGACGGCGCCGGCAAGGGCCGGTGGAAGGGGCTCAGCCGCCTTCCACCGGCCCTTGCCGATGCGGCTCAGACGGCCTGGACGCTGCGGATGTAGAAGAGCATCCCCCAGCTCTCGCTGGCCCGGTACGTCGCGCCCGGCTCGACCACGGCGTCCGCCGTCCCCTGGCAGTCGGTGCCGACGAAGACCTTGACCTTGCGGTCGGTCTTGTTGGTGACCAGGAGCCGGCCGTCGTTGTACCCGTTGGAGACGTTGTAGCACTTGCCGTTCTCCGGGTTGGAGACGTTCCGTTCGCCGTTGTACATGTGGACGTCTATGACGCCGGTGGCCGCCTGCGCGGCGCCGCTGCCGGCGAGCAGCGCGGCCGCGGACAGGGCAGCAAGGACAGGAGCGCGGAAAAGGCTCTTGCGCATGGGGTTTCCTTCGACTGATCGGTCGGCTTGAGCACTCGGGATCCGAGGCCGCTCGCCACCGTAGTCAGAGCCGTTATTTCCACGTTATTTCGCGATTGTCGCCAAGTAGGCTCCATTCGAAGGAAGTTGGGGCGAAGATGCGGAGTGTCATGGGTGGGGGAGGTGTCTCTCAGGTGGGAACCAAAGGGGCGGTTTGCGGCTCTCATCCCTTGAGTCGCGCCTACGTTGGGAGACCGAGGAATGAGTCCACGTACGGGAAACGGTCATTCAGTGCGGCGCACGGCGGTGGCCGGGGCGGTGGTCGCGGGCTTCGTGGCGGTATCGGCGTGCGGCACGGACGGCACACCGACCTCCGTCGGCGCACGTGCCTCGAGCCCGGCCGGAGAGCGTCCCGCGGCCTTGCCCGGCTTCAGGAAGGCCTATGAGGCGGGGTACAGGACAGGTCAGAAGCTCTATGACGTGGGTGGCAAAGGGGCCGCGGTGCGCGAGGTGGTGGGGGGTGGCTGTGCCCGTCGTGCCCTTGACGCGGGAGCCAAGGCCGACCAGGACCGCGGGGCCTGGGTGAAGGGCTGTCATGACGGGGTCGGTGGCGTCCCGCGGCACCCTCCGGCCCACCCCCTGGCCCAGCGGGAGCCGAATCCGCGGCTCCTCAAAGACTTCCGGGCCTGGGTGCGGCGGGCCGAGGGTGATACAGCGACCGCCCGTCACGCCGGCCGTGTCTGCACCGTCGAACTCATCGGCCCCGACTATGACGTTGAAGTGTCCACCGACTACCGCTCACGGGCCAAGGCCGAAGAGTTCGCCGCCACCTTCGCACGGTGGTGGGACACGGACGACGGGCCCGGGGTGGCGAGGAACCTCGTCATTCTCGATGCTCGCGACCGGCGCATCGCCACCAGGCGACTGTGAAGACGGACGTCATGTGTCACACAGCGGACACGGGCACGGACCGGAACGGTCTACCGCTGTCGCCGGGCATCTCCGGCGTCATACCTGAGAGCTACCCGTGCAGTGAGCTCTTGAGGGTGACGCGCGAAGGGGACGCGAGAAATACCGTCTTGACTGTCATCGAAGTGAGCAGGAAGGCGGGTCTCGTGCGAGCATCCGTGGTGCGCCGCGCGTTCGCGGTGTGCGTCGCCGCCGGCGCGATGGTCTTCTCCGTCGCCGCGGCCTCCGGTTCGGCGGCCGGCGCCATGCCCGGCCCGCCGCGGCTGTCCGCCGTTCAGGCGGACACCCTGGCCGCGCGGTACCGGGCAAACCACGACTTCATCGAGCGGTCCGAGCGCGCCGCCCGCCGGATGGGCGACAGCTCCAGGGCCGGGCATCTGGCCGAACTCGCCGCGCACGGACGGACGTTCCTCTCCTTCGCCACCCGCGATGACGGCCTGGCCGTGGAGGTGCTGGGCGACCTGGCACACGCGGACCGGGTGGTCGTGGTGGTGCCCGGTTCGGACACCACCATCGACACCTTCGACGAGCTGGGTACCCGTCAGGCCGCACTGGCCGGCGGGGCCCGTGCGGTGCGGGCGGAGATGCGACGGCTCGCCCCGGACACCGATGTCGCCGTGGTGGGCTGGCTCGGCTATCACGCCCCGCGCACCCTCAGCCGGGATGTGGTCACCACCGCCCGTGCCCGGGCGGGCGGAAGGCAACTGCGCGCGTTCATCGGGGAGTTGAAGAGGGTCAACCCGGCCGCGCCGGTCACCCTCATATGTCACTCCTACGGCTCGGCGGTCTGCGGCAGTGCCGTTGCGAGCCCGGCGGACACGGCCGCTCCGATGGACAACCTCGCCGGGATCGCCGCCGTCGGCAGCCCCGGTATGGGCCTTCGGTCCGTCTCCGACCTCGCCGTGCGGGTGCCGGTGTGGGCGGGCCGGGGCGCGCAAGACTGGATCGCCGGTGTGCCGCACACCAGCGTGCGCGTCCCCGGCGCGACGATCGGGTTCGGTACGGACCCGGTCAGCCGCACCTTCGGGGCCCGTGCGTTCGACGCGGGCCGAGGCGGCCACAGTGACTACTTCAAGCCCGGCGGTCTCGCCGTGCGCAACCTCGCGATGATCGGTCTCGGCCGCGGTGCGGAGGTGTCCCATGGCTGACCTCCAGACACGCTCCACGGTGCGGCCGGCCCCTCCGGCGCGACCGGTCACCGACGCCAAACCGGCCACCGCCCCCGTCCGCACCGCCCCTGCCCGTACGTCCCCGGCCCGCACGGCCCTCGACCGGCTGCACGCGGCGGTCCTGCGGATCGACGCGGCCACCCCGGACGGGCGGGACCGGGCCCTCGACGTGCTGCGGGTCCTGGCGGTCACCGGTGTGGTGCTGGGGCACTGGCTGGTCAGCGCGGTGGCCCTGCGCGCGGACGGCCATCTGCTGGGCGACAGCCCGCTGGCCCATATGCCCGGGCTGACCCCGCTGTCGTGGGTACTCCAGCCGCTGGCGGTCTTCTTCCTCGTCGGCGGGCGGGTCGCGGCCCAGGGCTACGACTGCGCGCGGGGGCGCGGTGTCGGCTACGGCGCCTGGCTGCGGCAGCGGCTGCGCCGGCTGGCCGGTCCGGTGGGTGCCCTGCTGGGGATGTGGCTGCTGGTGCTGGCCGGGCTGGTCGTGGCCGATACCGCCCACGAGACGATCCACACCCTGCTCAACCTCGTGCTCTCCCCGCTCTGGTTCCTGCTGGTCTTCGCCCTGCTGACGGCCCTCACCCCGCTGGTGCGCCGGGCGGGCGCGACGGCGGCGGTCCTGGGCGGCGGCTATGTGGTGGCGACGGACGGCGCCCGGATGGTGTTCGGTGACGTCGGCTGGGTCGACGCGGCCCGTCAAGGCAATGTCCTCGCGGGCTGGTTGGTCCCCTTCGCCCTGGGCGCGGCCTGGGCCGCGGGCGGGTTCGCCCGGCGCCGGTACGCCGTCGTGCTGCTGGCCGCCGGTGCCGTGAGCACGGCAGGGCTGATCCTGTGGTGCGGCTACCCCGCGAGCATGGTCGGTGTCCCCGGTTCGCGGATCTCCAACCTCAACCCCCTCACCCTGGCCGCCGTCACCTTCGGTCTGGCGCAGTGCGGTGCCGCGATGCTGCTGTGCGGTCCGCTGCGGCGCCTGGTGGGAAGGCCCTCACCCCTGGCCTCGCCCGCCGTGCCGGGGAAGGAACTGCGGGCCCGTCCGGGGCAATTCGCCTGGGCAGGAGTGACCGTGATAAACCTTTCGGCGATCACGATCTTTCTCTGGCATCAGACGGCCATGCTCACGGTCACGGTGACCTCCCTCGGAACGGGGCGGCCGTTGTTCGGATTGCACACCAATCCCGATCACCCGCTGTGGGCGCTGGCCCGCATCGGCTGGGTACCGGTATTCGCGATCGTGCTCGTGGTGCTGTGCATCGCCTTCCGTGAGGCGGAGAACACGTCCCGGACCGGGCGCGGGCGTACCGCTCGCACGCCATCGGGCCGGCCCGTCTGAACGTCACGGAAGCGGCCGGAGCGGCCCTTCCGGTATTCCTTGGAGGAGCAATGGAAGCACTCTCTCTCGATTCGCTGCGCACCCTGTACACCAAGTACGAGGCCGACTTGAGGAAGGTCAAGGACGCTCAGCGCAGTCTCCTGAGGGAGCGCGGCAAGGCCATGAAGGCTCAGCTGGACGACGTGGAGGCGGAGATCTCCTACATGCGGCTGCGGGAGCTGCGGCCCGCGAAGGTGGTGGAGATCGGCACCTTCTACGGCTGGTCCACCATCTGGCAGCTGAGCGCGCTGCGCGACAACGGCACCGGCCATCTGTACTCGTTCGACATCGTGGACCACGTGGTGCGCAACGTGCCGGGTGAACTGACCGGCCAGTGGACCTTCACCAAGGGCGATGTCCGCGAGAACCTGGACAGCATTCCGAGGGATGTCGACTACCTCTTCATCGACGCCGACCACGGTGCGCGCTTCGCCCGCTGGTACATAGAGAACCTGTTCCCGGCCGTGCCCGGCGGCACGCCCACCAGCGTGCACGACGTCTACCACGGGCGCCGCCCCAAGCCGTTCAGCGAGGGCTCCGTCATCGTCAAGTGGCTGGCCGAGAACAACGTGGAGTTCTTCACGCCGTCCCCGGCCAAGTCCCCGGCGGAGTACGCGGAGATAGCCGAGATCAAGAAGGGCCTCGGGCTGGACGAGCCGGTGCGCGACAGCCGGCACAACCCCATGATCTTCTTCGACCTGCCCAGCCTGTAACCCCTGGTCCACCTCCCTGCGGCGCCCATCCCCCGCGCCCCGCGCCGCCCCGTGCGGCGCGGGGCGGGGCGCCGCCCTCTCGGAGGCGCACAGAGGTTTCAGGCCACTACGGCCATACCGAGGGACGGAGACGTCAAGAAAGAGTCAACCTACGGTCGGATCCGGACAGATCTGCCGCGCACCACAACCATCCCATACCGGGCCCCGGAGTCGACCGGCGACGATTCGCGTGGTGACGACCACTGGGTACCTGGCGGAATGTGTGTTCCGTTTTACCCGCCTAAAGGTGGGATCGGCGAAACATTTCGGCCACTCCCGCGATCTTGGCGCAGATTCTGCTCTAAGGTGACTCGGCCGTACGTTCGGTGCGGCTGGAGGCATGGGGGGTATGCCGTGGGGGAGCGGTCACACGCTGACTGGGTTGCATTTACCTTGCTGGGGTCGCTGTCGGCGAGAGTCGGCGACCAGGCCGTCGCCATCGGAGGGCCCCGGCAGCGGGTCATCGTGGCCGCACTGGCCCTGGCCTGGGGACGAGTGGTATCCGTCGACGCGCTGATCGACGCGGTCTGGGGCGATGAGCCGCCGGCCTCGGCGCGCACCCAAGTGGCCATCTGTGTGGGCGCCCTGCGCAAGGCGTTCAGGGCCGCCGGGCATCAGGCCCCGGTGATCGTGACCGCCCACCCCGGGTACCGCCTGAACACCGAGTGCAGCTCCCTCGACGTCCGCGAGTTCGAGAAGCTGGTGGCCGAAGGGGGCGACCGAGTCCGCAAAGGCTCCCTGGAGGACGCCAGCCGGCTCTACCGGCAGGCCCTGGACCTCTGGAGCGGCCGGCCGCTGATCGGCGTGGGCGGGCAGCTTGCCGAGGACGCGGAGACGCGCCTGGAGGCCAAGCGGCTGGCGGCGTACGAAGCATGGACCGGCGTCGAACTCGAACTCGGCCGTCACCAAGAACTCATCCCGGTGCTGTCCGCCGTGGTGAACGACTACCCCCAGCACGAACAGTTCCGGCACAACCTGATGCTGGCCCAGTTCCGGTCCGGGCGGCGGGTCGAGGCCGCCGAGGGCTTCCGCGTCTGGCGGAACGAACTCGTCGAGGAGCTGGGCCTGGAGCCGAGCCTGTCGATCCAGCAGCTGCACCACGCCATCCTGCGCGACGAGCCCGGACCGGACCGTCCCGAGGAGACCGAGCGCCCGGCGGCCGCACCGGCCGCCCGGACCGTTCCGGCCGAACTCCCGCCGGACGTGCCCGCCTTCACCGGCCGGGAGGCGGAGCTGCGGCGGCTGGACGCCCTGCTGGCCGACGACGCCCCCAGGACGGTGCCGGCCACCGGCTTCGTCACGGGCATGGCCGGTGTCGGCAAGACCAGCCTCGTGGTGCACTGGGCGCACCGCGTCGCCGCGCGCTTCCCCGACGGGCAGCTCCATGTGGACGTCTCCGCACACGAGCGGGGGCCGGGTCCCGCCACGGCCCACGCCGTGCTCTGGCGCCTGTTGCGGTCCCTGGGCCTGCCCGGCGAACAGATCCCCGACGATCCCGGGGAGCGGCTCTCGCTCCACCGCTCGCTGCTCGCCGAGCGCCGCGTCCTGGTGCTGCTGGACAACGTCCGCACCGTCGACCAGGTCCAGTCGCTGCTGCCCAGCAGCGGCCGCAGCTGTGTCGTGGTGACCAGCAGGGAGCAACAGGAGCACATGGCGGCGCTCCACGGGATGCTCCACATCCCCCTCGGTCTGATGCCCGCCCAGGAGGCGTCCGCGCTGGTCCGCCGGGTCGCGGGCGAGGCGCGCGGGGCCGCCGACCTCGCGGCCGTGGACACCCTGTGCGCCCTGTGCGACGGACTGCCCCTGGCGCTGCGGATCGCCGCCACCCGCCTGGCCGCCAAACCGCACTGGTCCGTCCGCCACCTGGTCGACCGCCTCGCCGAGGAGCCGCGGCGGCTGGACGAACTCAGCGCGGGCGGCCTGGAGATGCGCTCCGTCTTCGCCGCTACCTACCGCGCCCTGCCCGTGGACCTGGCCCGGATGTTCCGCAGGCTCTCCTTGCTGGACGTGCCGGACTTCGCCGCCTGGGTCGGCGGCGCCCTGCTCGACCTGCCCACCACCGAGGCCGAAAAGCTCATCGAGCAGCTGGTCG
The DNA here is from genome assembly GCF_900187385.1 of Streptomyces sp. 2114.4. Taxonomy (NCBI): domain Bacteria; kingdom Bacillati; phylum Actinomycetota; class Actinomycetes; order Kitasatosporales; family Streptomycetaceae; genus Streptomyces; species Streptomyces sp. 2114.4. The sequence continues at coordinate 6,450,669 of NZ_FYEY01000001.1, forward strand.
ATGTCAACCTGCTCACCGTCGTCGGTGTCGACGACGCCGGCGCCGTCCGCTACGGCTTCCACAGCCTGCTGAAGCTGTACGCGCGGGAGCGGGCGCGAGCGGAGGACCCGGAGAGGGAGCGGCGGGCGGCCCGTGAGCGTGCCTGGCAGGGCTGGCTCACCCTCGCCGGCGAGGCGCACCGGCGGGAGTTCGGCGACGCCTTCACCGTGCTGCTCGGCACCACCCCGCGCCGCCCCCTCGAACCGGCCCTGGCCAGGGGGCTGCTGGAGTCCCCGCTCGCCTGGTTCGACGCCGAGCGGGCCTCGGTGGTCGCCGTGGTGCGGCAGGTCTCCCGGCTCGGCGCGGACGAACTCGCCTGGGAACTGGTGATGTCCACCGCGGCACTCTTCGAGGCCCGTAACGCCTGCGACGACTGGCGGGCGGTCACCGAGAGCGCCCTGGTGGCCGTGCGGCGGGCCGGGAACCGCCGCGGCGAGGCGGCCATGACCCTGGAGCTGGCCTCGGTGGAGATGCGCCGGCACCGCTACGACCGCGCCAAGGACCTGCTCAGGACCGCGTTCCGCCTCTTCACCGACCTCGGCGAGACCTACGGCCGGGCGCTGGCCCTGTGCGGGATGGCCGCGCTCGACCGGGTCGGGGACGACCTGCTCCCCGCGGTGGGCCGCCCAGGGCAGCTGCCTGCCGCGCTCGGCACGGGGGAGGCCCGTAGGGCCGCCGGGCCGGTCGACCATGCTTCCGCCCTGCTGCTCCAATCCCTGGCGATCGCCTGACGGGCCGGCGGCGTCGCGCCGATCGCCCGCGGGGGCGGCCCGTCGTGGGGCCGCCCCCTGCCACGCCCCGGTGACATCAAGCGAGCTAGGAAGCCGCACCGGTCGCTCCTCCGGTGTGCGCGGCGGCCCCCGGCGCCCGTCCGATCCGCGGCGCGACAATCCGCGCGATCTGCTCCGCGGGGCCCGGGTCCATCATCTGGGCGTGCTCGCAGTCCACCTCGACGATCTCCATCCGGCCCGCCAGGAACTCCTCCCACGCCTCGGGGACCACGGCCTCCAGGCGCTTGCGGGTGGCCAGCACCAGCAGCAGGTCCGCGCGCAGCACATCCGGCCGCCGCTCCGCCGCCAGGCAGGCGTTGTTGATGCTGATCTCCAGTGCGGCGGCCCGGTGCTCGGGGCCCAGGTAGCGCAGCTCGCTGCTGCCCTCCCCGTACCACTCGACGATCTGGGCACGCATGTGGTCCGCGGTCGGCTCCTCGGGTGCACCCTCCGGAACGCCGTAGATCTTGCCGTACCCCTCGTACATCTGGGCGAGGATTTCCTCGCGCGTCCCGGTCCCCTGGCTGCCGGGCTCGGGCGGCGAGGTGTCCAGCACCGCCAGCAGCCCGATCTCCTGCCCGTCCGCCTCCAGCGCGGTGGCCACGGCCTGCGCCATGATGCCTCCCAGCGACCAGCCCAGGAGGTGGTACGGGCCCTCGGGCTGCACCGCGCGGATCTGCCGGGCGTAGTCCGCGGCCAGCTCGTCCATGGAGGCGGGCAGCGGCTCCGTCCCGTCCAGGCCTCTGGCCTGCACCGCGTACACCGGGTGATCGGCGCTGAGGGCGCTCAGCAGCGTCGAGTAGCGCCAGCTGAGGCCGGCGATGGGGTGGACGCAGAACAGCGGGGCCGCGCTGCCGGAGGTGCGCAGCGGCAGGATCACCTCGAAGGCGCCGCCGCCGTCCCCGTCGAGCTGTTCGCACAGCCGGGCCGGGGTGGGCGCGGCGAAGACGTCCCGCAGTTCCAGCGGGCGGCCCAGGGCCTGCCCGAGGCGGTGCGTCAGCCGGGTGGCGAGCAGGGAGTGCCCACCGAGCTCGAAGAAGCTGTCGTCCACGCCGACCCGCTCCACGCCGAGCACGTCGGCGAACAGCCGGCAGACCAGCTCCTCCTGCGGGGAGCGCGGTGGCCGGTACGCGCCGGTGGCGGGCTGCGCGGGCGCGGGCAGCGCCCGGTGGTCCAGCTTGGCGTTGGGGGTCAGCGGCCACTCGTCCACGACGACGAAGGCGCCCGGCACCATATAGGCGGGCAGCCGCTCGGCGACCTCGGAGCGCAGCGCGCGCGCCGCCAACTCCCCGTGCTCGCCGGTGGGTTCGACGTAGGCCACCAGCCGCTGGTCGCCGGGACGGTCCTCACGGACCATCACCACGGCCCGCTCGACCCCGGCGCAGCCCGCGACCACGGCCTCCACCTCGCCCAGCTCCACACGGAATCCGCGGACCTTGACCTGGGTGTCGGCGCGGCCGCGGAACTGCAGCTGCCCGTCGGCGTTCCATGCCGCCAGGTCGCCGGTGCGGTACATCCGGGCGCCCGGCGCGCCGTACGGATCGGCGACGAAGCGTTCCGCGGTCATGCCGGGACGGTCCAGGTAGCCGCGCGCCAGCCCGCCGCCGGAGAGGTACAACTCGCCCTCGACGCCCGGCGGTACCGGCCGCAGCGCCTTGTCCAGGACGTACATCCGGTTGCCGTCGATGGGCCGGCCGATGACCGACGCCGCGGCCGCGTCGGGGACCAGACGCCGCGCGAAGCTCACGTCACAGGTGCCCTCGGTCGGGCCGTACGCGTTGACCAGCAGCCGGTCGCGGCCCCAGAACCCGGCCAGCTCGGGGGAGAGCGGTTCCGCGCCGGTGATCACGGTGCGCAGCTCGGGGAGCTCGGTCCGCGGCACCTGCGCCAGCGCCGAGGGGACGATGAGCAGGTGGGTGACGCGCCGCTCGGCGAGGAACGCGGCGAGCTGCGGCCCGGCCGGGGTGTCGGCGGGGACGACCAGGCACGCGCCGGACAGCAGGGCCAGGCAGAACTCCGCCACCGACACATCGAAGCTGGGCGAGGCGCACTGCAACACCCGGCTCTCGGGCCGCACCCCGTAGTGGGCCAGCTGATGGGCGGACAGCGCGCCGATCCCGGTATGGCTGACCACCACGCCCTTGGGGCGGCCGGTGGAGCCCGAGGTGAAGATGACATAGGCGGGGTGGGCGACCCGCAGCGGGGCACGGCGGTCGGCGTCGTCCAGGTCCGCCCCGGGCAGCGCGGCCCGTTCGGCGGCGGTGGCCGCCTCGTCGACCAGCAGCACGTCGAGGCCCCCGGGCTGCGGCAGCCGGCCCGCCAGCTCCGTGGTGGTCAGCAGCAGCGCGGGCGCGCTGTCCGCCAGCATCGCCGCCAGCCGCTCGGCAGGATAGTCCGGGTCCAGCGGCAGATAGCCCGCCCCGGCCTTCATGACGGCGAGCATGCCCTCCAGCATCTGTGCCGAGCGGGGCAGCGCCACCGCGACATAGCTCTCGGGGCCGGCGCCCCGGGCGACCAGCTGCCGGGCCAGGCGGTTGGCCCGCTCGTTGAGCTCGGCGTAGGTCACGGTGGTGTCCGCAAACTCCACTGCGGGCCGCCCGGGGGTGCGCCGCACCTGCGCCTCGAACAGCTCGGGGAAGGTGCCCACCGGCGCCGTCGCGCCCGCGGCGGGCCCGTCGCTCTGCAGCAGCGCCCGCCGCTCGTCGGCGGAGAGGATCTCCAGCGCGGAGACCGGGGTGCCGGGGTCGGCGGTGGCGCTCTCCAGCAGCCTGCACAGCCGGTCGGCCAGCCGCTGTACGGTGTGCGGCTCGAACAGCTCGGCGGCGTACTCCACGAGGCCGTCGATGCCGGCCGGCGCGCCCTCCCCGGTGTGGTTCTCGCCCATGTTGAAGGCGAGGTCCACCCGGGCGTTGCCGGTCGCCTCGCCCTCGAAGGAGACCCGCACCCCGGGCAGGTCCAGCGAGCCGCGCTCGTTGTTCTGGAAGACCAGGGTGACCTGGGTGAGCGGGGCGTGCGAGAGGGAGCGCCCGGGGTTCACGGCCTCCACGATCCGCTCGAAGGGCAGGTCCTGGTGGGCGTAGGCGCCCAGGTCCGTTTCCCGTACCCGGGCGAGCAGTTCACGGAAGGCCGGGTCCCCGGACACGTCCGTACGCAGGACCAGGGTGTTGACGAAGAACCCGATGAGGTCGTCCAGCGCCTCGTCGGTGCGCCCCGCCAGCACCGCGCCGATCGGGATGTCGCTGCCCGCGCCCAGCCGCGTCAGCAGCGCGGCCAGCGCCGCCTGGACGACCATGAACACGGTGACGTCCGACTGCCGGGCCAGCTCGGTGATCCGGGTGTGCAGGGCGGCGTCCAGGGTGAAGCGCACGGTGGCACCGCGCCGGCCGGCCACCGCCGGACGCGGGTGGTCCAGGGGCAGCTGGAGAAGTTCCGGCACACCCGACAACTTCTCGGTCCAGTAGCCGAGTTGGCGTGCCGCCACGCTGTCGGGCACCGACTCGGCGCCCAGCAGTTCCCGCTGCCACAGCGCGTAGTCCGCGTACTGCACCGGCAGCGGCTCCCACTGCGGGGCCCGGCCTGCTGTACGGGACCGGTAGGCGGCGGACAGGTCGCGGACCAGGGGGGCCAGCGACCAGCCGTCGCTGGCGATGTGGTGGGTGAGCAGATACAGCACGTGCTCACGCTCGGACACCCGGAAGAGCGTGGCTCGCACAGGCGCCTCGGTGGCCAGATCGAAGGCGTGGCCCGCCGCCTTGGCCAGCGCGTCCGGCAGGTCCCCCTCGCCCGCCAGCTCGACGCACTCCAGCCGGATGTCCGCCTCCTGGGGGCTCATGACGACCTGGCACGGCCGGCCCGCGAACTCGGCGAAGCGGGTGCGCAGCACCTCGTGCCGCTCCACCAGGTCCGCGAGCGCGGCGGCCAGCGCGGCCCGGTCCAGATCGCCGGAGAGCCGCAGCGGCAGCGGGTTGTTGTACGTCACACCGGGCCCGTTGAGCCGGAAGGCGAACCACAGGCCGCGCTGGGCGTAGGACATCGGCACCAGCTCGGGACGCTCCACCGCCACCAGCGGCGGCCGGGCCGTACCGGCCTGCGCCAGCTGCGCGGCCAGCCCGGCCACCGTCGGCGCCTCGAAGACCGCACGCACCGACAGTTCCACCCCGAAGGCGGCCCGGACCTGGCTCAGCAGCCGGATCGCGGTGAGCGACTGGCCGCCCAGCGCGAAGAAGCTCTCGTCCACCGAGGGGCAGGGCCGCCCCAGCACCTTCTCGAACAGCCCGCAGAGGATTTCCTCCACCGGCGTCTGCGGGGCCCTGGGACCCGGCCCGGCCGGGCTACGGCCCCCGGTGTCCGCCCCGCCGTCCGCTCCGGTGCCGTCCCCGGCGGCCGGCGCAGTGGCCCGGCGGAACGACGACGGCAGGGTGAACTCCACGTCCCAGGCGTTGCCGTCCGGGGCGGCCACGACGGCCTGCAGCACATCGGTGAGCGCGGTGAGCACCGCCTCCGCCTCGTCCTCGTCGATCAGGTCCGGCTGGTACTCCAGCTCGATCACCAGCCGCCGCCCGGCCAGCCCCGCGATGACCCGCAGCGGGTAGTGCGCGGCGTCGTGACCGCCGGCCACCTCGACCCCGACCCCCGCGTAGGACGGGCGGGCCGCCTCGTCGTCCGGGTAGTTCTCGAACACCATGAAGGTGTCGAAGAGGTCGCCGTGCCCGGCCATCCGCTGCAGGCGGCCCAGCCCCAGGTGGTGGTGCGGCAGCAGCGCCGCCTGCTCGCGGCGCAGCCGGTCGAGGTTCTTGAGCACCGACTCCGCAGGCTCCAGGCGCACCCGCACCGGAATGGTGTTGATGAACATCCCGACCATCGTCGCGATGCCGGGGATCTCCGGCGGGCGGCCGGAGACCAGGGTGCCGAACACCATGTCGTCCCGGCCGGTGAGCCGGCCCAGCACCATGGCCCAGGCGCCCTGGACCAGGTGATTGACCGTCAGTCCACGGTCGCGTACCAGCGTGTCCAGGGCCGCGCCGAACTCGGCGGACAGCGAGGTCGTCACCCGCGCCGGCATGCCCGGCACCCGCGACGGGTCGGCGGAGAACACCAGCGTCGGCCCCGCCAGCCCTGCCAGGGCATCCCGCCAGGCCCGCTCCGCCTCCGCGTCGTCCTTCTGCGCCAGCCAGCTGAAGTAGCTGCGGTGCGGTACGGGCCGGGGCAGCGCCGCATCGTCGCCCCCGCCCTCGTACAGCGTGAACAGCTCACGGATCAGCACGGGGGTGGACCAGCCGTCCAGCAGCATGTGGTGGCTGGTCATCACCAGCCGGTGCCGCCCGGCGCTCAGCCGCACCAGGGTGAAGCGCATCAGCGGCGGACGGCTGAGCGGGAAGCGGCGCATCCGGTCGGCGGCGAGCAGTTCCGTCAGACGCGCCTCGGCCTGGGCGCTGTCCACGCCCGAGAGGTCGGCCTCCTCCCACGCCAGCGGCACCTCACGGTGGATGACCTGCATCGCCTGCCCGTTCTGCCGCTGCCGGAAGCCGGCGCGGAGGTTGGGGTGGCGGCGGATCAGGGCCGCGGCGGCGGTCTTGAGGACGTCCGGCCGCAGCGGGCCGTCCAGATCGAGGACCATCTGGGTGTTGTAGACGTCCACCGCGTCATCGTCGTAGAGGGAGTGGAAGAACATTCCCTCCTGAAGCGGGGTCAGCGGCAGCACGTCTTCGAGCGCGGGCCGGTTCATCAGAGCATCCTCAGTTCTGCTTCGAGTTCGTCGATCTCAGCCTGGGAAAGACCGAGGGAGAGATCGGAAGGGCTGTGGCCACCGGCATCGGCCCCCCGGGCATGGGCGGTCAGGGCGTCCAGGGCGGAGAACCACAGCTCGGCCAGCTCCCGGACGTCCTCCTCCGGCAGGAGGTGGCCGGCCCAGGTCCAGGTGGCCCGCAGCCGCGGGCCGTCGGCCAGGTCTTCGGTGAGCGCGTTGAGTTCTACGGGATGCGCCAGCGGCATCCCGCCGTCCCACGGCGCGGGGGAGGGCAGTCCGCTGACCATCGTCCACGGCCGGCCCTCACCGGCCGCCCCGTCCGTCGCCTCGAACCGCCCGAGGTAGTTGAACCCCAGCTGCGGAGCAGGGAGCGCGGACAGCACGGGGCCGAGGCGCGGATTGAGGTAGCGCAGCATGCCGTGGCCGACGCCGTTGCCGGGCAGCGCCCGCAGCTGCTCCTTGACCAGCTTGAGGGATTCACCGACCGCCGGGCCGCCCGCCTGCACCTCGGCCCAGTCGGCTGCCGCCAGGGGCAGCCGCACCGGGTAGAGACTGGTGAACCAGCCCACCGTGCCCGACAGGTCGGCACCCGGCACGATGTCCTCGCGCCCGTGCCCCTCCAGGTCCACCAGCACCTCGTCCGCCGCCTCGCCGCGGCGCCGCCGCCATTCGCGCACCGCCAGGGCGAACGCGCTCAGCAGCACATCGCCGACGTTCGCGTGGAACGCCGCCGGAACGTCCGTCAGCAGCGGCTCGGCGCGCTCGCGCGGCAGGCTCAGCTCCAGCATCCGCACCGTCTCTGCGGTGTCCCGACGGGGATCCAACGGCCGTGCACCCAACGGTGCTTCGCACGCCACGGGGCCGTCCGCGCCACCGGTGGCGCGCGTCCACACGTCCAGCCCGGCCTCCCACGCAGGCTCCCGCGCGGCCTCGGCGAGCCGCCGCGCCCACGCCCGGAAGGAGGTCGCCACCGGCGCGAACGCCGGGGCGCGCCCGGCGGCCGCCGCCTCCCAGGCCTCGCCCAGATCCGGCACCAGGATGCGCCAGGACACCCCGTCCACGGCCAGGTGGTGCGCCACGATCTGCAGCAGCCCCGGCGCCCGGGATCCGGCGTCGTACCAGACCAGCTGGACCACCGAGCCGTCCTTGGGAGACAGCCGCAGCCGCGCCTGCTCGCCCTCGTCGGCCATGGCGGCGTCCCGCGCCCGCGGCGACAGCCCGGCGATGTCCACCCGGCGCAGCACCGCACCCGCGGCCACCGCTCCGCGCTCCGCCACGGCCGGCTGCCAGGAACCGTCCTCGGCGGTCGTCATGCGCAGCCGCAGGATGTCGTGGTGGTCCAGCCAGCTCTGCACCGAGGCGGTCAGCCGCGCCAGGTCCACACCGGCCGGAACACGCACCGTGGCCGACTGGTTGAAGCCCGCCACCGGGCCGTCCAGCTCACGCAGCCAGTGCATGATCGGAGTCATCGGGAAGGTGCCCACGCCGTCGTCCGCCGTGGCCCACGACCCGGTGACCTCGGTGGCCACAGCGGCCAGCTCGGCGACCGTACGGTGCTGGAAGACCTGTTGCACCGTCAGCGTCAGCCCCTGCTCCCGAGCCTGGGACACCACCCGCATCGAGCTGATGCTGTCTCCCCCCAGCTCGAAGAAGCTGTCGTCGATGGTGACGGCGTCGAGGCCGAGGACGGCGGCGTAGATACCGGTCAGGATCTCTTCGCGGGGAGTGCGGGGAGCGCGTCCGGCGGTGCCGGAGCCGGCGAAGGCGGGCGCGGGCAGGGCCTTGCGGTCGATCTTGCCGTTGGGGGTCAGGGGCCAGCGGTCGAGGACGACGATGGCGGCCGGGACCATGTGGTCCGGCAGGGTCGCGGCGAGGTGGGCGCGGAGGCCGGCGGGGTCGGGGGCGGGCGCGTCAGCGGTGACGTAACCGATCAGCTGTGCTCCGGCCGGGCCGTCCTGACGCACCATCAGCAGGGCGTCGGTCACGCCGGTGGCCTGGGTGAGGGTGGTTTCGATTTCGCCGAGTTCGATGCGGAAGCCGCGGATTTTGACTTGGTTGTCGGTGCGGCCGAGGTATTCGAGGGTGTGGTGGGTGGTCCAGCGGGCGAGGTCGCCGGTGCGGTAGAGGCGGGTGCCGGGTGGGCCGTAGGGGTTGGCGATGAAGTGTTGGGCGGTGAGGTCGGGGCGGTTGTGGTAGCCGCGGGCGAGGCCGGGGCCGGTGGTGTAGAGCTCGCCGGGGACGCCGGGGGGTGTGGGGTGGAGGTTGTGGTCGAGGAGGTAGAGGTGGGTGTTGGTGATGGGGGTGCCGAGGGGTGGTGTGGTGGTGCCGGTGAGGGGTGGGCTCATGGTGGTGCAGATGGTGGTTTCGGTGGGTCCGTAGGCGTTGATCATGTGTCGGCCGGTGGACCAGCGGGCGGTTTGTTCGGGTGGGCAGGCTTCGCCGGCGACGATGAGTGTCATGTCGGCGGGGAGGGTGTTGTCGGGGAGGGTGGCGAGGATGGCTGGGGGGAGGGTGGCGTGGGTGATGTGTTGTTGGTGGAGGAGGGTGGTGAGTTCGTCTCCGGTCAGGCGGGTGGGGGGTGCCATGACGAGGGTGGCGCCGTGGGTGAGGGCCATGATGATTTCCCAGGTGGCGGCGTCGAAGCTGAGGGAGGCGAATTGGAGGGTGCGGGAGGTGGGGCCGGTGGCGAGGTGGTGGGTTTGTGCGGTGGCGAGTGAGGCGATGCCGGTGTGGGTGACGAGGACGCCTTTGGGGCGGCCGGTGGAGCCGGAGGTGTAGATGAGGTAGGCGGGGTGGTGCAGGTGGAGGGGGGTGGTGCGTTCGGTGTCCGTCACCGGGGTGTCGGGCAGGTGTGCCAGCCGGGCGGTGATCGTGGGGTTGTCCAGGACGAGCTGCGGGCAGGTCGTTTCGGGCAGGCGGGGGGCCGTTGTTGATTCGGTGAGGATGCAGACCGGGTTGGCGTCGGTGAGCATGTAGGTGATGCGGTCGGTGGGGTAGTCGGGGTCGATGGGGAGGTAGGCGCCGCCGGCTTTGTGGATGGCGAGGGCGGCGGTGATCATGTCGGCGGAGCGGGGCATGGCGAGCGCGACGAGGTGTTCGGGTCCGACTCCGTGGGTGATCAGGAGGCGGGCGAGCTGGTTGGCGCGGCGGTCGAGTTCGCCGTAGGTGAGGGTGGTGTCCTCGTAGACGACGGCTTCGGCGTCGGGAGCCTGGGCGGCCTGGGCCTCGAACAGTTGCGGCATCGTCAGCGCCGGAACCGCCTGCTCCGTGGCATTACGAGCGTGAACCAACTCCTGGTACTCCGCCGCCGTCAGGATCTCGGCGCCCCCCACGGCCTTGTCGGGTTCGGCCACGAAAGCCCGCAGGATGCGTATGAACCGCTGGGCGACCGCCTCGGCGCTCGCGGACTCGAAGAGGTCCGTGGCGTAGGTGAGCGTTCCGGTGAGACCTGCCGGTTCGCCGGCTGCCGTGTGCTGCTCGGTCAGGCCGAAGACCAGATCGGACTTGGCGGCATCCAGGCCCACCGGATGGGATTCCACCCGCAGCCCCGGCAGAACCGGCGCGTCCGCCGCGCTCTCCTCGAGGTTGAGGGAGACCTGGAAGAACGGGGTGTGCGAGAGCGCACGGGCCACGCCCGCCGCGTCGACGACGCGCTCGAAGGGGGTGTCCTGGTGGGCGTAGGCGGCGAGGTCGGTTTCCCGTACTCGGGCCAGGAGTTGGCGGAAGGTGGGGTCGCCGGAGACGTCGGTGCGCAGGACGAGGGTGTTGACGAAGAAGCCGACGAGGTCGTCCAGGGCTTCGTCGGTGCGGCCGGCCACGGCGGTGCCGATCGGGATGTCGGTGCCCGCGCCCAGGCGGGAGAGCAGGGCCGCGAGGCCGGCCTGCAGCACCATGAACACCGTGACATCGCACTCGCGCGCCAACTCCACGAGCCGCGCGTGGAGTTCCGCGTCCAGCGTGAAGTGCTCCGTGGCGCCGCGGTGGCCGGCGACGGCCGGGCGGGGCCGGTCCAGCGGCAGTTCCAGCAGCTCGGGGGCGCCGCTGAGCTCCTTGCGCCAGAAGTCGAGCTGCTGGGACAGGACGCTGCCGGGGTCGTTCTCGTCGCCCAGTACGTCGCGCTGCCACAGGGCGTAGTCGGCGTACTGCACCGGCAGCGGTTCCCAGGCGGGGGCGTGGCCGCCGACGCGCGCGGTGTAGGCGTCCGACAGGTCGCGCGAGAGCGGCCCCATCGACCAGCCGTCGCCGGCGATGTGGTGCAGGAGAAGGAGCAGGACGTGCCGGTCCTCGGCGACCTTGAAGAGGGTGAGCTTGAGCGGGACTCCGGCGGTCAGATCGAAGCCGTACGCGGCGGCTTCTGCCAATGCCGCGTCGAGTTGCCGGTCCCCGTCCAGCTCAGCCGACTCCACTATGGGCCGGGCCTGTTCGCTGCCGAGCACCACCTGGCACGGCTCGCCGGACTCCTCGGCGAACCGGGTGCGCAGCGCCTCGTGGCGCTCCACCACGTCGCCCAGTGCCGCCTCCAGCGCCGCACGGTCCAGCTCACCGGTCAGGGACAGGGCGACCGGGATGTTGTAGGTCGGGCTGGGGCCCTCCACCTGGAAGGCGAACCACAACCGCCGCTGCGCGAACGACATCGGCGGTGCGTCGGGGCGTGCCCTCGGCACCAGGGCCGCACGGGTAGTACCCGCCTCGCCCAGCCGGGCGGCCAGCCCCGCGACGGTCGGTGCCTCGAACACCGCCCGGATCGAGAGCTCCGCGCCCAAAGCGGTGCGGATGCGGCTGATCAGCCGGGTGGCCAGCAGCGAATGCCCGCCCAGGTCGAAGAAGTTGTCGTCGGCGGTGACGGAGTCCACGCCCAGGATCTCGGCGAAGACACCGGCCAGGATCTCCTCCCGTGCGGTGCGCGGAGCGCGTCCGGCGGCACCCGCGCCCGCGAAACTCGGGGCGGGCAGGGCCTTGCGGTCGATCTTGCCGTTGGGAGTCATCGGCCAGTGGTCGAGGACCACGAACGCAGCCGGGATCATGTGGTCGGGCAGCGTGGCGGCAAGGTGGGCGCGCAGCGCGGCGGGCTCGGGGGCCGTGTCCTCGGTGGTGGTGACATAGCCGACCAGCTGCTGCCCGGCCGGGCCGTCGTGGCGTGACATCACCAAGGTGCCGGCGACGCCTGCCGCTTCGGACAGCGCCGCCTCGATCTCGCCGAGTTCGATGCGGAAGCCGCGGATCTTGACCTGGTTGTCGGTGCGGCCGAGGTATTCCAGGGTGCCACCGGTGGTCCAGCGCACGAGGTCGCCGGTGCGGTAGAGCCGGGAGCCGGGCGGGCCGAACGGGTCGGCGACGAAGCGTTCGGCGGTGAGCGCCGGACGGCGCAGATAGCCGCGGGCCAGACCGGGGCCGGCGGTGTACAGCTCACCGGCCACCCCCGGCGGCACCGGGCGCAGGGCACTGTCCAGGACGTACACCCGCCCGTTGACCACCGGTCCGCCGATCGGCGGGATGCCCTCGCCGGACAGCGGCTCGCTCATGGCGGCGACCACCGTGGCCTCGGTGGGGCCGTAGGAGTTGATCATTCGGTGCCGCTGGGACCAGCGGGCGGCCAGCTCGGTGCCGACCTTGTCGGCGCCGGTGGCCAGGGTCCGCAGGTGCGGCAGCTCGATCTCGGGGAGGGTGGACAGCGTGGCGGGCAGCATCAGGGTGTGGCTGATCCGCTCGTCGGCCAGTACCTGGGCCAGCTCCTCGCCGGCCAGCTGCCTGCCGTCCGGTACCACCAGCGTGGCACCGTTCGTCAGCGCCATGACGGTCTCCAGCACCGAGGCGTCGAAGCTGGGCGAGGCCAGCTGGAGCACCCGGCTGTCCCGGTCCAGGAGATAGCGCTCCGTCACGCTCGCCGACAGATCGCCCAGGCCGCGGTGAGTGACCACGACACCCTTGGGACGGCCGGTGGAGCCGGAGGTGTAGATGACATAGGCGGGGTGGTGGACATCGAGCGGGGCGGTGCGTTCGGCGTCCGTCACCGGGGTGTCGGACAGTTCCGCCAGCCGGGCCGTGATCCCGGCGTCGTCCAGGACGACCTGCGGGCAGGACACCTCGGGCAGGCGGCCGGCCGTCGCCGCCTCCGTCAGCAGGCACGTCGGCGCGGCGTCCGCCAGCATGTAGGCGATCCGGTCCACCGGATAGGCGGGGTCGACCGGGAGGTAGGCACCGCCCGCCTTCTGTACCGCCAGCGCGGCCACGACCAGCTCGGCGGACTTCGGCAGGGCCAGCGCCACGATGCGCTCGGGGCCGACGCCGCCCGCGATCAGCAGCCGGGCCAGCCGGTTGGCGCGCCCCTCCAGCTCCCGGTAGGTGAGCGTACGGCCCTGGTACGCCAGCGCCGGGGCGTCCGGCGCGGCCTGCGCCTGTGCCTCGACGAGCTGGGGCATCGTACGGGCCGGGCCGCTGGTGGCGGTGTCGTTCCGGCCGTTGAGCAACAGCTCCCGCTCCCGGCCGGTCAGGATCTCCGCCCGGCTGACGGGGGCGTCCGCGTCGGCGACGACGGCGTCCAGCAGCCGCACCAGCCGGCCGGCCAGCGCCTGCGCGGTCTCCGGCTCGAACAGGTCGGTGGCGTACTGCACTTCGCCGCCGATGCCCGCCGGGCCGCCCTGCGGCGTGTGCCGCTCGCGCAGCGTGAAGGTCAGATCGACCTTGGCCACCCCGGTGTCCAGGTCGCTGACGGAGACCTCCAGCCCCGGCATGGTGCATCCGCCCTCGTCGGCGCTCTGCAGTGACAGCAGCGTCTGGAAGAGGGGGGCGTGGGACAGCGACCGGACCGGGTTGACCGCCTCGACGACGCGCTCGAACGGGATGTCCTGGTGGGCGTAGGCGGCGAGGTCGGTTTCGCGGACCCGGGCCAGGAGTTGGCGGAAGGTGGGGTCGCCGGAGACGTCGGTGCGCAGGACGAGGGTGTTGACGAAGAAGCCGACGAGGTCGTCCAGGGCTTCGTCGGTGCGGCCGGCCACGGCGGTGCCGATCGGGATGTCGGTGCCCGCGCCCAGGCGGGAGAGCAGGGCCGCGAGGCCGGCCTGCAGCACCATGAACACCGTGACATCGCACTCGCGCGCCAACTCCACGACGCGGGTGTGCAGCGCCGCGTCCAGCTCGAAGCGGGCGCTGCCGCCGTGGTGGCCGGCGACGGCCGGGCGGGACCGGTCCAGCGGCAGTTCCACCAGTTCCGGCGAACCCGCCAACTCCTTCACCCAGAAGGCCAGTTGCTCGGCGGCCAGACTACCGGGGTCGTTCTCGTCGCCCAGTACGTCGCGCTGCCACAGGGCGTAGTCGGCGTACTGCACCGGCAGCGGTTCCCAGGCGGGGGCACGGCCGTCGACGCGGGCGGTGTAGGCGTCCGACAGGTCGCGGGAGAGCGGTCCCATCGACCAGCCGTCGCCGGCGATGTGGTGCAGGAGAAGGAGCAGGACGTGCCGGTCCTCGGCGACCTTGAAGAGGGTCAGCTTGAGCGGGACTCCGGCGGTCAGATCGAAGCCGTACGCGGCGGCCTCCGCCAACGCCGCGTCCAGGTGCCGGGGCCCGTCCAGCTCGACGAACTCCATGACCGGCCGGGACTGTTCACCACTGAGCACCACCTGGCACAGCTCGCCCGACTCCTCCTGGGCGAAGCGGGTGCGCAGTACCTCGTGCCGCTCCACCACGTCGGCCAGCGCCGCTTCCAGCGCCGCACGGTCCAGCTCACCGGTCAGGTGCAGGGCGACCGGGATGTTGTAGGTCGGGCTGGGGCCCTCCACCTGGAAAGCGAACCACAACCGCCGCTGCGCGAACGACACCGGGTACATGGCGGAACTCCTCTTGGAACGGAATACGAGCGGTGCGGGAAGGAGGGGTCAGGAGCTGCGCATACGGCGGAGCGAGGGCCGGGCCCGGCGGGCCGTGCCGATCTCCCCGGCCAGCCCGGCGACGGTCGGCTTCTCGAAGACCGTCCGGACCGGCAGTTCAGCGCCCAGCGCCGTCCGTACCCGGCTGATCAGCCGGGTCACCAGCAGTGAGTGGCCGCCCAGTTGGAAGAAGCTGTCGTCGATGCTCACCGAGGCCACCCCCAGCAGCTCCCCGAAGATTCCGCACAGGGTCTCCTCCTGGGGAGTGCGCGGGGCCCGGCCGTCGGCGGATCCGGTCGGCTGCTCCGGCGCGGGCAGGGCCTTGCGGTCCACCTTCCCGTTCGGCGTCAGCGGCCACTCCTGAAGGACCACGAAGGCCGACGGCACCATGTACGCAGGCAGTTGCCCGGCGCACCGCTCGCGCAACTCCTCGACCAGCCGCGACGCTGCGGCCGCGTCGGCAGGGCCCTCGACGTAGGCCACGATCCGCTGCTCATCGGCACGGTCCGTACGCACCAGTGCCATCGCCCGGGCGACCTGCGGATGGTCCGTGAGGGTGGTTTCGATTTCGCCGAGTTCGATGCGGAAGCCGCGGATTTTGACTTGGTTGTCGGTGCGGCCGAGGTATTCGAGGGTGTGGTGGGTGGTCCAGCGGGCGAGGTCGCCGGTGCGGTAGAGGCGGGTGCCGGGTGGGCCGTAGGGGTTGGCGATGAAGTGTTGGGCGGTGAGGTCGGGGCGGTTGTGGTAGCCGCGGGCGAGGCCGGGGCCGGTGGTGTAGAGCTCGCCGGGGACGCCGGGGGGTGTGGGGTGGAGGTTGTGGTCGAGGAGGTAGAGGTGGGTGTTGGTGATGGGGGTGCCGAGGGGTGGTGTGGTGGTGCCGGTGAGGGGTGGGCTCATGGTGGTGCAGATGGTGGTTTCGGTGGGTCCGTAGGCGTTGATCATGTGTCGGCCGGTGGACCAGCGGGCGGTTTGTTCGGGTGGGCAGGCTTCGCCGGCGACGATGAGTGTCATGTCGGCGGGGAGGGTGTTGTCGGGGAGGGTGGCGAGGATGGCTGGGGGGAGGGTGGCGTGGGTGATGTGTTGTTGGTGGAGGAGGGTGGTGAGTTCGTCTCCGGTCAGGCGGGTGGGGGGTGCCATGACGAGGGTGGCGCCGTGGGTGAGGGCCATGATGATTTCCCAGGTGGCGGCGTCGAAGCTGAGGGAGGCGAATTGGAGGGTGCGGGAGGTGGGGCCGGTGTTGAGGTGGTGGGTTTGTGCGGTGGCGAGTGAGGCGATGCCGGTGTGGGTGACGAGGACGCCTTTGGGGCGGCCGGTGGAGCCGGAGGTGTAGATGAGGTAGGCGGGGTGGTGCAGGTGGAGGGGGGTGGTGCGTTCGGTGTCTGTCACCGGGGTGTCGGGCAGGTGTGCCAGCCGGGCGGTGGTCGTGGGGTTGTCCAGGACGAGCTGCGGGCAGGTCGTTTCGGGCAGGCGGCCGGCGGTTGTTGATTCGGTGAGGATGCAGACCGGGTGGGCGTCGGTGAGCATGTAGGTGATGCGGTCGGTGGGGTAGTCGGGGTCGATGGGGAGGTAGGCGCCGCCGGCTTTGTGGATGGCGAGGGCGGCGGTGATCATGTCGGCGGAGCGGGGCATGGCGAGCGCGACGAGGCGTTCGGGTCCGACTCCGTGGGTGATCAGGAGGCGGGCGAGCTGGTTGGCGCGGCGGTCGAGTTCGCCGTAGGTGAGGGTGGTGTCCTCGTAGACGACGGCTTCGGCGTCGGGAGCCTGGGCGGCCTGGGCCTCGAACAGTTGCGGCATCGTCAGCGCCGGAACCGCCTGCTCCGTGGCATTACGAGTGACGAGCAGTTCCCGCCGCTCTTCCTCGGCAAGGATCTCGGCACTGCCCACCCTGCGGTCCGGATCGGCCGCGATGGTCCGCAGCATCCGGATCAGCCGCCCGGCCAGGGCCTCTGCCCCGGCGCGCTCGAAGAGGTCCGTGGCGTAGGTGAGTTCACCGGTGAGGCCTGCCGGTTCGCCGGCCGTCGTGTGCCGTTCGGTCAGGCCGAAGACCAGCTCGGACTTGGCGGCCGGGACGCCGACCGGCTCGGGCCGGACCTGGACCCCGGGCAGGTCCGGCGTGATGGCGGTGCCGTCCTCCAGGTTCAACGAGACCTGGAAGAGCGGCGTGTGCGAGAGCACCCGGGTGACCTGTGCGGCTTCCACGGCACGCTCGAAGGGCGTGTCCTGGTGGGCGTAGGCGGCCAGGTCGGTTTCGCGGACGCGGGCCAGGAGCTGGCGGAAGGTGGGGTCGCCGGAGACGTCGGTGCGCAGGACGAGGGTGTTGACGAAGAAGCCGACCAGGTCGTCCAGGGCCTCGTCGGAGCGCCCCGCCACGGCGGTGCCGATCGGGATGTCGGTGCCCGCGCCCATACGGGACAGCAGGGCCGCCACCGCCGAGTGCAGCACCATGAACAGCGTGGCGCCCGAGCCCTGGGCGAAGGACAGCAACGCGCGGTGCAGCTCGGCGTCGATGCTCAGCTCCACCGTGGCGCCGCGGTGGCTGGCGACGGCCGGGCGGGGCCGGTCCAGCGGCAGTTCCAGCAGCTCGGGGGCGCCGCTGAGCTCCTTGCGCCAGAAGTCGAGCTGCTGGGACAGGACGCTGCCGGGGTCGTTCTCGTCGCCCAGTACGTCGCGCTGCCACAGGGCGTAGTCGGCGTACTGCACCGGCAGTGGTTCCCAGGCGGGGGCGTGGCCGCCGACGCGGGCGGTGTAGGCGGTGGACAGGTCGCGGGAGAGCGGCCCCATGGACCAGCCGTCGCTGGCGATGTGGTGCAGCAGGATGAGCAGGACGTGCCGGTCCTCGGCGACCTTGAAGAGGGTGAGCTTGAGCGGGACTCCGGCGGTCAGGTCGAAGCCGTACGCGGCGACCTCCGCCAACGCCGTCTCCAGCTGATCCGGCGCCTCCAGCTCGACCCACTCGACCACCGGCCGGGACGGTTCGCCGCTGAGCACCACCTGGCACGGCTCGCCGGACTCCTCGGCGAACCGGGTGCGCAGCGCCTCGTGGCGCTCCACCACGTCGCCCAGTGCCGCCTCCAGCGCCGCACGGTCCAGCTCACCGGTCAGCCGTACCGCGACGGGCACGTTGTAGGTCGGGCTGGGGCCCGCCAGCTTGTGCAGGAACCACAGCCGTTGCTGTGCGGGGGACAGCGGCAGCCGCGCCGGACGCTCGCCCGCCACCAGCGGCGGACGGGCCGTGCCCGCGTCGGCCAGGCGCGCGGCGAGCTCGGCGACGGTCGGCGCCTCGAACACCGCCCGGATCGGCAGCTCCGCCCCCAGCGTCCGGCGCAGCCCCGCGATCAGCCGGGTGACCAGCAGTGAATGCCCGCCCAGCGCGAAGAAGTTGTCGTCCACGCCGACCCGCGGCAGGCCCAGTATCTCCGCGAACGCGGCGCACAGGATCTCCTCGTGCGCGGTGCGCGGCGCACGCCCCGAGGCGCCGGCCGCGACGCCGTAGTCGGGCGTGGGCAGCGCCTTGCGGTCCAGTTTGCGGTTCACCGTGAGCGGGAGCTCTTCGAGCAGCACGAAGACCGCGGGCACCATGTAGTCGGGCAGTTGCCCGGCCGCGTAGCGGCGCAGCTCGGCGGAGTCCACGCTCTGCCCCGGCGCGGGGACGGCGTAGCCGACCAGACGCTTGTCGCCCGGCTGGTCCTCACGGACGATCACGGCCACCTGTGCCAGCTTCGGGTGCGCACCGATGACGCCCTCGATCTCGCCCAGTTCGATACGGAAGCCGCGCAGCTTGACCTGGTCGTCGACGCGCGCGATGAACTCCATCTGGCCGTCCGCCCGCCACCTGGCCAGGTCACCCGAGCGGTACATCCGGCTGCCCGGCGGGCCGTAGGGGTTGGCGACGAAGCGGCCCGAGGTCAGGTCCGGGCGCCGGTGGTAGCCGCGGGTCACCAGGTCACCGGCGATGTACACCTCGCCGGTGCTGCCGGTGGGCACCGGGCGCAGCCGGGCGTCCAGCACGAACATCTGGGTGTTCCAGATCGGCCGGCCGATGGTGACCACGCCCGCCGGGACGCTCTCGCCCGGCTCGATGCGGTACTCCGAGCAGCCGACGGTGGTCTCCGTCGGGCCGTACTCGTTGATGACGGTGGCACCGGGGTGCCGGCCCCGCCATTCGTCCAGGACCTCGCCCATCAGCGACTCGCCGCCGAGCACCAGCTGCTCGTTCGGCGAGTACTGTCCGGGCAGTTCGATGAGCAGCGGCAGGTGGCTGGGGGTGGCCTTGACGAAGGTGGGCTGCGGCCGCCCGTCCGTCGCTTGGGTCCGGCCGTCCAGCTCGACCAGCTCGACGCAGCCGCCGGAGGTCAGGGGCGCGAACAGGCCGGTGGCGGTGAGGTCGAAGGCCACCGGCGAGTGCACCAGGGCCCGTCCGGCCACACCCGGGTACGCCGTGCGGGTCCAGCTCAGGTAGGCGTCCAGCGAACGGTGCTGCACGGTGACGCCCTTGGGGCGGCCGGTCGACCCGGAGGTGAAGATGACGAAGGCCGCGTTGTCCGCCAGCAGCGGCGCGTTGCGGTCGGCGTCGGTGAGGTCGGTGGAGTCCTGGGCGGCCAGTTCCGCCAGGACCTCGGGGTCGTCCAGGCGCAACGACGGGCACGGCACGGTGACGTGGTCGAGCACACCCCGGGCCGTGACGGCCAGCACGGGCGCCACGTCCTCCAGCATGAAGCCGAGCCGGTCCGCGGGGTAGGACGGGTCCAGCGGCAGATAGGCGCCACCGGCCTTGACGATGGCCAGGAGGGTCACCACCAGGTCCACCGACCGGGGCAGCGCCACCGCGACATAGCGCTCCGGACCGACCCCGCGCCGCACCAGGAGCCGGGCCTGGCGGTTGGCGCGCTCGTTGAGCTCGGCGTAGGTCAGTTGGGTGTCCTCGTGGACGACCGCGGGGGCGTCGGGCACCCGCCGTGCCTGCTCCTCGATGAGGACGGGCAGCGTCTTCCCCGACACCTCGTGCGGACGACCCTGCCACTCCTCCAGCGCCTGCCGCCGCTCCTGCTCCGTCAGGATCTCCACCTCACCCACGGGGGCGTCCGGTTGTGCGGTGGACTCGCCCAGCAGCCGTACCAGACGGGCGGTCAGCGCCTCGACGGTGGCCCGGTCGAACAGGTCGGTGGCGTACTCCAACAGGGCGTCGATGCCCGCGGGCGTGCCGTCCTGCGCCGTCTTCTCCTTGGTGTGGAAGGAGAGGTCGAACGGCACGACCCCCTTGGCCACGTCCTGCGCCACCGCCTCCAGGCCGGGCAGCGCCATGGCGTCCTCGGGGGTGTTCTGCGAGGTCAGCATGGTCTGGAAGAGGGGGGCGTGGGACAGCGACCGGACCGGGTTGACCGCCTCGACGACGCGCTCGAACGGGATGTCCTGGTGGGCGTAGGCGGCGAGGTCGGTTTCCCGTACTCGGGCCAGGAGTTGGCGGAAGGTGGGGTCGCCGGAGACGTCGGTGCGCAGGACGAGGGTGTTGACGAAGAAGCCGACGAGGTCGTCCAGGGCTTCGTCGGTGCGGCCGGCCACGGCGGTGCCGATCGGGATGTCGGTGCCCGCGCCCAGGCGGGAGAGCAGGGCCGCGAGGCCGGCCTGCAGCACCATGAACACCGTGACATCGCACTCGCGCGCCAGCTCCGCCATACGGGAGTGGAGAGCGGCGTCGAAGGTGAAGCGGGTGACGGCACCGCGGTAACTGGCGACGGACGGGCGGGGCCGGTCCAGCGGCAGTTCCAGCAGCTCCGGAGTGCCGCTCAACGTCTGCTTCCAGAAGGCCAGTTGCCTGGCGGCGGCGCTGTCCGGGTCGCTCTCGTCGCCCAGCATCCCGCGCTGCCACAGGGTGTAGTCGGCGTACTGCACCGGCAGCGGCTTCCAGGCCGGGGCCCGGCCGCCGGCGCGCGCGGTGTAGGCGGTGGACAGGTCGCGGGTGAGCGGATCGCGGGACCAGCCGTCGGTGATGATGTGGTGCACCAGCAGGAGCAGGACGTGCTCACGCTCGCCGAGCCGGTAGAGGGCGGCCTTCAGCGGCACTCCCGCGGTGAGGTCGAAGCCGTGCCCGGCCTGCTCGGCCAGCACCCGCTGAAGCTGCTCGGCTCCGTCCAGCTCGGCGAATTCGAGTTCCAGGGGCTCCTGTCCGGCGTCCACGATCACCTGGTGGGGTTCGCCGTCGTGCTCGGCGAAGCGGGTGCGCAGCGCCTCGTGCCGCGCCCGCACATCACCCAGCGCCGCCTCCAGGGCGGTGCGGTCCAGCTCACCGGTCAGCCGGACGGCGATCGGGATGGTGTAGGCCGGGCCGGTGCCCTCCAGCTGGTGGAGGAACCACAGGCGCTGCTGGGCGGGGGAGAGCGGGATGCGGTCCGGGCGCCGGGCCGGCGCCAGCGCAGGGCGTGCCGCGTCGGCGCCGGCCAGGCGGCCCGCCAGCTCGGCGACGGTCGGTGCCTCGAACACCGCGCTCATGGGCAGCTCGGCGTCCATGGCCGCACGGATCCGGCTGGTCAGCCGGTTGGCCAGCAGCGAGTGACCGCCCAGATCGAAGAAGTTGTCCTCGACGCCGACCGACTCCAGGCCCAGCACCTCGGCGGCCAGCCGGCACAAGGTCTCCTCCGTCGCGGTGCGCGGAACGCGGCCGGCGCCGGTGCGGTACTCGGGGGCGGGCAGCGCCTTGCGGTCCACCTTCGCGTTCGGCGTCAGCGGCCAGTCCTCGATCACGACGAAGGCCGACGGCACCATGTACCACGGCACGACCTCCGCGGCATGCGCCCGCAGCGTCCCGGCATCCGGCTCGGCGGCGCCCTCCGCGCAGCTCACATACGCGACGATCCGCTGGTCGCCGGGGCGGTCCTCACGGACCAGCACCACGGCGCGCGAGACCTGCGGATGCTGCGTCAGCACGGCCTCGATCTCGCCGGGCTCGACGCGGAAGCCGCGGACCTTGACCTGGTGATCGGCGCGGCCGCGGAACTCCAGCTGCCCGTCCTGCGTCCATCGGGCCAGGTCACCGGAGCGGTACATCCGCTCGCCCGGCGCCCCGAACGGGTCGGCGACGAACCGCTCGCCGGACAGTGCCGGCTGCCTGAAGTAGCCGCGCGCCAGCCCGGGGCCCGCGATGTAGAGCTCACCGGTGACGCCCGGTGCCACCGGACGCAGCCGGTCGTCCAGGACGTAACCGCGCATATTGTCCATCACGCGGCCCAGCGGCAGGACGCCGTCCGGCGTCGGACGGCCCGGCTCCAGCCGGAACTGCGCCATGTTGACGGTGATTTCGGACGGGCCGTACACGTTGATGACGGTGGCGCCGGGGTGGCGGCGGCGCCACTCGTCCAGCGCGGCGCCCTGCAGCGCCTCACCGCCGAGCATCAGCTCACCGGTGGGCGAGTAGCCGTCCGGGAGGAGATGGAGCATCGGCAGATGGCTCGGGGTGGCCTTCATGAAGGTGCAGGAGACCGTGC
The DNA here is from genome assembly GCF_900187385.1 of Streptomyces sp. 2114.4. Taxonomy (NCBI): domain Bacteria; kingdom Bacillati; phylum Actinomycetota; class Actinomycetes; order Kitasatosporales; family Streptomycetaceae; genus Streptomyces; species Streptomyces sp. 2114.4. Next base: position 6,472,564 of record NZ_FYEY01000001.1, read on the forward strand.
CGGCGTGCGCGTCCTCCTCCAGCGCGGCGGCCAGCACCCGCCCGCCGGACACCAGCGGGCCCCACAACTCCGAGACGGTCATGTCGAAGGACACCGGTGAGTGCCACAGCGAGGTACCGCCCGGCCCCATGCTCGGGTAGTCCTTACGCGCCCAGGCCAGATAGTCGGCCAGCGCGCGGTGCTCGATCACCACGGCCTTGGGCGTCCCGGTGGAGCCGGAGGTGTAGGTGACATACGCCGGGTGGGCCATGCGCAGCGGCGCGGTGCGCTCGGCGTCGCTCGGATCGGTGTCCGGCAGGCCGGGCAGCGCCTCGTCCACCGCCGGGTCGTCCAGCAGCACCAGCCGGTCCGCGAGCCCTTCCGCGGCAGGGGAGTCGGCGGTGGTGAGCAGGCAGACGGGGTCCGAGTGGCCGAGCATGTAGGCGATGCGTTCGGCCGGGTAGTCGACGTCCACCGGCAGGTAGGCGGCACCGGTTTTGGTCACCGCCACCAGTGACACGATCTGGTGCAGCGAGCGCGGCATCAGCACGCCGACGATCTGCTCGGGGCCGGCGCCGCGCGCCACCAGCAGCCGGGCCAGCCGGTTGGCGCGCTCGTTCAGCTCGCGATAGCTGAGGGTCCGGTCGCGGAAGGTCGCGGCGGGGGCGTCGGGGGTGCGGCGCACCTGGGCTTCGAAGAGCTCGGGCAGCGTCAGGGCGGGGACGGGGGACGGCTCGCCCTGCCACCGCGCCGGGACACCTGCGAACAGCTCCTCCCGGGCACCGGAATCCGCCGCACCCGCAGTCTTCGCACCGCTCATTTTCCGAAACTCCTCGTGGCCCGACGACGGGCATGTGCTCTCGACCTGGCGACGTGTCGGGGGCCGTGTGGCTTGGGCAAAACACGCATGACGTTCGTGCGCCGAGGCTATGCAGAGCTGATTTCGCCGCGTTATTGAAGCCATTTCGCAGGCGGAGGTGGCCGGATATCGGCTAGGAGAGCGGGGCGGCGCAGGGATCAAGTGGCCGCGGTGAGGCGCCTGATGCGCTCCTCGTCCGCGGTGCGCGGGCAGGTGACGCAGGTGTCCTGGGGGCGCAGCGTGTAGAACATGCAGCAGCCGGCCCGGTCCCGGGTCGCCAGCGACTGGCCGCGCGGCCCGGTCAGTTCGCGGAATCCCGCACCGCCCACGTACGGAGGGGTGGTGCCCGGCAGCAGCAACTCCAGCTCGGCCACCGCACGCGGCTCCTCGCCCAGCAGCTGCCCCAGGTACCACAGGCCTTCCACGATCTCGTCGGACGCCAGGCCCCACAGCGCCCGCGGCCCGCGCCGCATCCGGGGGCGAAAGCCCTCCAGTACGGGCCGGAGGTGCTGGGCCACCGCCGCCCGCACCTCCGCCCGCAGGGCCTCCTCGTCCGGGACGACCCGGGCGCCGGGCAGCGCCGCGGCGGGGTCGTCCGGGAGGCAGCTGAAGGCGCTGACCCGCACCGCCATCCTGCCCAGCTCGCGCTGGAAGGAGACGTCCTGCACCGGCAGGCGCGGGACCCGGCGGTGCAGGAACCAGGGGATGGTGATCAGCAGGCAGGCGGGCCAGGCGTAGCGGTGCAGGGCGAAGCTCGCGATGACGTCCGGCCGGGCGCGCTGTCCGTAATCCCGCACGATCTGCGCGTCGTCCCGGGCGAGGAAGGCATCCAGGCTCTCGCCGCCGGCCGCGAGCCCGGCCGCGCACACCCAGCCGTCGCCGCTGGGCGGGGCGGCGTCCCACAGGGTCACCCGCAGGCCCGGGAAGGCCGCGGAGAGCCGGGCGTAGGACTCGGCGAGGGGATGGACGGCAGGCGGGGCGGCGGGGGCACGAGTCATGCGGGAGACCACCGAATCGCGATCGTCAACAGGTAAGGCTTACCTTACCTGAAGGCTTACCCGTGCCCGCTGAACGCCAGTCCTGGCGGCCCGTACGGCTTCCCGGCGACTTCCGGACAGCTCCCCGGATTTGAACTGGGACGTGCGCCGCCTATGGTGCTGGAAACGTCAGGAGGAACCGTCATGGAGCAGGGCACAGCGGAACAGGAGCCGTGCGCCGGCGCGAGGGTGCCCGCGCAGGCCGGCCCCGCCGTGCCCCGGCGGCACTCCGTCCGCGGCCAGGTGCTGGCCGCGCTGCGCCATGCGCTGGTCGGCGGGGAGCTGGCCCCGGGCGAGGTCTACTCCGCGCCCGCGCTCGCCGAGCACTACGGCGTCTCCGCGACCCCGGTCCGGGAGGCCATGCAGCAGCTCGCGGGGGAGGGCGCCGTCGAGGTCGTGCCCAACCGCGGCTTCCGGGTCGCCGAGCGCAGCCCCCGTGACCTCGCCGAACTGGCCGAGGTCCGGGCGATGCTGGAGGTGCCCGCGATCGTCCGGCTGGCCCGGGCGCTGCCCCCCGAGCGCTGGGAGGGGCTGCGCCCGCTCGCCGATGCGGGCGTCACGGCCGCCGCCCGCGGTGACCGGGTCGGCTACGCCGAGGCCGACCACGCCTTCCATGACGCCCTGATGTCGCTCACCGGCAACCGCACGCTCACCGAGGTCACCGGCGATCTGCTCCGCCGCGCCCAGTGGCCGCCGGCCGGCGGCCCCCGGCGGCGTACGGCCGAGCTGCTGGCCGACGCCTCCGAGCACACGGCGCTGCTCGACGCCCTGGTCGCCCAGGAGTACGCGGTGGCCGAGCGGATCGCCCGCGAGCATGTGTCGGTGGCGCGCCACCCGCACTGAGCGAGTCCGCCGGCGGCTCGGCCGGACGGCGCCGGGGTTCAGCCGGGCAGCAACTCCTCCAGTGGTAGCGCCGCGACATCGGCGGCGGGCCGGGAGAGATAGAGGTCGGCGTGGTAGAAGCCGTCGGCTTCCTTGTCCGCGGTGGACAGGCCGCGGGCGGCCAGCGCTTCGAACGCCGCCTTCCGCTCGTTGCCGTCGGCGAACCGCCGCTGACGGAACGTACGGGTGGTGAGTCTCTCCGTCACCAGGCCGGCCCTGGCCAGCAGGGCGGAGATCGGCCGGTAGGACACCTCGCGCAGCACGAACGCGGCGACCCAGGGCGGCGCGGACACACAGTTGAAGAGGCGGGCGAAGGTACGGGCGGAGATGTAGCCGACGCCGCCGGTGACGGTGATCAGGTCGGTGCCGGCCAGTACCTTCCGCAGCTTTGGGCTCGGGTCGTCGAGTTCCAGGTTCTCCGCGAAGCCGTGGTCGAGCAGTCCGACCGCCCGGGCGTAGCCGACCGCGCGGTCCGCCGCGTCGATGCCGGTCACCTTGAGGGGTTCGGCACGTCGCCGGGTGGCGAAGAACGTGCGGTCCTCCTCCAGGAGTTGGGCGGTGGACGGCTGTGCCTTGCCGTTCCCGGCATAGCGGTCGTAGAGGTCGGTGAGGGAGAGCTGGTGGTTGAGCAGTGCGGCGTTGACCCCGTACGAGCAGCAGAGGTCGACGACGTTCAAGGGCGGGCGGTCGCTGCGGTGCCGCTGCAGGGTCTCGGCCACGGCACGGAACACCGCTTGGCCGTGGTGCGGAATCTGGTAGTCCAGGGGGTTCAGCGTGGTGAAGTACCGACGGGGATCCGGGCAGTTGTAGATCGCCTCGAAATCTGCCTTGCCCCAGTCGCTCGCAGCGGTCGTGTTGGTCACTCCTGCTGTCATGTGGCCTCCTGAAAGGCTGTGCCAGTGGGTGGGGCCGGCTGGTCCCGGACCAGCATCCATACCCCGCTGCCGCCTCACAGTGCGACTTGCGGCCATTCTCGGGGCCTGTGGGGCGTCGTGAGACATCCCTGCCCCGGGCCTTCGGCTCATAGTCCCACCTCAGGCTTCGCGCGGCGCGTCGGCGGCCGGCCGGGGCCGCAACCATCGCAGCCCGGCCGATCCACTGCCGGGACCATATGAATCCGGCCAATCGTCGAAAGATCCGGCATGGCCGGTGTTGAGGGGTTGACGGCGACGGAACGAGCGGGGCACGGGCGGCGGATCGAGCGGCGGCGGCAGCGGACGAGGCGGCCGGCCGCCACGGAGAGTGGAGGACCGGCCGCCACCCGTGAGGCCTCACGGGCGGACCGTGAGACCGTCCAGGGTGAGGTCGAGCAGGCGCTCCGCTTGCTGTCGGTGTTCGGCGCCCGCCGAGGTGAGGGCGATGCCTTCCAGGGCGGCGCCGATGTCGGTGGGCCGGATATCGGCACGGATCGCCCCGGCGGCCGTGCAGGCGTCCATGAGCGAGGTGAGGGCGGCCTGGATCATTTCCCGGCTGTGACCATAGGGATTGTTTCCCTTCGCGGCGATGGCGCGCAGGGCGTCGATCATGCCGTACTTGGCGGTGACGTAGTCGAGGAAGAGGCGCGTCCACGCGCGCAGGGCCTCCGCCGCCGGCTTCTGTGCGAGCAGGGCGGGGGCGGCGTCGCACAGCTGGGCCACCTCGTTGCGGTAGACCGCTTCGACCAGGGCCTCCCGGGTGGGGAAGTGGCGGTAGAGAGTCGCGCTGCCCACGCCCGCCTCCTTGGCGATGCGTTCCAGGTGTGCGTCCAGTCCCTCCGTCGTGAACACGCGCACAGCAGCCGCGAGGATCTTCTCCCTGTTGCGCCGTGCGTCAGCCCGCAACGGCCGAGGCGCTCCGTCGGTCATCAGCGCTCGCCATCCCCTCTCGTCCTCTCAGAAGTCTTTCGACTTGTTAAACGGAGGCGCCCCCACTTAATCTGAGCTAAACGGGGACACCTCCGTTTCACTGTAGGTCACCGCACTGGCCTGCGCGCACTCCGCGAAAGGAAGCCGGTCATGTCGGGTATCCAGGGCAAAGTCATCGCGATCACGGGTGCCAGCAGCGGCATCGGCGAGGCGACGGCGCTCCACCTCGCCGAGCGGGGCGCCCGGCTCGTGCTCGGGGCCCGGCGCGAGGACCGGCTGAACGCCGTCGTGGACGGCATCACGGCGAAGGGCGGCACTGCCGTCGGCGTCATCGTCGACGTCACGCGCCGCGCAGACCTCCGGCGCCTGACGGACACGGCCCTCGACCGGTACGGCCGGCTCGACGTCCTCGTCTCCAATGCGGGCACGATGGCCGTCTCGCCGTTCGACGACCTGCGCCAGGACGACTGGGACGCCATGGTCTCCACCCACATCACCGGCCTGCTCAACGGCATCGGGGCGGCCCTGCCCGTCTTCCGCCGGCAGCGCGCCGGCCAGTTCGTCAACGTCGGCTCCACCGCGGCCTACGTCGTCAAAACCCCCCAGGCGGTCTATGCGGCCACCAAGACGGCGGTGAAGGTGCTCACCGAGGGCCTGCGCCAGGAATCGGGACCCGACCTGCGCGTCACCCTCGTCTCGCCCGGCTTCACCCACACCGAAGGCGTCGGCAAGGGAGCCGGCCCCGAAGCCGCGGCCGCGATGACCCGGCAGCGCGACGAGATCGCCATGCCGCCCTCCGCCGTCGCCTCCGCCATCGGCTACGCCATCGAGCAGCCCGAGGGCGTCGACGTGAGCGAGATCGTCGTCCGCCCCACCGTGCAGGCCTGATCGCCGCGGGCCGGGCCGAAGAGACACCCGCTACGTCGCCGTGACGCCGGTGGACAGATGATCGGCGAGCCACGTGGGGACGCCGCCCATCAGGCGGAAGAGCCGGGCCGCCTCGGCGCGCAGCCGGTCCGCGTCGGCGTCCGGGGCGGCGTCGGCCAGCGCCACGAGGGCCGGTGCCGTGCCGACCAGAAAGCCCAGCTCCTCGCGGATCCGCAGCGACTCGGCGAAACCGTGCCGGGCCTCCGCCAAATCCCCGTCGCGCAGGGCGAGTCCGGCCAGATGGCGCCAGGTGAAGGACAGCAGCAGGGTGTCGCCGTGCGCGGTGGCGCCGGCGTGTGCACGGCGGTAGGCGGCCCGCGCCGCGTCCGGGCTGTCGGCGACATGCTCGGCCATCAGGCCGCGGCGGAAGTCCAGCAGCGGCCGGCCGGCCGCGGTGGGTGCCAGCAGCGCGGCGGCCCGGCCGAGTGCCGAACGGGCCTCGTCGGCGCGGTCGCGGACGCCCAGGACCGTGGCGGCGTACGCGAGATGACCGCGTTCGCAGGCCGCGCCGCCCCGCTCGTCGTCGTCGCCCGCCAGCGCCTCGGCGGCGCGCAGCGCGTCCTCGGCCTCTGCCCAGCCGGTGGCCGTGAACATGCACCGTTCGACCAGCAGCGCGGCGCGACGCAGCGCGGACGGCGCGTGCCGGACGGAGTGCACCTCCAGCAGGGCGGCCGCATCGTCCCAGCAGCCGCGGGAGCGCAGACGCCAAACGGCACGGTCGAGGGGGCCGTCCCCCTCGGCCGTGCCGAGTGATGCTGTCTCCGGTGCGGATGCCGGTGCCGGTACCGCGAGCGGCACCACGACTGCAGAACCGGCCGGATCCGCGGAATCCGCGGATTCCGGCATGGCGGTATCCGCCACATTGCCCTCCCCGAGCGCGCCATTGAGCTGGAAGTTGGAAGCAGTGGGCGCATCTCAGCACGGATCCCGCCGCCCGGCCAAGGGGGTGGGTGAATGAATTCACAATCCCCGGGCGGGCGTTCCGGACCGCCGGCGCGGCCCTGATCGGGCACATCGCCGCACCGTGCGGCGGGCCCGGGGCACCACGACTGGCCGCGTGATGACGCCCGATCGAGTTACCCCGAATGGCGTAATCGGGCCCCGCCGGGTCGAACGGCGGGGCCCGATCGGGCGACAGGCGCGGGCAGTCGCTCCGCGGCGGCGCCACGCGGACGGCGCCGCGGCGCGGGGCGGAGCCGTACGCGGGACCGCGTCGTCAGCTCATCCGCAGCGCCAGGAAGAAATCGAGCTTGTCCTCCAGGCGGGACAGATCGCGGCCGGTCAGCTGCTCGATGCGGCCCACCCGGTAGCGGAGGGTGTTGACGTGCAGGTGGAGGCGGCTGGCGCAGCGGGTCCAGGAGCCGTCGCAGTCCAGGAACGCCTCCAGGGTGGGGATCAGCTCGGCGCGGTGCTTGCGGTCGTAGTCGCGCAGCGGGTCCAGGAGGCGGGCGGTGAAGGCCCGTCGGACGTCGTCCGGCACGAAGGGCAGCAGCAGGACGTGCGAGGCCAGCTCCTCGTGCCCGGCGGCGCAGACCCGGCCCGGACGGGCCGCGGCGACCCGGCGGGCGTGCCGGGCCTCCTCCAGGGCGCCGCGCAGCCCCTCGGCGGAGTGGACCGCGGCGCTCACCCCGACCGTCAGCCGCCCGTCGTCCGCCAGACCGCGGCCGAGCGGCCCCCGGACGGCGGACAGCAGCTCATCGGCGTGCAGACCGGCCGCCGAGGGGGCGCCGGGCTCGTCCGGGACGGGCAGTGGCACCAGCGCCACCGCCTCGTCGCCGGTGTGTGCCACGGCGATGCGGTCGGAGGGCTCCGGGCCGAACGTGCCGGGATCGACCAGCATTTCCTCCAGCAGGCTCTGCGCCACGGGGCCACCGGGGACGTCGCCGTCCTCCCACTCGACCCTGGCCACCACGATCTGCCAGTGCGGCGCCGCGCCCAGCCCCGGCAGCAGCACCGGGGCCGCCACCCGCAGCCGGGCCGCGATCTCGGCGGGCGGAGCGCCGGTCTGGACGAGTTCCAGGACCTCCTGGGCGAGCCGGCGGCGCACCGTACGGGCGGCATCGCGCCGGTCGCGTTCCACGACGATCAGCTGGGTGACGCCGTGCAGCAGGTCAAGGCGCTCTTCGGACCAGTCACCGGCGTCCGCCTCGACGGCCAGCAGCCAGTCGCTCAGCAGCGTCCGGCGCAGATCACGGCCCTCGTGGCGGATCGGGAAGAGGGAGAAAGTGGAGCTCGCCGGCCCGTCGCCCGGCCGCCGCCCCTCCTCGGGCTTCCCCCGGGCCTCGTCCGCGGCGGCGGTCGTCGCGGTGCTCCCCTCGACAGTGACGCGATGCGGGCCCCGACGCCCCGAACGGGCGGCCGCCAGGTGCTCGCCCGCGAGACGGGCGGCCAGTTCACCGGAGAGCTCGGGCCCGGCGTCCGCCAGTGTGGAGCCCGCGATCTGCCGGCCCGTGGGGGAGAGCACCCAGGCCCGCAGGTCAAGGTCGGAGCCGAGCAGGTCCAGGACCACCTCAGGGCCGCCGCCCGTGGGGCCCGACGTCATCAGCCGCCGGTGGCGGTCCACCACGGCCGCCAGATCGCCCGCCCGTTCGCTGGAGACCTGGCGGACGACATGCTCGGTGATGGAGGCGAACGAGACGTCCTCGACGACGGAGAACAGCGGCAGCCGGTGGCGGAGGCAGGCCTGCACGAGGTCGTCGGGGACCGAGCCCAGCTCCGCCTCGCCCGCCGCGAGCCCGGCGACCCCCGCGGTGGCCAGGATGCGCACGAACCGTTCGGAGTCCTCCGGTTCACGGCGCCACGCCAGCCCCGTCAGCACCAGTTCGCCGCCGGAGAGGTAGCGGCTGGGGTCCCGCAGGTCGGTGGTCATCACGCCGCGTACCGTGCGGTCCAGCTCTTCCTCGCCCCCGAGCAGCCGGAGGCCAAGGGTATGGGTGTCCAGGAGTGCGCGGAGCCGCATGACCTCGCCCGCCGTTCTTTGCTGTCTGGTGTTGCCGGTGGAATGCCGCGAGGTTTCCGAGCCTCGTCTTTCGTTCGAATCTACAAGACATGTGGTGTGGCCAGCCAACCGCTTCATGGTTTCGGTGACTGCACCGGGCGGGTGCCGGGCGCGTTCACTGAACGCATCTCCATGAACAAGACATGAATGAACGACTCCGTGGCGATGCCGGCGCAGCGTCCTCACCATGAGTAGCGAACGACCCGATTTCGTAGAATTCGTAGAAGAGGCCAACGATGGACTTCCTTCGCCCCGCCAGCTGGGAGGAGGCGCTCGCCGCCAAGGCCGAGCACCCTACTGCTGTGCCCATCGCGGGCGGCACGGACGTGATGGTCGAGATCAACTTCGACCACCGCCGCCCCGCGTACCTGCTCGACCTGAACCGCATCGGTGACCTGAGCGAGTGGGAGGTCGGAGAGAAGACCGTACGCCTGGGTGCCTCCGTCTCTTACACGCAGATCATGGAGAACCTGCGGGCCGAACTCCCGGGCCTGGCCCTGGCCTCGCACACGGTGGCCTCCCCGCAGATCCGCAACCGCGGCGGCGTCGGCGGCAACCTCGGCACCGCCTCCCCGGCCGGCGACGCGCACCCCGCGCTGCTCGCGTCCGGCTGTGAGGTCGAGGTGGAATCCGTGCGCGGCCGCCGGATGATCCCGATCGACGACTTCTACACCGGCGTCAAGCGCAACGCCATGGAGCCCGACGAGCTGATCCGTTCGGTGCATCTGCCCAAGGCGGACGGCCCGCAGCAGTTCTCCAAGGTGGGCACCCGCAACGCCATGGTCATCGCGGTCTGCGCCTTCGGTATCGCGCTGCACCCCGGCACCCGCACGGTGCGCACCGGCATCGGCTCCGCCGCACCCACCCCCGTACGGGCCCGTGAGGCCGAGGACTTCCTCGTCGCGGCGCTGGAGGAGGGCGGCTTCTGGGAGTCGGGGAATCCCCTCCCGCCGTCCCTCGCCAAGCAGTTCGCGCAGCTCGCCTCCGGCGCCTGCAACCCGATCGACGATGTGCGCGGCAGCGCCAAGTACCGCAGGCATGCGGTCGGCATCATGGCGCGCCGCACCCTCGGCTGGACCTGGGAGTCCTACCGGGGCAAGGAGAGGAGCGCACAGTGCGCGTGACATTCACCGTCAACGGCCGCCAGCAGGAGGCCGACGACGTCTGGGAAGGCGAGAGCCTGCTGCACGTCCTCCGTGAGCGGATGGGCCTGCCGGGCTCCAAGAACGCCTGTGAGCAGGGCGAATGCGGGTCCTGCACGGTCCGTCTGGACGGTGTGCCGGTGTGCTCCTGCCTGGTCGCCGCGGGCCAGGTCGAGGGCCGCGACGTGGTGACCGTCGAGGGCCTGGCGGACTTCGCCCGGCAGCGCGCCGAGAACGGCGGCTGTGCCTCCGGCACCTGCGGTACGAGCATCGACCAGGCCCAGCGGTGGCAGGCCCGCCCGGCCGGTTCGCAGGCCGGGGAGGGGGCCGAACTCTCCCCGATCCAGCAGGCGTTCATCGACGCCGGTGCGGTCCAGTGCGGCTTTTGCACCCCGGGCCTGCTGGTCGCCGCCGACGAGCTGCTGGAGCGCAACGACTCCCCGTCGGACGCCGACATCCGTGAGGCGCTGTCGGGCAACCTCTGCCGCTGCACGGGCTACGAGAAGATCCTTGACGCGGTCCGGCTGGCGGCCGCCCGCGGCGCGCACCCGACCGCCGGACAGGGGGCCTGATCGCCATGGCAGACAAGGAGACCCGCCTCGCGACGGCTCCGGGCCGTACGCCCACGAACCTCACCCAGGGCGGCCAGACCAAGGCCGGGATCGGTGAGTCCACGCTGCGGCCCGACGGCACCCTCAAGGTGACCGGCGAGTTCGCCTACTCCTCGGACATGTGGCACGAGGACATGCTGTGGGGCTACACCCTGCGCTCCACCACCGCGCACGCCGAGATCAGGTCGATCGACACCTCCGAGGCGCTGGCGACCTCCGGTGTCTACGCCGTCCTGACCTACGACGACCTGCCCACCGACGTGAAGAACTACGGCCTGGAGATCCAGGACACGCCGGTGCTCGCGCACGGCAAGGTGCGCCACCACGGTGAGCCGGTCGCGCTGGTCGCCGCCGACCACCCGGAGACCGCGCGCCGCGCCGCCGCCAAGATCAAGATCGACTACGCCGAGCTGCCGGTCGTCACCGACGAGGCCTCCGCCACCGCCGAGGGCGCCCCGCTGGTCCACGAGCACCGCACCGACCACCACATCGGCCACGTCCCGCACCCCAACATCGTCCACCGCCAGCCGATCATCCGCGGCAACGCCGACGAGGCCGCCAAGAAGGCCGATGTCATCGTCTCCGGCGAGTACGTCTTCGGCATGCAGGACCAGGCCTTCCTCGGTCCGGAGTCCGGCCTCGCGGTGCCCGGCGAGGACGGCGGCGTCGATCTGTACGTCGCCACCCAGTGGCTGCACTCCGACCTGCGCCAGATCGCCCCCGTCCTCGGCCTGCCCCCGGAGAAGGTGCGGATGACGCTCTCCGGCGTCGGCGGCGCGTTCGGCGGCCGCGAGGACCTGTCGATGCAGATCCACGCCTGCCTCCTGGCACTGCGCACCGGCAAGCCCGTCAAGATCGTCTACAACCGGTTCGAGTCCTTCTTCGGGCACGTCCACCGGCACCCGGCGAAGCTCTGGTACGAGCACGGCGCCACCAAGGACGGCAAGCTCACCCACCTCAAGTGCCGCATCGTGCTGGACGGCGGCGCCTACGCCTCCGCCTCCCCGGCCGTCGTCGGCAACGCCTCCTCGCTCGCCGTCGGCCCGTACGTCGTCGACGACGTCGACATCGAGGCCATCGCGCTCTACTCCAACAACCCGCCCTGCGGGGCGATGCGCGGCTTCGGCGCCGTCCAGGCCTGCTTCGCCTACGAGGCGCAGATGGACAAGGTCGCCAAGAAGCTGGGCATGGACCCGGTCGAATTCCGGCAGCTCAACGCCATGGAACAGGGCACGATCATGCCCACCGGCCAGCCCGTCGACTCCCCGGCCCCGGTCGCCGAACTCCTGCGCCGCGTCAAGGCGATGCCGCTCCCGCCGGAGCAGCAGTGGCTGACGGCCGGGGCGGGCGCCGACGTCCGTGCGCTGCCCGGCGGGCTCTCCAACACCACCCACGGCGAGGACGTGGTCCGCGGCATCGGCTACGCCGTCGGCATCAAGAACGTCGGCTTCTCCGAGGGCTTCGACGACTACTCCACCGCCCGGGTGCGGATGGAGGTCGTCGGCGGGGTGCCGGTCGCCACCGTCCACACCGCGATGGCGGAGGTCGGCCAGGGCGGTGTCACCGTCCACGCCCAGATCGCCCGTACGGAGCTGGGGGTCCAGCAGGTCACCATCCAGCCGGCCGACACCCGGGTCGGCTCGGCGGGTTCGACGTCCGCCTCCCGCCAGACCTACGTCACCGGCGGCGCGGTCAAGAACACCTGTGAGCACGTCCGCGAGCAGGTCCTCGACATGGGCCGGCGCAAGTTCGGCACGTACCACCCGGCCTGGGCGACCGCCGAACTCCTGCTGGAAGGCGGCAAGGTCGTCACCGATGGCGGCGAGGTGCTGGCCAGCCTGGTGGACGTGCTGGAGGACGAGGCGGTCGACCTGGAGCTGGAGTGGCGCCACCGCCCGACCGAGCCCTTCGACCTGCACACCGGCCAGGGCAACGGCCACGTCCAGTACTCCTTCGCGGCCCACCGCGCGGTCGTCGAGGTGGACACCGGACTCGGCCTGGTCAAGGTCATCGAGCTGGCCTGCGCCCAGGACGTCGGCAAGGCGCTCAACCCGCTGTCCGTCGTCGGCCAGATCCAGGGAGGCACCACCCAGGGGCTGGGCGTGGCGGTCATGGAGGAGATCATCGTCGACCCCAAGACGGCGAAGGTGCGCAACCCCTCCTTCACGGACTACCTCATCCCCACGATTCTCGACACCCCGACCATCCCGGTCGATGTGCTCGAACTCGCCGATGAGCACGCCCCGTACGGGCTGCGCGGCATCGGCGAGGCCCCCACCCTGTCGTCCACCCCGGCCGTCCTCGCGGCGATCCGGAACGCGACCGGGCTGGAGCTCAACAAGACGCCGGTACGGCCCGAACACCTCACCGGCACCTAGGGCGTGTCGTTTGGATCATGGCGGGCTCGCGGGGTCTGGCACGCACGCTCGCCGCGTTGTCGTCAGTCGCCGACGCTCCGCGTCGACTCCCTCCTCCGCCTTGCGATCGCACGCACCAGACCCCGCTCCCTGATCCGCCCTGATCCAAACGACACGCCCTAGAAGCCGTCCGGGGGCGACCCCGGACACCGGTCTCCGGGCGGTGGGTGTCAGGGGGGTCCCTGTCCGTCCTCCACAGCTCACCGCCCGGAGTCCCCTCACGCATCACGCACCACGCGGTCGCTGCTCCGCTCCGGCGGAGCCAGTACCCCCCGTTCGTCTCGGGCCGTCCCCCGGGTCGTGCAGCCGGAATCCATCCCAAATCTCGCACCTCGCGGCGAGTGCCCCTGTGAACCTTGGGAGTAAGGCACCATGACCCAGCAGTCCACCGAGCCGAGGACCACGGCGGAAGACGCGGGCGCCGGCTCGCGCCAGCCCGCCGGCCGGTCCTGGCTCGACCGGTACTTCCACATCTCCGACAGAGGATCGACGCTTGCGCAAGAGGTGCGCGGCGGCATCACCACCTTCATGGCGATGTGCTACATCCTCCTGCTCAACCCGCTGATCCTGTCGACCCCGGACGTGGAGAAGAACACCCTCGCGCATGCGGGTGTGGTCACCGCGACCGCGCTGGCCGCGGCCCTCTCCACGCTGCTGATGGGCTTCATCGGCAAGGTACCGCTGGCCCTGGCGGCCGGCCTGAACGTCTCCGCCGCGCTGACCGCCCAGGTCGTCCCGCACATGACCTGGCCGCAGGCGATGGGCATGTGTGTGGTCTACGGCGTGGTGATCTGCCTCCTGGTGGTCACCGGCCTCCGCGAGATGATCATGAATGCCATCCCGCTGGCCCTCAAGCACGCCATCACCATGGGCATCGGCATGTTCGTCGCCCTTCTGGGGCTGGTGAAGGCCGGTTTCGTGGGCAAGGGCGAGGGCGGCCCCGTCACCCTCGGTCCGACCGGGCAGCTGTCCGGCTGGCCGGTGCTGTTCTTCTGCGTCACCCTGCTGCTGATCTTCATGCTGCAGGCTCGCAAGGTGTCCGGCGCGATCCTCATCGGCATCGTGGCCGGCAGTGTGCTGTCCATCGCCGCGACCGGGATCGGCGGCCTCACGGCCAAGGACTGGGGCGGTACGCCCCCGGAGCTGAGCGGCGGCGCGGTCGCCATGCCCGACTTCGGCCTCTTCGGCCATGTCGAATTCGGCGGCTGGGGCTCGATCGGCGCACTCAGCGTCGGCATGATCGTCTTCACCCTGGTGCTGGCCGGCTTCTTCGACGCCATGGCCACCATCATCGGCGTCGGCACCGAGGCCAAGCTGGCCGACGACCAGGGCCGGATGCCGGGCCTGTCCAAGGCGCTGTTCGTGGACGGCGCGGGCGGGGCGATCGGCGGGGTGGCCGGAGCCTCCGGCCAGACCGTGTTCATCGAATCGGCGAGCGGTGTCGGCGAGGGCGCCCGCACCGGCCTGTCGTCCGTCGTCACCGGTCTGCTCTTCGCGGCCTGCCTGTTCTTCACCCCCCTCACCCAGCTCGTACCGGCCCAGGTCGCCTCGGCCGCCCTCGTCGTCATCGGCTCGATGATGATGAGCGCCGCCGGCCACGTGGACTGGCGCGACCGCTCGGTGTCCATCCCGGTCTTCCTGACCGTGGTCCTGATGCCGTTCACCTACAGCATCACCGCAGGTGTGGGAGCGGGCGTCATCGCCTACGTTGCCATTAAGGCGGCACAGGGCAAATGGCGCGAGGTCGGCGGCTTCATGTGGGTGCTGACCGCGATCTTCGTTCTCTACTTCTCGCTCCATCCGATCGAGCAGTGGCTGGGCGTCAAGTAACCGCCCGCCCTCCCCCCCGCTCCCGGCTTCGCCCGGGCGGGACCCCCATCCGTCCATAAGGAGACCGACATGCTGGACATCGCCGAAGAGCTGCACCGGTGGGTCGGGCAGGGCCGCGACTTCGCGGTGGCCACCGTGGTGGCCACGCACGGCAGCGCGCCCCGCCGGCCCGGAGCCGCCCTGGCCGTCGACAGTGACGGCACGGCGATCGGGTCGGTCTCCGGCGGATGTGTGGAGGGGGCGGTGTACGAACTGTGCCAGGACGCGCTGCGGACCGGCGAGCCGGTCCTGGAGAGCTTCGGCTACAGCGACGAGGATGCCTTCGCTGTGGGCCTGACCTGCGGCGGCATCATCGACATCCTCGTCCAGCCGGTACGCACGGGCGGGCGCCCCGCGGGCGGCCAGGCGCCGGGAGAGCCGGCGGACGACACCGCCCGCACGCTCGCCGCGGGACTGGCCGCCGCCGCCACGGGGGAGGCGGCGGCCCTCGCCCGGATCATCGAGGGCCCCGCCGAGCTCCGCGGCCGTGCCCTGCTGGTCCGCCCCGACGGCAGCCACACCGGCACCCTCGGCGGCCACCCCGCCCTCGACCGCACCGCGACCGCCCTCACCCGTGCCCTGCTGGACGCCGGGCGCACCACGACGATCGAGATCGGGGCGGGCCCGGCACCCGAGGACGACGCCCGCGGCGAAGGCGCGGCGCAGCCGGCCGGGGAGCAGTGCGGCACGCCCGTCCACCTCCTCGTCGAATCCTCCGTCCCCGCGCCCCGCATGATCGTCTTCGGTGCCATCGACTTCGCCGCCGCACTGGTCAAGGTCGGCAAGTTCCTCAACTACCACGTCACCGTCTGCGACGCCCGCCCCGTCTTCGCCACCCGCACCCGCTTCCCGGACGCCGACGAGATCGTCGTCGACTGGCCGCACCGCTACCTGGACTCCCAGGACCTCGATGCCCGCACGGTGCTGTGCGTGCTGACCCACGACGCCAAGTTCGACGTCCCGCTGCTGGAGCGGGCGCTCAAGCTCCCGGTCGCCTACGTCGGCGCGATGGGCTCCCGCCGCACCCACCTGGACCGCCTCCAGCGGCTGCGCGACACCGGCCTGACCGAGCTCGAACTCAACCGCCTGCGCTCGCCCATCGGCCTCGACCTCGGCGCCCGCACCCCCGAGGAGACCGCCCTGTCCATCGCCGCCGAAATCGTCGCCAACCGCCGCGGCGGCACCGGCGTACCCCTGACCGGCGCGCACACCCCCATCCACCACGACACGGCCCGCCCGGTGGGGCGGATCGGGTCGGTGGCCTGAGGACGCCGGGCGCGGGGCGCGGGGCGCGGGGCGCGGTGGGCGCGCGGCAGGTGGCCGGCGCCCGGTGTCCGGTGTCCGGTGTCCGGTGGTCGGAGGCCGCGCGGGAGGCCGCCCGGCGAGAGGTGCCGGAAATCGGGATGACCGCCCCGGCGCACCGCGTTAGCGTCCCCCGGTGACCACTGACGACGACGCCCGCGCCACCACGGAGTTCCGCGACATCCCGGAGGCCGACTGCGACCGGGCCCTGGACGTGACGTACTCCGTCTTCCACCTGACGCCCGGCGACAGGACCCGGCACAAGCACGCGGGAATGCTGCGGGCCGGCCTCCGCGTCGGTGCGTATGACGGCGGACAGCTGGCCGCAGTGGCCGGGGCACACCGCCGCACCCTCTCCGTCCCGGGCGACCGACTCCCGTGCGCCGCACTGGACTTCGTCTCCGTACTGCCCACCCACCGGCGCCGCGGCATCCTCACCTCGATGATGGACGAGCTCTGGCGCCGCTGCGCCGCCGACGGGCGCCCGCTGGCCTGCCTGTGGCCGTCCGAGAGCGCCATCTACGGCCGCTACGGCTTCGGCGCGGCCACCGAGCGCTGCCGCATCGAGATCGACTCCACCCGCCCCCTCGCGCTCCGTGCCGCCCCCGACAGCCGCCCGCTGCGGCTGATCGACCCGGCCGAGGCACCCGCCCAGCTCGCCCCGCACTACGACGCGACCCTGGCGCGGCGGGCCGGCCGGTTCACCCGCGACGAGAGCTGGTGGCGCTGGGGGGCACTGGACCTCGACGGCGCCAGTATGAGAGCCGGGCAGGACGGATTCGGGGCGGCGCACGTGGTGGTGCTCGGCGCCCCCGGCGAGACGCCCGGCGGCTACGCGGTCTACCGCACCCGCGGCCCCGGCGGGAGCGGCGCCGGCACGGTCCGTCTCGCCGAACTCGAAGCCGAATCCGGACCGGCCGCCGCCGCCCTGTGGTCCTACCTGGTGTCGATCGACCTCACCTCGACCGTCGAGATCGAGGGCCGCCCCGCCGACGACCCGCTCTTCCATCTCGCGGCCGACCGCGACCAGCTCCGCGTCACCGGCCAGGAACCCGAGCTCTGGCTCCGGCTGCTGGACGTCCGCGCCGCGCTGACCGCCCGCTCCTGGGCGGCCCCCGTGGACCTCGTCGTCGACCTGCGCGACACCGTCCTGCCGGCCAACGCGGGCCGCTTCCGGCTGACCGCCGGCCCCGAGGGCGCCACGTGGGAACCCGCCGACGAAGCCCCCGACCTCTCCCTGGACGTCCGGGAGTTGGCCTCCTGCTACCTCGGCGGCACCCCTCTGCGCCACTTCGCACACGCCGGCCTGGCCACCGAGCACACCCCGGGCGCGGTCCACCGCCTGGACGCCGCCCTGGAGACCGAGTGGCTGCCGTTCACCGGGGAGAATCACTGAGTGAGGGGGCAGGGGCGCGGGCCGGGGGCGGACGTGCGGCCCGGCCCGCAGCGTGCGGCCGGCACCGGGCCCCTTCGTCCGGATCACCGGGCTCGACACCGTGAGCGCGCCGTGCCATCGGTGGGGTACCTCGGCCGGAGGGCCACCGATGAGTTCCCCCGTGATCCACAGTCAGAGATCATGGCTGGTGCGCGGCAGTCACGCGTGTGGGCGCACCGCGCACCGGCCGAATCCGCTGCTCACTCGACACGAGATACCGAGGACACCGCATGCGCACCCTGATCAGCACCGCTTTCCTCTCGCTCGACGGCGTCGTGGAGGCTCCGGGCGGCGAGCCCGGATACCGGAACGCCGGGTGGACCTTCAACGACATCGACTTCCTTGCCGAGGCATTCGACATCAAGGGCCGGGAGCAGAAGGAAGCCACCGCGATGCTGATGGGCCGGACCAGCTACGAGGCGTTCAGCCCGGTGTGGCCGGACATGGCGGACTTCGCCGACTACAAGGTGATGCCGAAGTACGTCGTCTCCACCACCCTGACCGAGGACGCTCTGGTGTCCAACTGGGGTGAGACGACGATCCTGCGCTCCCTCGACGATGTCGCCGCGCTGAAGGAGACCCCGGGCGGCCCGATCATCCTCCACGGCAGCGCCTCCCTGAACCACGCTCTTTCGGACGCCGGCCTGATCGACCGTTACCACCTGCTCGTCTTCCCGCTCCTGCTCGGCGCGGGCAAGCGGCTCTTCAGCACCACGGACAAGGACACCCAGAAGCTGAAGCTCGTCGAGCACGACGTCTACGGCAACGGCCTGCAGAAGAACGTCTTCGACGTCGTCCGCTGACAAGGCTCCGGCGTCGCCGTGCCGCCACCCCGGCCGGTGGCGTGGTCTGCTGGTTCGCCGTCCGGGGCCCATTTTGCGGGCCCCGGCCGGTGTGCTCATGCGCGCGTACCAGGGCGGAGTCCACCGAGACGGCTCGACCGCCCCGCGTCGGCGCCCGGTAAGGGAGCAACGGCCCGGTCCGCGCCCACTGAGCAGCAGCCAACGGCACACCCGGACCCACGGCCTATTGATCCACCCGACATGCCCGGCCCCCGCCCCGCCCCCCGCCCCGCCGTGGTCGCAGCGCCGCCATCACGAGCACGTCATGCCACGCGCCGTCCCAGAACAGAGCCTCCCGCATCCGGCCCTCCACCTCGAAGCCGCACTTCTCGTACGCCCGCCGGGCGCGCGGGTTGTAGTCGTAGACCTCCAGCTGGACGCGGTGCAGCCCCACCCGGTCGAAGGCGTAGTCCAGCAACAGCCGGATCGCCTCGCTGCCGATGCCGCGGTCGGTGGCGCCCGGGACCAGGGCGATCCGGAAGCCGCCCCGGGCGTTGGGGGCATCGATGTCGTTCAGCGCGAGTTCGCCCAGGAAGGCGCCGGACTCCCGGTCCTCGACGGCGAGGTCCAGCCGGTCCGGGCAGTCGGCCCGGCCGTCGCACCACACCTGCAGCTCCTCCAGCGTGAAGTCATGGTGGGTGCCGGTCAGCCGACGGGTCTCCGGGTCGACGGCGGAGGCGTGGAAGGCGGCCGCATGGCGTATCGACAGCGGAGTGAGCCGGATCCGGTCGCCCGTGAGCACCGGTTTCTCGGAGAGTGCGGTGGCGTCGATCATGAGGGGATGATGTCCGGACCGCGATCCGGTCGGCAACGGAATTGACCGGCAACGGGTCGACCGGCAAGGGGGGCGACTGGCAAGGGGGATCGACCGGTCGGGGAGTGCCGGACCGGTCGGCGGAGTGCCGGAACGGCGGCGGGGGAGTGCCGGGCGGGCGGGAGCCGGTCCGGGTGGGTCGGGGCCGGCTCACAGGAGCGGGCCGGAAAGGGGGAGGCGTGGAGCTGCGGCAGGTGCGGTACTTCGTCATGGTCGCGCAGGAGCTGCATTTCGGGCGGGCCGCGGAGAAGCTGCACATCGTGCAGTCGGCGGTGAGCCAGCAGATCAGACGGCTGGAGCGGGAGTTGCAGACCGAGCTGTTCGACCGGTCGGCGCGCCAGGTGCGGCTGACCGCCGTCGGCGAACGGTTTCTGCCGGAGGCGCGGGCGTTGCTCGCCGCCGAGCAGCGGGCCCGTGCCGTCGTCGCCGAGCTGACCGCCGGTTGCGCCGCCACCCTGCGCGTGGGAACGAGTACCGGCCTGGGCGCCCATCTGGACCGCGTGCTGGAGACGCTGGCAGGGCTCGCCCCGGAGATCCGGGTGGAGCTGGTGGCCGCACCGGCCCGGGAACGGCTCGCCCGGGTGGCGTCCGGCGGGCTGGATGCCGCGTTCCTCCGCGGTGAGCCGCACGACGCGGAGCGGGACGGCCTGCGGTTTGTGCCGCTGTGGCAGGACCCGCTGGTGGCGGTCGTCCCGGCCCGCCACCCGCTGGCCGCCTCGCCGGACACCGTCGCGCTCGCCGCGCTCGCGTCCGTCCCGCTGGTGCTGACCGCGCGCCGCAACAACCGCGCCCTGGTCGACCTGGTCGTCGACGCCTGCCACGGCGCCGGCTTCACCCCCGTCCCGGGGCCCGCCTACGGCTCGCTGGACGACACCCTGACGGCGATCGGCGCCGCCGGCGCGAGCGACGGGCTGTGGACCGTCGTCTACGCCTCGCACGCCGCCCGGCTGAGCACCCCCAGGGTCGCCTTCCTGCCCTTCCGTACCCCGGGCATGGAGCTCACCACCTCGCTCGCGGTGCGCCGTACCGATCCGCCCGCCGGAGTGGAGCAGCTTCTGCGGGCCTGCGCGGTGACGGACGACCGCGCGGGGCCCGATCTCGATCGGTGATCGCTGTGTGCGCGATCCGCTTCTTGGTCGCACGGCCCGTTCGCGATGGACTGAGCGCACGCCGGTCAACCACCGCGAACTCGCGGAGAACCCGGGAACCCGGCTGCGGAACACGGGGGAGTCCCCTGCGTTCCGGCCTCTCAACGGCCCCATCCGACCAAGGAGTTCCGTCATGCCGATCGTCACCGTTCAGCAGGGCCCGCGCAGCGTCGAGCTGAAGCGGGAGCTGGTCCGCCAGATCACCGACGCGTTCGTGGACGCGTACCGGATCCCCGCCGAGACCGTGCAGGTCTGGATCCAGGAAGTTGCCACCGACAGCTGGGGCGCGGCGGGAACGCTGACCGCCGACAAGTAGCCAAGCGGCAGTCGATGAGCAGCGGGCCGGCCTTCACGGGGGAGGGCCGGCCTGTGCCCCCGTACGGAGGCGTCACACGTCTCGTAGGGGAGGGCCGGGCCTTGTACGACCCCTACGGCCCCTACGGGTCTGTCAGGGCCCTACGGCCCCTACGGCCCCTACGGGAGTGTCCGGCCCGTACGGAAGTACCGCCCCTTAGGTGCCCCTACCGCCCCTACGTGCCCCTACGGAAGCGCCCCGGCCCGCCGCGCCGCGATCACCGCCTGCAGCCGGGTGTGCGCCCCCAACTTCCGCATCCCGGACCGGAGATAGCTCTTGACCGTCTCCGGGCGCAGCCCCAGCCGCTCCGCCGCCACCGCATTCGTCGCCCCCGACGCCACACAGGCCAGGACGTCCACCTCGCGCGGCGACAGCGCCGGGCCCGCACGGTCCTTTGACCCGGGCCGCTTCGACGAGGCCGTCGCGAGCCGGCCGCACGCCGCCAGCATCTCCTGCCGCAGCAGCGGATCGGCGATGCGCTGCGCCAGCGCCCGCAGTTCACCGTGCGCCTCCCGTACCTCCTCCCACCTCGTCGGCTCGGCGGCGGTCGGCTGCCGGGCCAGTGACAGCAGCCGCGCCGCCTCGTCCTGCAGCACCAGCGCCTGCTCCAGCTCCCGCGCCGCCGCCACGGCCGCCGATAGCGGCCGGTCGCCGAGCCGCACCGGCCGGCGCAGCGCCCCGTACAGCACCCCGCGCACCCGGCGCCGGACGATCACCGGCACCGCGAGCACCGACCGCAGCCCCTCCGCGGCCACCGCCGCGTCGTACTCATGGCTGATCACCGACGAGGCGCTGTAGTCGGTGACCGCGAGCGGCCGGGACAGTGCCACGGCCTTCCCGCCCAGCCCGTTGCCCTGCAGGATGTCCAGACCGTGCAGCACCGCGGTCTCCGTACCGGCCAGCTCATTGATGCGGTAGCGCCCCGCGCCGGACAGCAGACCGCCGAACGCCACCGGCAGCCCGCTCGCCCGCCGCAGCCGCGACAGCGCCGCCCGTACGTCCACCGAATCGCCCGCCGCCGGCTCGAGCTGCACGCCGATACCTCCGCTTCCCCCCATTCGGGGGTGGTGAGACCTGCGCCACTGATTACACGATGGCAGGGAGCGGTCCGGCAATGAGCAGGACACCGCGAGGCGGACAGGGGAAGGAGGCCGATGACGGACACGGAAAACGGCGCGGCGGGCCGCGCACCGGGCTGCTGGTACCGCACCGGAGGCTTACCTTTCCCTTGCACCTGACTGCGCGACGGCATCTGACGGCATCCGACAGCTGACGGCATCCGACCCCTGACGGCATCCGACTGCACGACCGTTGCCGTCGCGGAGCCAGTTGCTTCACGTGCCGTTGCCGCGGCAGAACCGCTGCCGTCAGGCGACTGCCAAACTCCCCTTCAGCTTCCAGGCGTGTGGGTACCACATCCCTCCGAACACAGGAGAAAGCATGCGGACACCGATGACGATCGCGGATTTCCTCGACCGCGCCGACCTGGGCTTCCGCGAGAGCCCGGGGGTGGTCGACGAGCCGCAGCAGCCCGCCCCACCGGTGCCCGTAGCGACGTACGGCCGGTTCGCCGAACGGGTCCGCGCCTGGCAGGCGGGCCTGGACGCCCTCGGGATCGGCGAGGGTGAGCGGGTGGCGGTGGTCAGCCACAACTCCACCCGCCTGCTGGAGCTGCTGTTCGCGGTGCCGATGAGCGGCCGCATCTGTGTCCCGGTGAACTTCCGCCTCAAGCGCGAAGAGGTCGCCTATGTGGTCCGGCAGAGCGGGGCCTCGGTCCTGCTCGTCGACCCGGAGCTGGAGGAGGCACTGGCCGGCATCGAGGTGCGGCACCGCTTCGTACTGGGCGAGCAGACCGAGTCCGAGCTGATGCGGTTCGGTGTGGATCCGCGCCCGTGGTCGCACCCGGACGAGGACGCCACCGCGACGATCAACTACACGTCGGGCACCACCGCCCGCCCCAAGGGCGTACAGCTCACCCACCGCAACATCTGGGTCAACGGACTGACCTTCGCCCTGCACACCCGCGTGTGGGAGCGCGACGTCTACATGCACACGCTGCCGATGTTCCACTGCAACGGCTGGGGGATGCCGTATGTGATGGCCGGACTCGGCGTCAAACAAGTGGTGCTGCGCAAGGTCGACGGCACGGAGATCCTGCGGCGGGTCAAGGAGCACGGTGTCACCCTCATGTGCGGCGCGCCCGCCGTGTGGAATGCCGTCCTCAACGCCGCGGCAACCTGGCCCGGCGAGATCCCGGGGCGCGACCGCGTGCGCGTGGTCTGCGCGGGGGCGCCGCCGCCGAGCGCGACGATCGCACGAATGGGTGAGGAACTGGGCTGGGAGTTCACCCAGATCTACGGCCTCACCGAGACGTCGCCGCTCCTGACCTTCAACCGGACCCTGCCCGGCGACGCGGACCTTCCCGCCGGGGAGCGGGCCCGCAAGCTGTCCCGTGCGGGTCTGCCCGCGCTCGGCGTCAAGCTGAAGATCTCCGACTCCGGTGAGGTCCTGGCCCGCTCGAATACGGTGCTCGAAGGCTACTGGGACAAGCCGGAGGAGACGTCGGCGGCGCTCGAGGACGACTGGTTCCGCACCGGCGACGGCGGCACCCTGGACCCCGCCGACGGCCACCTCACGATCTCCGACCGGAAGAAGGACGTCATCATCACCGGCGGCGAGAACGTGTCATCGATCGAGGTGGAGGACACGATCTTCAGTCACCCGGCGGTCGCCGAGGTCGCCGTGATCGGTGTGCCGCACGAGAAGTGGGGCGAGACGATCAAGGCCCTGGTGGTCCTCGCCGAAGGGGCGACGGCCGAGGAGTCCGACATCATCGACCACTGCAAGCGCCACATGGCCGGCTACAAGGCTCCGACGTCCGTCGAATTCCGCGACGAGATCCCCCGCACGGCCACCGGCAAAATCCAGAAGTTCAAGCTCCGTCGGCCGTACTGGTCCGGGCGCGACCGGGGAGTCAACTGACGACCGGGGACGGGAGCCGATCCCCGGCTGCCGTTGATGAAGATCCCAAGGCCCCGTCTCCGGCGAGAGCCCCGTATCGAGCTGCGGGACCGCACGGCGCAGGGCGACGGCAGTGCTGCCGCGTGCCGCGTGCCGCGACGGGAACCACCGATGAGCCGGCCGCACAGTGCCGGAGTACGCGAGGAGAACCACCGATGAGCGATCCGCACGAGGACATGAGCGAGCCGTACCAGGACATGAGCGAGCCGCACCAGGAACTGTCGTACGCCTGCGGGGTCGCCGACCGGCCGTTGCTCGGGCACACCATCGGGGCCGATCTGGCCCGCACCATTGCCCGGTTCGGCGGCCGCGAGGCGCTGGTCGAGGTGGCGAGCGGCCGTCGCTGGACCTACTCCGAACTGGGCCGCGCGGTCGACGAGGTGGCGCTCGGCCTGCTGGCCAAGGGCGTCGGCAAGGGTGACCGGGTCGGCATCTGGGCGCCCAACTGCGCCGAATGGGTCCTCGTCCAGTACGCCACCGCGCGGATAGGCGCCATCCTCGTCAACGTCAACCCCGCCTACCGCGTCCACGAGTTGGCATACGTGCTGCGCCAGGCCGGCATCTCGCTCCTGGTCTCCGCGACCCACCACAAGACCAGCGACTACCGCGGGATGATCGAGGAGGTACGCGCCGAGAGCCCGGCGCTGCGCGAAGTGGTCTACATCGGCGACCCCACCTGGGACGGGCTGCTGGAGGCAGGCGCCACCATCGGGCACACCCGGCTCGCCGAGTGCGAGAAGACCCTCACCGCCGACGACCCGGTCAACATCCAGTACACCTCGGGCACCACCGGCTTCCCCAAGGGCGCCACCCTCTCCCACCACAACATCCTCAACAACGGCTACTGGGTCGGCGAGACCGTCGCCTACTCCGAACAGGACCGGGTGTGTCTGCCGGTGCCCTTCTACCACTGCTTCGGCATGGTCATGGGCAACCTCGGCGCCACCTCGCACGGCGCCTGCATCGTCATCCCGGGCCCCGCCTTCGACGCCGCCACCACCCTCCAGGCCGTCCAGGACGAGCGCTGCACCTCCCTCTACGGCGTCCCCACCATGTTCATCGCCGAGCTCAACCACCCCGATTTCGCCGGCTACGACCTCACCTCCCTCCGTACGGGCATCATGGCGGGCTCCCCATGTCCCGAGGAGGTGATGAAGCGGGTGGTCGCCGAGATGCACATGACCGAGGTCTCCATCTGCTACGGCATGACCGAGACCTCCCCGGTCTCCACCCAGACCCGCCGCGACGACGACCTCGCACACCGCACCGCGACCGTCGGCCGGGTGCTGCCGCACATCGAGGTGAAGGTCGTCGACCCGGCGAGCGGGGTGACCGTGCCCCGCGGGGCCCCCGGCGAACTGTGCACCCGCGGCTACAGCGTGATGCTCGGCTACTGGGAGGACCCCGAGCGCACCGCCGAGGTCATCGACGCCGCCCGGTGGATGCACACCGGCGATCTCGCGGTGATGAGCGAGGACGGCTACGTCCGGATCGTCGGCCGCATCAAGGACATGATCATCAGGGGCGGTGAGAACGTCTACCCGCGCGAGATCGAGGAGTTCCTTTACTCCCACCCCAAGATCGCCGATGTCCAGGTCGTAGGCGTCCCCGACGCGAAATACGGCGAGGAGATCGCCGCCTGCATCATCCTCCGCGACCCCGAAGACCCCCTCACCCCCGACGAATTGGCCCACTACTGCCACTCCCGCCTCGCCCACTACAAGGTGCCGCGCCACCTCCACATCCTCGACGCCTTCCCGATGACCGTCAGCGGCAAGGTCCGCAAGGTCGAGCTGCGCGAGCTGCTGGCGGGGGAGCTGGGGCGGCTACGGCGATGACGCTTGGGCACGTACGGAGATGAATCCGCGCCCGACGACCGGGCGAGGGCGGCGCGCCCCTCGGCGAGCGTAAGGGGCCGGGTATCCGCGTCCCGCCCGGCTCCCCTCCGCCCCGCCGCGCGTGGCCGCCCCGCACTACCGACACTCCCCGCTGGCGCGGCGGAGACCTACCCGGGCGGGACGCGTCCACGGGATCAGCGCCGGACGCAAGCGCCGTAGGCAGCGTACGAAGCGCCGAACTTCCCAGCCATCAGACCGTCCTCGACCCGCACCCGGCGCAACAGCCACGGGACGGCAACCGCCAGATAGGCAATCCAGATACCGAAGCCGCACGCCAGCATCCCGGGGGATCAGGCCGAGGAAACCGGTGTAGATGGGGCGAACCCGCCCGGGCAGCGTGCGCGGCAGCCCCCGCACCCACAATGCTCAAGACCTGTGGACCGGTGTCGGGGAGGGAGCGCGCGAAGGCCGTACCTTCCCGAATGACCCTGTGATGGTCATAGAACGCGACAATTACCCGCTACTGGACTTCCTCAACACGGAGGTGGCCGACCGTGCGCGAAGCGCATCCGCTCCTGACTTTCTTCATGGACGCCGCCGACAATTGCTTCCCGCCGGTCGACGGCCGGGTGACGGTGCTGCCGCCCCTTCCCGGGGGGCTCGAATGCTCGGTCGCCTTTACCGGACACGCCGTCGTGGCCACCGCCATGACCGAGCAAGTCGTATACGCCCAGGGCCCGGATCTCGCCTGCGGATTCACGCCCTGGTCTTGCTCGACGCGGGCCCCGGACCGGGGAGGTGGCGTGCCAGTGACGGCGAGGAGGCCGCGGGCACTCCCGGAAAGGGGTTTCGTAGACACGCACCGTGATTTATAAGGCTGCCGGCACCAAAGCGAGAACCTCAGGGACGGTCAGTCATCCGCCTGTTCAGGTTGATGACGTGGCTGTCGTCCTACAGGCCATCGGCTGGGATCTGCTGCCCGGCGGATGAACCCTTCCCGGGTGGGCGCGCGATGCTTGCCGGGGCCGTGGCGCGGTGTACTGCCGGATTCTTGTTGCTGTGGCCAGTTCCACGCCTCTTCGGGGAAGTCGTCGACGATGGCCGCCAGGGTTTCGGCCAGGGTCAAAATGTCCTCGTACGTCTTACGTCCGTACGTCCACCCGATGATGCGGTCGCCCTCGATGCGCCAGGCCAGCCGGGCGTCGTGCATGACCCGTTCCATGGCGTATGTGCTGATGAGAGCCGCGAAATCGGGATCGTCGGCGCAGTAGCGGACCAGGTGCGTGCCGAGGTTGGGCAGGTCCCTGCCGCGGCCGGTGACGCGGTTGAGGGCGGGAATTTTTTCGTCGGGGACATTCAGCCGACGGGCCGTGGCGGCGGTCGAGGGGAGGGCACGGAGCAGGGGGAGTACGGCCACGGAATAGTTCCACGCGACACTGCTCTTGGCGCAACGCTTCCAGGCAAGGACATGGAACAGGCTCACCTCCTGACCGTGGAAGCTGCCCTGGACCAGATCGCGGATACCGACACCATCGCTGCCGAGGCTGAACGGGTAGCCGAGGCGGTCGAACGTATCGAGGAAGTCCCGACCGTGCTTGTGGTACGCCCAGGCCGGGTCCTCCCGGAAGCGCTTGATGCTTTTGCGAACCTCGAACACGATGGATCAATCGTCCGATGCGGTATCGGTGTTGAGCTTATTGGCGTTGCCGTAGATGAGGCCGTCGATGGCGATCTGCTGAAAGGCGGGGAGATGGGCGGGGCCGCCCTTGCGGTGCACGCCGCTGATTGACTCGAAGGCCTTGTCCCCGGCGTGGTTTGCGGCCCCACCAACGGCTCCGCCGGCACCACTGAAGAGCATGTCCCGCCCGACGTTCCGGTCTTCGCCTTCGATCCACATCTCTCCCCCGTCCGCCGCGGCCTGCCCGCCCGCACCGCCCGCGCCCTCCACGGCCGTCCTGCCGAGGAGGTTGTTTCCCTTCAGCCCCTCGCCGATGGCCTTGCCGGGAGCCCAATCCGCTCCGTGCGACCCGCCACTGCGCGCCCAGTCCCCGATTTTCTGCCCGAGCTTCCCCGCTCCTGCCGAGATTCCCGTGCCCACTCCGGAGGCGATGGCGGCGTCTTGGAAGTCCTGCCCCCAGGTGATCTTCTGTCCGGTGAGGGCCTGTCCGCCAACGTTGCCGACGAAGTTGGCGCCGGTCCCCTTCGCGAACTCGATGGTGAACTTGAGCAGCTTGCTGTCCGCCATTGCCTGCTTCACCGTCTCGATCGCCTTGGCAGCCCTGATCAGGATCTGTCCGAGCCGGGTGATCTCGCCCGTAGCCTCGGCGATCTCCGCCGAGGCCGCACCCGCCGCGATGGCGTCGGAGAAGCCTGCGGTGAGCACCGTCAGGCCGATGCCGATCGCCACCGTCGCGGCGATCTCCTCGGCCACGCGGTGGACCTCGTCGTTGGCCTTCTGGATGGCGTCAGCAGTGGTGTCCAGCTGATGGGCCACGGATGCGAACTGCGGCAACACCTTCCCCACCTGGCCCCTGGTGTGATTCCAGTGCGAGTGGAAGGCGTCGGCTGCCTTGCCGGTCCAGTTGTCGCCGAGCCGGGCGACCTCGTGGTCCTGCGTCTCGATCGTGGTCTTCAGGTCGTGGGCCATGTGCCGCCACGCCTCGGCGCAGGCCCGTAGCACGGACGGGTCCCCGCCGGGGTTGAAGAGGTCGAAGCTCTTCTCGATCTTCGGCTGGTGTTCCTGATGCTGGTCGCCCATGTCACTTCCCCCCGAACTGCTGCGCCTGCGCGGAGTCAGATGCGTGGTAGGAGGCGACGGTGTGGTGCAGGCCTGCGGCGTAGTGCTTCAGTCCGGCGCTCAGCTGCCGCAGGGAGGTCACTGTGTGACGGGTCATCTCCACGTACTGGGAGAGGACTTCAGTGGACTCGGACATCACACCGAAGGCGTCATCCACGTTCTCCGCCCGCGAGGCGAAGGTGCTGATGCGGTCGTCCAGATGGTCGGAGGAGGACGTGAAGTCCTTGGCCAGAGCCATGACCGGCCCGGGATGTATCGAAAAATGCTCGTGCGCCAACGCAGTCCCCCATGGTGAAGCCTTTTGTGATCAATGCACCCGGGGAGCATAGGCGCATAGGTGCCGAATATTTGCTCGATTGGGTATGAGTTTTATGGACCCTTGACGCAACCCGAAGGCCCCGTAAATGCGCTCTTTAAAGCCGTGGAGCCGACCGCCCCAGCCACGACGTACCCCTTCTCTGGCCTCAGGCAGCTGATTGCTGTGTGCGCGGCCCGGCCCCGGCCGGGCCGCGCGCGGGGAAGCGGAGCGAGCCGCCTTGAACTCGTAGAGAAAGTTGTTACTCAAGCTCCGGACGAGATGTGCCAGAGCGGGGCCTGGTACTGCTCAGGGCGACAGCTAAGCAGTAGTGCTCTGAGGTCTTGGCGCTGGTTGCCGCTGAGGCCGAATGCTTCGGTGAGCCGGCGGAACGTGGTGTGGGTGATTCCGCGGGAGCGGGCGTCGGTCTCGAACTCGTCGAGCCGGTGGAGGACGGCTTCCGGGGCGAGCTTTTGGGTCTGCTGGCTGGTGAGCCAACTGGCCTTGTTGCGCTCATAGTCGATCTCGGAGAAGCCGCAGATCTCCCGGCTGTGCTGCTCGACCTGGTGCAGGTTCTCGGTGGCAAGGATGGCTCGGGCGAGATGGTTGCGGTTCAGCGCCTCGTCGAGATCCGCCTCGTACACGACGGAGCCGTCGTCGGTGAGCGGCACCGGCAGGCCGGCATCCCGCACCTCGCACAGACCACGGGCGCCTCGTGCGGTGGCGGCGAGCATGGCCGTTGCCTCGGAAGGGTGCCATTCCAGTACCGAGCTGACGGGTGTGACGTGCGCGGCCGTGAGCGTCAGGGCAACAGGGCCCAAGCGATCACGCAGGGCGTCAGCGGGGAGTTCGCCATCGAGGCCGGGGCCGGCGACCAGGAGCCGCACGGGGAAGTTAAGTTCACAGCACGCCGCGAGAGTGAGTGCGTCGGCGAGTGGGCTCCGGAGGGTGGGCTCGTCGCCCTGGGCGAGGATGTCGCCGCCCACATCCAGGAGGTCGATGGAGTCCGGTTCCAAGTGCTGGACGAGCTCTTCGAGTTGGCGGACCATGCCCTCGGCGCCGTGGTGCGGGTCGATGAGCGCGAAGGTCTGCGGGAGCTCTGCTGCCAGTCGGGGAAGCGTCGAGCCCGCGGGAGCGATCGGTGTTGCGTCGGCGGGAACGGCCTGGACGCTTCGGGTGAGGGGGCGGAGGCCGGTGAAGTTGGCCGGCCCTCTTGGGCCCGGGATGGGGTCGATCAAGAGACGGTCCCACGCGTAGGTGAGGATCACCGCCGGAGTCTCGGCGCCGTAGAGGGCGGCATCCAGCATCGCCGCGGCGACAGCGTCGCCTCCTCCTCCTGCTGCCACGATCAAGCGCGTCACGTGCGCCAGCGTACGGGCCGCTCTACTAGCCACTCACTCTATAGTGGCTAGAGGTAATAGCCACTTAGGGAAGGGGGAGCGGATGCCGAAGATCGAGGAGACCCAGCCCAAGTACCTTCAGATCGCGCACCACATTCGCGATCAGATCCTGCGGGGCGACTTGCGGCCTGGTGACGAAGTGCCGTCGGAACGTCAACTGGCGGCGGATTGGAGCGTGTCGCGCCCGACGGCTGCGCGTTCGCTGGAGGCTCTGCGGCACCAGGGGTTGGTCGAGGAGCGGCAGGGCTCGGGCACGTACGTGCGGGGCCTGGCGGTCAACCGCCGTGCTCGTGAGCTGTACGGGCGGGCCAAGCAGACGGGCAAGATCTACACGCCGGGCGAGTACGCGGTGATCACGTCAGCGGGCTGGTTGGAGGCGCCGGATTATGTGGCGGAATCACTGAACCTGGCTGCCGGCGCCCGTGCGGTGCACCGCCGACGGGTCACCAAGAACGACTCCGGTCCCATCACGCTCTCCACCTCCTGGTTCGGCCCCGACGTGGGTGAGCGCGCGCCGAAGCTCCGGGATCCCGATCGGATCCAGGAGGGCACGCTGATGTACGTCGAGACCATGACGGGGCGCCAGGGCAGCTATGCCGAGGACCGGATGTGCGCTCGCCTCGCGACCGATGACGAGGCGGCCGACTTGGAACTGGAGCCGGGGTCAGCGGTGCTGATCGTCCATCACGTCGTCTATGACCTGCAGGATCGCCCTCTGGAGTTCGCCGAGGCGACGTATCCGCCCAGCCGTTGGGCGTTCGAGCAGGGATACCCGATCGGGTAGAAAGCCTTGGTTCTCTGACGAAACGCTTGCGGCGCCAAGTGGCTAAAGCCACTATCCAGTAAGTGGCTAAGGCCACTTTGCCGGAAGGGGGCACGGACGCGAGTCAGGCATCTGCGGAGTTACGACACGTCGCCGCGGCCGCGTGTCGTGGATGCCGGGGCCGAGGCTGGAAGCGGGTCGGCTCCCGCTCAGCCTTGGCGGCCTCCGCGGCTGACGCTCGCGCCCGTGCTACGTCCAAGCGGCGCTGTCTGGACTGCGGCGGCACCGGTAGGGAGTAGGACGGAATGAGCGACGTCATCGGAGGCCCTGAGGGGTCGGGGGTTGAGCCCGTGTACATCGGCGCCATGACCTTGTACCCGGTGCCCGAGTCCGTGGCGCGGGCTCGGCGCTGGTTCAGAAAGTTCACAGATCCGCATGAGCTGGCCTGCTCGGTGGACGAATGCGTATTGATGATCTCCGAGCTGGTGACCAACGCTGTTCTCTACGGAGAGGCGGAGGACTCCTGGCGGGTGCGCGTGGAGTGGTGGCGTGTCGGTGAAGCACTGCGGGTAGATGTGCACAATCCCGGGTTTCCCGCGAAGGTCCGCATGCGCGAGGCTGCCGCCGATGAAGCGCATGGCCGGGGCCTGCATCTTGTCGATGCGTTGGCTGACTGCTGGAGTGCCGGGCCCAGTCGCTATGGCGGGGCGATGGTCTCGTTCTCTGTTGACGGAGCTTGGAAGTCCTGATGAGCGGAGGCCCCACGGTGCCCGTGCGCGTCGGCGTTGGCTGTCAGGGCCGCCGCTCGCCCGGCCAGTCGAGCAGCAAGCGCTGAGCGCGGGGAAGTGAAGCGACCACGAGGTCGTAGGAGTCCTCGATCATGTCGAGGATGAGTTGGTCGGGGAGGGCGCCGGTCAGCGAAACGGTGTTCCAGTGGCGCTTGTTGAGGTGGTAGCCGGGGACCACCTCGGGGTGTGTGGCGCGCAGTCGTTCTGCCAGTTCGGGGTCGCATTTGAGGCTCACGGTGAGCGGCGCATCCGTGAGGGTCGTGAGTGCGAAGATCTTTCCGCCGACCTTGAAGGTGGACACGTCCGGGTGCCGGGGGAAGGGGAACTCCTCGACCGCGCCATTGAAGTCCAGGCAGGCGGCCCGCAGAGCATTCGCGTCGATCATTCCGTCAGTATGGCCGGTGGAGCTGTCATGGCTGAGGGGGCGTTCGCCATACCTGCGGCGAGCGGTCTCGGCCTGCGGCCTGTGGGGAACAGCGACCGGAATGGCCGATTGGGCGCGCCGATCGCGCAGGATGTCAACTCGCCGGAATAATCTGGCATTTCGTCATGATCCTTGAGGGGGGACTCATTGTGCTGAGTGAAGTTGACGGAGGGCAGGAGCGACGGCGAGGCGCATATGGCGTCGACGCCCCGTACGCCTTGTTCGGCCTTGCCTGCGGAGCTGTGGGGTCGTCCCTGGCGGTGATCGGCACGCTTTTGGGGCCTGGGAGGGGGTGGGCCTGGGTGCCGTTTCTGTGCGCGCTGGTGATGGCCGTCGCCTTGGTGCTGTACGCGCATGCCACGCGGCGCGGAAAGTTCACGGTGTGGGAAGGGCTGCTGGACGAGTTGGAGCTGCGCGGCGACGAGCGGCTGCTGGATCTCGGGTGCGGACGTGGGGCCGTGTTGCTGGCCGGCGCACGGCGGCTTCCGGAGGGCCGGGCCGTGGGCGTGGACTTGTGGCGTGGGGTTGACCAGTCGGGTAACGCCCGGAGCGTCACCTCGCGCAATGCGGAGGCTGAGGGGGTCCACGACCGGGTGGAGCTGCACACCGGTGACCTGCGGGACCTGCCCTTCGGCGACGGCGAGTTCGATGTCGTGCTCTCCAGCCTGGCCATCCACAACATCAAGGATGCGGGAGAGCGGCGCCGGGCCATCGCCGAGGCGGTACGCGTACTGCGCCCCGGGGGACGGCTGGTGATCGTGGACATCGGGCGCTCCGTGGTCCTTTACCGGGACGTCCTGGGAGAGCTCCCGGTCAGTGGGCTCGGTGTCCGCTCGCTGGGCTGGCGCATGTGGTGGGGTTTCCCGTGGATGCGGAGCCGCGTGGTCACGGCGTCCGGGAGGGGCGCCTGAGCGGCGACGTTGCCCGGGGGCGGGCGGTCGCAGCGCTCACGTTCCGCTGCCCGCCCCGCCGGCCTCTCGCCTCATGCACACCCTCGGCCAGCGGTCGAGTCCCAGTGCCGCCTCGTGGGCGCGGATTGCCCGCAGGCCCGGGGTGAGTTCGGTAGCGGTGAGGGTCCGGAATCCGAGCCGGGCGTAGTACGGCGCGTTCCAGGGAACCTCGGCGAAGGTGGTCAGGGTGAGTGGGGCCGGGCCGCCCGCGCGTTCCGCCCGGTCGATCAGTGCCCGGCCGATGCGGCGGTGGGCGTGCTGCGGGTGGACCGAGACCTGCTCGATGTGGGTGCAGCCGTCGACCGGCTCCCAGAGCAGAAAGCCGAGTGGCTGTCCGGTGGAGTGGGGGGCCGCCGTCTCGCCCGGTTCCTCGTACGCCGCCAGTGCCCGGCCCGCGCGCTGGAACGCCGTCAGCTGTGCGAGGGACGGTGGTTCGGCGTCCGCGATCGCCGCCATGCCGAGCCCGCGGAATGCCGTACCGGACGCGAGCTCGATGCTGCGCAGGGTGGGCAGCTCGGCGAGGGAGGGGGCATGGATGAGCAGCACGGGGTCAGTGTCGCCGGTCCGGGCGGGGGAGGCGAGCGGATTTCCGTACTGCTTGCTGTGAACCGCCCAGTCATCGGTCCCAGCCGCCCAGCCGCCCCGCAGCCTCGGTCCTTGCCTGCCCAGCTGCCCAGCCGTCGGCCCTCAACTGCCCAGCCGTCGGCCCTCACCTGTCCAGTCGCTCAGTCGGCGGTCGTGAGTCCCGGGCCGCCCGGCGCCGCAACGCGACAGCATCACCGCCCCGCCGCCCCGTACTTGATCAGTTCGTCGGCCGGGTCGTTGACCGGCTGCGGGGTGCCGGTGAGGTCCATGACGAACAGTGGGATGTGCAGGTCGTCGGCGCGGGAGCGGGCGTCGCGGGCATAGCCGGCGAGCGAGAAGAAGACCGCGATGGCCGAGGCGTTCAGGCCGTTGAGCCAGACGCATTCGATCTCGCGCAGCTGGGTGGCGCGGGTGGTCGGGTCGACCTGGGCGACCACGCCCGTACCGCGGAGGTCCACGCCGGAGGCGGTGCGCTCCTGGGTCCGGGCGACATCGGCGTAACCCAGCCACTTCAGATACTGCTGGGCGGCGGTGACACAGTCGCGGGCCGTGCGGATGGTGACCGGGCGGAACGCCGGGCGCAGGGCGGGGCGCGGCGTCCCGGAAGCGGAAGCGGAAGGGGGAGAGGGGGCAGCAGCGGGATCAGGAGCGGGGGCCGGTCCGCGCCTCGGTGGCGGTGGGCCGGGGGAGGGGAAATTCGGCGGTGGTGGGACCGGCGCGGGGACGACCGGGACCCGTACGACGGTGCCGCAGGCGCAGCCGGACTCCGGTGCGGGCCATTCGTCCTGCCGTCCGCAGACCTCGCAGCGCACCTCCACCCAGGAGGCCTGCCACGTGCGGTGGAGTATCTCGACGGGCACGCCGCCGCGCAGCACGGGCAGGGTCAGCGGGGCACCGCACGCGCACGGGAAGGTGGGCGGGGTGAAGGCGTTCTCGCGGCGGCACGTGGGGCACCGCACCGGCACGCTGTCGGCCATGGTCGGCTCCTGGCAGGTCGGGCGGCAGACAGGTCGGATCTGCTGCTGTTCCCATGGTCTCTCCAAAGTCGGGCGCAGGGGGGCGATTTGCGAGGAGAGCCGCAGGTGGGTGAGAACCGCGCGGGAGCCACGGCGCATGGGGGGAGCGCATCGCGGCGCGCAGGGGCCGTCCGTGCGGCCGGGCGCGCCACGCACACGAGGCCGGGCGCGCCACGCACACGAGGCCGGACGTGCCACGCACACAGGGCCCGGGATCCGTGACGTACGGATCCCGGGCCCGCTGTGGTTCCCGTCCGACAGCGCGAGGATCGGGCGCGACAGGACATCGCGCCGCCGGACGGAGTCTGTGGGGCGGGGAGCAGGCGGGCTCCGCGGTGGGGGAGAGGCCCGCCCTTTGCCTCGGGCGGGCGCGGCCACCGCACTGGTTCTCCCGGTGTACCGCGGAGCTCGCGCTGCGGCTCCGTACCGGCCGGCCACCCCTCAAACGGGCCGGCCGCTACGGATGCGCAAGGAAGCCGACCTCCCGTCAGTCCTCGCGCAGTTCGCGGACCCTGGCCTCGACGCGCGCGCCGTAGTCCGGGTCGGCGGCGTGGAAGTGAGCCAGGTTCTTCTCGATCACGTCGTCGCGGCTGACCTGGGAGAGGCCGCCGGCGATGTTGTCGACCAGACGGGTCTTCTCGTCCTGTGACATCAGGCGGTAGAGCTCGCCGGCCTGGAAGAAGTCGTCGTCCTTGGTGTGCGCCGGTGCCTCGTGGGTGCCGGTGTGGCCGGAGACGGCGAGCGGGGCGGAGAGCGGCTGGTCCGTCTGGACCGGGCCGCCGTAGGAGTTCGGCTCGTAGTTCTTGGCGTGCCGGTCGTAGCGGTGGGTGGCCATCAGGCCGTCCCGGCCGTAGTTGTGGGCCTCGGTCGCCTTGGGGGCGTTGACCGGCAGCTGGGTGTGGTTGACGCCCAGGCGGTAGCGGTGCGCGTCGGCGTAGGCGAAGAGCCGGCCCTGGAGCATCTTGTCCGGGGACGGGCCGATGCCGGGCACGAAGTTGTTCGGCGAGAAGGCCGACTGCTCGACCTCGGCGAAGACGTTGTCGGGGTTGCGGTCCAGGACCAGGCGGCCCACCCGCTGCAGCGGGTAGTCGCTGTGCGGCCACACCTTCGTCAGGTCGAACGGGTTGAAGCGGTAGTTCGCCGCCTCGGCCGCCGGCATGATCTGTACGTACAGCGTCCAGGAGGGGTAGACGCCCCGCTCGATGGACTGCAGCAGATCGGTCTGGTGGCTGTTCGGGTCCTTGCCGGACAGCTCGGCGCCCTGCTCGGCGTCCAGGCAGCGGATGCCCTGGTTCGTCTTGAAGTGGTACTTGACGAAGAAGGCCTCGCCCTCGGCGTTCGTCCACTGGTAGGTGTGCGAGCCGTAGCCGTTCATGTGGCGGTAGGAGGCCGGGATGCCGCGGTCGCCCATCAGCCAGGTGACCTGATGGGTCGCCTCCGGGGAGTGCGCCCAGAAGTCCCAGACGTTGTCCGGCTCCTGCTTGCCGGTGAAGGGGTCGCGCTTCTGGGAGTGGATGAAGTCGGGGAACTTGACCGGGTCCTTGATGAAGAACACCGGGGTGTTGTTGCCGACGAGGTCGTAATTGCCCTCTTCGGTATAGAACTTGAGGGCGAAGCCACGCGGGTCACGCGCCGCGTCCGGGCCGCCGAGGCTGTCGGCGACGGTCGAGAAGCGGATGAAGGTCTCGGTGCGCTTGCCGACGGTGCCCAGGAAGTCGGCACGGGTGAAGCCGGTGACGTCGTCGGTCACCTCGAAGTAGCCGTACGCGCCGGAGCCACGGGCATGCACGACGCGCTCCGGGATGCGCTCGCGGTTGAAGCGGGCGAGCTTCTCCAGCAGGTGCTGGTCCTGGAGGAGGATCGGGCCGCCGGCGCCTGCGGTGGCGGAGTTCTGGTTGTCGGCGACGGGGGCGCCAGCCTCCGTAGTGAGAAAGCGCGCCGTCAGCGTGGGCTTCGACATGGTGACCTTCCGTACGAGAGCGCGGAAGTTGGCTTCCGCGTGTCGGAGCGTAAGAAGCGCTACGACCAAACGTCAACAGTTTGTTGAAACAAAGCTGAGAGGTGTCCGGGGGTGTTCCGGGCGGCGGTCACGCCTGGGCGCGACAGGACAAGTGTCGGCGCGGCCGCCGCCCGGAAGGCGGAGGGGACTTGCTGAAGGTCCCGTGGGAAGGGGCCGGATCGAGCCCCCCCGGGCGCACTCGTGCACGGGGCCGGGTCCGGGCCCCGTGGGCTCAGTGCGCGACGGGGTGCCCGGAGAGGCGTTCGACGCCGCGGAGGAGGGCGGAGTGGTCGAGACCGCCGTCGCCCTGGGCGCGCAGCGAGGCGACGAGGGAGGCGACGAGGGTGCCGACGGGCAGCGCGGCGCCGACGGTGCGGGCGGCGTCGGTGACGATGCCCATGTCCTTGTGGTGGAGGTCGATGCGGAAGCCGGGGGGAAAGTCGCGGTTCTTGAAGTTGTCCTTCTTGCGGGCCAGGACGGTGGAGCCGGCCAGGCCGCCGCCCAGGACGTCGAGGGCCGCGGTGAGGTCGACGCCGGACTTCTCGAGGAAGACGACGGCTTCGGCGCAGGCCTGGATGTTGATGGCGACGATCAGCTGGTTGGCGGCCTTGACGGTCTGGCCGGCGCCGTGGGGGCCGCAGTGGACGATGGTCTTGCCGAGGGCTTCCAGCAGGGGGCGGGCGGCGTCGAAGTCGGCCCGGTCGCCGCCGGCCATGATGGACAGGACGGCTTCGATGGCGCCGGCTTCGCCGCCGGAGACGGGCGCGTCCAGCACACGGATGCCCTTGTCGGCGGCGGCGTGGGCCAGGTCGATGGAGGTCTGCGGGGTGATCGAGGACATGTCGATCAGCAGGGCGCCGCGCCGGGCGTTTTCCAGGATGCCGCCGGGGCCGTAGGCGATGGCTTCGACCTGGGGGGAGGCCGGGACCATGGTGATGATGACGTCGGCATCGGTGACGGCTTCGGCCAGGGAGGCGGCTGCGGTGCCGCCGGCCGCCGCGAGGCGCTGGAGTTTGTCGGCTTCGAGGGTGTAGCCGGTGACCTGGTAGCCGGCCTTGATCAGGTTTTCGGCCATGGGGGAGCCCATGATGCCGAGACCGATCCACGCGATCTTGGGCAGGTTGCTCATCGGGAGGCCTCTTTCACGGTTTTCGCGGTGCTGGAAGTCGTCAGGAGCGGGCCGCACGCAGCGGGGCGGGGAGCCATGCGAAGGCGCCTGCGCCGGTTCCGTCGCCGGGCTTGTACTCCAGGCCGGTCCAGCCCTGGTAGCCGGCCTTCTTGAGGCGGCCGAGCAGGTCGGCGAAGTCGAGATCGCCGGTGCCGGGGGCGCCGCGGCCGGGGTTGTCGGCGATCTGCACATGGGCGGTCTTGGGCGTGTAGCGGTCGATGACCTCGTCCAGGTCCTCGCCGTTCATCGACAGGTGGTAGAGGTCCATCAGGAAGCGGGTGTTGTCCAGGCCGGTGGCCGCGTTCACCGCGTCCACCACCTCGATGGCCTTCGGTGCGCTGACGATCGGGCAGTGCGGCGACTCCGGCGCGTTCAGCGCCTCGATCAGCACCGTGCCGCCCACCTCCGCGACCGCCCGCGCGGCGAACGCCAGGTTCTCCAGTGCCAGCGCGTCCTGCTCGGCGGCCGGCACCCCCGCCACCCGGTTGCCGTAGAGGGCGTTGAAGGACGTGCAGCCCAGCGAACGGCCGAACTCCACCGCCACCGGCACATTCGCCCGGAACTTCTCCGACTCCTCGCCCGGGACCGACAGGGCTCCGCGGTCCGGGCCCGGCAGCTGTCCGGCGTAGAAGTTCAGTCCCACCAGCCGCGTCCCGGCATCCGTCAGCGCGGTGCGCAGCTCCGCCAGCTCCGCCGGCTCCGGCACCGGGGCGTCCACCCACGGCCACCACAGCTCCACCGCCGTGAAGCCCGCCGCCCGCGCGGCCGCCGGCCGCTCCAGCAACGGAAGCTCGGTGAACAGGATCGACAGATTGACGTCGAAGCGCGTGTCCGTGAAACCCATCAGGCCCGGCACTCCCTTCCGGATAGTGGAACTGTTTTTCTGCTTATTGGAAGACTGCCTGGCGGGCTCGAAGGCTGTCAAGGGGGCCCCGGAGCAATTTCTGGTGGCCGGGCGCTCCCGCGCGTAGGTTGAGCGGCGTGCGATTGAGAGTGGAGTTCACGACGGAACCGTTCGACCTGGACGAGGCGCCGGCGCATGCGGTGGTGGCGCGGGACGTCGTCACGGGTGCCGGGCTGGACGCCGTCGATGTCGGCCCCTTCGGCAATACGGCGGAGGGCGAGGCCGAGCAGGTGCTCGGTGCCGTGGCCGCCCTGCTGCGGGAATCGCTGCAGGCGGGCGCCACCCGGGTCTCCCTGCAGGTCAATGTGATCCAGGGCGCCGGTCAGGGCGCGGGGGAGGCGACGTGACGGAGCCCGCTGACCACCCGTTCGTCCAGGCGGTCAAGCCGCTGGTCGACGCGATGGGTGGACAGATGCTCGCGCCGGACCAGGCGCAGGGCGATGATGTCGTGCTGACCTGGGAGGGGCAGGACCGGGTGGCCGTACGGCTCCCGCATCTGTCGGACTCGCTCGACCACATCCTCGCCGAGCTCCAGCGCCGGCACGGCATGCCGCTGGCGGAGCTGGACCGTAAGACCAAGCAGTCGGTGGTGCGGATACTCGAGTCCCGCGGGGCCTTCTCGGTCCGTCACGGGGTGGAGACCGTCGCCACCGCCCTCGGCGTCAGCCGCTTCACCGTTTACAACTACCTGAACAGGGACAACCCCGCGAAGGGCGCCGACTGAGGGCGAAGCGGACCGAGATCCGCACCGGCCGCCGGAATCGTCGCCCGGAATCACCGGACGGCGGCATTTGCGCCGCCGAGTTTTCAACAAAGTGTTGACGTGCTGTTGCCAGGGGTCTTAGCTGTTTCCAGCCAAGCAGAGCTGTCCAGCACCAGGCCACGGAGGCTTCCCGTGTCTACGCGTTCACCACGCTCGACGGGGGACACCCCCGAGCCCACGCCGGGCCTCACCCGGTTCAACACCGCCGACGACCAGGCGGCCCTGGCCGCACTGCACGAGGTGTGTGCCAGCCGGGCTTGGGGCGGCAAGGTTCTCGCGCAGCGTCCCTACGCCACCGCCGATGCCCTGTTCGCCGCGAGCGACGCCGCCATGGCCGAGCTGACCGCCGAGGATCTGGCCGAGGCGATGGCCGGGCACCCGCCGATCGGCCGTCCGAAGCCGGGCGACCCCACTTCGCGCCGAGAACAGAGCGGGATGGCCGGCGCCTCCGAAGCGCTCAAGGCCGAGATGCTCGAACTCAACCTGGCCTACCAGGAGAAGTTCGGGCATGTCTTCCTGATCTGTGCCTCCGGCCGGACCGGAGAGGAGATGCGCGACGCCGTCCGTGACCGGATCGACAACACGCCGGAACAGGAACGCGAGATCGTGCGTGCGGAACTCGGCAAGATCAACCGCATCCGCCTGACCCGTATCGCCGAGCACGCAGAAGGAGACGCAGCATGAGCAGCGAGAGGGCTGCACCGACGTCGGTGTCCACCCACATCCTGGACACCAGCGTGGGCCGCCCCGCGGAGGGCGTCGCCCTCACGCTCGCGGTGCGCTCCGGCCGCGACGGCGCCTGGACCGCCCACGGCGCGTCCACGACCGATGCGGACGGACGCTGCAAGGACCTGCCGGCCCTGCCGGAAGGCACAACCCACGTGCGCCTCGACTTCGCCGTCGAGGAGTACTTCGTTTCGCACCGGCACCGCGCACACCACAAGGCAACCCAGCAAGCCGAGGAACAGCAGGACGCCCCCCGCGTAAGGGACAGCGGAGCTTTCTTCCCGGAGGTGGCGATCACCTTCGCCGTCACGCCGGGCGAGCATTATCACGTACCGCTGCTGCTCAACCCGTTCGGCTACTCCGTATACCGAGGGAGCTAGCACCGACATGACTGCCCAATCCCGCCCGGCCCACGCTGCCGATTCCCGCCCGGCCCGCGCTGCCGATTCCCGCCCGGCCCGCCCTGTGATTCTCGGTCAGAACCAGTACGGCAAAGCGGAGAACCGCGTCGTCAAGATCACCCGCGACGGTGACAGGCACCACATCAAGGACCTGAACGTCTCGGTCTCGCTCTCCGGCGACCTGGAAGAGGTCCACCTCTCCGGCTCCAACGCCCACTGCCTTCCCACCGACACGACCAAGAACACCGTGTACGCCTTCGCCAAGGAGCACGGGATCGACTCGGCCGAGCAGTTCGGCATCCACCTGGCACGGCACTTCGTCACCAGCCAGGAGCCGATCCACCGGGCCCGCATCCGGATCGAGGAGTACGCCTGGGAACGGATCGCCCCCTCCGACGCCAACTCCCGCTTCATCGGCGCCGACGAGGTCCAGCACTCCTTCGTCCGCAAGGGCCAGGAGACCCGCCTGACCGAGATCACCTATGACGGTGAGCGGTGGCAGGTCATCTCCGGCCTGAAGGACCTCGTGGTGATGAACTCCACCAACTCGGAGTTCTGGGGCTACATCAAGGACAAGTACACGACGCTGAAGGAGGCCTACGACCGCATCCTGGCCACCGAGGTGTCCAGCCGCTGGCGGTTCAACTGGACCGACGACGAGCAGCGGATGCCGAACTGGGAGCGTTCGTACGAGCAGGTCAAGAAGCACATGCTGCAGGCGTTCGCGGAGACCTACAGCCTCTCGCTGCAGCAGACCCTGTACCAAATGGGCGCGCGTGTGATCAACAACCGTTCGGAGGTCGACGAGATCCGCTTCTCGCTCCCGAACAAGCACCACTTCCTCGTCGATCTGGAGCCGTTCGGGCTCAAGAACGATACCGCCGAGGGCGCCGTGTACTACGCGGCCGACCGCCCGTACGGCCTGATCGAAGCCACTGTTCTGCGCGACGGTGTCGAGCCCGAGATCCCGGTGGATCTGACGAACCTCTAGCGGCTTTGACGCAACGCCGTGCCGCGTGTGTCCCTCCCC
This sequence comes from Streptomyces sp. 2114.4, assembly GCF_900187385.1. Taxonomy (NCBI): domain Bacteria; kingdom Bacillati; phylum Actinomycetota; class Actinomycetes; order Kitasatosporales; family Streptomycetaceae; genus Streptomyces; species Streptomyces sp. 2114.4. Next base: position 6,513,893 of record NZ_FYEY01000001.1, read on the forward strand.
ACCCCGCGGCGGGGAGGGGCGCACGGAACCCGAGGGGAACGACCCATGGCACAGCACACGCACGCCCCGCACCACCCCGCGCCACCGGTCCACCCGGTGGACGAGAAGCCGGCCGTCGGACGGCTCGTCCCGGCCGCGCTCCAGCACATCGCCGCCCTGTACGCCGGTGTCGTCACCCCTCCGCTCATCATCGGCCAGGCCGTCGGCCTGGACACCGCGGGCCGGCCCCGGCTGATCGCCGCCGGTCTGCTCATCGCCGGGGCGCCTTCCCCGTCCTCGGCGCCGGCCTCGTCCCGCTCGCCGCACCGTCCTTCTACGACGCCTTCCCCGCCTGGGCGCAGACCGTGCTCGGCTCGGGGGTCAGCGCCGGCGCCCTGGTCGCGGTGCTGCTCAATCTGTTCTTCCACCACCTCGGCACCCGGAGCACCCCACGGGCAGCGGTACCGTCAGCCGCCTCGCCCGGCTCCGGCACTCAAATCCCGTAGGGCCATGCCGTGCCCACCGCCGGAATCGAAAGTAGGAGCACCATGGCTGCCTCGGCATCCCCTGAGGGCGCGACCGAGCGCCTCGTCATCGAGAACTGCGCCATCGCGACGGTCGACGCCCACGACACCGAGTACGCCACCGGCCATGTCGTCGTCGCCGGGAACGTCATCGAGTCGGTCGGTGCGGGCAAGGCGCCCGAGGGCCTGGCGGGTGTCGTCCGCCGGATCGACGGCACCGGGCACCTGGTCACCCCCGGCCTGATCAACACCCATCACCACTTCTACCAGTGGATCACCCGTGGCCTGGCCACCGACCACAACCTGTTCAACTGGCTGGTCGCGCTCTACCCGACGTGGGCCCGCATCGACGCCCCGATGCTCGCCGCGGCCACCCAGGGCTCGCTGGGCATGATGGTCAAGGGCGGCGTCACCACCGCCTCCGACCACCACTACGTCTTCCCGCGGGGTTCCGGCGACCTCGTCGCCGCCGAGCTCGCGGCCGCCGCCGGGATCGGCGCCCGGATCACCCTCGCCCGCGGCTCCATGGACCGCAGCGAGAAGGACGGCGGGCTGCCCCCGGACTTCGCCGTCGAGACCACCGAGGGTGCCCTGCTGGCGACCGAGGAGGCCATCGACGCCCACCACGACGCCTCCTTCGGCTCGATGGTGCAGATCGCCGCCGCGCCCTGCTCGCCGTTCTCCGTGTCCACCGAACTCATGCGGCAGGGCGCCGAGTTGGCTCGCCGCAAGGGTGTACGGATGCACACCCACGGCTCGGAGACCGTGGAGGAGGAGAAGTTCTGCCACGAGCTGTTCGGCATGGGCCCGACCGACTACTTCGAGTCGACCGGCTGGCTCGGCGGTGACGTGTGGATGGCGCACTGCGTCCACATGAACGACTCCGACATCGCCGCCTTCGCCCGCACCGGCACCGGCGTCGCGCACTGCCCGTCCTCCAACGCCCGCCTCGCGGCCGGGATCGCCCGCGTCCCCGACATGCTCGCGGCCGGCGTCCCGGTCGGCCTCGGCGTCGACGGCACCGCCTCCAACGAGTCCGGCGAACTCCACACCGAGCTGCGCAACGCCCTGCTGATCAACCGCCTCGGCGCGCACCGGGAGGCCGCGCTGAACGCCCGCAAGGCGCTGCGGCTGGGCACCTACGGCGGCGCGCAGGTCCTCGGCCGGAGCGCCGAGATCGGTTCGCTGGAGGCCGGAAAGCTCGCCGACCTGGTGCTGTGGAAGCTGGACGGCCTCGGCCACTCCACCATCGCCGACCCGGTCACCGCCCTGGTCTTCGGCCCGGCCGCACCGGTCACCCTCTCCCTCGTGGGCGGCCGGCCGGTCGTCGAGGACAACCACCTCAGCAACGTCGACGAGGACGCCGTCGCCCGCACCGCGCGGGCCGAGGCGCAGCGTCTGGCCCGGATCGCCGCCGAGGGCTGACCCCTCGGCGCGGCCGCGGCCGACGCCACCCCTGAACTCGGCCGGGAGGGACGGCTCCCGGCCGGGCTTGTGGATCCGAGCGGGATCCACAAGCGCCGGACCCGGGGGTGCGGGATCTTCTCGCACCCCCGGGCCGGTCGGCTCCCACCCCCGGGCCGGCCGGCCCCACCGCCGTCCGCGCGCGCCACGAGCGCACAGTCCCGCAGCATCGCTCACCAGGCAACTCCCTGCACCACGCACCACATGGCAAGCCCTCCGTGACAGCCTCGCCTCGCCGGCCCCCGGCGACGCAGAAAACGAAGGAGGCCCGCAGTGGCCGCAATGACCGGGCAGAAGCCGGAGGAGGACCGGAAGCATCCGGTCGACCGGACCCTCCCGCCCTTCAAGATGTTCACCAGCGGCCTCCAGCACGTGGCCGCGATGTACGCGGGAGTGGTGGCCCCGCCGATGATCGTGGGACCGGCCTGCGGGCTGAGCGCCACCGAGACCGCGTTCCTGATGGGCGCCAGCCTCTTCACCGCGGGCATCGCGACGCTGCTGCAGACCCTGGGCTTCTGGAAGGTCGGCGCCAAGCTGCCCTTCGTCAACGGCGTCTCGTTCGCCGGCGTCACCCCGATGATCGCCATCGGCAAGGCGCACGGCCCCGCCGACGCACTGCCGGTCATCTTCGGCGCGGTGATCGTCGCCGGTGTGCTGGGATTCCTGCTCGCCCCCTACTTCTCCAAGCTCGTACGGTTCTTCCCGCCGGTGGTCACCGGCACCGTCATCACCCTGATCGGCGTCTCGCTGCTGCCGGTGGCCTTCAACTGGTCCCAGGGCGGCAACGACCGGGCCCCGGACTACGGTTCGCTGACGAACATCGGGATGGCCGCGCTGACCTTCCTGATCGTGCTGGTGCTGCGCCGGGTGCTGCGCGGCTTCCTCCAGCAGATCGCGATCCTGCTCGGCCTGATCGCCGGCACCCTGATCGCGATACCCGTCGGCATCACCCACTTCTCCGCGCTCTCCCAGGCGTCCCTGATCGGCTTCCCGACGCCCTTCCACTTCGGCGCCCCGCAGTTCGACCTCGCCGCGGTCGTCTCCATGTGCATCGTGATGCTGGTCTGTATGACCGAGTCGACGGCCGACATGCTGGCCCTCGGCAGGATCGTCGGCCGCCCGGCGGACGAGCGCACCATCGAGGGCGGACTGCGCGCCGACACCCTCGGCACGGCTCTCAGCCCGCTGTTCAACGGCTTCGCCAACAGCGCCTTCGCCCAGAACATCGGCCTGGTCGCGATGACCAAGGTGCGCAGCCGCTTCGTCGTGGCCACCAGCGGTCTGATCCTGCTCGTGCTGGGCCTGTGCCCGGTGGCCGCCTCGGTCATCTCGCTGGTCCCGCTGCCGGTCCTCGGCGGCGCCGGCATCGTGCTCTTCGGCTCGGTGGCCGCCAGCGGCATCCAGACGCTGGCCTCCGCCGCGATGGAGAAGGGCGACAACGCCCTGATCGTCGCCGCGGCCGTCGGCATCGGCCTGATCCCCATCGCCGCACCGGACTTCTACCACCACCTCCCCAAGGACCTGCTGGTCGTCCTGGACTCCGGCATCAGCACCGGCTGCCTGGTCGCCATCGTCCTCAACCTCGCCTTCAACCACTTCGGCAGGAAGACGGCGGACGCCGACGGGGACGCCGAGGGGGAATCTCCGGGGGACACCGACACCGAGGCGGACGCGGCCGCCGCCGTCCCGTCCGGCCCGGCGATCGCCCAGCGGCCCGCCCCCGCCACGGCGTCCGACGCCGACGAGCCCGCGGCGGCGACCGCCCACTGATGTGGGGACGGTGCGACGGCCCTTACGGGCAGACGCGGACTGTCTGACGCACCCCCTCGTGGCGGGACATGGAGTGCGCTCATGCGCGCTGTAGTGATCGACTGCGAGGGGAAGTTCCCACTGGAGCAACGGCCGGACCCGGTGGCGGGACCGGGAGATGTGGTGGTCCGCGTGCGCGCCGCAGGTCTCAACGCCGCAGACCTGCAGCAGCAGGCACGCGGGGACTTCCGGCGCCGCCGGGATGGCCGACCGATGTGCCCGGGCCGTAACTCTTCTCGGCCCCCTCAGTCCAGCAGTCCGCCCAGCAGCTCGCGGAGGCCCGGTCCCGGGTCGAATTCCTCGTCGGGGAAGGAGAGCTGGCGGAAGGCGACGCCGTCCATGTAGTCGCAGAGGATCGCACAGTGCCGCCGCGGCGCCGGTGAGCCGATGCGCCGTAGCCACTCCGCTCCCCAGTTGATGACGGTTTCGCGGCCGCGGGTGAGTGCGGGGCGGAGCTCGGGGCGGGCCCAGGATTCCAGGTGGAGCGCGAAGCGGGCGGCGGTCCTGGCCCGCTCGGGGCCGGTCGCGTACCGGAGGAACCGGGCGACGGTATCGGCGAGTTCGGCGGCGTCGGCCGGGTCGGCCGCCGTGGCGAAGGCCTCCCAGTCGCGGTGCTCCAGGGCCTGGACGTGCTCGACGATGCCGTCGATCAGGGCCGTCCGGTTGCGGAAGTAGTTGGAGGTGGTGCCCGACGGGACTCCTGCCGCGGCATCCACGGCCTGGTAGGTCAGCCCCCGTGCCCCCGCGCTGCCCAGGACCTGGATGCCCGCGTCCAGCACCTGCTCCCGCCGTCGTGCCACCCCGAGCGCCCTTCGTGCCGAACCGCTTCCTACTACGTTTGTAGTGCCGATCCACTATAAGCGCAGCCCCGCAGGCCCCGGCGCACCCGCCGCGCCGCCGTCACCGTCGTCGGCCTGGACGCGCCGCCCCTCGACCGCGCCGCCACCGAGGAAGGACGAGGGGCCGGTACGCACCGCACCGCGGCGTACGTACCGGCCCCTCGGGAATCAGGGGAACCCCTACGGGTGAAGCCTCAGCCCAGCAGCTCGTACGCGGGCAGCGTCAGGAACTCCGTGTAGTTCTCGTCCAGGGCGACCCGGAGCAGCAGGTCGTGAGCCTGCTGCCACCTGCCGGCGGTGAAGGCGTCCTCGCCGACCTCGGCGCGGATGGCGGCCAGTTGCTCCGCGGCGACCGTGCGCACGAGCTCCGCGGTGGCCTTCTCGCCGTTCTCGAAGACGACCCCCGCGTTGACCCACTGCCAGATCTGGGAGCGGGAGATCTCGGCGGTGGCGGCATCCTCCATGAGGCCGAAGATGGCGACGGCGCCCAGGCCGCGCAGCCAGGCCTCGATGTAACGGGTGCCGACCTGGACCGCGTCGATCAGGCCCTGGTAAGTGGGCTTGGCGTCCAGGGAGTCGATCGCGATCAGATCGGCGGCCTTGACGTCGACGTCCTCGCGCAGGCGGTCCTTCTGGTGCGGCTTGTCGCCGAGGACCGCGTCGAAGGAGGCGCGGGCGACCGGGACCAGGTCGGGGTGAGCGACCCAGGAGCCGTCGAAGCCGTCGCCGGCCTCGCGGTCCTTGTCGTTCTTGACCTTGGCGAGGGCCTTCTCGTTGGCCTCGGGGTCGCGGCGGTTGGGGATGAAGGCCGCCATACCGCCGATCGCGTGCGCCCCGCGCTTGTGGCAGGTGCGGACGAGGAGTTCGGTGTAGGCGCGCATGAACGGGGCGGTCATCGTGACCGCGTTGCGGTCCGGGAGGACGAACTTGGCGCCGCCGTCACGGAAGTTCTTGACGATGGAGAAGAGGTAGTCCCAGCGGCCGGCGTTCAGCCCCGAGGCGTGGTCGCGCAGCTCGTAAAGGATCTCCTCCATCTCGTACGCGGCCGTGATGGTCTCGATCAGGACGGTGGCGCGCACGGTGCCCTGGGGGATGCCGAGATAGTCCTGCGCGAAGACGAAGATCTCGTTCCAGAGGCGGGCCTCCAGGTGCGACTCGGTCTTCGGCAGGTAGAAGTACGGGCCCTTGCCCAGGTCCAGCAGGCGCTGGGCGTTGTGGAAGAAGTAGAGGCCGAAGTCGACCAGCGCACCGGGCACCGGCCGGCCCTCGAACTGGAGGTGGCGCTCGTCCAGGTGCCACCCGCGCGGGCGCATCACGACGGTGGCCAGCTCCCCGGCGGGCTTCAGGGCGTACGACTTCCCGGAGGCGGGGTCGGTGAAGTCGATCCGGCGCTCGTAGGCGTCGATCAGGTTGAGCTGGCCGGAGACGACGTTCTCCCAGGTCGGGGCGGAGGCGTCCTCGAAGTCGGCGAGCCAGACCCTGGCGCCCGAGTTGAGCGCGTTGATCGTCATCTTGCGGTCGGTGGGGCCGGTGATCTCCACCCGGCGGTCGTTGAGCGCGGCGGGCGCCCCGGCCACCTTCCAGCTGTCGTCCGCGCGGATCTCCGCGGTCTCAGGGAGGAAGTCCAGGGTGCTGGTCCGGGCGATCTCCGCGCGGCGCCCGGCGCGGCGGGCGAGCAGTTCGTCGCGGCGCGGGGTGAACCGGCGGTGCAGCTCGGCGACGAGGGTGAGCGCGGCGTCGGTAAGGACCTCGCCCTGCCGTTCGGGGGCGTGAGCGGGGTCGACGTCGACGATGGCCAGCGGGGACGGCGCTGGTGCGGACATGCGTGTCACTCCATTCAGCGGCGGTGCCTGGCGGCCTCCGGAAACGCCGGGCGGCACCGGGTGCCGCGGGCTCCGGAATACGGTCGCGGGCGCCGTCAGGGTTCAGGGCGCTTCTGACCAGTGGAGACTAGTTTCCTTATCGCGGAACTTCAATGGTTTGTTGATGTCGAGATTCTCCGAGTCGACACAAGCGGTGATCGAATGGCTCTCGGTGCCACGCCGATCACTCTCCATTACCGCCTCCCGTGCGCCTACTCCCTTGCGCCGCACGGGAGTTGCCGAGAGGTGTGCGGGGCCACCGCGGGCCGGTCACTGCAGGCGGTGCAGATCCTCCGGCGTGTCGATGTCGTACGGCTCGGCGATGTCGGAGCACTCGACGAGGGTGAGTGCGTCCGCATGCTCCTGGAGGTAGGCGCGCGCACCGCGGTCGCCCGTCGCGGTGGCGGCGATGTCCGGCCAGCGGTCGGCGCCGAAGAGGACCGGATGCCCCCGGCGGCCGTCGTACGCCGCGGAGGCGAGTGAGGTGCCGCCCGTGTACGCCGCCACCACACGCGCCACCGCGGCGGCTCCGATGCCCGGCTGGTCCACCAGCGACACCACCACCGCATCCGCCCCCGAACCGGCCAGCGCGGCGAGGCCCACGCGCAGCGAAGAGCCCATACCCTGGGCCCAGTCCGGGTTTTCCGAGACGCCGTACGCCGAGAGGTCGGCCCGTTCCCGCACGGAACCGGCGGCCGCTCCCAGCACGATGTGCACGGGGTCGCAGCCGCCGTCCCGCAGTGCCCGTGCGGCGTGTTCGACCAACGGCCGTCCCCGGCGGTCGAGCAGCGCCTTGGGCTGTCCCCCCAGGCGTCGCCCGCCGCCCGCCGCGAGCAGCAGGCCGGCCACCCTCCCCCCGGGCCGCCCGGCGTGCCGTGGCCCCTCATCGGCGCCCGGCCGGGCGGGTGGTGACTGTTCTTGCGGTTCTCCCGGCGGTCCGGGCGTCCTCGGCGTCATGGGGACTGCTTACCTCATGGAGGGCGCTTGCCTCATGGGGGCTGCTTCCTTCGTGACGCCCGGTCTCCCGGTCCGGTGAGGCCGGTTCGCCCGGGGGTGTCGATCAGGCCGCGTCACCGGCGGCTCGGGGGCGGGGGATGTCCGGCCGCAGCCGGTCGCGCAGGTGGGGTGTGCGTTCCTCCGCGCGCCGGCGCTCGGCGACATAACGGTGTATGTGCTCCAGGGTGATCTCCGAGGCATCGGAGAGGCCGTACGCACGGCAGATGAGTTGCACGACGCTGGCGCCGCGGTGGTGGTTCGAGCCGGTGTCGGGGCCGGAGTTGGACTCCATGGCATTCTCCGATCCAGTGATATGCCGGATATTTCCTTGAAGGGGAGAATGCTCCATCTCGCTGCGGCATACGCTTCGGACCGTGCGTGCCCACACCAAAGGGTGGTGAGGGGAACACATGTGCTGGCGTATCGTCAGGTCGTTCCGGGGTAGGGCGGGGCGCGGCCGTTCCGGGCTGTTCCCGGCCGCTTCCGCTCGGTGATCCGGTTTTTTCGCTCTCCGTGTGGCGCCATCAGCGCAGAGTGGCGTTAACTGTCCGGCATGGCGGAACGGGCAACGGCCTTGGAGGACGCCGTCGTTGTGGAGCAGCTGCAGAGGGACGGACGGGTGGCCGGGGTCGAGGACGACCCACGGGTCCAGGAACTGCGCGGGGCGGTGGCCCGGCTGCGTCGGCAACTGGCATTACTACCGGGCGAGTTAGCGGATCGGGTGGCAGCCGATGACGAGCTGGCCGCGCTCGACGCGATGGTGAGCCACGGGCTGCCGGAGGTGCCCCGGCTGCGCCGTTCGCTCCTGCTGATCGCCGGGGCGGTCGGCTCGGTGAGTGCACTGTCGCCCGCGCTCACGGAGGTGCGTGCGGGCATCGACCGCTTCGGCGAGCTGCCGCGCAGCCGGTGACCGCGTACCCGCACGGGTACGCGGGGTCCGCCGCGCCTACGCCGGCGTCTGGTTCGCCAGCGCCACCGACAGCTGCGCCGCGACGTCCTGCAGCACCGGGACGATCTTGTCCGTCGCGGCCTCGGTCACCCGTCCGGTCGGTCCGGAGATGGAGATCGCCGCCGAGGTGGGGGAGTTGGGCACCGGCACCGCGAGGCAGCGGACGCCGATCTCCTGCTCGTTGTCGTCGACCGCATAGCCCAGGCGGCGGACATCGGCGAGGGCTTCCAGGAAGCGGTCCGGGTCCGTGATGGTCTTCTCGGTCGCGGCCGGCATGCCCGTACGGCCGAGCAGGGCGCGGACCTCCTCCGGGGAGTGGTGGGCCAGCAGGGCCTTGCCGACGCCGGTGGAGTGCGGCAGCACCCGCCGGCCGACCTCGGTGAACATCCGCACCGCGTGCCGCGAGGGCACCTGGGCGACATAGACGATCTCGTCTCCGTCGAGCAGCGCCATGTTGGCGGTCTCGCCGGTCTCCTCGACCAGACGGGCCAGGAACGGCCGGGCCCAGGTGCCCAGCAGCCGGGAGGAGCTTTCACCGAGCCGGATCAGGCGCGGGCCGAGTGCGTAGCGGCGGTTGGGCTGCTGCCGGACGTAGCCACAGGCGACGAGCGTGCGCATCAGGCGGTGGATGGTGGGCAGCGGCAGTCCGCTGCTGGTGGAGAGCTCGCTCAGGCCCACCTCGCCACCGGCGTCGGCCATCCGCTCCAGCAGGTCGAAGGCGCGCTCGAGGGACTGGACGCCGCCGCTGGCGCCTGCGGGCTTGGCTTCGGCGGCGGAGGTGCTGGCGCTGGACGACGGCACGTCGCGTTCCTTTCGGGGCGGGTCGGATCGGTCTCGGCCGGTGCCGGCGGGCGCCGGGCCCGACCGGAGAAGCCTACCGGTCCCGTTACGCGGGCACACGGTCTCTCGCACACTCGTTCCCGCCGGTCAGGCCCTCTTTGTCTCACGGTGCGAGCCGACCGGCAAGCTCCTGGCCGCGAACCCTTGACGGTGCCAGGGGCCGTAGCTACGTTCTGCTGCGCGAAACCTACTGTCCATTCTGTGGAATCCTCCAAATCGTTGGAGAGTCATGCGCCTTCTCGTCATGAACCCGAACACCACGGCTTCCATGACCGCCGCCATCCGCGTCACCGCCACCGCGGCCGCCGCCCCGGGCACCGAGATCATCGCGACCCAGCCCCGGTGGGGGCCGGAGTCGATCGAGGGCCACTTCGAGGGCTATCTCAGCGCCGCGGCCGTGCTGGACCGGCTCGCCACCTTCGATACGCCCTTCGACGCGCTGGTCATGGCCGGATTCGGCGAGCCGGGCCGGGAGGGCGCCCAGGAGCTGCTGGACGTCCCCGTCCTGGACATCACCGAGAGCGCCGCCCAGATGGCGATGATGCTCGGCCACGCCTACGGCATCGTCACCACCCTCGACCGTGCCGTACCGCAGATCCGGGACCGGCTGCTGACCGCCGGGCTGCTGCAGCGCTGCGCCGCGGTGCGCGGCACCGGGCTCGGCGTCCTGGAGCTGGAGGAGGACCCGGAGCGGACCGTCGAAGTGATCACCGAGGCCGCCCGTGAGGTGGTCCGGGCCGGCGCCGAGGTGGTCTGCCTGGGCTGTGGGGGCATGGCCGGACTCCAGGAGAGGGTCGCGGCGGCGCTCGGGATTCCCGTGGTCGACGGGGTTGCCGCCGCGGTGAAGTTCGCGGAGGCTGTCGTCGGTCTCGGGCTGACCACCAGCGCGGGACGCAGCTTCGCGCCGCCCCGCCCCAAGGTCATCGGCTCCTGGCCGCTGAGCACACATCTGCGCCGGTCCCCGGGGCGCGCTCAGGACTCACCCCGTCCCGCCGCATTTTCGGCACAGACATCAGGCATCTGACAACTGGTCATTCCGCTGTAAGCTCCACCCCCACCCGCCCGGGAGGACACGTGACCACACCCCCGAAGCCCCCGCAGCCGGACCCACGCCTCTTCAACGGGGACCTCGCACCGGCCCCCGAGCGCACCTGGGGCACGTACAGCATCTTCGCGCTGTGGATGTCCGACACCCACGCGATCAGCAACTACGCCTTCGCCGCCAGCCTGTTCGTGCTCGGCCTGCCCGCCTGGGAGGTGTTCGTGGCGCTGCTGGCCGGCATCACGATCGTCCACTGGCTGATGAACCGGATGGGGCACGCCGGGCACCGGACCGGCGTCCCCTACCCGGTGCTCGCCCGCGCCAGCTGGGGCGTCTACGGCGCCAACATCCCCGCCCTGCTGCGTGCGGTCATGGCCGTGGCCTGGTACGGCATCCAGACCTGGCTGGCCTCCACCGCCGTGGTCCTGCTGACGCTGCAGCTCGCGCCGGGCCTGGCGGCCTACCACCACAACTCGGTGCTGGGACTGTCCACGCTGGGCTGGGTCGCGTTCCTGGTGATGTGGGGGCTGCAGGCCGTCCTGCTGACCCGGGGGATGGAGTTCATCCGCAAGGTCCAGGACTTCGCGACCGGGCCGGTGGTCTGGCTGGTCGTCCTCGCGCTCGCGGTGTATCTGGTCGTCAAGGCCGGTGGTGACATCTCGCTGACCCGCAGTCTCACCGGCCTCAGCGGCCCCGCGCAGGCCGAGCAGAGCCTGATCGCGGTCAGCCTGACCGTCGCCACCTTCCTGACCCTGGTCCTCAACTACGCCGACTTCGCCCGCTTCACCCCCGACCACCGCTCCTACCGGCGCGGGAATCTGATCGGGCTGCCGGTGAACTTCACCGCCTTCGCCGTGGTCGCGGTCCTCGTCACCGCGGGCACGATCTCGGTCTTCGGCGAGGCGATCTACGACCCGGTGAAGGTGATCCAGAAGATCGACAATCCGGTGGTCACGGTCATCGGCGCGCTGGCCTTCATCGTCGCCACCATCGGCATCAATGTCGTCGCCAACTTCGTCTCGCCCGCCTACGACTTCGCCAACCTCGCGCCGAAGTACCTGAACTTCAAGCGCGGCGGCATGATCACCGCGGTGCTGGCGATCGTCGTCATGCCCTGGAAGCTCTATTCGTCCGCGCTGGTGATCCAGTACTTCCTGGGGGCGCTCGGCGCCTTCCTCGGCCCCCTGGTGGCGATCCTGCTCGTCGACTACCACCTGGTGCGCCGCGGCCGGATCGACGTCGATGCGCTGTTCTCGGCCGACGCCCGGGGCGCCTACTTCTACCGCAGGGGCTACAACCCGAAGGCCGTGGCCGCCTTTCTGCCGGCCGCCGCGGTCTGTGCCGCGCTCGCCCTCGTCCCGGCTTTCGCCGTGGTCGCGCCGTTCTCCTGGATCTTCGGGATGGGGCTCGCCGGGGCGCTCTACGCCCTGCTCTCCCGCCGTGAGCGCGCCGCGGCCGCCGCCGGCCCGGTACCGGAGGAGATCATCCCGTCGCAGGTCGGGGCCGTTGCGGCGGAGGAGCCCGCGGCGTCGGAGGGGGCCGGGCCGCTCGCTCCGCCGGTGCCGGTCAAGGGGTCTTGACGGGCCGCGGTCCGGAGTGAAGACTCATTCAACAGATTGTTGAATTCGTGGTCTTCCCGCAGGCCGTTCTTGCAGGCCGTTCCTGCGGGCGTCCGTGCCCCGGATGTCACGGCCCCTCGCGGCGGCCGTGCGCCCCGTACGCCCGCACGCAACGATGAAGACAGAAACGAGGAGGGGACCGGGTGTCCGAAACAGAGCTGGTGCTGCGCTCCACGCGCGTCGTCACCCCGCAGGGGACGCGCGCCGCGTCCGTCACCGTCGCGGCCGGCACGATCACCGCGGTGCTGCCGCACGACGCCGAGGCTCCGGCCGGGGCGTTGGTCCGGGACTTCGGTGACGATGTCCTGCTGCCCGGCCTCGTCGACACCCACGTCCACGTCAACGACCCCGGCCGCACCGAGTGGGAGGGCTTCTGGACCGCCACCCGCGCGGCCGCGGCCGGCGGCATCACCACCCTCCTGGACATGCCGCTCAACAGCCTCCCGCCCACCACCACGGCCGCTCACCTCGACACCAAGCGCGCGGTCGCCCGTCCCAAGGCCCATGTCGACGTCGGCTTCTGGGGCGGTGCCATCCCCGGCAACGTCAAGGAGCTGCGGCCGCTGCACGACGCCGGTGTCTTCGGCTTCAAATGCTTTCTCTCGCCCTCCGGCGTGGACGAGTTCCCCGAGCTCGACCAGGAGCAACTGGCCACCGCCCTCGGTGAGATCGCAGGATTCGGCGGCCTGCTGATCGTGCACGCCGAGGACCCGGGCCATCTGGGCGACGCCCCCCAGCCGCACGGCCCGAAGTACGCCGACTTCCTCGCCTCCCGCCCCCGCGCCTGCGAGAACGACGCCATCGCCGGGCTGATCGCGCTCGCCCGGCGGCTCGACGCGCGGGTACACGTCCTGCATCTGTCCTCCAGCGACGCACTGCCGCTGATCGCCGCCGCCAAGCGCGAGGGCGTCAAGATCACCGTCGAGTCCTGCCCGCACTTCCTCACCCTCACCGCCGAGGAAATCCCGGACGGCGCAACGGAGTTCAAGTGCTGCCCGCCGATCCGCGAGGCCGCCAACCGGGACGCGCTGTGGGAGGGACTGGCCGACGGCACCCTCGACTGCATCGTCTCCGACCACTCGCCCTCCACCGCCGACCTCAAGACCGCCGACTTCGGCGCGGCCTGGGGCGGCATCTCCTCCCTCCAGCTCGGCCTGCCCGCCATCTGGACCGAGGCCCGCGAGCGTGGTCACACCCTCGATGACGTGGTGCGCTGGATGGCCACCGCGCCCGCGGCGCTGGCCGGACTCGGCCACAAGGGCGCCATCGAGCCAGGCCGGGACGCGGACTTCGCGGTCCTCGCCCCCGAGGAGAGCTTCACCGTCGACCCGCAGGCCCTCCAGCACCGCAACAAGATCACCGCCTACGCCGGCAAGACCCTGCACGGAGTCGTACGTTCCACCTGGCTGCGCGGCCGGGAGATCCACGACGGCACCACCCTCGCCGCACCCACCGGCCGGCTGCTCGAACGGCCGCACCGCGCCTGACCGCGGCCGGCCCGCCCCGCACCACCGGCGGGGCACGCCCGTCCGCAGGCGGGACGTCGACGACAGGCCCTACGCCCTGATCACTCGGCGACGCAGTTCCAGAACATGAGTTCATACGCCTGGAGGAGGCGGCCGTAGCGGTGTGCCGTGGCCGGCCGCGCCTGGCCGGTGTCGAGGCCGTGCTGCACCGCCTGGCGCGCCTTCTCGTCGACGGCCGGTGCCGGCCCGGCGAATAAGCCGAAGAATCGACAAGCCTCCTCAGGGAAGGAGTAGTGGTCCCGCATCGCGGCCTCGACGACCGCGCAATAGCCGCCCCACGCCGCGAAGTTGGCGGTCAGCGCGATCGCCACGTCGGACGGCTCGCCGCTGAGGGCGAGCCGCGCCGCGTAGGAGGGGTAGGCCTGGCACCCGGGGCGCGGCTGGTACTCCGCGATCTGCCGCTCGCTCAGCTCACAGGCGTCCGCCAGCCCGGCCAGCTGCTTCATGGCCAGCGCCTCGCCCTGGGCGAGCAGGTCGAAGAAGTCGGCCACGGGCGGATCGCCGTCCGCCCGCCGCGCCAGATGCTGGAAGCTGAGCCGGTCGGCGCTGATCACATGATGCTGTTCGAGGGCGAAGGTGGCGAACACGGAGCGCGGCGCCGCCCCCGCCTCGATCCGCGAGACCAGCCGGTTGGCATCGGTGTCCGGGGCGAGGGAACGGACCGCGTCATCGAGCACGGCGGCCGCGGTCGGGCGGGGGGCATCGGGCGCGGGTCGGGCCATGGGTCGGTCTCCTCCGGGGCGAGGGCGGCGGCCAGAGCCTCAGAGTAGGACGCACGGCGTGGACCGAGGGCCCCATGACGCGGCCCGTCAGGAAAAGGTGACCCCCGTCAGCCCCTCGGTTCCCCTCAGTGCAGTATCACCTCATCGACCTCGGGCGCCGGCGTCCCGTCCCGCCAGACCAGGCGCACGCCCCCGATCGCGCCGTCGCCGGCCGGCAGCCGCGTCAAGGCCCCGGACAGCGTGCCGAGCGTGCGCCAGGCACCGCCCGTACGGACCCGGACCTCCGCCGCTCCGGTGGGTGCGCCCTGCGGCCGGAGGACGGTGACGGACCGTGCCCTGCGGGGCGTATCGGGGGTGAACTCCAGCGCCTCGCCCTGCTGCGCCGACCGCGCCGCGCGATAGGCGGTCGCCGGGTCACCGTCCCCCGCCGACCGCAGCGCGCTGCCCGCCGCCGCGGGCGGGCCACCGGCCACCGTCGCCGCACCGTCCCCGGCCACCGTGAACTCCCGCACCACCAGCCAGTTGTCCTGCGCCGCAGTGGCCCGTGCGCGGACGTACCGGGCCCTGGTCCCGGCCGGTGGTTCGGCGCCGACCTCGGCCTTCCCGTCGAACGAGGCCAGCGGGTGCCAGTTCCTGTGGTCCGACGAGTACTCCAGGACACCGTGCCGCAGATAGTCGTCCGGGCTGCCGCTCTTGCCCATCGCCAGCCGTACGGTCCCCAGCGGACGCTCCGCATGCAGATCCAGCTCCACGAAGGAGCCAGCCCGGGGCGCCGCGCCGCTCCAGAAGTAGGTGGCATCGTCACCATCGGTCATCCGGGAAGCCGCGTGGTCCTGGTAGACGGCCAGATTCGTCGACCCCTTCGGACGGCCGACGACGCCCAGCGCCGCGTCGTGCTCGGCCACCGCCGCCTCGACGAAGGTGTCCAGCACCCCGTCCGCCACCAGCACCGGAACCCTCTTCCCCGACATGTCCACATAGACGAACGCGGTGGCGGTCCTCACCAGCTCCGGTATGCCCTGCCGCAGTTGCCAGGCCTTGGCATCGTCCCCCGCCCTGGTGGCCTCGATCAGCTGAAGGGCGCCGCGCGCCGCGACGGCCCAGGCCCGGGTGGCATCCAGCCAGGGCCCGCTGTCCTTGACGAATCCCCGGTCGGCGAGCCGGTCCCGCAGCACCCCCGGCGCGTCCCGCAGGTTCCGCAACACCCCGTCCAGCCTCCGCGCATCGCCGTCCTTGCCGAACTGCGCGATGGCGGCGGCCAGTTCGGGCGCCTGCCGTGGATTGAGCGACGAGGCGTAGTGGGCATCGGCGAAGGCACGCAGCGCCCGTGCCGTCCGGGCGTCGCCGCCGGCCAGCTCCGCGATCGCCGCGCTCCAGGAGGCACGGGCGTCATACGCCGTGTCGTTCCACGTGTAGTCGGCCACCGTGTACAGCGCGAGCTTGGACGCGGCAGGCTGGATCATCGGGTTCGCGGTGATCCCCGCCAGCTGCCCCGGCAGCCCCTTCTCGCGGCCGTTGAACGGCCCGAGCAGCAACCGGTTGGTCACATAGTCATTGACCGGGTAGTTGTCCCACGTCAGGACCCGGTGCCCGAACACCTCCCGGGCCTGCCGCGCCTGGGCGACGGTCATCGTCGGCGCGATCACCCCCACGCCCGTCCACTCGACCAGCACGTCCTTGTCCAGCCTGGCGGCCAGCGCCTTCTTGTACGGCGACGGCTTCACGTCGTAGTACTCGGTCGGCACCATCTGCAGCGGCCCGGCACCGGAGTGCCGGGCGATGAACTCCTGCTGGACGCGATTGAGAAGATGCGCCTGCGCCGCCCCCGCCGCCCCGCCGCCGGTCCCGAACGCGTCCTTGTCCGCCACGCAGTTCCAGTCCGTGTAACTGATGTCGTCCAGCGGCACCGCGAAGGACCGCACCCCGATGTCCCACAGCGTCTGGAACTTGGTGGTCAGCGCCTTGCGATCCGCGTCGGAGCTGTAGCAGACCGACAGCCCCGGGGAGAGCGCATAGGTGAACTCCACATGCCGCTCGTGCGCCCGGTCCACCAGCTCCTTGAGCTGCGCGAGCCGGTCCGCGGGATAGGGGTCACGCCACTTCGCCCGCAGGTAGGGGTCGTCCTTGGGCGAGTACACATAGATGTTCATCTTGTGCTCGCCGTAGAAGTCGAGCTGGTCGAGCCGGGCCTCATGCGACCAAGGGGTTCCGTAGAAGCCCTCGATGACACCTCGCAGCGGGGTGGCCGGCCAGTCGCGTACGGCGGTGCCCCGCACCCGCGCGCCCGGCCGCTCCCGGTGGGGCAGCAGCTGCCGCAGCGACTGCGCGGCGTAATACGTACCGGTGGCGTCCTTGCCGGACAACGCGATCCGGCCCCCGCCGACGGCCAGCGCATAGCCCTCGGCGGGCAGCCCGTCCGGCCCCCGGGCCCCCAGCGCCCGCAACGCGCGCGATGCCCCCGCCCCGCCCACGTACACCGCCAACTGCCCGTCGCCCGGGTCCCTTTCGGCCCGTACGACCCGGTCCGCACCGGCGTCCTTGAGCGATTTCTCGACGACGGCCAGTGCAGGGGCATCGGTGTCCGGCCCGGCGACGACAGTCACGGAGCGGGTGATGGTGACCTGGTCGGACCGGCTCCGGACGGACCGGGGCGTGGGGGAGAGGGCACGGGAACCGGCAACTCCGGGACTGTCCCGGGGGCCGTCCTGCCCCGCCTTCCCGCCGCCGCCCGGCGGCCCGGCCATGCCCGTCAGCGGAAGCACGGCCAGGGCCACGGCCAACGCGGTGGCCGCCGCGGTGCGCGTTCGGTGCATCCTTCGGTCCTCCTCGGTGCGACGAGGTGCGGGGACGATTCGTCCGAGCCTTCGCGCCAGCAGGCTTCACCTGCACACCGCACCGAAGCAATGGACTTTCGAACCGAGGAGATGGACGTTGCCGCACCGAAGGGTCCTCCACCCCGCACCGAGACGTCCCACATGCCCCCACCGCCTCCACTCACCGCACCCACAGCCCCGCGCAGCGGGCGAAAAACCCCCACGACGGGACAGCCGAAGACGGGGCGGAGGTAAAACACAGCGGACCGCTCAGCGCGACTTGGCGACGATCACCAAGAAGCTCATGAACGCCAACAGCACATGCGTCGCCACGACGTAGAGGAACACCCGCACATACACCCCGCGCGGAGGTTTGCCCTCCTTGTACGTCCGGGCGGCGGGCGCCGTCCCGGGCAGCGGCTCCGAAGGCGGCGGCGCGGGTACGGCAGGAACGGTCTGATCGGGCACGACGGATGGTCCTTCCTTCAAGAACGGCGCCCGGGGCTCACAGCCCGCGGCGCCTCGCGTCGTCGCCGAGGCACCACTCGGCGGCCCCGCTCTGCAACAGCGTGTGGACGAACAACAGCTCGGTCCCGCCCCGGGAGGCGGCGGAAATCCGGTGGGGCGTGAGCGAGTCGAAGTGCGCGGAGTCCCCCGGGTCCAGCACATGCGCCGCCGCGCCGAGCGTCAGCCGCAGCCGCCCCTCCAGGACGTACAGCCACTCCTCGCCCGGATGCACCCGCACCAGATCGCCCTGTGTCCGCTGCGGCACATGGACCCGCAGCGCCTGCATCGCGCGCCCGGCTCCGCCCACGGTCCAATACGTCCAGCCGCCGACCTCGGACGGCTCCGTGCGGTCCGCGCGCAGCACCGGGTCCCGCTCCGGCGCGGTCTCGCCGAGCAGGTCGGATACCGTGGTGCCGTAGGTACGGGCCAGCGCCAGCAGCACCGGCAGCGACGGCTGCCGCTGACGCGTCTCCAGCCGCGACAGGTGCGCGGGCGAGAGTCCCACCAGCCGGGCCGCGGTCTCCAGCGTGAGACCACTGCGTCTGCGCAGGTCACGAAGGCGCGGCGCGACGGTGGACAAGTCCCCCGGCGGAGTGCCGACGGGCTCGTCGGGAAGCTCGGTCATACCCCTTGGTATAGCGATCCTTCGCCTGCTGGGCAAAAGATTTGCCTGACAGGCAAAAGTCCCCGCCTGCCTTCGGCCTCCCGGCCGCCACCCGTCCCCAACTCCCGGCCTCCCGTGAGGCCATGGGCCGACACCCGCCACCCTGGGCCGGAATCACGGCTTCCGGGCCACTGCCTTTGCGTGATGACGCCTTCACCGCAGGTGAAGGAACGGTCCGAATAGCGGGCGTTCACCTCATACGTGCACGTGCGTCTTCACACTCGTCTGGCTTCCGCACGTCTCAACCAATGAACAGGCACGACCATGAGCCGGACCATCACCCCGCCGCCCCAGGGCTCCCCGCAGCCCGTGCAGAACGGCGAAGCCGTGCTGTCGCACGGTCTCAAGCAGCGCCATCTGTCGATGATCGCGCTCGGCGGGGTCATCGGCGCGGGTCTCTTCGTCGGCTCCGGGGTCGGCATCGCCGCGGCCGGACCGGCCATCGTTCTCCTCTTCGCGGGGACCGGCGCGCTGGTCATGCTGATCATGCGGATGCTCGGCGAGATGTCCGCGGCCCGGCCTTCCACCGGCTCGTTCTCGGTGCATGCCGAGGCGGAACTCGGCTCCTGGGCAGGCGCCACCTCGGGCTGGATGTACTGGCTGATGCTCTGTGCCGGCGTGGCCGCCGAGGCCACCGCGGCGGGCACGATCATGCACACCTGGGTGTCGTTCATCCCCGCCTACGGCTGGGTGGCGATCTTCATGGTGTTCTTCTGCGCCAGCAACCTCACCGCGGTCAAGAACTTCGGCGAGTTCGAGTTCTGGTTCTCCGCCGTCAAGGTCACCGCGATCGTCGCCTTTCTGGTGCTGGGCGTGCTCGGCATTCTCGGGGTGTTCGGCAGTGCGCCCGGCACCAGCCATCTCACCGGCCACGGCGGCTTCTTCCCGACCGGCGCCGCCGGGCTCGCAGCCGGTCTGCTGACCACCATCTCCGGGTTCGCCGGTCTGGAGACCGTCACCATCGCGGCGGCGGAGTCCGACAACCCGAGCCGGAACGTGGCCCGTGCCGTCCGCACCGCCGTCTGGCGTATCGCCGTGTTCTACATCGGCTCGATGGCCGTGGTGGTCACCCTGGTGCCGTGGAACAACCCGAAGGTCGCCACGGACGGCCCGTACGTCACCGTGCTCGACCAGCTCGGTATCCCGGCAGCCGGCACGATCATGCAGATCGTCGTGCTGGTGGCGCTGCTCTCCGCGATGAACGCCAACATCTACGGCTCGTCGCGCATGGCGTACTCCCTCGTCCACCGGGGCCAGGGGCCGCGTTTCCTGGCCAAGGTCACCCGGGGCGTGCCGGCCGCGGCGGTGCTGGCGTCCTGTGTGTTCGGCTTCGCGGCCGTGATCGCCGGGATCGTCTGGCCGACCACGGTGTTCGCCTGGCTGCTGAACATCGCCGGCTGCTCGGTGCTGGTCGTCTGGTCCATCGTCGGCCTCACCCAGCTGAGGATGCGCCGCCGCCTGGAGCGCGAGGCACCCGAGCTGCTCTCCGTGCGGATGTGGGCCTTCCCCTACCTGACCTGGCTGGCGCTGGCCGCCATCCTGGGCGTCTTCGCCGTCATGGCCGGCAGCGCGGACGGGCGGCAGCAGCTCGCCGGCACGGCCGTCGTGGCCGCCGCGCTGGCGGGGGCGGGCCACCTCAAGCAGCGCCGCGACCGGCAGGCCGCCCTCAGCTCCTGAGCCGGGTGCCCCTCGGTCCCCGAGGGGCACCTCGGTGAGGGGCGAGCGTCGGGCGTATCCGATGCGGACGTCCGCGCTCGCGGGCGCTGATGAGAGTGGCTCAACGCGTCACCGCCGGAGTAGATCGCGCTGGATCTGGTGGGCGACGGCGCGGCGTACGGATGCTGATGTGGCGGTGGCCTTCGAGGGAAGGTCGAGACCGCGGCTGATCTCGTCGTATGCGGCTTGGAAACCGCCGGGCAGCTCTGCCCGGTGCAGCCTCAGGTCGTCCTCGACGAGACGCCTCAGCTCGTCGATGTTCTGGGGCGTGAAGCGCTTCTTGCCCCGGGCGAGTGCGTTGACACAGCGGGTACAGCGGGCGGTTTAAGGAGGACCTGCGGATTCCGTCTACCTCGGCGACCTCGGTGGCCTGTCCGCGTACTGCCGGCTGGTCATTCTGGATCTTCGCGGCACCGGCCGGTCCGCGATTCCGCAAGACACCTCCTCATACCGCTGCGATCGCCTGGTCGACGATGTCGAGGCATTGCGCCGGCACCTCGGCCTCCCCCGGACGGACCTGCTCGGCCACTCCGCCGGCACGAACATCGCGACGCAATACGCGGCCCGGCACCCGGAGAAAGTCGGCAACCTCGCCCTCATCGGCCCCAGCACCCGAGCTGTCGACGTGGCGATCACGGGACAGACGCGGCGCGAGCTCGCGCAGCTCCGGAAAAACGAGCCGTGGTTCCCGGCGGCATTCGCCGCCCTGCAGGAGATCACCGAGGGCACGGGCAGCGACTGGGAAGCCGTCGCCCCCTTCTTCTGGGGCCGGTGGGACGCCACGGCACAAAAGCACCACGCAGCCAGCCGGCCGAGCAACCAAGAAGCCGTCGCTTTCTTCGCGGCCGAGGGTGCCTTCGACTCGAAGGGCACTCGTGCGGCGCTCGCCGCCTGCGAGGCCCCCGTTCTGCTGCTCACCGGAGAGTTCGATCTGAACAGCCCTCCTGTGTCCGCGGCCGAGTTCGCGGAAGTGTTCCCGGACGCCACGCTTGTGGTGCAGCCGGGAGCGGGGCACTATCCGTGGCTCGACGATGCCGGCTGGTTCGTGGCGGCCACGGCGGCATTCCTCCGCGGGTGACCTGGCTCATGTCCCCGGAGTCCGAAGGGGGCGCGAAGGGCTGCAGGGGTGGGAAGGACCCGGCACTCGACATGTCCCTGCGTCAGAGGCGGGACAGGGGCACAGTATGGGGAGAATTGAGGCAGTTGGTGGGCGTGGTGTTGTGAACTCCCGGAAAACTTCCGCCCGTTGGGATTGACAGGATCATGTCTACGCGCGTCATTCTGGATGGCATGAGAATCCCCCCACGGATCACCAAGTTCGGCGCCGCCGGCGCCCTCGCTTCGGCCCTTCTCATCGGCCAGGCCGCGGTCGCCGCCACGCCCGCCGTCGCCACGACCCACCCGGCCACCTCGTACGCCGCCACGGCGCACGTCACGTCCGTGCACGTCAAGGACGTCGGCAAGACCTGCTACTCCAAGCTGCCCGCACAGGCCCACGACACCCTCGATCTGATCGCCAAGGGCGGGCCCTACCCGTATCCCAAGGACGGGACGGTCTTCGACAACCGGGAGGGCATCCTGCCGTCCCAGAGCTCGGACTACTACCACGAGTTCACCGTCGTCACGCCCGGCTCTCCCGACCGCGGTGCGCGACGCATCGTGACCGGCGAGAAGAAGGACGAGGACTACTACACCGCCGACCACTACAAGACATTCGATCTCGTCGACCGCGGCTGCTGACGGCGACCGCGGCTGCTGACGGCCCGCCCGTACGAGGGGCGGCGGAGCAGCAACCCGCAGTGGAACAGCCGAACGGCGAAGCAGCAGTTCAGACGAACAGCGATACAGCGATACAGCGACAGAGTGACACAGCGAAACGGCTGAAAAGCTGAGCAATGGGGCGGCGGGCCCGGCCAGGGTCCGCCGCCTTCCACGTGACGGCGGCCGGGGTGTGCAGGCACCCCGGCCGCCGTTGTGCTGTCCGCGGGTGCCGTGCGGCCGTCTTGTGCGCCCCACGCCCGGCGCCCACGTCGTGCGCCCCCTTCTCACCTCCCTCTTCTCCCCATTCTTGGCAGAAGGGGCGCACGGGGCGCACCCCCGAGAGAGGATTGTCAGTGGTTCCCGGTAGCGTTTCGGCAGAAACGAGGAGCGGGCGGGCATCAGCGGAAAAAGACCATGTGGGGTCGGCTGCTGGGGCGCGCCCCGGAAAGTGCCGTATCCACCGTGTAGGCATGGTGAAACCGGCATCAGGCGTCGGAGACAAGGAAGGACGGCGAACTGCCGTGTATCGCTGGGAGATCACCCGGGCCGCTCTGGCGCAGCGGGTTTTCGCCATCGTCCGGAGCAGAACGTATGACGAGGCGAGCGCCACGGCGGACACCCTGCTGTCGGCGGGCATCACAAGCCTGGAGATATCCCTCACCACCCCCTTCGCCCTGGAGGCGGTCACGACGCTCACCCGCGAGCTGGGCGACGACGCCGTCATCGGCGCGGGCACGGTCCTTGACGCGGTATCGGCCCGGATGGCGGTCGACGCGGGCGCCCGCTATCTCGTCTCGCCGAGCCTCGACGCCGAGGTCATCCGTACCGGCCACCGTTACGGCATCCCGGTCTTCCCCGGGGTGTCGACGCCGACCGAGATGGTCCGCGCGCTCGAACTCGGCGCGGACGCGGTCAAGCTGTTCCCCGCCGCGGGGCACGACCCGGCCTGGCTGGCGGAGGTTCGTGCCTCACTGCCTCAGGTGCCGCTGCTGCCGACGGGTGGGGTGACGGTCGACAGCGCGCCGGAGTGGATCGCGGCGGGGGCGGTCGCCGTCGGCATGGGAACGGCGCTCTCCGAGGGGGACCGCGAGACCGTCGCCAAGCGCGCCGCCGACCTCCTCAACCGCCTGGACGAAGCCGCCCCCGACCGCTCGGCCGGCAGAGGTACGGCGGACCTCTACGAGGACTGACAGGCCCTCGGCTCGCCATCCCGCCGGCCTCTTCGGTCCACGCATCGGCCGCTCCGGTCACCGCATCGGCCGTCCCGCCGTCCGGCCCGTCCGGTCATCCCGCCGGCCGGTCAAGGGGTTCACCTGCACCACGGGCTCTGCCACCCTGAGCGCTTCGATCATGCGATCACGCCGCCGCGTCCAGGAGTCACAGGAGCCCTTATGAAGCGCGCCGCCACCCTCTCCGCCCTGGCTTGTCTGCTCGCCGTCACCGCCGCCGCACCGGCGGTTCCGGACGCCCCGACCGGAGGAGGGGGTGCCCCACTCGCCGCCGGCAAGAAGGCCTCGGCCCTCGACGTCATCCCCCGGCGCGGTGTGCTGCGGGTCTGCACCACCGGCGACTACCGTCCCTTCAGCCACCTCGACCCCAAGACCGGCACCTACAGCGGTGTGGACATCACCATGGCCGGTGACCTCGCCAAGAGCCTTGACGCCACACCCCGCTATGTGGCCACGACCTGGGCCAAGCTCGTCGGTGACCTGTCGGCCGGCCGCTGTGACATCGCCATGGGCGGCGTCTCGATCACCCTCCCGCGCGCTCGCTCCGTCTACTTCAGCGAACCCACCCGCACCGACGGCAAGACGCCCCTCGCGCGTTGCGCGGACAAGGACAAGTACCAGACCCTGCAACAGATCGACCGGCCCGGAACCAAGGTCATCGTCAATCCCGGTGGCACCAACGAGGAATTCGCCCGCGCCCATCTCCGGCGTGCCACCCTCACGGTCCACCCGGACAACACCACGATCTTCGACGAGATCATTGCGGGCCGCGCGGATGTGATGATGACCGACGCGAGTGAGACCCGCTACCAGGCCAAGATCCACCCCGAACTCTGCTCACTCCACCCGGACAAGCCCTTCTCCTTCTCCGAAAAGGCCTACGCCCTGCCCCGCGGCGACAACGAGTTCAAGGCGTATGTGGACCAGTGGGTACACCTGGCCACCCATGACGGGACCTACCGCAAGTACGAGGATGCCTGGATGAAGTGATGCCGCGTGAAGTGATGCCGCGTGAAGTGAAACCGCGTGAAGTGATGCCGCCGGTGATGCCGTGCGAAGAGATGCGGTGTGCAGTGAAGATGTGGCGCGCACCCATGGATACGGTGCCGTGGTGGAGAGCTGGCTCTCATATCGGCCAGGTCTTCTTCGGAGGCTCGGCGAGAGGCGGTTGGCGAGATGGCCGGCGCAGTACAGGAGAGCGCGGCGCTCGATCTTGTGGCGGCGCAGCAGGGGCTGGACGCACAGCCGTTCAGCAGGCTGGTGCCGTACAGGCCGGACGCCGGCAGGCGGTGTGTCGCTGCGATCTGACGGGGGCCGACGACGCGGGGGAGGAGAGCGTGTGCGCGGTGGCACAGGGGACGGTGCTGCCGCTCAAGGCTCCGACGGGCGGCAGGGAGTGAGAGGCGGTCCGGCCGGCGACGGCGCCGGTGGTAGTCGGACGTAGGTCAGGGCAAGCAGGAACGGACGCCACAGGTCAAGGCCTGCGGGACCGCAGGGCGGCGAGGCCGAAGGCCACTCCTCCGGCGATGAACCAGGGGTTCCAGAGGGCCAGCGTCCAGGTCCGCTGTTCCGCGCTCACGGAGGCGTCCAGGTACGTGGCGCCGGCCAGCAGCAGCACCTCGATACCGATGCCACGGGCCAGCAGGAGGGCACTGATGCCCCATCCCAGCCACCGTGCCGGCGGAGCGGGAACGCCCCTGGGCCCGGACCGGGCAAGCTGCCGTGCCAGCAGGGCGCCGAGGAGGCAGAGCACACCCACACCCCACAAACCGGCTACGACGAACCACAGCGGGCGCTCGGCGGCCAGCGGACCGGCGGAAACGTTCAGCCCCACCTCACCGCCAACGGCCCAGTAGAAGTGCAACCCGGCGAACGCGACCGCCCACCCGCATGCGATACGCCCCCACAGCGTGGACGGCTCTGCGTCCGTTCCCTCCGGTTCGCGTTTCACCGTCGGCCCTCAAAGGTGTCGCACCTGTCGGCGCGCGGACCGTCCGCTTCCTGCGGCACCACGATGAACGCGGTGCCCTTGGCCAGGTCGATGCTGGAGCGGGGCGGGGCACCGTCGCTCTCGTCGTCCCGCCGCAGCAGCTCCACCCGCCGCTGCTCCAGCTCCACCGTCTTGTTTCCGTTCACGACCGCGGTGAATTCATCAAAGGCCGTACTCGACAGCGACCGTTCCGTGCGCCTGCGGAGCCACGGGAGCAAGCCCAGCCCCGTGAACCCTCGCCACGCGCTCTCCACCAGGGCGAAAAGGATCAGGAGGCACACGAACGCCGGGAACGACATGAGCCACATCGTCACAGCCGGCCCCCCGGCGTCCTCAGGCCGGCAAGGGGCTCCGCCCGGAGCGGCACAGGTTGCTCGGCCCCCTCGACCGCCGCCACCACTGCCACCGTCGCCACCGCCGTCGTCGTCGGATTCGTCTCGCTGATCGCCATGGGGCCACTGTTCTGGTTCGGCAGCGCGCAGGGATCGGACCGGCGCATGATCCGCTTCCCCCGTGCGGCGGAGGTACCGCCCTGGAGAGCCACCGCACGGCGGAGTGCCACGGCCCCGCCGGCCAGGCCTTAAGACTTGGGAACCTAGGACTCGTCGACCTCGTTCTTGGCCTCGTTCGTCGCCTCGTTCACGGCCTCGCGAGGCGGCGCCCGGTGTGAAAGGACATTGACGACCCGGTCGTTCGGATCCTTGACGAAGAACCGGCGGACGCCCCACTCCTCGTCCCGGAGCGGCCGGACGATCTCTGCGCCGGCGGCCAGCAGGGCGGCGTGGACCGTGTCCACGTCGTCGACCTCGATGCTCATGTCGGGGGTGACCGGGGCGGTCTTGTCGTGGGTCATGAAGGTGAGCTGCGCGGTGGGGTTGGCGGGGGACGCCAGGGTCATGACCCAGCCCAGGTTCATGACCTCCTCGAACCCCAGCAGGCCGTAGAACGTGCGGTTCTCCTCCAGGGCGTCGGACTGGAGGTCGGGGACGACGCGACGTACGGACATGGCCGGCTGGCTCCTCGGGGAGGGGGCGGGGCGTTCCGAAGGGTACGGCGCGCGCAGGTCTACGGCCCCTTGTCCGGACAATGTGACCTCCGGACTTCCCGTCATCTGTCCGGGCGGATACGCTCGCCAGCGTGGGGAAACGCGAAACAGAAGCCCGGGGCGCCGAAAGCCCCCTCCAGTTCAGCGTGGACCGGAACAGTCCGGTCCCGTTGTATTTCCAGCTGTCCCAGCAGCTGGAGGCCGCGATCGAGCACGGCAAGCTGGCTCCCGGCAGCCTGCTCGGGAATGAGATCGAGCTGGCCGGCCGGCTCGGTCTGTCCCGGCCGACGGTGCGGCAGGCGATCCAGTCGCTGGTCGACAAGGGGCTCCTGGTACGCCGCAGGGGGATCGGCACGCAGGTTGTCCACAGTCAGGTCAAGCGCCCGCTGGAGCTGAGCAGCCTCTACGACGACCTGGAGGCGGCCGGGCAGAAGCCGGCCACCCGTGTGCTGCTCAACACCACCACCGAGGCCGACGCCGAGGTCGCCGCCGCGCTGGGGATCGCGGAGGGGGCCGAGGTCGCGCTCGTCGAGCGGCTGCGGCTGACGCACGGCGAGCCCGTCGCGCATCTGCGCAACCACCTTCCCGCGGGGCTGCTCAAGCTGGAGACGGCCGAGCTGGAGGAGACCGGTCTGTACCGCCTGATGCGGTCGGCCGGCATCACCCTGCACAGCGCCCGTCAGGCGGTCGGCGCGCGCGCCGCGACCGTCGAGGAGGGCGAACGGCTCGACGAGCCCGAGGGCGCCCCGCTGCTCACGATGCAGCGCACCACGTTCGACGACACCGGGCGCGCGGTCGAATTCGGCTCGCATGTCTATCGCGCCTCCCGGTACGCCTTCGAGTTCCAGTTGCTCGTGCGCCCCTGAGAATGCCCCTGAGGCAGCCCTGAGAGCGCCCCTGAGAGCACGGCCTCTGAGCGCCGCCCCTGAGTGCCCCTGAGCGCCCCTGAGGGCCAAGAGGGGCGCGCCTGGAAGCGGCCCCGGACCCCCGGCCCGCTGCGACGCCCCCGAGGCATGCGACGCCCCCGAGGCATGCGACGCCCCCGAGGCATGCGACGCCCCCGAGGCATGCGACGCCCCCGAGGTATGCGACGCCCGGAGGCATGCGGCGCCCCGAGGTCTCCGGCCAGTGAACCAATTCCAGCCGCAATGTCCCCCTATGGGATATGTCTGCGGAACCCCCTCGTCAGAATGTTCTGACAAACCATTGACGCGGCTCTGTGCGCGCCGTTACAAACTCCTCCAGCCGCAGTCCGGCGGCCGGGAGAAAAGGCGGTCCCACGATGATGGGCGTGCGTACGGCTGGTCCCCTCACTGTCCGCGGCGTCGCGGTGCGCGGCGCCGCCGCCTTACTGACGACCCTCGCCCTCGCCACCGGGTGCAGCGCCTCCGGCGGGCAGGGTGCCGGGAGCACGGCGTCCGGGTCCGGCAAGGGCGCCACCACCCCGCGGATGACGATCGGGATGGTCACCCACTCCGGCGACGGCGACACCTTCTGGGACATCGTGCAGAACGGTGCCGAGCAGGCCGCCGCCAAGGACAATGTGAAGTTCCTGTATGCCCACGACAAGGAGGGCGCCCAGCAGGCCGCGCTGATCCAGTCGTACATCGACCAGAAGGTCGACGGACTGATCGTCACCCTCGCCAAGCCGCAGGCCGTCAAGGCGGCGGTCCGCAAGGCGGAGGCGCAGGGCATACCCGTCATCACCATCAACTCCGGCGGCGAGCTCTCCCGGGCGTACGGGGCCCTGACGCACATCGGGCAGGACGAGTCCGTGGCGGGGCGCGCGGTCGGCGAGGAGCTGAACCACCGGCACCGGAAGAAGGCCCTCTGCGTCGTCCACGAGCAGGGCAATGTGTCGCTGGAGGACCGCTGTGCCGGCGTCCGCAAGGCGTTCCACGGGACGGTCGACAATCTCGATGTCGACGGCACCAACGCGCCCGCCTCGCAGTCCTCCGTCGAGGCCAAGCTCCAGTCCGACAAGGACATCGACGCGATCGTCACGCTCGGTGCGCCGATGGCGGCGATCTCCGTCAAGGCCAAGGAGGAGGCGGGCAGCTCCGCGCAGCTGGCGACCTTCGACCTGAACTCCGCCGTCGTCAAGCTGCTCAAGGCGAAGGACGTCACCTTCGCCGTCGACCAGCAGCCTTACCTCCAGGGCTACGAGGCGGTGGATCTGCTCTGGCTCCACAAGGCCAATGCCGATGTGCTCGGCGGGGGCAGGCCGGTACTCACCGGGCCCGCCCTGGTCACGGAGAAGGACGTACCAAAGCTGACCGCCTACACCGGGCGAGGCACCCGGTGAAGCCCCAGGGAAGACGGGACCCGATGAACCCGGACAGATCACCGGTAACGGATACTTGGCCGGCCGGTCCCGGCCGACCGGTGCCGGAGGCGGTGCGGAACACCGCACACGCACGGACCAGCCGGTCCGGACAGCGCAGTCAACCAACGCAGCCAAGCAGTCAACCAACGCAGCCGATACGGCAGCACCAGCGGGAAGGGCGAGTCCTCGTGGCACGGGTTCGAAGAAGGGGACGCGTCGTCGGCGCCGTGCTGGCGGCGGCGCTCGGCGTCGCGCTGGCGGGATGCAGCAGCACCGGCGGCCTGCGCGCCGAACAGGAGCGCGCCGCCAAGTCCGCGGGCGGCAAGGCCGCGGTGAACACCCCCCGGTGGACGTTCGCGATGGTCACCCACTCGGGAGACGGCGACACCTTCTGGGACATCGTCCAGAACGGCGCCCAGCAGGCCGCCGTCAAGGACAACATCAAGTTCGTCTACGGGCACGACAAGGAGGCCCAGCGGCAGAGCGAGCTGGTGCAGTCCTACATCGATCAGAAGGTCGACGGGCTGATCGTGTCGCTGGCCAAGCCCAATGCGATGAAGGACGTGATCGCCAAGGCCGAAAAGGCCGGCATCCCGGTGATCACGGTGAACTCCGGCGCCGAGGCGTCAAAGGCCTTCGGTGCGCTCAGCCACATCGGGCAGGACGAGACGGTGGCCGGTGAGGCGGTCGGCGAGGAGCTGAACAAGCGCGGCCGGAAGAAGGCCCTGTGCGTCCTGCACGAACAGGGCAACGTCGGCCACGAGCAGCGCTGCGACGGCGCCGAGAAGACCTTCAAGGGCGATCTGCAGAAGCTGTACGTCGAGGGCACCAACATGCCCGATGTGCAGTCCTCCATCGAGTCCAAGCTCCAGGCGGACAGCTCCATCGACGCCGTGGTCACGCTCGGCGCCCCGTTCGCCCCCACCGCCGTCAAGGCCAAGGAGCAGGCCGGCAGCAAGGCCGAGATCGACACCTTCGACCTCAACGCCCAGGTCGCGACCGGCCTCAAGGACGGCTCCCTCGGCTTCGCCGTCGACCAGCAGCCCTACCTCCAGGGCTACGAGGCCGTCGACCTGCTGTGGCTCTACAAGTACAACTCCGATGTCCTCGGCGGCGGCAAGCCGGTGCTCACCGGACCCCAGGTGATCACCAAGAAGGACGCCGCCGCACTGCAGGAGTACACGAAGCGGGGGACGCGATGAGCCACACCGACGCACCGCCGCTGCAGCCCGCGGAGCCGCCCGCCAAGAGCGGCGGCGACGAACGGCTGCTGCACCGCTCCCTGGCCCGTCGGCTGATGGGCCGCCCCGAACTGGGCTCTGTCGTCGGCGCCGCCGCGGTCTTCGTGTTCTTCTCGATCGTCGCCGAACCGTTCCTGCGGGCCTCCAGCCTCTCCACGGTGCTCTATGCGTCCTCGACGATCGGCATCATGGCCGTGCCGGTGGCGCTGCTGATGATCGGCGGGGAATTCGACCTCTCGGCCGGCGTCATGGTCGTCAGCTCGGCACTGATCTCCTCGATGTTCAGCTACCAGATGACGGCCGACACCTGGGTGGGCGTCGGGGTGTCACTGCTGGTCACCCTGGCCATCGGGGCCTTCAACGGCCTGCTGCTGACCCGCACCAAACTGCCCAGCTTCATCATCACGCTGGGCACCTTCTTCATGCTGACCGGCCTCAACCTCGGCTTCACCAAGCTGATCGACGGCACCGTCTCGACCAAGTCCATCGCCGACATGGAGGGCTTCGAGTCGGCCCGCAAGGTCTTCGCCTCGCACCTGACGCTCGGCAATGTCGACATCCAGATCACCATCCTGTGGTGGATCGTGCTGGTCGCCCTCGCCACCTGGATCCTGCTGCGCACCCGCGTCGGCAACTGGATCTTCGCGGTCGGCGGCAACGCCGACGCGGCACGGGCGGTGGGCGTCCCGGTCACCAAAACCAAGATCGGCCTCTACATGGGCGTCGCCTTCGCCGCCTGGGTCTCCGGCCAGCACCTGCTGTTCTCGTACGACGCGATCCAGTCCGGTGACGGGGTGGGCAACGAATTCCTCTACATCATCGCCGCGGCGGTCGGCGGCTGTCTGATGACCGGCGGCTTCGGCTCGGCGATCGGTGCGGCCGTCGGCGCCTTCATCTTCGGCATGGCCAGCAAGGGCATCGTCTACGCGCAGTGGAATCCGGACTGGTACAAGTTCTTCCTCGGCGCGATGCTGCTGCTCGCCACACTCCTGAACGCATGGGTCCGCAAGCGGGCGGAGGAAAAGGCATGACCGCGCTGGTCGAGCTGAGCGACGTCAGCAAGTACTACGGCAATGTCCGGGCGCTGGAAGGCGTGTCCCTGGAGGTGCACGCGGGCGAGATCTCCTGTGTGCTCGGGGACAACGGCGCCGGCAAATCCACCCTCATCAAGATCATCGCGGGGCTGCACCGGCATGACGCCGGATCCTTCACCATCGACGGGGAGGAGAGTGCCCTCGCTTCCCCGCGCGAGGCCCTGGACCGCGGGATCGCCACCGTCTACCAGGACCTGGCCGTCGTTCCCCTCATGCCGGTGTGGCGGAATTTCTTCCTCGGCTCCGAGCCCACCACCGGCGTGGGTCCCTTCAAGCGGCTCGACGTCAAGACGATGCGCGAGACCACCCGCAGCGAGCTGCTGCGGATGGGCATCGACCTGCGCGACGTCGACCAGCCCATCGGCACCCTCTCGGGCGGCGAACGCCAGTGCGTGGCCATCGCCCGCGCCGTCTATTTCGGCGCCAAGGTCCTGGTCCTGGACGAGCCGACGGCGGCGCTCGGCGTCAAGCAGTCCGGCGTCGTCCTCAAGTACGTCGCGGCCGCCCGGGACGCCGGGCTCGGCGTGGTGTTGATCACCCACAATCCGCACCATGCGTATCTCGTCGGTGACCGCTTCGTCCTGCTCAAGCGCGGCGCCATGGCCGGCAGCCACGCCAAAACGGAGATCACCCTGGAGGAGCTGACCCGCCAAATGGCAGGCGGCAGCGAACTGGAACAGCTCAGTCATGAGCTGGCCCGGACCGCGACCCCGGAGTTTCCCGGCGGTCATCGCCCCGAGTGATCGCCACCGCGCCCCGCACGGCCCCCGAGCTGTGCGGGGCGCGTCACTCCCCGTCGCGGTGCGCCGGACGCCGCCGGTGATGCACAATCGCACCGAACCCGCACATCGAGGCCCCGGCCTCCCGAGACCCGCAGGGACGAGACGACTCTTGCGTGCACACAGCCGCCGCATGGGGGTACCACCCACGCCCGTGAGGCAGTGGGGGAGATACGGCGAAGAGGTGGGTCGATGAGCATGTACCGGGACCGGGTGCACCGAGGATCGGCCAGGGCCACCGTGCTGCGCACGGTCGGCACCCGTGAGCGGCGCTCGCACCTGACCGCCCCCCGGGTGCCCACCGTGGGTATCGACATCGGCGGCACCAAGGTCATGGCGGGCGTCGTCGACGCCGACGGCACCATCCTGGAGAAGGTCCGCGCCGAGACGCCGGACAAGTCCAAGAGCCCCAAGGTCGTCGAGGACACCATCACCGAGCTGGTGCTCGACCTCTCCGACCGGCACGACGTCCATGCGGTCGGCATCGGCGCGGCCGGCTGGGTCGACGCGGACCGTAGCAACGTGCTGTTCGCACCTCATCTGAACTGGCGCAACGAACCGCTGCGCGACCGCCTCGCCGGCCGCCTCGCGGTCCCGGTCATGGTCGACAACGACGCCAACACCGCCGCCTGGGCGGAGTGGCGCTTCGGCGCCGGCCGCGGCGAGGACCATCTCGTCATGATCACGCTCGGTACCGGTATCGGCGGCGCGATACTGGAGGACGGCGCCGTCAAGCGCGGCAAGTACGGCGTGGCCGGTGAATTCGGCCATATGCAGGTCGTCCCCGGCGGCCATCGCTGCCCGTGCGGCAACCGCGGCTGCTGGGAGCAGTACAGCTCCGGCAACGCCCTGGTGCGTGAGGCCCGTGAGCTGGCCGCCGCCGACTCCCCGGTCGCGTACAACATCATCGAGCGGGTCGGCGGCCGCATCGGCGACATCACCGGACCGCTGATCACCGAGCTGGCCCGGGAGGGCGACGCGATGTGCGTCGAACTCCTCCAGGAGATCGGCCAGTGGCTCGGCGTCGGCATCGCCAACCTTGCCGCCGCCCTCGACCCGTCGTGCTTCGTCATCGGCGGCGGCGTCAGCGCCGCCGACGACCTGCTGATCGGCCCGGCCAGGGAGGCGTTCCGGCGTCATCTCACCGGCCGCGGCTACCGTCCCGAAGCCACCCTCACCAAGGCCCAGTTGGGCCCCGAGGCCGGTATGGTCGGCGCCGCCGACCTGGCCCGACTGGTGGCTCGCCGCTTCCGGCGCGCCAACCGGCGCCGGGTCGAGCGCTACGAACGATACGAACGGGCAGGCCGCCGATGACCGACACCGACCTGCACACCGTGCACGACGACGCCCAGCCCGTCCCGCCGCCCCGCGTCAAGCGCCGGCGCCCGGTGCTGATGGCGCTGATCATCTTTCTGCTGATCGCGATCCCGGCCGGCTATATCGTCATCTCCGCCGAGCAGAGCCGGGACAGCGGCGAGGGCAAGGAGGCCGAGGCAGCCGCCACCGGCCTGACCAACGCCTTCCCCTCCAAGGTCCAGCAGCGGATCTACAACGTGCCGGTGCCGATCGGCTCCACCCCGGTCTACTACTACGAGACCAACTCCTGGCAGACCAGTTCGCTGTTCGTGCAGTTCAGGACCAACAAGTGGGGACTTGAGCACTACCTCAACGCCGTCGGCACCAGCACCGCCGCCCTCAAGAAGAACCGTCAGACCATCGCGCCCGAGCAGGCGTCGAAGGTCGGCTGGGACTTCGGCATCGACGCGCCCTGGGCCGGCACCACGACCACGGGCCGGTCACCGCACCCGTACCAGCGGATCATGGTCAACTACGACGAGCCGGGCCACCCGGTCGTCCACACCGTCTCGACCGTGAGGTTCTGAAGGCGACGGGCTGAGGGTGGGGTCCCGACGGTGCAGCGCCGGCTGTCCTGAGACTGTTCACGGCCGTGGCGGGACCAGCCCCTGCAGCAGCAGGGTGAGGGTGAAGGTGAACCGGTCGTGTCCGGCGCCTGAGGTGAGCTCCCGTGCATGGGCGACGGTATGGGGGAACAGGTCGGGCGGCAGCATCCGGAGCCGCTCCGCGATTTCGGCGCGGTCGATCACACGGCCGTCGGCGTCCTCACCCTGCCGTCGGGCCGCGGATGCCTCCAGGCAGTAGCCCGTGATGTAGAGGAAGGCCGCGTCGCTGGTCCAGGCCGCCTGTCGGGCGGGCGCACCACCGGCGAGCAGGATCGCGAGCATCCCCTCGCCGACCCGAAGAGTTGCCAGATCGGCGGGCACCACGGCGAGAGCGGCCTGCGCGATACCGGGGTAGCGCAGAAACTGATCGCGCAGCTGTGCACATACGTCCATGAACTGCTCCCGCCAGCACGCGGGGTCCGGTGCGGGGAGAGCGACTTGCGAGCACAGCCTGCCGATGAGCAGGTCACCTAGCTCCGCCCTGTTGCGCACGTGCGCGTACAGCGACGCGGGGCCGGTCCCGAGCCTCGCCGCGACCATCCGCATCGTCAGGTCCTCGAAGCCGCCTTCCTCGACGGCCTGGAGAGCGGCGTCGATGATGCGCTCCACCGTGAGGGGCTTTTTCCGGCCGGCGGCCCGGCGCCCTCCGGTTTCCGAGTCGGCGTTCTTGGCCGAGATCAGCGCCGCCCACTGATCCCGGGAGATTGCGTCACGCGCTGCCCGTCGTCCTGCCACGACGCCACTCTACCTGTTGACGAACAATGATCGTCGACCGAACAATGTTCGTCAGGGAAGTGAAACCACCGCGAAAGGAATCACCATGACGACCTCGGTCTCGATCATCGGCGCCGGCCTCGGCGGACTCACGCTCGCCCGGATCCTGCACCTCCACGACATCCCCGCCACCGTCTACGAGGCGGAGAAGTCCGCAGGCGTCCGCACCCAGGGAGGACAGCTCGACCTCCACGAGGAAGACGGCCAGCTCGCCCTCGAGATGGCCGGACTCACCGAGGAGTACCGCTCGATCATCCACCGGGGCGGCGGAGCACGACGTGTCGTCAACGAGCAGGGACGCGTGGTCGTCGACCGGCCGGACGACGGCTCCCTGGCACGGCCGGAAGCACTGCGCGGTGACATCCGTCGGATCCTGCTCGCCTCACTGCCGCCCGGCACGGTGCGATGGGACAAGAAACTCGTCTCGGCGACCCCCCTCGGAAACGGACGACACCAGATGTCGTTCTCGGATGGCTCGTCGGCCGTGTCCGACGTCCTCGTGGGCGCCGACGGGGTCTGGTCCAACGTCCGGCCGCTCCTGTCGGACGAGCGGCCGGTGTACTCGGGCATGAGCTACGTCGACACCCGCCTCCATGACGTCGACACGGCCCACCCGCGCGTGGCCGCCCTCGTCGGGAACGGCGCCCTGTACGCCCTGGTCCCGGGCAAAGGACTCCTCGCCCACCGTGAAGCCGGTGACGTCGTCCACACCTACGTCGTGCTGCGCCGTCCTGTGGAGTGGTTCGATGCGCTCGACTTCACCGACGCCCCGGCGGCGAAGGCACGGCTGGCGGCAGAGTTCGACGGCTGGGCACCGGAACTGCTGTCCCTGATCACCGACGGCGCGTCCGCACCCGTCCTGCGCAGCATCTACGAGCTGCCGGACGACCACCGCTGGGACCGGGTCCCCGGCGTCACACTTCTCGGCGACGCGGCACACGCGACCGTCCCCGGAGGGGACGGAGCCAATCTCGCGATGCTCGACGGCGCCGAACTCGGCACGGCGATCGCAGCCCACCCCGACGACATCGAGCAGGCCCTCGCCGACCACGAGAGCAGGATGTTCCCCCGGAGCCAGAAGGCGGCTGCCGACGCCCACCGCACCATCGACTTCATCTTCGGCGCCAACGCCCCCGCCGGGGTCATCAGCCTGTTCTCAGAAGACGAAAGCACCTCCGCCTGAGCCGGTGCGCATGTTCCCTGAGGCCCGACACGGTGCCGCACCCCGGCCGTCACGGGATGGTCGGTGTACCCGGTCTCTCCGCCGACATACATTGCGGGCGGCGGTGGCGAAGTCGGCCACGGTGGACCGGATGTGGTGTTCGGCTGACGGTCCGCGAGGGAGACCGCACTTCGTCGAGGGGCAGTCCCGCGGACGAAGCCGTCACCACAGCCTCGGCCGCCCCGTCGGCCTCCGCCATTCCTCGCGGATAACCAGTGTCTCGGGCGCCGTTGTCCCCGGTAGCGTCGCTGCCGTGACTCCAGAAGATCTTGCGGTCGTTGTGCTCACGGAGGCCGCCAGGCTGGTGCTGCGCAACGGGCTGCAGCTGCTCGGAGTCTCGGCGCCGGAACGGATGTGAGGACGACCGCCGGCCACCACCACAACCGTCCGGCACCGGGGTGAGATCGGCAGCGCCGCCGCAAGGAGCATCCGCCGCCCGCTTCTCCGCTCGCCCCGGCGTCGTCTGCCGCCCTGTCAGCGGCGTCAGCCCCAGCCAGGTGGGCGTCGCGTGGTCCCCCGTCGACGACGCCCGCCTCGTCCTCCGGGACTTCGTCCGCTGCCGCCTGGACAACGGCCCCCGGGCAGAGGAGACCACTGCCTGATCACCACACACCACAGCGGCGAACCCCCGTTGCAGGGCTATGACATAGCCGACTTGAGTCAACTGTCGCCACACAAGTAGGTTCAGTATGAACTGAGTTCTACTACATACCGGCGTCCCTTCGCCGGAAGGATGGATGGACGCCCCATGGGTTCCCACGCCCGCCCCAACCGCATCCACCGCACCGGAGTCCGGGTCGCGATGGTCGCCCTTGTCGGTGCCGCCCTGCCGATCACCGCCAGTGGCCTCGCCCAGGCGGCCACCCCCGGTGCCACGCACTCCGCGGACGAGAACGGCCGGCAGGGCGGCGAGGCCACCGCGGGGGCGGCCCACAAGCAGGGAACGCAGCGGCAGTTCGGGTCCGCGCAGGCGGGCCGGCAGCACGCCGTCGAGGGCAAGGCCGCCGCCGCGCAGGCCGCGAAGGACCAGGACGCTCCGCAGATCCACGCCGACCACGCCTTCCTGCTGGACGCCCGCGACGGCAGCCAGGAGCGGGAGTTGTGGGGCGGGGCCAAGGCGGACGAGAGCGTGTCGATGGCCAGCACCACCAAGATCATGACGGCCATGGTGGTGCTCAAGCACCCGGAGTGGCTGAACCGGCAGATCACGGTGAAGCAGGAGTACCGGGACTACGTCCAGAAGGTCGGCGGCAGCACCGCCGACCTCCAGACCGGCGACACGCTGACCGTCGAGCAGCTGCTGCACGCCATGCTGATCCCGTCCGGCGACGACGCCGCGATGGCCCTGGCCGACAACTTCGGCGCCGGTGCCACCGCGGACGCGCGGATCGACGACTTCGTGAGCCAGATGAACGTCGAGGCGCAACAACTGGGCCTGGCCGGCACGCACTTCGACGGCTTCGACGGCATCTCGCACGGCAGCAACTACAGCACCGCCCGCGACCTGGCCAAGCTCGGCCAGCGCGCCATGCTGCAGCCGGTGTTCGCCGACATCGTGAAGAACAAGCAGTTCAAGGCCGAGGCTCCGGCCGCCAACGGCCACACCCGGTACTACACCTGGGACAACACCAACAAGCTGCTGGGCAGCTACGACGGCGCCCTGGGCATCAAGACGGGCAGCGGCCCGGAGGCCGGCTACGCCCTCGTCTTCGCCGCCAAGCGGGACAACCGCACCCTGGTCGGCGCGATCCTCAAGGACGACCAGGGGAGCCGCTTCGATGACGCCGCCAAGATGCTCGACTGGGGCTTCGCCCACTGAACGGGCAGCGCCCCCGGCGTTGAGCGCGTACCGCATGCGGCACCGTCGGCCCCGCCCTCGCCCCTGCCCCCGCCTCCTGACCGGTCCCGCGGCACGTTTAGTGATCGTTTATTGCGGCTCGGCAGGATGTGAAGTGTCGGGAAGGATCCTTCACAGGGGACGGTATGGCCAAGCTCTATCTGGAGAAGCTCCAGTGCGTCACGACTGAGGGCTGGAGCGGCGTCGACGAGCCGAGGCTTGTTGTCCAGCATCGTGGCACCGTGTGGAACAGGACGGTGCTGGGAGACCGGATGTACACCGTCAAGTACGACTGCGACTTCACGGGAACGATTGCCGTCTCCCTCGGGGAGGCCGGCGGAGCGGTCGGGGACGGCAGGCCCGGGGAGCAGTGGATCACGGATACGCCCGGTGAGCGCAGTCTGCGCTTCAGGGCGGATGGTGCTGAGTACAACCTGCTGTATGCGGTCGAGTAGTCGAGTAAGGTCCGCCGGCCGCGGGGACTGCCGTTGGGGGAACGGATCCTGCGGTCGGCGGGTGGTGGAAGCGGAAAGTCCGCTGCCCCGGTGTGACACACCGGGGCAGCGGACTTTTTGGCGCAGCGTCGGGGGGACGCCTCCTCGCCGGATCGAGAACGGTCAGCGGCTGTAGATGGGCATGATGGTCTCGCTGTCGTCGCACCACACCTCGTGGTAGCCGTTCGCCTGGGCCTGCGGGAGTTCCGCCGCTTCGCACGCCGTCTTCGACGGGTACTTCATGGCACCGACGGGGACCCAGCCGTCGCCGGGCGGAGGGGCGGCGGAGGCGGTGGTGGCGGTCAGCGGAATGGCGACCGCTGCGGCACTGACAGCGAGACCGACACCGATACGGGTACGCCACGACTTCATGGTCTTCTTCTCCTTGCTTGTCATCACTGCCCCGAGCCGGTCCTGCTCGGATACGGTCTTGGCCCATGTCCAGGGCGGTACCGAGATGGTCAGCCGGGTCGTCAGCCGAGTGGTCAGTCGAGTGGTCAGTCGATCGGGCTGACGAAGGTGGCCGGGCGGGTATTTACGCGTGGGCGCTGATCACGCCGCCGGCGCTGAGCACGATGTAGATGCCGTTGGCGTTGAGCCCGGCGTCGTGCTGGTTCGTCTCCAGGGTGGCGGCTACGCCGTCGTGGCCGATGATCTGTGCGCGGTACCGCAGCTCGCCGATCTTCGTGACCTTGGCCGTCCAGCCGCCCGCGAGCTTGAAGGTGCCCGGTCCCTGGTGTCCGCCACCCATCCAGGAGTGGACCTGGCCGTCCAGCGTGAGCGTGACGAACATGTCGTTGGCGTCGAGCCCGTCGTCGTGCCCCTTCGTCTCCAGCGTGGCCAGGACCGAACCGCGGGCGACGATCTTGGCGCGGTAGTGCTGGTCGCCCAGCTTGTAGATCTCGGCCTTGCTGATGCCGTCCGCCAGGCGTTGGGTGCGGACCGGCGATGCCGCCGTGGCACCGGCCGTGTGCGCGCTGCCCGACTGCTGCCGGCCCGACTGCTTGTCCGCGACGCCCGCCTTGACGTCGGCCTTGGCGTCGGTGCTCTGCAATCCGGACCAGCCCGAGGCGGTGGACTCGGCGGCGGTCGAGCGCATGTTCGTGTGGCCCGCGGACTTCGTGCCGCCGGCGTCCGAGCCGGAGCAGGCGGTCAGGGTGAGACCGGCGGCCGCGGTCAGGGCCGCGGCGGCGATACGCAGCGTGCGGCGACGAGCGGTGCGGACAGTGGAGCTGGAGCTCATTTCGTATTCCCCGGGGCGGTCGGTGTCGTTGTTTTCTCGGTACGTCACCCACTCTGCTCGGTGCCACTAGCGCACGGCTGCCGCTCCGCTAACACCCGGCTAACACGCTGCTGAGCAAGGGATGGACGCCAAGGCGAGCCTCAAGAGCCGGGCGAGTGCTGCCGAGTTGGGAGACGGGAAGCTGCAGCTGATGGACATTCAGCGGTGCGATGCGGGCTGCGATAACCGGGAGACGGCGTACGTCGGCTGGTCCGGATCGGCGCGCCGCGGCGGGCCCGGCCCTCCGCGCCCGCGACGGGCTCGGTCGCCGTACCGCCGGCCGAGAGGCGATCCTTCGGTCCAAACTGCCTACTTCAAGCCGACTATGACTTCCGGGCATGCAGGGCCAGTAGCCCCAGGAGTTCGCCGCGACGTCATGACGCCGTACCCGTCGCTCCGGAGCCTCGGAGGGCGGTTCTTCCTGGGGCAGTGCTGCCGCAGGAGCCACTTCCGCACCATCGGGGCCATCCGTTACCCCGTGTCGACGCTCCCGGTGGAGTAACGGAACCATGACCATGGGTAGTGGTGCGGCTCTCGACAAGTGGCCGGTAAAGACTGTTCCTGAATCAACCTTTAGGCAATCATGGAGCACGGCCGACCACCGGGGTGGTCATCGTGGCTCACCTGGAGGGTGGATATACGTTCAGCGATTCTTCTGCCTTCATCAGGAGGAAGGTCTGTAGGTTTCCTGTCCGATTCCGGGTCTCAGCTCTTCGCGGCGCACTGGGGTGTGCGAGGGAGCGAGCAATCCTCTCCCGTCCGTGGAATGAAGCGACCTTCCTCGGGCGCGAACATTCTCATGGTGCGAGACGGTGGATTCGTGGGGTGACCCCCGCGGTTCGCCGGCCGGGCCGCCACGATGGCTCGTGATAGTGATCAAGCGCAATCGAAGACGTCTCAAGGCATCTATCCAGTGGATCGTTGCGTCAATTTGACCACCATATTGACCGCGATCCACACCTGTGTGAACTGGAGTGAAGCAAGATGACGACAAGCACGGCAACGGCACTTCACGATCAAGTCACTTCGCTCATGGACGAGTTGGACCGGCACCCGGTCTACGAGAATGAGTACTTCAAGTTCCTGGAGAACTCGCCATGGAACAGCCGTACCTATGAATTTCACCGGGCGAACTTCTTCCAGCGCACCGAGGGCACGGTCAAAGGCATTGCTCACGTGTGTGCGCAGGCGGCGGCCAATGATGACCGGGACACCCTGGTCCTGTTCTCCTACATCCTCAACGAGGAGGCCGGGAACGGCGAGGCCGCCCATTGCCATGAGGTGTTGATGGAGAACGCCCACAACTTGCACGGAAAGATCGAGTTCGGCCTGGCGCCGTTACTCGTGAAGGATGCGCGCCACAGTGACCTGGTCATCCCGGAGACGTTCGCGTACCGCGAGCGCACCCGGGAGCTGCTGGGGGCCAACTACCACCGGATGCTGGGCGTCGCGATGGCTCTGGAGTCCCACGCCGACAGGATGCTGCAGGTCTGCCGTACGGCGTTCCGCAACAGCAACAACAAGCAGCCCGAAGTCGAGTTCGTCAACAACGTCGAGATCTACTTCAACGTCCACGTCGGCGATGAGGGCGTCGAGGAACGCCATGCCGCCGATGCGAAGAAGTGCGTCCAGAACAACTGCCGCACCGAAGCCGACGTCGCCGAGATCGCCTACGGTGCGAACGAGACGCTGAAAATACAACAGGAAATGTGGAACGCGATGCACAAGGCCGTCCGCGAGTTGAATTCCTAGCGGGGAGAGGTGAATCGGCCGACCGTGCAGAAAAATCGTGGAATTTCCGATGCCGTCCTGAGCATTCCAGAATCGGTGACTCACGGGACCGCGGCGAAGATCGCCGCGCTCAACAAGTCGCTCCCCGAGGACGACCAGATCATCGACCTCAGCATCGGCGCGCTGGACACACCGACCGATCCCCGGATCGACCGAGGTGTGATCGAGTTCGTGGAGAAGCAGTCCGACGCGATTCATGCCTTTGCGCCCGTCAGAGGGTTTCCGTTCCTGTTGGAGTCCGTGGCCGCGCGCGTGGCCCGCCTCCATGGAATTGCGTACGACCCGAACCGTGAAATCATGGTCACACCGGGCGGTGTGAAGGGTTCGATTTCGGTGGTCTTCCACGCCCTGCTGAACCCGGGCGACGAAGTCGTGATCCCCGTGCCCAACTGGCCGCACTACTCGGACATGGTGCGGCTGCACGAAGCCATCCCGAAGACCGTCCTGGTCACGGCGCACGACGGGCTCACGGCGCCGGCTCTTGAGGAAGCGCTCTCGGAGCGAACCAAGATCGTCGTGCTCGGCGACTGCATCAACCCGACGGGCAAGGTCTATTCGACCGAGGAATTGTCGGCGCTGGCCGATGTCCTCGCCCGGCACAATATGCGGTGTGAGTCCCGAGGCGAGAGCCCCGTCCATGTCCTGTTCGACTCTCCCTACGAGGCCCATATCGTGGGGGACCGCGCCAAGACGTTCGCCGCCATCGACGTTCCGCTGCCCGACGGCAGCCGCTGCTCCATGCGGCCGTGGACGCTGTCAGTGACCGGACCCGGCAAGACGTACGGAATGCACGGCGACCGGATCGGCTACCTCTGCGGTCCACCGGACATCGTGGACGCGGCGGCGCGCGCACAGGTCAACATCACCTCGTTCGCCTCCACTTACGGGCAGGTCGCCACGCACATCGCCCTGCAGCCGGAAATGGACGAGGTGGCGGCCGCCAGAGCGAAGACCGCACGCGCCAATCTCCAGACCATGCTGCGCGAGCTCGAAGCCGTCCCCTCGTTGAAGATCAGCCCCGCCCAAGGGGGCTACTTCCTCTTCGTCGACTTTTCGAGCTACGCCGACGCCTACCAGAAGCAGGGCTACAGCAGCGCCGATCAGTTTCTGCTGAACGAGGCGAAGGTCGCCACGATCTGCGGCAGCCATTTCGCGGAGGGCCACTTCCTCAATCACCTCGTGCGGATCAACTGCGGCCGGACGGGTGCGCTCGTGAGCAAGGCCGGCATACGTATCAGGCGCGCCCTCACACGCTTGGAGTCCTGACCTGAATGCCAAGATGAGGGGAAGCATCACCTTCTGCATCATCGGCACGGGTTTCGCAGGAACCTGCGCGTTGTGGCACGTGGTGCAACGACTTACCGATCCACGCCGCAGGCCCTCGCTCTCCCCCTCGGCCGTCACGATCGTCACGGTGGAGCGGGGGCCGGTGAACGGGCCGGGATATCCCTATGCGAAGGACAACGTCCAGCTTGCGCATCGGTGCAACAACGAGGCGAGCACCATGGGGATCCACGGCAATGATTTCGTCGACTGGCTGGCCGCGAGCAAACCATGGCTCATCAGGGACTGTCCGGAGCTGGTCCGGGAGACCCACCCCGGAGTCACGCTCAGTGAATGGCAGCCCGAAAACGGCGAGTTCTATCCGCGGGCGTTGTTCGGCCTGTATCTCGAGAAGCGGTTCCAGGAGACCGTAGAGCGGGCCCGTGCACATGGCATTGACGTTCAGCAGTACGTGCGCCACGAGGCCGTCGACGGCTACGCAACGGAGCAGGGATTCGCCCTGTCCCTCCGTAGCCTCGATACCGACCACGAGTTCACGGTGGACGGGATCGACCGCGTCCTGCTGAGCACCGGACACTGGCAGTCCAAGGCGACCGACTCGCTTTCCGGAGAGAGTGGATACGTCATGGCGCCCTATCCACCGGACGCGGTGAAAGCAGCCGTCGACGAACGCATCCGGTTACGGCGCGCACGTGGCGAGCGGCCCCGTGTGTTCGTTCAGGGGATGGGCCCGAGCGGTATCGACGCCATCATGACGCTGTGCGGTGACGGCGAGTTCACGTACACCGACGACGGTCATATCGCGTCGTACCAGCCGGCGGCGCAGGCCGGCGAGGAGCCCTTGCACATCGTCGCCGGGTCGCGCTGCGGGTTCTTCCCTCCCGTGCGGGGGCCGCTCGTTCCGTACGAGCCGCACC
Source organism: Streptomyces sp. 2114.4 (assembly GCF_900187385.1). Taxonomy (NCBI): domain Bacteria; kingdom Bacillati; phylum Actinomycetota; class Actinomycetes; order Kitasatosporales; family Streptomycetaceae; genus Streptomyces; species Streptomyces sp. 2114.4. The sequence goes on from NZ_FYEY01000001.1 coordinate 6,556,791, forward strand.
ATCTCACGGAGGAGCGCCTGGCGGAGATCCGGCGCGATCACCAAGGGCAGCTGACGATCGAGCGCATTCTGGAGCTCTTGGACAAGGACCTGCGCCGGGCAACCGAGGGGGCAGTGGGGTGGAACGACATCACCAACCCCGGCTATCACTCCGCCAAGGAAAAGCTCGCGAGTGATCTTCGGGACTCGTACACCGGAAACCTCGTCCACACCATTGTGCTGAAAGCGCGGCGGATGCGCTTCTACAACCAGCTCGAACCGTCTGACAAGGCGACGTACGACCGGCTGCTCGACACCCACTTCATTCGGACGGCCGTGCCGATGCCGTCCGCGAACGCGGAGAAGCTTCTTGCTTTGATGGACGCCGGGATGCTGACGACCGTCAGGCAGGGCTATGACGCGCCGCGTCCAGCAGTGGGGGAGGACGGTGATTTCCGGATCACCTACCGGTCCGACGAGGGCGGACAGTCGACCCTGCGGGCGGACTGCGTGATCCGTGCCAGCGGGCAGGACTTCAACATGGAGAACCATCCGTCACCGTTGGTGCAGAACCTTCTGAGGCGAGGCGAGATCGTCCCGCATGAGGAAGGGGGATATGTCACGGGCGGTATCGCGCTCGACGCCCGCGGCGGGTACCGGGTGATGAAGCGGGCGGGCGGCGGGTGTGTTCCGTCGCCGCATCTCACCTCCTACGGTTCGCCCGTCAGGTTCTGGCAGCACGAACACAATTTCGCCGGCGCATTCGTCGAGGCGGCCGAGTGGGTTGCCGAGGCGTGGCTCGATGTCGCGGCGGCCGTCACCGCACGCTCCGTCGCCGTCGACGGTCCCGGGTTGGTCACCAGCGAGACAGGGAGTTGAACGATGGAGATGAAAGAGTTCCATTACCAGGACGGCCTGCGGGTCAGCCTGTTCAATCTCGACCACAAGGCTGTCCCCTATCACTTCCATAATGAAGTGTCCGACATGATGTATTGCTCACGGGGTCAGATCACGATCGAGCTGCCCGATACGGACGAGGTGTTCACCGTCCACCCGGATCAGGTGTTCCAGGTTCCCCACCCGAGCAAGCACAGGTTCGTCAACGGAGCACCTGTCGGAACGCCCTCACGCTATGTCCTCCTGCAGATCGGCGATTTCGACATCAACTTCGTTCCCGCCGCCAAGGATATTGCGGGGCAATTCGCCGAGCGCGCCGCGACGCAGGTCACCGGCGACGCCGTTTACATCGAGGATCGCAAGACCGACATCATCAAGCTCGCCGACCACTTCGAACAGGAGAAGCCCGAGGTCCTGGACGCGGAGGAGCAGGCTGACGTCGTGGCTGCCCTGCGGTGCTTCGCCTCCCGTGGAGTGGAGACGGCGCACCCGCGCAGTGGCCGCAACTCTTGACCGACACGGCACCGCTCTCCTTCGACGTGGCCACCGTCACGCTGATAGTTCTGACGTTCTTCGCGGGTGGGTTGATCAAGGGTTTGACCGGCCTCGGCCTGCCGCCCGTCGTCCTGGGAATTCTCGCGGCGACGGTCGGGATCCACCCCGCGAAGGCGTTGATTCTCATTCCGACGTTCCTGACGAATGTCCTTCAGGCGTCGCGCGGTGGTCACGGCCGGGAAGTCGTGCGGCTCACCTGGCCGTTTCTTCTGGCCGCCACGGTCTTCACCGTCTCGGGTGCGTTCACGCTGAGCTACTTCCGGGCAGACGTGATGTCCGCACTGCTCGGCCTGGGGCTCACGGTGTACGGGTTGCTCGGGCTGTTCAAGCTCCGGGTGAACATCAGGGACAGATGGTGGCACCACCCCGCGGGTGTGGCCTTCGGAGCCACCAACGGCTTCCTTACCGGAATGACCGGCTCGTCAGCCGTCCCGGGAGTTTTCTACCTGCAGTCCATCGGTCTGCTGCGGGACCAACTGGTGCAGAGCATGGGGATCCTCTTCACGCTCTCCACCGTTGGTCTGGCATGGTCGCTGCGGACACAGGACCTGCTCAGTATGGATCTCGGCGTCATGTCGGCCGCCGCCTTGGCGCCGGCCTTTCTCGGGATGTCGGTCGGCAATCGGATTCGCCGGAGGATCTCCGAGGAAAAGTTCCGCACAGTACTGTGTGTCGCCCTGTTGATCCTCGGCCTGTACGTCGCGATACAGAGTCTGGCCGGCTGATGAGGCTTCATGAAGCAAGGAGAGGATTCGCCATGGAACACGGTCTCGCCGAACTGCTGGGTGAGTTGGAGGAATTCGGCAGTACCAACGATGCGGCGACGGACGACCGAAGCCGGAAGATGCTGAACATCACGCACGACACCGGCGTGTTCCTCGCCTTACTTGTCAAGGCATCCAAGGCCAAGAAGGTGCTGGAGATCGGGACGTCGAACGGCTACTCGACGCTGTGGCTCGCCGACGCCGTGGGCGAGGGCGGCTCGGTCACCACCATCGAAAAGGCGCCTGACAAGCGCGCGATGGCAGAGCGGAACTTTCAGCGTGCCGGGCTCGGCCCCCGCATTCAGCAGATCGGCGACGAGGCCGGCCGCTTCCTCGCAACGCGCGAAGCGGGCGAGTACGACTTCATTTTCCTGGACAGCGATCGCGGACAGTACGCCGGCTGGTGGCCCTTGCTACAGCGGATCCTCGCTCCCGGCCACCTCCTCGTGGTCGACAACGCGACCTCCCATGCCCACCAGATGGAAGACTTCACCCGGCTGGTCACGGCCTCGGACGGCTACCTCAGCTCGCTTTCCCCGATCGGCAAGGGCGAGTTGGTCATCCTGAAGGAGGACGTGTAACGGGCACGCGCGCACTTCGAGTGCCTGGCTGGGCCGCCGTCGCCGACGACGTCCTCGGCTCCTGACCACCACAACGTCCTGGACAGGGGGGCATGACGGACCGGACCGCCAGGTCTGGCCTGAACGGACGGTCATCAGCACGGCGAGGGCTGTACCCGTGGGAGCTTGTACAGCCCTCCCCCTGTGTGCGGGCGTGTCAGCCGGGGGTGTCCGGCCTCAGCGGCGTTCGCAGGCAAGTGTCAGGCACAGCATCAGCACCTCGTAGGGGGTGCTGTCGCTCTCTGCGGCGGGTGTCTCCTCGGAGTCCGCCAGGAACCGCCACTGCGAGGGCTGGGCGTGCTGGGTCTCTGCCTTCTTCTCCACCTTGACGTGGAGTGTGCGGGCCTGCGGGTCGTTCGTCTCGACGGGCACTTCGTCGCTGCCGATGGAGAAGTGGTCGTGTAACAGCACCAGGCCGAACCGGTCCAGATTGCCGTGCTTCTCCAGCACGGCTTTGATGTCCCTGGCGAACTCCGCGTCCTGTGGGCCGAGCGGTTCTGCGTCTTCGAAGCGGGGAAGGTGGCGCGGTGCGCTGCTGGTCTGCGTAGGCATGACGATCTCCTCTCGACCGCGCTCTGCGGTCTCAAGTCACCATAAGCAAAGGGTGAGTTGTGGCAGAAGTGCCTGACGGTAAAAGAACGTCGCCGAGCTCGGTGCACCCGTCGAGAACGTCGTTCGCGCGCTGGACCGCGTCCCGGTAGCGGGCGACGACATCGGTCACGCTGTCCGCCGGTGCGGCTTCCTGTCAGCTTGCCTCGGCAACGCCAGGCTGAGGCGACCTCGGCGTCCCGTCGCCCCCGGGGGGGCGCGGCGGCGATGATGGTGTCGAGCATCGCGCGCGACGCCTGTAGATCCTCGATGGCGCGGGTGATCCGCTCGCCCTCCCGGCGCAGCTGGGCGAGCAGGTCCGGGCAGGTGGGCACGAGGTGCTGGTCGTCCGCCCGGATGCACGGCAGAACCTGAGCGATCAGAGCGGTCGGAAGGCCTGCCGCCAGCAGACAGCGAATGCGGCGCACCGTCTCGACGTCCGACTCGCCGTAGACACGGTAGCCGCTGGGCAGCCGCTCGGGCGTCAGCAGTCCTTGCTGCTCCATCGAACCACTGGACCTGGACGACCTCGGGTGTCCGCCCCCACCCTGGTGGTGGCGCCGACCGGCGACCGACTTGTGCTGCCCGAGAGCTCGTACCGCCTGGCGGCCGGCATCCCGGGTGCCCAGCTGATCGAACTGCCCGGCGCCGCCCACGTCCTGAGCACGGCAGACCGAGCGACCTGGCTGCGCCACGTCCGCGAGTTCCTCGCCGCTCTGCCCACCACGTCAGCGTGAGCGCACCGCTGCTCACGGATCAGGCCGGTCCGCTCACGAAGTCGCCGGCCCGGCAACGGGCCGGCCTGCTCGTTCTCGCCACTACGACCTTCGTCGTCGTCACCACAGAGCTGCTGCCGGTCGGGCTGCTGACGCCGATCAGCGACGATCTGGGAGTCGCGCGATCACGGGTGGGGCTGCTGGTCACCGTGTACGCCTTCACCGTCTACACCTACGTGCCCCCGCTCCTGCACGACGCCGCTGCCTTCAGCGAGGCCGCCACCAGCATGCTCCTTGCCTTGTACGGGCTGGCGGGCTTCCTGGGGACCTGGCTCGGCGGTGTCCTGGGGGACCGTCGCCCGCACACCGTCCTGCTCGGCACCATCGCCCTGATGGCCGGCTCACTGGTTCTGCTCGGTGCGAGCGTCCGGCTGCAGCCACTCGCCGTGGTGGCCGTGGCCCTGTGGGGCGTTGCCTTCGCCGCACTGCCGGTAACGCTGCAATCGAGCGTTCTCCGCCTGGGAGCCACCGCACCCGACGCGGCGTCCTCCTGGTGCGCCGGAAAGGCGGCAGGGGCGGACGCGACGGACGCCGACACCGTCAACCGCGAACTGTCCCTCGCACGCAAGGCGATCGGCTGGTGGCAGCGCCAGGGCTGGATCGTCGTGATCCGACGGTCAGGCAGGAGGTCGGGGTTACCTCCGGGCCGCGGTGTCGGAGGGGAGTTCGGCGAAGCGGTCGCGATAGGCGCTCGCGAAGCGGCCGAGGTGCGAGACGCCCCACCGGTAGGCGATCGTGCCGATGGGGTCGGTGGAGGCGAGGATGTCCGCACGGATCCGGTCGAGCCGGAGGTTGCGGACGTAGGACAGGGGCGGAAGGCCGAGCCGGTTGCGGAACGCCGAGCTGATGGTGCGAGGGCTGCAGTGGGCGGCCCGAGCGATGTCACCGAGGCTGATGTGTTCGGTGAGGTTCGCCTCGATGAACGCGAGGGCTGCGCGCACCGCACGCGGGTGGCCGGGGGGAGGGCCGTCGCGCAGCTCGGCCGTGTGCGAGTGCGGCTGGGTCAGGAGCAGGGCGGTGACGAGGGCCCGCAGCTGGCTGCGCTGCACGTCCGTGCGCTGGAAGAGGGGGTCTCCCGAGTCCAGCTGTTCGAGCAGGGCACGGACCAGCAGCCGCACCGCCCGGCCCTTGGACGTGGCCAGGTCCAGGGCGAAGTCGAAGCGTATGGGGGACAGCGGCGGGTGCCCGGTCAGCGCACTGAACTCCTGGTCGACCAGGGCGGCGTCGAGGCGCAGCCCCAGGAACCGCGTCCCGCGGGCAGGCACGGGCCGCAGTTCCTGGGAGTCCCCGGGGTTGACGACTCCCGCCGTCGACCTGTCCAAGGTCGCCCGCAGGCTGCCGCGCGCTGCCGAGATCGCGCCGGAGACGCCGATGTTGACGAAGTAGGACCTGCGGCCCTCGGCCGAGGCGACGCGCACGTCGAGCGGCGAGACGAAGTAGCCCACTGCGAAGCCGTGGGCGGCCACGCCGCGCAGTTCGTGATCGCCGCTGCCCAGGCCGTCCAGCGGCGATGTGGCGATGGAGCCGCCGAAGATCAGGGTGGCGGCGTTCAGCAGGTCGACGGGGTTCCGGGATTTGCTGATGAGGTAGGTGCGCAGCGGCTCCGGCACGGCGTTCACCTCCTCCTTTGGTGCGCCCGCCGCGGCGCTGGGGGCGTATGCGGCGGGGCCCGCGTACGGCGTCAGTGTCTCAAGTCTCAGCCGTGGTGGCCTGCCCGGTGCGGTGCCGGTGCCGGTGCCCGGTGCCCGGTGCGGGCGGGCTCACATCGGCGGGGCGACGAACAGCCCCGGGTCCACGTCGTTGTGGGACTTGGCGGCGATGAACTCGTCCATTTCGTTGGCCGTACCCCACTCATCCGCATTGGCGGGGTCGCGCAGGTCGTAGAGGTGGGGGTGCCAGGTGTCCTCGTCCAGGATCTCCAGCTCGGTGGTGTACTCGACGGTGTTGCCGGCCCGGTCGAGGAAGTAGCTGAAGGAGTTGTCGCCGGCACGGTGCCTGCCCGGCCCCCACAGCCGCTCGACGCCCCTGCGCCGCATCCGGCCGGTGCCGCGCATGAACTCGTCGACTCCGCGCATCTCGAAGGAGGCGTGGTGGAAGGCCGCGTGCGGCCCGCGCACGATACCGAAGCTGTGGTGGAAGGGGTTGCACCGCAGGAACCACATGATCTCGCCGCGGTCGCCCCGGCACATGGTGTCCGAGAGACGGAACCCCAGGTGCCTGATGTACCAGGCAACCGTGGCCTCGGGGGTGGGAGAGTTCATCAGGACGTGGGAGAGGCGTACGGGGATCGGCTCGCGGGCCTCGATCCTGCGGTGCCGGCGCGCGGCGACGTCGGCGGAGACCTCCACCACGCGGCCCTCGTTGTCGAAGAAACGCACCGCGTAGCCGCCCCCGGGTGTGTCCAGCCGCTTCGGTTCGTGGACCAGCCGCACGCCCTGCGCGATCAGCTGAGCCGCCAGGGTGTCGACATCGCCCGCGCCGGCGGCGCCGAAGGCGATCAGGTCGGTGCGCTTGTGGGCGTCCTCGCGCAGTCGCACCACGTACTGCTCAGGGGAGCCTTCGGCCGCCAGGAACGAGACACCGGTGTCACCGGCGGTCTCCGTCAGCCCCCACAGCTCGGTGTAGAACTGACGCTGCTCGGCGAAGTTCGGCATGGCGACATCGATGTGCCGCAGATGGGTGATCAGGCTGCTGCTGTTGCTCATGGTGAACTCCCTTGAGTCGCACTGGTCAGGTCAAGGTGCTGCCGCCGAAGATGCGGGTCCTGGCCACAACTCCCTCGTCTCGTCGTCCACTTGGCGTCGTCTGGACGCTTCGCGTCGTCTGGTCGCTTCGCGCCGGCTGTTCACTTCGCGCCGGCTGTTCACTTCGCGCCGGACGGTCACGCGGGCTCGGCCATGAGCCGGTGACCGGCCTCCGTCAGCGGATACGTTTCGCGATGGCGCTGCGCACGTTCCAGGCCGGCGATCGTCACCGAGGTCTCCACGAGCGTTCGGCACCGCTGCCCGCGCCGTCTCACGAACGCCTCGAGCCCCGCCCCGACCGGCCTGTGCCGCCCGAGCTCTTCGGCCAGCACCAGCCCGTCCTCGATGGCCAGAGCCGCGCCGCTCGCCATCTGCGGTGCGGGAGCGTGCGCGGCGTCACCGATGACGACGCCGCTGCCCCGGTTCCAGGCGCCCGCCAGGAACGCGGTCAGCACCGGGCGGCGCACCACCGACTCCGACGCGGACACCAGAGGGAGGACTTCCGCCACCCTGCCCGGGAAGGTTTCCAGCATCTGCTGCAGGCGCGGGACGAGTTCGGCCTCGGGCAGGACGCTCCGCTCCACTCCGTTCTCCGTCAGGAACACGTACGCCTGGCTGACCGAGAGGGGCACCAGGCCGGCCGTGCCGGCCTTCCCGGCGAACTGGTGGATCCCGGTGGCCCACTGCGGGCGGGGCACCAGAGCCCGCCAGACCATCTGCCCGTGATAGTCGAGCGAGGCCGCAAGGCCCAGCAGGCTCCGCGTCGATGAGCGGATCCCGTCCGCGCCCACCAACAGCGCGACCTGCCGGACCGACCCGTCCGACAACTGCACGTGGACCAGTTCTCCCTCCTGGTCCACCGCCGTGACGGTCAGCCCGTGTCGTACGACGACGCCGCGCCGCTCGGCTTCCGCGTGCAGGATGCGGTGCAGCACGGGGCGCGCTATGCCGGCCATCGCCGGCCGCCGCGCACCGATCAAGCTCGGCAGCCGGGCCCGGCCCGCGGGTTCGCCGTCCACGTCCACGTGCGTGATCACGCTCATGCCGTAGCCCGCGGCCAGACAGTCGTCCGCGAGACCCAGCCCGGCCAGCGCGCGCAGGGCAGGACCGGTCAGGCACAACCCCCATCCGGAAGTCGCCCTGGACGGGCTGGCCTCGGCGATCTCCACCTGCCATCCCGCGCCTGCCAGGGCGGCGGCCGCTGTCAGACCGGCGACGCCCGCTCCCACGATCATGGCGGTGCGCGCACCGCGACAGCTGTTCATGTACGCCTCCAGAGCATCTGATGTCGTCGAAACCGTAGGCTTCGTCCGCGCGCCGCCTTATCCGAATCAGGCGACGACCATCCGCTGTCCGCAAGCGACTCCCTGACCGTCGTCCTCATCGGCCCGCCTTCGCCGGCACCCCCAGGGTGCTTCGGCCGCCGTCGCGCGCCCGACCTCGAAGTAGGGGCCCGCCTTGTTGTCGTACTCGTCGGGGCCGGTGTGGTTCGCCTTGCGCTGCCCGCCCATAGCGCGGCGAAGTGCCGACGGGCGCACAGCAAGCCGGCGGCGACGGCCGCGCGGTCGGCGCCTGTGAGCGGTTTGTGAGCCGAACATGAGCCATGGGGCCAAATATCGGTGGTGTGCCGGTCGCAGCGGCAGTCCCTCAGGGGCGCGTGACCGGTGGGGCTCCGTGCCTGCCGGTTTGGAGCTGACGCACACCTCACTCACCCCGGGTGTCACCTTCCCGGGACGGCAACGCCTGGAGTCGTGAGCGCAACCGCAGGACGTCATCGCGCTTCAGGTGGAAAGTAAGGGACGCACAAGATGAACATACGAGTACGCGATGTTTTCCCGTCCGGCAGAAGCCGGCGGGCAAAGGCGGTCGCGGTGGGATCGATGACCCTCGCGGCGGCGCTGTGCCTGTCCATCACCCCGGCGCAGGCGGACGGCGGCGGTGGCGGTTGGGTGAACCCCGACTATCACATGCCCGTTCCCCAGGGCGACGGCATCTGGAGCACCCCCGAGAAAGTCGCGGAGTTCCTCGCCGACTGCGGCGAGAACTGCACCTTCACCCCCACCTCATGGGTCGGTGAGCCGACTGAGGGCACGCCGACGAAGGTGGGGGACTACCGCGACAACTGCACCACCGAGAACGCCGACTTCAAGCAGGGCGAGGCGGAGACCACTGGCGAGTCGACGGTCGTCGGCATGTCGGTCGGTGCGAACCCCGTCTCGGTGCTGCCGAAGATCGAGCACACCTGGTTCAAGCAGAACACGGAGAGCAGCGATACCACGGGCACTCTGAAGCCCGGCGAAATCGGTTGGGTCGACGAGGTGTCGGTCACCCGGAAGGCAAAGGGCAACTGGCACCTCAACGGCGTCGACCAGTCGAACCCCTTCGCTCCCGTGAACGATCACAACTCCCATGGTCCCCACGACTTCACCGATGTCGAGGGGACATCACCTACAAGATCATCAGGATCCAGTCCCGCCCCATGACCGACGAAGAGCGCACCACCCGCTGCGGCAACACAAGCCCCAGCTGACCAGTTCGCGCGGAGTCCCGGCGGCCACCGCCTTTCCGTAAAAGGCCACAAGTCGGGATGAGGGCCTGCCGACCCGGTGCGGATCGCGAGCCCCGCACCGGTAAACAGGAGCCCTCACCACCCCCGGCCACCTCCTCGGCCGAGAACACACCGGCCCCAGGTCACTGACCTGGGGCCGGCGCCGTCGTGCCCGGGTGGGGCTGTGTGTTGGTCTGTCCGGGTGATAGTCGGGTCAAGGCGGTGGTGTTTCGTTGGCCATTTCGGGTTAATGGTGGCGACCGTTATCCGGTGGGTTGCCCATCTCTCCGGGGAGAGAGGCACCCCCTGTGGTGCGCGGATGCGCGGTACGTGTCGGTGGGTCTCTCTGTCCCGGTGTGCAAGCGGTGGTCCGGCGCGTATACCGGCGCCGTGCGACACGGGCCCCGGATGGGAGTTCTCGGGCGGCCCTCTCAGCTGAGAGAGGTTTGTCATGGAACCGATTACGGGTTGGTGGGGAGCTCCGGCGGTAGCCGGCGGGGTTCGGCCGGTTGTACCGGCCGGTGAATCCGAGGTGGCCGCGATCCGGGGGCTTGCGGTCGCGCCCTTCAGTGCGGCGTTCTCCACGGTGACGATCCCGGCGGGCACGAGCCCGCTGGCGGTGACGGTGGCGCCGAACGGCAACGTCTACGTCGGCAACGCGAATTCCAACAACGTGACGGTGATCAGCAGCACCACGAACACCGTCCTGGCCACCGTCCCCGCCGGCAGCAACCCGGCCATGATTGCGGTGGCGCAGAACGGCAACGTCTACGTCACCAACCAGAGCTCGAACAACGTGACGGTGATCAGCAGCGCCACGAACACGGTCCTGGCCACCGTCCCCGTCGGCGGGGGCCCGTTCGCGCTGGCGGTGGCGCCGAACGGCAACGTCTACGTCGCCAACAGCACTTCCAACAACGTGACGGTGATCAGCAGCGCCACGAACACGGTCCTGGCCACCGTCCCCGTCGGCGCGGTCCCGGACGCGGTGGCGGTGGCGGCGAACGGCAACGTCTACGTCGCCAACCGGAACGCGAACACCGTGACGGTGATCAGCAGCGCCACGAACACCGTCCTGACCACCCTCCCCACCGGTGGGTTCCCGGGCGCGGCGGCGGTGGCGCAGAACGGCAACGTCTACATCGCCAACCAGAGCTCGAACAACGTGACGGTGATCGACAGCGCCACGAACACGGTCGTGGCCACCGTCCCCGCCGGCACGGTCCCGGGAGTGATCGCGGTGGCGCCGAACGGCAACGTCTACGTCACCAACACCGTTTCGAACAACGTGACGGTGATCGGCAGCGCCACGAACACGGTCCTGGCCACCGTCCCCACCGGCTTGGGCCCGTTCGGAGTGGCGGTGGCGCCGACCGGCAACGTCTACGTCGGCAACAGCAATTCCAACAACGTGACGGTGATCAGCAGCGCCACGAACACCGTCCTGGCCACCGTCCCCGTCGGCGCGTTCCCGTTCTCGGTGGCGGCGGCGCAGAACAGCAACGTCTATGTCACCAACGCCAATTCGGCAAACGTGACGGAGATTTCGCCGTTGACGGTGACGACCTCGCCGGCGTCGCCGGTGTGCGGGCAACCGGTGACGTTCAACATTTCCGGGGGGACTCCCAACGGGACGGCGGTGGTGAACTTCGGGGACGCCGGCCCCACGGTCACCGTCCCCCTGGACGCCACCGGGAGCGGGCAGACCACCCACACCTACACCGCGGGTACGTTCACCGCGACCGTGAACGGCAACCCCACCTCCGTCACCGTGAGCCCCAACCCCACAACGACGACGCTGTCGGTGACGCCGAACCCCTCCGCCTGCGGGCAGAGTGTGACCGTATGCGCCACCATCACCCCGGCACCAGGCACCACCTCCGTGCCGACCGGCACGGTCACCTTCACCCTCCCCAACAGCCAGACCCAGATGGTCCCCGTCAACGCATCGGGGCAGGCCTGCTTCGCCACCACCGCGCTGACCACCGGCACCCTCACCGCCGTCTATAGCGGTGACAGCTGCTTCACCGGCTCCAACGCCAGCACCCCCGTCACCGTGAGCCCCAACCCCACAACGCTGACCGCGCAGCCAGGCACGATCCGGCTCCGGCTGACCCCGCTGCCCGAGTTCTACATCCCCACCCTCAGCGCCACCCTGACGACCACCTCGGGGATGCCGGTGGCCGGTCAGCCGGTGACCTTCACCGCCACCACGCTCTTCGGCCCGGTCAACCTCGGCACCGCCGTCACCGACGCCAACGGCACCGCCACCCTCCACAACGCCATCGTCCCCGTCTTCGCCATCGCCACCCCCTTCTACACCGCCACCTTCGCCGGCACTGCCTGCTACACCCCCGCCACCGCCCACGGCATCCTGCTGTTCATCCCCCTCCCGGGCTGATCGCACCGGCTCCGAAAACCCCACGTCACCCGGTCTGCTGCGACGGGAGGAACACGCCGTGGCCCCGCTGGACGAGGTGGCCGACCGGTCGAGAGGTCTGGCGACACGCGTTAATTCCAGAGGCGGGGCTCCGGATGCCCATTTCAGGACGCTGTGCCGGCCAGCTACAGGGGCTGTTATCTCATGCATCATGCAGCGCGAGGTGTCGGCCCATGAGCGCGGTGCTTGGCAGCAGCGGTGCGGACGTCGACGGGGAAGCGGGGAAGCAGGGGAGGGCTTTGTGGCCGCCGTCGAGGTGGTCGCCCGGCCCCATGTGTCACGGGGCACCGCCACAGCCTTCGCTGATCGTTCGGGGGCGCCGATCCCGGCGAGGCTCGTCTGCGTCCGTTGTGCGCATCGTGCCGCCGGCCGGGGCGGCTCTGCCGTTCGACCTTGACTGTTGCCTCAAGACCGGACCTGAGGTGTGAGGGCAGTGAACCTTCGCATCGGATGGTCAGGGCGGAAGCTAGGGGGTGTCGTTCGGATCATGGTGGATCAGGGAGCGGGGCCTGGCGCGTGCGATCGCAAGGCGGAGGAGGGAGTCGACGCGGAGCGTCGGCGAGTGACGACAACGCGGATGGGGGTCCCCCCGCGCCGTTCAGGCGTGGGGGAGTGCGTGCCAGGCCCCGCGAGCCCGCCATGATCCGAACGACACCCCCTAGGTGAAGCTCAGTGTGCAGGTGCCCGGCGGTCGCGAACGGCGGATGCCACCGTCAGCGCAGTCCCGGCGAGGATCGGCGCGATCATCGCGATGAACAGCCAGCCGGATACCTCTGGCTCCGGCGCCGAACGCCACAAGACTGCGCAGCCGATCAGGAGCGACATGCCCACGCAGGCGTTGAATGCCAACAACGCCCGGGCGGTCCGGAGGGCGGAGGCCCGTGTGCGAGGCCGGTTGAGCGACGACCTCACGAGCCCGTTGCCGAAGGGCGCAACGTTGTCGGGGAGTTCGGCGCTTGGAGTTACCCGCAGCGTCAGCTCTGCGCAGGCGGTCAGCAGGACAGTGACGCCGATGTGCACGAATACGAGGACGAAGGCGCTACCGACGGACCGGTTCGTCCAGGCGTCCACCCCATCGGTGCCGATGTGCTGCGGTATCCGGCCCGGCAGCTGCGGATAGCGGATGATGCCCCAGACGGCCAGTGCGGTCAGAAGAGTGGCGTTGGGGAGGAGCCACAGGCGTACGGGAGATGACAAGACCATGCGGCCGATTGTCCGACGAGCGCGCAAGGGTGGGTACCGTTTTACCGGTCCAGGCCACCCGGGACCATCGTGCCGCCAACCGAACCGTCACCGAGTGGGCGCGCCGTCACGCCGCTGAACTGCGTGGCCTCGCCGGGCAGATCACCGCCCTCACGGACCTGCCGGCCGCGGCACGCGCTCCCCTCGATAACCTCAACCGTGCGCTCGCCGGCAACGATCCCGCCACTCTGATGGAGCCCCTCCTCACTGCTGAGCCGTACCTGCAGCAATGTCGCCCCGACCTCGCCGCACGCATCACCGCGCTCGGCGAGCACGCCGCTCAGCTCCGGCAGGCGAGCCACGACAAACGCAGCAACCCCTGAGAAGGGCGCGAAGCGACATCACTGCGCCCGTCACCAGCCCACTCTGCGGCATCACCTGCCACAGGGGGGTCTCACCGAGATTCCAGGGGGTGAGCCGCGCGTGGGGCCAACACGGTGGTATCGGGCCGCTGGGGCGGCGCTCCCCACTGGCCCGGCGGGGATGAAGCCCGGTTCCAGGCCACCACAGAGCCGACGTGCGCGCCCGTCCGGCATGTGCTGACCTTGCGAGGGAAGCCGGTCACACACAGCGGCCGGGTGCGGCACTCGTTACGGCTGGAAGCCGGTTGAGTAGAACCCGTCCCGGGCGGGGGCCACTCCGGAACGGGGACGTGGACAGTGGGGCCTCTGCAGACCGGGCAGCGACCGCGACGGAGGAGGAGACATGGGCGGCACTTCGGGCCGGGCCCTTGCCCGCACGCTGGTGGAGCGACACGGCCGGACCTATGCGGAGGAGAGCGGTATCCGGCTGCGCAATACCCCGCAGCCGCTCTACCAGGTACTGGTGCTGGCCCATCTGCTCAGTGCCCGCATCCGCGCGTCGGTGGCTGTGGCATCGGCGCGTGCTCTGTTCGATGCGGGGATGCGTTCGCCACGGCGGATGGCGGACGCTACCTGGCAGCAACGGGTCGATGCCCTGGGCGAGGGCGGCTACCGACGTTACGACGAGCGCACTTCTACCCAGCTCGGTGACGCCGCGGAGCTTCTACTGGAGGAGTACAAGGGCGATCTGCGGCGGATGCGGGATGCTGCGGGCGGCGACCTCGGGAAATTGCGGGAGGCCTTGCGGAAAGTCCCCGGCCTCGGGCCGGCGGGTTCCGACATCTTCCTTCGCGAGGTGCAGGGCGTCTGGACCGAGTTCGCCCCGCACCTCGACGCCAAGGCCGTGCAGGGGGCTGAGCGGCTGGGCTTGCCAACGGACAGTGGCAAGCTGGCGAGGCTGGTCCAGGAGGGCGACGTAGCTGCGTTCGCGTCGGCGCTGGTGCGAGCTTCTTTGGACAAGTCGGTGGTGGACGATACGCGGCGGGCGGCTGACGGCTGAGGCAAGGCCCTTCTTGGTGCGCGCTCCCTGTAGGGAATCGCTGCTCTTACCGCGCCGGTAAGTAACGGCAGCATCGCCCCGAAGCCCTCTCCACCGGCTGAACCCGCCACTTCGCGGCACCGGCGAGGGCCCGGTCGGCTTGCTCCCGGGTGGCGCGAGTGCCCGTTTCGGCGTGGAGTAGAAACGCGCACCTGACGTCCTCGCGGAGTGCCAGTGGTCCCTGTCGCCAGGTGCGCCCAGACACCGGAATGGGTCAGTTGAGGAGGCGCATCGTGCCTGCGGGGTCGAGTAAGAAACGTGAGCGGCAGTACGAGCACATCAAGGAACAGGCCGAGGAACGGGGCACGTCCGAGAAGCGGGCGAAGGAGATCGCCGCGCGCACCGTCAACAAGGAACGGGCCCGCTCCGGCGAGGCGAAGTCAGCGAGCAAGACCTCCACCCGGGATCGGAAATCCGCCCCACAGCGTGGCGGAGAGCGCTCCCACAAGGGGCCCGGGGGCCCCACCAAGGACCAGCTGTACGAGGAGGCCAAGAAGAAGAACGTCGACGGCCGCTCCCACATGAACAAGGAAGAGCTGCGCAAGGCCCTCGGCCGCTGATCCAGGCCCGTCTACTGGCGGCCGAGTCATGCTGGCTGTCCTGGCTCGCGACTCGTGCGCCGCATCACTCGGTGGGGCGAGCGGGGTCCTTCCAGAGCCCGTGCCCCTTGGGGCACCGGCGGACTGAGGTCAGTGCCGAAGTGGCGCTCCACTCCGGTCTGGCGCCCTCTCCGCGAGGTCTTGGTCCTGCCGGCTTTGCCACCCCGGCTCCTGGAGTCGCGCCCTGACCGGGTACGGCGTAGACAGGAGAAACTGGAGCAAGGAGGCACCATGACGGTGAATGTCGTCGACAGTTCGGGTGCCACCGCCTGGTCGGCGGGGTCAAGGGCCGCACCGGGCGAGAGCGGGGCTCGGCGGAGCTGCTCGACCGGGCGTGCTCCCGGTCCTTTCCGCGGCCGCCGGCCCGGAACAGTGGCAGAGAGCCGGCAGGGGCCGGAGGGACGATGAACAGCGGGCCGTGCCCTGGAGCGGGGCCGACGGGCCGCGCCCCGGCCCCGTTGCTGGGCGTGGAGGAAGAGTTCTTTCTCATCGATCCAGGCAGCCGGGCGGTGGCATCGCTGGGCAGCCGGGTGGTGGCGCGTGCCCGGAACGCGGTGGGGGACCTCGTTTCGGGGGAATTCGACGAGTGTCAGGTCGAGGTGAAAACGCCTCCCCGCCGGGAGGGCGCTGACCTGTACGACGAGCTGGTCGCCGTACGAGGGGCCGCCGCAGCAGCCGCGCAGGCCGAAGGGCTCGGTATCTGCGCTTCCGGTACACCCGTCATTGGGCGCGAGGGCCCGGCAATCGTGGGGGACCATCCGCGCTACCGGGCCGGCCTGGGCCAGTTCGGGACCTTGCTCGAGGGATTCGCCATCTGCGCCGCGCACGTCCACGTGCACATGCCCGACCGAGAAGTGGCTGTGCTGGTCGGCAATCACCTGCGGCCGTGGCTGCCGCTGCTCGTGGCGATGAGTGCCAACTCGCCTTACCTCGACGGGCGTGACATGGGGTATGCCAGCTGGCGCACCGCTATCAGAGGCCGCTTCCCAGCCCTGGGCCCCCCGCCGTACGTCGAGTCCTTGGACCACTACCAGAGGCTTGCCGCCGCCCTGCAGGAGTCCGAGGCGATGCTGGATGCCAACATCCCCTTCTGGGACGTGCGACCCAATCCCCGGTTCCCCACGCTGGAGATCCGGGTCATGGATGTCCCGGCGGAGGCGGCCGACACCGTCGGCCTGGCGGTGCTGATCCGGGCACTCGTGGTGACGGCCGGCGGGTCGGTAGAGCGCGGCCACACCGGCCCCGAGGCCTGTGGCGAACTGGTGCGCGCCGCCTACTGGCGAACCGCGCGCGACGGGTGGTCCGGCAAGGGGCTCGATGCACTGACGGGCCGGATGTTGCCCTGCTCCGTGCAGGCCGCCCGGCTCGTCGAGCATGTCCGCCCCGCGCTGGAGCGGCACGGGGATTTCGACCGAGCCGTCGCCTTCCTGCGCCGCCTTGCCGAGCGGGGCTGTGGAGCTCAGCGTCAGCGGGCCTCGTGGCGCCGTCGTGCAGTCCTGGCGGACGTAGTGGACGATCTTGAGCGGCTGACGTTCGGCGAGGAGAGCCACCGGGAGGGCGCCCACCGGGACGCCTCACCGGCAGGCCGGCGTGAGCGTGGTGACCAGCACATCCCGGCGCGCGGGCCGGGACGCATCCAACGGGCGGATGGGTGACACGCCGTGCAAGGTGTGGCGATCGTCCGACAGCAGCAGGCTCGCGGGCTCATCCAGAGTGGCCGAAACCAGTTCGGGCCCTTCCGGAGTGAAGACGGAGCTCCGGCCCCCGGTCGCATTGTTGCGGCCGACGAGCAGTGAAGAGACCAGGGTCACTCCGTCGCGGTGCCGGCCCTCCGGAGTCGGCTGCCCTTCACCGCCGGCCCTGGCGACGACCCGGAACGGATGCACCTTCGCGATCCAGCATGCGGCGGAGTCCAGGGCGCCCGCGACGTCCCCGAGGAGCGTCACGACCGAGCGCAGGAGCGGGTCCGCCGCAAAGGCGTCGGTCAGCGGGTCGAAGTGACGGTCGACGTCCACGTAGAGGGGGTTGCTGCGGTCCGGCTGCACGAACGGGGTGTGAGGCAATTGGGTCAGCTCACCGGTGGCGGGGGTGACCGAGAACTGTCCGTAGCGGCGCAGCCGGCAGGTGCCGCGTGCGGAGGCGTACCGGTCCTGGGAAAGGTCTTCCCAGTGCGTGGCGAAACGCGTCCACTCCTCCTCCCCGGTGCCGAAGTGTGCCTTCACGGTGGCTGCGGGGAGGAGGTGGACGCCGGTCGAGGCCAAGGACTCGCGCGCCGCCGCCACGGCGGGCGGACACTCCTGAAAGACCGTGCTCTGCGCCGGATCCTGGAACCTTTCAGCACTCTCGTCCATCACACACTCCTGTCGTCCCCTGCGGTCGTATGGATGAGGACGCGGCTTTCAGGTCTCGCTCCTTGCGGGGCTGCGGGCGCGGACGCGCGGCAACGGTGCCGGCAGTGCGGTGCGGTTCGCCCGCCAGGCGGCAAGCAGATATGCGGCAAGTCGGGCCTCGAGAAGCGTGGTGGCACTGATTCCGAAGGCGACATCGGGTTCCAGATCCGGCTCGTCCTTGAGCAGACCATCGACCACTTCTGTGCGGACGACCTGTTCGTGGACGGCATCGGCTTCGACGTGCTCGTCGTAGAACCTCTCCGCAGCGGGGCCGGCACCTGTACGACGCATGGCTTCCGCGAGACGTCGTGATCCTGGCGACGAGGTCACCTCGACCGTGGCGAAGTGGCCGATCAGGGCCCCGCGCAGAGATCGGTGCAGTCCCAGCAGGGACATGAGATTGACGAGGGCGAGAGTTTCGGCGGGCGCCAGGTCGAGGTAGTGGCCATACGCGGTCTCCAGGGCGAGGTCTGCCATGAGGTCGGCGAAGAGCTGCGCGTGGATGTCTTCGGCGTGTCCCGCGCCGAACTCGTCGAATTCGATGGCGGCCATCCCCGCCTTGGCGCGTCCCCGCAGCCGGGGAAGGACCCAGGCGTGCGGGTCCGCTTCCTTGAGGTGGTACAGCGAGCGGAGGGCCGCGTATTCCCTCAGCTGCCACAGCCGGCCCTCGCGCTTCAAGTAGTGGCTGACGCTGCTGCTGCCGTCGTCGGCGGGCTCGGTCAGCAGGCTCGCCATCGCCTCCTGCGCGCCGAGCGCCGGGACGTCGGCTCGGAGGGCCCGGAGGAACCGCTCCTCCAGGTGACGTCGCGCCGACAGTGGTGCCGGAGCCCATTCGCGGTCGTCGTCCACGCCGTCGAACCCCTGATAGTGCAGTTCATACAGCACGTACAGGGCGAGCTGGAGATCTGCCGCGTACGGGTCCTCGCGCTGGACCTCCTCGCGCGTGGGCAAGGGCCCCTCCCCGGTGCGGAGCCACGAGATCACCGTGTCGGACAGGTAGCCGCGCGCTCGCGGAAGCTGTGGCTTGCCGGGCCGGGCGGCTCCGAGGCCGGCCTTCACCGCTGATCTCCTTTGGAGCCCCGGTCGGCTGCCGGGCAGCGGGTGCCGGCGGCGCGGTCGGACGAGAGTTTCGAATGATTGCGGTGGCTGGTGTCGCACCAGGGGTAGCTCCGGCTGCGCCGGCACATGCAGATCGCGACGGTGAAGCGTCGGGAGACGGATACCGAACCGTCGTCACCGACCACTTCCACCGGCCCCTCCACCAGGAGCGGGCCGTTTCGGACGAGGGTGACGCGGCGTGGACGCTCAGGAGTTCTCGGCACGGATGATCACCAATTCCTCTGAGTCCTGGACCTCGTCCAGGAGGCCCTCGCACCGCAGCCAGGCCAACCGGGAGCGCAGGACCGGGCCGAACGGTATGACCGCGCGGTCGCTGACCGTCCCCCGCAGCCCCGCGGAGGCCAGCCGCTCCAAGGTGTCCTCGGTGCCGCACAGTCCGGAATGGACCATGAGCAGGACACCACCAGGGCGGAGCGCCCGCGGTGCGGCGTCGCAGATGCGGTCGACCAGCAGCCGACCGTCGCGTCCCGCGTCCCAGGCACGGGCCGGCCCCCGGGGAGTCCGGTTGCCGGGTGCGGGGACGTAAGGCGGGTTGCTGACGAGCACGTCGAAGGAACGGCCGCCGACGGCTGCGGTCAGATCGCCGTGACGTACGGTGACGCGCTGCCGGGAGAGCCAGGCATTGACCCTTGTGGCCAGGACTGCCTGCCAGGAGATATCGACGGCAGTGACCAGAGCACCACGTCGCGCTGCTCCCACCGCGAGGACCCCACTGCCCGAACCGAGGTCCAGGAGCTCGGTGCCCGACCCCACGTTTTCGCGGTACAGGGCGCGCAACAGAAGTCGCGTGTCGTGCTGTGGCAGATAGACACCGGCAAGCGTCACCAGCGGATGGCGTCGGGGGAGCGTGGCCGGCCACGTGCTCATCAAGCACCTCCGTTCCGAGAGCCGAGAACGAGGGTCTGGGCGGGTCCGTGCTCGTCTTCTTCAGACTGCTGGCTATCCGACCCACTGGCCACCCGGCGGCGGTGTCGTGGTCATGCCCTGGGCCGTGCCTTGCGTCCCTTCCGGCCTTGAACCGGGCCGTGCCGAGGTGCAGTGCCCGAGCCTGAGGCCCAGCAGGACTTCTGGTTCGCCCCTGACCGCAGCCGCGGGAGCTGCCCGGTTCCGGTGTGCTCCAGGATGTCGCCCAGGCCCGTGGCGCTGAGCACCACCGGCAGCACGAGGCGTCCGCCGCTCACGGCAGCAGAGCCGCGGCGAGCTCACGGGGCCGGGCGGCGAACGGGCTGTGGCTGCCGGGGAGGGTGCGCACGGTGAACGGGTTGCCGGGCATGGCCCGGTCGGCTTCCGCGATCATCAGATCCTGCACGGCCGCCGGCAGCGCCCGGTCGTCCGCGCAGCGCAGGAAGGTCCGCGGGACGCGCCCCCACCGGCCCGGGGTCACGATGACCGGGGTGGTGGGGATCGCCAGCGGCAGATCGGGGCTCAGTGCCGAGCGCCAGCGGTCGAAGCGGTCCAGGGGGGTGTCGTGGTAGTGGGTCTGCCGCAGTTCCTCGACGTAGGCGGGATCCTGCGAGAGCGGGTTGATCCGCACGGCGCCCAGTTCTCCGGGGTCGCCCAGGTTGAGGCTCTGGCCTCGTGCCGTGGCGTTCTCGGGCGAGCCGAGATAGTCGAAGAACCGGGGCCGTCCGGCGGGCACGAAGGCCGAGAGGTAGACGATCTCGTCGACGAGTTCGGGTGCGCGCTCGGCGGCCAGCGACGCGGGGCCGCCGCCCGCGCTGTGCGCGACGAGCACGACACGACGGTGGTGGCGGGCCTGGCGCAGCGTGTCCAGCACGGCCGCGGCGCAATCGTCCATCGTCACGGTGGCGAGCGCGGACCTCTCGGTCAACAGGCCCGGCTGGCCCGGCTGGAGGTATCCGCCGGGCAGTGGCGCGTCGAAGCCGTGCCCCGGCAAGTCGATGGCCATGCTCGCGGCACCGAGTCGTGCGAGTGCTCGCTGCGTCGCCGCCCACTGCCCGGAGCCGTGCCAGGCCCCGTGCACGAAGACGAAGACGGTGTCTGTGGAGGAAAAATCGGTCATGACCGCATTCCATGCGACCCTGTCCCGATCATCCAGCGAAAGATCTGGCAAGCTGGCCGACAATACATGTGAGATATGACCGAGAGGCCGATATGGAGGCGCGGCACCTGCGATACGCACTGACCCTCGCCGAGCACGCACACTTCGGCCGGGCGGCCGGTGCGCTGGGCATCGCGCAGCCTCCGCTGTCCAAGCAGATCGCCGACCTCGAACGGGAAGTGGGCGCCCGCTTGTTCGACCGCACCCGCCAGGGGGTGTTCCCGACGGCTGCGGGCGCGGCCTTCCTCGCCCGGGCCCGCAGGGCGCTCGACGAGATCACGGCGGCCTCGGTCGACGCGGCCAGGGCAGCACGCGGCGAGACGGGCCGGCTGCGCCTGGGGTTCATCGCCTCGGCGCTGCTCGAACCCCTGCCGGACGTCCTGGGCCGGTTCGGTCGTGAACGGCCCGAGGTGCGGCTGGAACTGCACGAGATGGCGACCAACCGCAGCACGGCCGCGCTCGTCGCCGGCGAACTGGACGTGGCGATCGGCCTCGGCCGCCCACGGGGCGTCGGGGCCGAGCAGTTGGTATCGGTCCCGATCGGACATGACCACCTGGTCGCGGTCGTGAGCAGCACGCACCCGTACGCGGGGCAGTCGTCGGTGGACGTGGACCAGCTGCGGCGACAGGCGCTGATCGTGGCGCCGGGCGAGGACGAGCCCGCCGTCGTCACCGGGCTGCGGACCCTGCTGGGCAAGGACTCCCCGGCGCTCTCCGGCGCGACCGTCGCGAGGGACATCCACACCATCATCGGCCTCGCCGCCTGCGGGGTGGGCGTCGGTTTGGGACCCTCCCGGATGCTGACGGCCCCACGACGGGGCACGTGGTTCTGCGAGGTGACCCCGCACACACCTCTGCCCGATCTGGTCCTGTCCTTCCAAGCCCGGGACCGCTCCCCGGCACTCAACGCCTTCCTCAACGTCATCCGCACGAACTGCCCCGACGTCGGTGCCGCGCTCGACCACCGGCTCGGCCCACCCGGACCACAAGAAGAAGGCCACCGCGACTCGGCCCCTACCTGACTTCGCCTCGCCGGACGGGTGGGAAGAGATCACCCCGTTCCGGTGCTTCGGCACCGAGCTCCGCCGCACCGTCGGCACGACCACCGCGATCGAGTCCGTCAACGCATCACCCCATCATGGCGAAGGGCCTCATGGAGCTGGCCTGGCCCCCACACACGGCCGACAGTGCACCACTGGCTCCGCGACACCGTCCGCCGGACTCACCCCTGCGTACGTGAACCACACGAAGGGGACCAGAGCCGTGCCCGATGCCTCGCAACTGTCCTTCCCCGGCCCTCCGTTGCATGCCGAGACGGGCCGGCAGCGTTTTCCACACCGGGCGGCCCTCATCGACGTCGTAGACCGCATTGGCCGCCCGCATGAAGGCGGCGATCGCGACTATGTGAGCCGCTCGCCCGAGCGGACTCCGCCGGGCCCCGCGGCAGCAGCATGGCGCCATCCGGCGCGTGAGCCGGAACGGTCTGCGGTTCGCCTGCCGTCGGAGGCAACGAGCACCCAGGCTCTTGAACAAGGACACCCAGGGTCCCGTCTTCACGGGTCTTTGGGCAGTACTGCTGCGGTGTCGTCGTAGACGAGAAGGCCATCGGGACGCTGACGCAGCCCGGGTGTCGGTGCATGAGCTACGAGTCGCTTGTCATGCATCAGGTGCAGCACGGTGACACCTCGGGCCACGACGGCGAAGTCTGCGATGAGGCGCCGGTGGCAGCGCCACCAAACGGCTTCGCTGCACATCACTGCCGTACGGGCCGCGAGGGCGTCTTGGAGCAGCTTGTCCATCGCGGTGACGAAGGCGGGGTCGCGTGTGTAGGCGGCGTAACCCCGGAACGACGCGTTGCGCCAGATGACGTCCGGTGAATCAGGCGCGGCTTTGCGGAAGCCCCCCAGGGCCTGTTCCCAGCGGTAGGAGACAATAACGACGCTTCTCCGGGCAACGACCGGCCCGTGCCATGATCTGCGAATGCGTGAGTACTCCTGGCCCGGGGAGAACGGCAGGCGCCTGCCCGACGTGGCTTCGGCCTGGTCCGAGACCGTGCGCGTTCTGCCTGTCGGTACTCGCATCGCAGGCGAGGTCATCGGCCGGCAGCCATTCGGTGTCTTCCTCGCCATCGACGACCGCCCCAACGCCGTGGGCCTGGCCAGGATCGACAGAATGCCCAGGTGCATGGAGTTGCCAACCGTGGGGCAGCGCGTCACCGGCGAGGTCGTTTGGCACGCCGACCACAATCACCAGGTGGGAATCGTGCTCGGCGAGTGGACCGAGCACGAAGACCTCCTGCCCCGCTTTCGCGTCGGTCAGGTCGTCGGCGGACGCGTCACGAAGATCGCGTCCATCGGCATCTTCGTGCGCCTCGCCGACTGCGTCGGGGGACTCGTTCCGCTCACCGGGTTGGCAGCGCCCGCGGAGTCCTTCCGCCAGGGTCAGGAGATGTCCGTGCAGATCGCCATGGTTGACCATGAGCGGAACCAGATCCTTTTGACCGAACCCTTCCCGTAGCTCCTGAACACTGCACTGGGCGGTCCCGCTCAGCCTTTCGCGTGCCCGACACGATCCGAACGGCCAGTGCGTTCGCGACGCCCTGCGGTCCGGTGTCCAGTACGGGTTTGATCCACTCCAGACTCGGACGGGGGCTGAACAGCGAGCTCGGCTCCGCCGGCCAGGGCGAGCGCGACTGGAGTGCCATCGCCCTCCAGCGGGGCGTCCGGTGAAGCACGTTGACGCAAAACCTTTGCTTTGCCTCTTGTTTGCTTGGCTTTGACCTTTGACGGCCAGTAGTGTCCAGCCCTGATCGGTGACCCCGATCAGGGCCCAAGGCACCGCCGAGGTGTTCCGCATCGGAGACGTTCCGTGCCCGGGTCCTACAAGCGGCTGGGGTTGGCCCAGCACGCCAACTGCCAAGCGGCTCTGCTTGGATGTCACCGGAGGATGCATGCCCTCTCGTATCGCTGCCGCAATCGCCACGTGCGCGCTGAGTCTCGGGGCCCTCGCCTCGAACGCAGGCGTTGCCACGGCCGCCTCATCGTCCCCCGCCGGGCCTGCCGGTGACGCGCCGTCGTTACGGTCGGCGATCACCGCGCGTGCCGCGGCCATCGACCGGTGCAGCTACCAGATAGTCCGCTCCCACGACTCCCGCTACGCCTACTCCGTGAGCGGAGCCGCCGGCGGCGGCACGCGCGAGCTGAAGATCCAAGCGGAGGACGATGTGAGAGTCGCCGGCGACTGGCGCAAGGTCACCCAAGTCGATGCGTGCGCGGGCGAGCAGGACCAGCGACCGACCATGCTCCGCGTCACAGGAAAGCTGGAGAACCCGGAGCACTATGACCCGTCCGTACCGCGGACGATCCACAGCGACGCCCTCAAGCCCGCTGCCGCCTCGGTGATTCCCAAGGCACCGGCGATGACGTCTATCGACCGCCTTGGCGCGGACACCGTCCGCGTCACCTGGAAACCGGCCGCGGACCATCCGGACCAGGTCCTCTTGATGGAGCGAAAGCCCTTCTACAGCAGCGAGATCGGACTGTGGCATCCCTACACGTTCCAACATGACGTACAGGTCCGCGCCACATCGATGGACCGCAAGCTGGAGCGTGACTCCGACATCCCCCCTGCGGCCCGTACGCATGCCTACTGGATCCGTGTCGTCAAGGACGGCTTCGTCAGCGATCTGCACGCCGAGAAGCCCCTCACCATCGAGCCATAACCCCTCGCCCGCGGCGGGGCGTTCAGCCACGCGGGAACGGGCAGTGCGGCGGCCGTACCCAAGTCCTGTCGACCGCCACCCACTTCGGCATCGTCGGATACCGGTCGCACTCGCCCGGGGCCCGTACTTGTGGCTCGGGCCACTGCGAGCCACCACCACTACCCGCCCCCACCAGACCCGCCGGTGAGACCTGAAGTCACCTCCCCGGCCACCCACGGTGCGCCGCAGGATCGTGCTCCTGCGGCGCACCGCTGCCACGGGCCAGGTGAGGCTCGTCTGTTGCACGGCTTGCAGGCCGGCAGCGCAGTGCATCAGACGAGGGATGGAAGGACCGCACCCCGCCGATCTCCCTGCCCCGGACCGGCTCGACGCACTGCGGGACGGATGACCCCAGACGAGCGAGGGGTCCGCCGGTCGCGAGTGGCGAAGACCTTCCAGTACTTCGGGTGGGCGATGGCCCTTCGACTGCGGCCCCGAGGCGTGTTGACGGAGCTCCCACAGCCGGTTCGCCCGCTGAACGGGGCTCTTCGTCCCGGGCGGCGAGCGACGGCTTCCACTGCACCGTGGGATTCTCGACAACATCGGTACCGGCCTCGCTGCGCACCACACGCCACCAGCAGGGGAAACGCCGCCCCATCGCCTCCCCGCGGGCCGGCTCCTGCATGGCCGGATACGGCCTGCGTGACAGATTGGCCGACTTTGAAACCGCGACGTTGCCAGGGAGCCGGCGCGGGGACATGATCACTGCTCGTATCAACCTGATCACTCATCCAGGAGTCGATACGTGATACGCCCAACCGCTTTCCGCGCTCTCCCTGCCGTTGCCGTCACCGCGGCCCCCGCCCTGCCCCTCGCCCAGGGAGCCCAGGCGGCCGCCCCGACCCCTGTCGCCCCGGCGACCGCCGCTCTCGGGCATCCCAGCCAGGTCCGCCTGTTCGACACCGACTTCATGCGCTCCCACCCGCGCGTCGAGGTCCGCTACAGCGACCCCGGCCCTTCGGACCGGGCCCGCGTCGTCCCTTCGGCGGCGAGGCTGATGTAGCGAGGCACCGGTGCCGCCCGAGCCGGGCGGCCCGCCGGACACCAGGTCATGACCGGCGACGACCGCACTGCCACCGCCATCTCCCGCCTCAGCCGCATCTCCTTCCGCCTCGTGGCGGCGTTCCTTCCTGCCGCCGGCGCAGTGCCCCAGGACGGCGCGGCCGAGGCCCGGAGCGGCTGTTTACCGCAAACCCCTCATTGCGTCGTTCGCCCGCATGTCCCGTTTCAGAAGAATCCACAACAAGGGAGTTACTGATTTCCATGTTCAAACGCCGGAGTTTACTCGCCTTCGCCACTGTGGGTGCGGTGATTTGCGCCTCCGGAGTCATGCCATCGGTCAGCCATGCCGCCAGCGGCGGCGACGAGGAATGGGAGGGGTCCTACGCCGCAACGCACGGTCTGACGGCGGAGGACGTCAAGAACATCAACGCACTGAACAAAAGGGCTCTGACTGCGGGTCAACCAGGCAATTCTCCGGCGGAATTGCCGCCGAGCGCCACTGCACTCTTCCGGGCCCCCGACGCTGCCGACGACAGGGTGACCCCTCCCGCCGAGCCGCTCAACCGGATGCCGGACGCGTACCGGGCTAACGGGGGCCGGGCCACTACGGTCGTCAACAACTACATACGCAAGTGGCAGCAGGTCTACAGTCAACGCGGCGGCAGCCAACAGCAAATGACCGAAGAGCAGCGGGAGCAGCTGTCCTACGGCTGCGTCGGCGTCACCTGGGTCAATACGGGCCCCTACCCGACGAACAAACTGGCGTTCGCGTTCTTCGACGAGAGCAAGTACAAGAATGACCTGGAAAACAGCAGACCACGACCCAACGAGACGCAGGCGGAGTTCGAGGGACGCATCGCCAAGGACAGTTTCGACGAGGCAAAGGGCTTCAAGCGGGCGCGTGAGGTGGCGTCCGTCATGAACAAGGCCCTGGAAAACGCGCACGACGAGGGGACTTACATCGACCACCTCAAGACAGAGCTCACGAACAAAAACGACGCTCTGCTCTACGAGGACAGCCGCTCGAACTTCTACTCGGCGCTGAGGAATACGCCGTCCTTCAAGGAAAGGGATGGGGGTAACTACGACCCATCCAAGATGAAGGCGGTGGTCTACTCGAAACACTTCTGGAGCGGGCAGGATCAGCGGGACTCGTCTGACAAGAGGAAGTACGGCGACCCGGATGCCTTCCGCCCCGACCAGGGCACAGGCCTGGTGGACATGTCGAGGGACAGGAACATTCCGCGCAGTCCCGCCAAGCCTGGCGAAAGTTGGGTCAATTTCGACTACGGCTGGTTCGGGGCTCAGGCAGAAGCGGATGCCGACAAGACCATATGGACCCACGCCAACCACTATCACGCGCCCAACGGCATGGGCCCTATGAACGTATACGAGAGCAAGTTCCGGAACTGGTCCGCGGGGTACGCGGACTTCGACCGCGGAACCTACGTCATCACGTTCATACCCAAGAGCTGGAACACCGCCCCCGCCGAGGTGAAGCAGGGCTGGCCGTAACCGAGCCGGGCAGGAGGGCCGGGACACCCGGCCCTCCCCGGCGTGCATGATGACCGAACGCGATCTATCGAGGCGTGCGAGGCACCGGCTGGCGGTGCTGCGCCATGGGGAAGAGGTGAGTGGCAGTGTGGCCGCTACGTGCCGCTATGACGGCATCAGCCGTCAGTGCTGCTACATATGGCTGCGGCGCTACGAGGCTGAGGGCCTGGAGGGGTTGAAGGACCGCTCGAGCGCACCGCACCACACGCCGCATGCCACCAAGGCGGACGTCGTGGAGAAGATCTTGTGGCTGCGTCAGCAGTACCACTTTGGGCCGTCCAAGATCGCGATGTATCTGGAGCGGTACCACGACGTCAAGGTCAGCTCGTCCGGCGTGTGGCGCATTCTGAAAAAGGTGGGTCTCAACCGGCTGCCGGCCTCCCAGCGCTACAAGCGCCGTTCTACCCCCTGGAAGCGGTACGAGAAGCAGCGCCCGGGCCACCAGCCGCAGGTAGACGTCAAGTTCATCGAGCCCCTTGGCCAGACGGGCCGCAAGAAGCGCTGCTACCAGTACACGGCCACGTCGACCTCTTCAACACCAAGCTCCAGGAGTGGGAGGACTACTACAACTACGATCGCCCCCACGGCGCACTCACCGGCCAGACACCCTACGAACGACTCCGACAGAAAGCCCAGAACCCACTGTCATAGGCCCCCGTCAGCTCCGCACAACTAGGGCGTGTCTGTTAATTCGGTCGTCCGGTCAGCGGGCTACCCAGTCCGGTGCCCACAGGTCGTGCGGGGTTCGCGGGCCTGCGGTGCGCAGATGGTCGCGTAGCGCGGTCAGCACCGGGTGCTGGTCTCCGCTGCGGAACAGCAGCACGTGCGGGTAGACCGGGGTTGGGTCGTGCAACGGGATGCGCCGTAGGTCGTGGGCCTGGGGCCACACGTACCGGTCCCCGCTGCCGACGAGGGTGGCCAGCGAGGCCGAGTCGGCCAGAGCGTCCATCAGGGCCTCGTCGCCGAAGTTGGGGCCGAGCGCGTCGATGCTCAGGCCGAAGGCCCCGGACAGCGCCTGGTAGAACGCAGCCCATTCCGTGCCCGGCCTGATCCCGGGGATCCAGATGCGGTGACCGCCCAGGTCCGCAGGGCTGACCCAGGGCACGTCAGCCAGCGGGTGGCCGGGCCCGACCAGGAGCTCCAGTGGTGCGTCCAGAAGTCGTTCGGCGCTGATCCCGGCCGGGACATGGTCTGCCGGCAGGGCACGGAAGGACGCGTCGACGGCCCCTTCGAGCACCGCCTGGGCGGCCTGGGCGGCGTTCTCCTTGCTCAGCGTGACCGCGTCCAGGTCCGCCCCGGGGTGGGAGTGGTAAAACCGGTAGACGGCCTGGGCCGGGGAGATGCGCCGATTGAGGACATCGACACGCAAGGGACGGCTTCCGGGGCGCACAGCCTGCTCGGCCTGTTCGATGGCCGCCAGAACCTTCTTGGCGTGCGGCAAGAAGACCTGCCCGTCCAGGCTCAGCCGGGAGCCTCGGGAGGTCCGCATCAGGAGCGTGACCTCGATGTGCCTCTCCAGGGCCGCGATCCGCTTGGAGACCGCCTGCTGGCTGATGCCCAGCTCGTCGGCCGCAGCCTGGAACTGGCCAGTACCAGCGACGGCCACGAACGTCCGCAGCGCTTCAACATCCACGCTTCCACCCTATTTCCACAACCATTGGTTGTGTCTGGGCGGTGCAGAGTTGTTTGATCGAGTGCTCTGCGCGGTGGTGGGATCAGCGCATGTCCACCCGCACAGAGCAGGTCATGTATGTCCAGACACCTGAGTTCGCGCGTCATGCGGAGCGGATCGGGGAGGTGACCGATGCGACGTCTCGACTGAACGTGCTTCCGTTCAGCGACAGCGAAGGCCGCGCGGAACTACTTTCTGTTGTGTTCGGTGGCCCGCTGCCGGAGTCGGTGATGATCTACCCGCCGTTCTTCACCGAGCACGGGCTTAACACGACGTTCGGGGAGAACGTCTTCGTCAACCAGGGATGCACCTTCATGGACAAGGGAGGCATCCGTATAGGGAACGGCGTCATGATCGCCCCGAAAGTCAGCCTCATCACCGGAGGCCATCCACTGCCCCTGGCCGAGCGCCGCGAGTACCTCTCCTTCGCCCCGATCGTCATCGAGGACGACGTCTGGATCGGGACGGCTGCCGTGATCACGCAGGGGGTGACCATCGGCGCCGGTGCGGTGGTCGCTGCCGGTGCGGTGGTCACGCGTGATGTTTCGGCCGGCACCGTGGTCGCGGGAGTGCCCGCCCGGGTGATCAAGACGATCGACTGAGCCCGGTCGGGCCACTGGCCGACTGCGCAGCACCTCTGCAGTCTGATCCTGATGCCTCGTCACGCCCGGCTGACCGACCGGCAGTGGGACCGCAGCGGACCTCTGCTGCCCTCCAGTACCGGTCGTCGCGGCAGGCCGTGGGCCGATCACCGCCGCATTGTGGAGGTGATCGTCTACCGGTACCGCACCGGTATTCCTTGGCGAGACCTCCCAGCCGGGTTCGGATCCTGGAAGACCGTGTGGGCCCGCCACCGCCGCCGGGCCGCCTTCCGACGCTGAGACGCCACGAGCTTTTCGAGCGCGGCCGCGATTTCTACGACGTCTTGATCCCAGCGATGACCTTTGTGACCAAACTTCGGGGTGGCACGCTGAGTTGGGACGGAGGGTGGGGTTCGTGCGGGGTGGCAGGCGGCATATTTAGACGGCGGTGCTGGGGGATGCGGATTCGGAGGAGCCGCTGATGCTGCCGCTGGAGGCGATCGAACTGGATGCGATCCCGTACACCGAGGAGCACGGCGCGCAGCAGGCTCCTTCGGCACGCCTACCTGCCCGTGTACGACCGCACCCGCGCTCTGAGGCCGGCGGCCACCGCGCCGCCGTGCATTTCCCGGGTGGCCAGAGCCTTCTTTCACGACTCAGCCACCGGCCGCGCATTTTGCCAGGAGCTGCTTCAACGAGGTCGACGTGTCCCAGGCCCCTGCATGAGTCGGCCCCAGGGCCTGGACGGCTGGACCCCCTTACCCCGGCCCTGGCCGGGTGCCATGCGTGTTAGTTGGCTGCTTGCCGGGGTCTGGGACGTCGGCGGGGTCTCATGGCGCCGGTGCTGCGTCGATCAGATCGAGGACTTCTGCGGTGGGGCGTACGTCGCCGAAGGAGCGGTAGATCGTGGCGAGCGTGGCGTTGTGGTCCTGGTCGCGGCCGGTGGCGTTGGCGTCGGCGACCATCACCACCCGGTAGCCGAGGGTGCATGCGTCGCGGGCCGAGGATTCGCAGCACACCTGGGTGACCGTGCCCGTGATCAGGACGGTGTCGATGCCGTGTTCCTGGAGGAGGGCCGGGAGCGGGCAGCGGCCGGGGAAGAAGGCGCTCGGCGCGCTCTTCTCCACGAAGATGTCGTCCGGGGCGGTGGTGAGGCCCGGCCACAGCCGGCCGGGCAGCGGTCCGGTGCCGCCGGAGTTGCGGAACATCTCGGCGGCCTCGGGGCCGTGGAACTCGTCGCCGACCGGGGTGCGTTCGGTGCGCGCGGGCAGGACCCAGGCGACGGTCCCGCCGGCCGCCCGCAGCCGGTCGGCGAGTTGCTGGATGCTTGGGGCGATGCCTCGGGCGTAGGGGTTGGCGTCGACGAAAAACGGCACCATGTCGATGACGATCAGGGCGGTGCGGGCGGGTGTGAGGCGCGGGTAGGCGAAGCGGCGGCCGCGCCGCTCCTGCTGGCGCCGGTACTCGCGCTCCTCGATGCGCCACGCGTGGATGCGGGTCTCGGTTTCCTGCACGGCGGGTCCTCGTCAGTCGTGGTCGGGGCTGAGCTTGCGGTGGGTTCCGGACCGACGGATGTCGAGTTCCACCAGGGAGCTGAGGGTGGTGCCGCTGTTCCAGAAGCCGAGGAGGTCGACGTCGATGAGGCACAGGCCGTGCCGCGCGGCGAAGTCCCGGGCCGGACGTGTGAAGACGCAGGACGCTACGAACACCGGCACATCGGCGTCATGTTCGGCGCGGGCCGTGCCGTTGAATGTCTGGATGTCGCGGCTTCCGACCGAGCGGTGTTTGGCGAACCTCTTGCATTGCACGACGATCTTCCTGCCGTCGGGCAGGTAGCCGATCACGTCAGCGCCGAGGTCGCCCGAGCCACCCACGCGCTCCACCTTGGTGCAGCCGTCGCGGCGGCACAGCTCGGCGACATACTCCTCGAAGGCGCGGTCGTCCATCGCCCACACCGCTGCCAAGGAGCGCCGGGCTTGGAGCTGCGCGTCCTCGGCGAGCCGCTTCTTCTCCGCCCGTGCCTCGCGCCGCCCGGCGCGCACGAGCCCCGTGACGACGACTGCGAGTACGACCGCGGCTAACGCCGCCAACAGCACCGTGCCCATCGTGTGTTGCCCTCCCCTGTGGCTACGCCGCTTTCTCTCTCCGCAGGGACGGGCTATCGGCGCTGTCCCGTGGTCCCGGTGCGGGGCGGCTGTTTGTCGGCGAAGAACTGCTGCATCGTCTCTGTCAGCTCGGCGAGGGTGTCCTCAACGGGGCTGATCTCAAGGATCGCCAGCAGCGACACACACGTGGCGGCGTAGCCGCCGAGCTCCACGATCAGGTCGAGGAAGACGTCGTCGTCGCCTGCGATGAGGTTGCCGAGCAGCTCGACGGCCTGGTCCGGGTCTTTCGCGCGCATAGCGAGCAGCAGGTCCGGCATCGCGGTGTCCTCGGCGCCCTGGTCGCGGCGGGCGGCCACCAGCTCGTCCATCAGCTGCTTGGGGGTGATGTTCTTGTGGCCGGCCAGGACAGCGGTCAGGTCGCTCGCGCAGACCGCCGTGCCCAGAGCCAGGCTGGTCAGCCGCTCCATGCCGCCGTTGTCCGCGTCGGCCTTCGCGGCGCGGAGCACGACTTGGCAGGCAGGGTCATCGCCCCGGCGCATCGGGGCTTCTCGCTGTGCGGCCGCGTGGGAGGCGTACAGCAGCTCCATCACGGGCGTGTGGTCAGCAGGCATGGCCCCATCCTCCCGTGCGGCCGCTCTCTCGGGAGACGGAACGCTGAAGTCAAATCGGCTACGACGTCGCCCTGGCCCTGGAGATCGTCCCGTTCAAGGGCGGCACCAAGGGTTACCTGGCCGGCCCCGAGCGTCTCCTTGTCCCGCGTCGCCGGTCACCCGGTCACAGCCGGGGGCGGCGGGCGGGTCAGAAGTCCAGGTCAGGGAACTCGTCCTCCAGGTCAGGCTCCGAATCGAGAACCGGCCGGCAGGGGCCGGTGCTGGCGCGCAGCGTGATCAGCGGTTTCAGCAGGATGTGCCGGGGTGACGAGGCAGGCGAGGTGAGCCGCTCCATCATCAGGTCGACGCCGAGCCGGCTCATCTCCTTGGCCGGTATCTCGGCAGCGGTCAGCGGCGGGCTCACCTCTTCCGCCCAGCGGCTGGCCGCCACACCGACGACCGAGAAGTCCCGCGGTACGCTGCGGCCGTGACGGGTCAGCCCGCGGTAAATGCCTTCCAGGGCGGCTTCGTTCATGACGACCAGGGATGTGGTGGCCGGATCGTCCTGCAAGATCCGTTCCACGACGTCCTCCCCGGCGCCGACATCGTCGCCGCTGGGGTACGCACGCGCGGTCAGGTTCATCTCCGTCATCGCCTCGGTGTAGCCCTCGTTCCCGAGCAGCGCGTATCCGTACCCGCTGTTGACGATCTGCTCCGACTTGTTGACGAAGGCGATGCTGCGGTGGCCCAGTTCGGTCAGGTGCCGAACGCATCCGCTTGCCAGGCCGGCGAAGTCGAGATCGACCCAGCCGACCCCGTCGGTTTCGCTGTTCCGGCCGATGGTGACGAAGGGGAAGGCCGCTTCCGTCAGATGCTGGATGCGGTCGTCCTCCCGGCGGACCTCCATCACGATGACGCCGTCCACGCGCCGTTCGCTGACCATCCGCCGGAACGCGGGGTCCTTACCCGACGTGCAGGGCGTGAGCAGCAGGTCATAGCCGTATGTGGTGGCGGTTTCCGCCACCCCGCCGATGAAGGCGAGCTGCACCGCCGGGTAGTCCCGGTTGGCGCCGGACGGTGGATAGAGCAGCGCGAGCGTATGTGTCAGGTCCCGGGCCGCAGCACCACTATGGGTCTGGGCGCCGCGTCCTGTTGACAGGTTGACCGTGCGCTCCGTCATGGTCCGTTGACCGGTAGACGTTGTTCGGCCCAGATGGTCTTGCCGGTGGGGGTGTGGCGGGTGCCCCAGCCTTGGGTCAGCTGGGTCACCATGTGCAGTCCTCGTCCCCCTTCGTCGTAGGTGCGGGCCCGGCGCAGATGGGGGGACGTACTGCTGGCGTCGGAGACCTCGCAGATCAGGGTCCGGTCCCGGATCAGCCGTAGCCCGATGGGGGCGTCCCCGTAGCGGATGGCGTTGGTGACCAGCTCGCTCACCACCAGCTCGGTGATGGACGCTGCGTCGGTGAGCCCCCAGGTCGCCAGCTGACGGGAGGCCTGTGCCCGGGCATCGGCCACGATGGCGGGATCTGACGGCAGCGACCAGGCGGCGACCTGATCGGTGTGCAGCGCACGGGTGCGCGCCAGGAGCAGCGCCACGTCGTCGGCGGGGCTCTCGGGCAGCAGGGCCCTGAGGATGATGTCGCAGGTGACGTCCAGCGAGGGCTCGGCGGAAGCCAGGGCTGCGCAGAGTCGTTCAAGGCCGACACCGAGATCGTGGCCGCGGGCTTCTATCAGGCCGTCGGTGTAGAGGGAGAGCAGGCTTCCCTCGGGGAGTTCCAGCTCGGTGGGCTCGAAAGGCAGGCCGCCGACACCCAGAATCGGCCCCGGGGCGAGCTGGACGACGCTGGCCGTGCCGTCGGGGAACAGCACGACGGGTGGGACATGGCCGGCACTGGCCATGGTGCAGAGGCGGGAGACCGGGTCATAGACCGCGTACAGGCAGGTCGCACCGACCTGGCCGGGGTCGGGTGCGTTCCGGACGTCGTTGTCCGAGGTCAGGTGGGTGACCAGTTCGTCGAGGTGGGTGAGCAGCTCGTCCGGAGGCAGGTCGACTCCGGCGAGCGTGCGCACCGCTGTACGCAGTCGGCCCATGGCGGCCGAGGCATGGATGCCGTGGCCGACCACGTCGCCAACGACCAGCGCGACGCGAGTGCCCGACAGGGGGACCACATCAAACCAGTCGCCGCCCACTTCGGCCCCCCTGCCGATCGGCAGGTAGCGGTGTGCCACCTCGACGGCCGCCTGCTTGGGGAAGTGACGGGGCAGCAGACTGCGCTGGAGGGTCAGGGCATTGGCACGTTCGCGGGAGAAGCGGCCCGCGTTGTCCACGCTGCCGGCCGCCCGGTTTGCAAGCTCCTCAGCGACGAGCAGATCATCCGGCTCGTACGGTTGCGAGCCTTCTGCGCGGGCGAAGACCACGACCCCGAGGGTCAAGCCCCGAGCTCGCAGCGGGGTAGCCATGATCGAGTGGAATCCGTGCTCCGCCGCGTGAGCGGATCCCCCGATGCCGGCGGCGACCCATCGGGCGAACTCGGGGTCGTCTGCTCCGCACAGCACCGTTCGACCGCTTGTCAGGGCACGTGCGGGGGGTGAGCGCGGAGGGTAGGTGCCGGCTGCGCCGATCTCGGTGTCGGCTTCGGGCACTCCCTCGGCGGTCTGGTGCGCGACCCGGCGCAACACCACGGCGGCGGCGGCCGGACCGGGCGGCGGTTCCTTCCCACGGGTCACGGAGTCGAACAGGTCAACAGTGACGGAGTCGGCGAACCGCGGAACGGCCAGGTGGGCGAGTTCCTGAACGGTGCGCCGCGCATTCAGGGCGGGTCCGATACGGCTGCCGGCTTCGTTGAGGAGGGCCAGGCGCTGCCGTGCGGCAACCTGCTCGGTACTGTCGAACGCAGCGGCTCCGACACCGGCCACCTGGCCGGTGTCGGGGCTGCGGACGGGCCACATCTCGATGGTCCAGGCACGCCGGTGCGCGGACGGCGTAGCCGGTGCAAGGTGCTCATAGCGGCGTGGCTTGGCCTCCTCGGCGACCCTGCGGACGCAGCGCAAAAACCCCTCGTCGGCGCGGCCTGCGCCCAGCAGGTCCGCGTAGGGCCAGGCGCCCGCTTCAGCCGCCTGCCCCTGCCTGGATTCGACAGCTCCGGCCTGCCCTGCGGCCGTCTGCGCCCCGTCGCCGTCAGCGGGGCTGCCCGTCCTGCGCCCGGTCGGCGTGGGCTGCTCGCCCCCGTGCGCGACCGCGTTCCACTGCCAGGAGCGTGACGTGGTGCTGTAGGTGGAGAGCGCGACAGAGGACTGGGCGAACGCCCATTCCACCATCCGCCGGTCGGGCTCCGCCTCGCCCGCACCCGCCGTCACGACGAACGCCTGGGGCGTTTCGTCGTCACTGAATGTCGGATGGAGATGCAGGGGCAGATCGACGCGGTGGCCATCCCGGTGGCGGACTGCCGCTGTGCCGCTCCACTCCCGGGCTTCGCTCAGGCAGGGCCCGGCCACCGCGGGGTACTCCCCGTTGATCAGGAGGTCCGAGACGGGGTGTCCGACAACCTCCGGGGGGCGATAGCCCAGCAGTTTCCGGGCCCCTTCACTCCACCCTGTGACCGTGCCCCCCACGCTGATAATGGCCATGGGGACATGATTCAACCACCCAGAGTGACCATTTCCCCCCACGGAAGTGGCCATTCTTGCTCATTTCGCCCGAGCGTCATTACCCACAGTCCCATAGTGCCTGCGTGAAAAGAATCGAACAAGCTGCACTGAAACTCAGGGACAGCGGCGGATCCGGTCGGAGATCAGCCCGGAAATCTCACATCCAGCGTGGAGCCGCGACGTACGAAGACGGGGATGCATTCCAGGGGAGCGTCAGCTGTGATGGTCTGGCCGCCGGCATGGTCAGTTCCTGTGGCGGCGGCGGCCCGCCAGTCGGCACCGGCCGGCAGGTAGACCTGGCGGCGGCGCTCACCGAGTCGGGTCACCGGGGAGATCAGCAGGTCCGGGCCGCACAGGAACTGGTCCTCGACCGTCCACGCCGCCGGATCGTCGGGAAAGCCGAAGCACAGCGGCCGGATGACCGGTGCACCAAAGTCGGCTGCGGAGACCATCTGACGGTGAAGGTACGCACGAAGGTCCTGGCGTAGCCGCAGCTGCCGGGTCAGGATCCGGTAGGCATCCTGACCGT
This sequence comes from Streptomyces sp. 2114.4, assembly GCF_900187385.1. NCBI lineage: Bacteria > Bacillati > Actinomycetota > Actinomycetes > Kitasatosporales > Streptomycetaceae > Streptomyces > Streptomyces sp. 2114.4. The sequence continues at coordinate 6,592,955 of NZ_FYEY01000001.1, forward strand.
AGGACCACAGTTCGTTGGGCCCCCCGCTTCGGCCGGCAGAGGTGGTGTCCCGCGGTTCGCGGTGGCCGTGCATCCGCAGCAGCGGACAGAAGACGGCGAACTGGAACCAGCGGATGAGCAACTCCCGGTAATCGGGGTCGTCCGGGTCGCCACCGTGGAAACCGCCGATGTCGGTGGTCCACCACGGAATGCCACTCAGACCCGCGCTCAGCCCAGCGCACACCTGGGCCGCGAGTGCCTCGAAGGTGGCCGGGATATCACCCGACCACAGAGCCGCCCCGTAGGCCTGGCTGCCGGACCAGGCGGAACGCACCAGACTGACGGGAACGTCTTCGCCCTCGGCCCGCATATGCTCGAAAAACCCGCGCACATGTTCGCGCGGATACAAGTTGGCCACCGCCCGGCCAGGCCCCGCCGCGTAACGCAGGTTGCCGAATTGTTCGGGGTACATCTCGGGTTCGCAGGCGTCCAGCCACCACAGCCGGAAGCCGAGATCGTAGTAGTTGCGCTTGATACGGCTCCAGATGTAGTCACGGGCCCGCTCGTCGGTGGGGTCGTAGAACACCACGGGCAGCGGCTCGTCGCCGACCTGAGTGTCGGGGAAGACATGCTGGAAAGGCTGGCCGTGCTCCGTTCCCAGCAGCAGCTGCTGATCCCGCATGTGGCGGTAGTTCTCGCTCACGAAGCTGACGGACGGCCACACGGACACCAGCGGCCGTACGCCCATGCTCGCCAATTCCGCGACCATCCCGGCCGGGTCGGGCCAGTCGTCAGCATCGAAGCGCCAGTCGCCCAGATGCGGCCAGTGGAAGAAGTCCACGGCGATGACCGACAGCGGAAGTCCCCGGCGCCGGTATTCGCGAGCGACGCTCAGCAGTTCCTCCTGTGTCCGGTAACGCAGGCGGGACTGCCACAAGCCCAGGGCCCATTCCGGCAGCACGGGAGCGTGTCCGGTGGCATCGGCATAGTTGGCCATGATGGCGGCGGGAGTCGGACCGGTGGTGACCCAGTAGTCGATCTGATCGGCGGCGTCGGCGACCCACCGGGTCTGATTGGCGGCCAACTCCACACGTCCGACGGCGGGCAGGTTCCACAGCAGACCGTAGCCCCGGGAGGAGAGGGTGAAGGGGATGGTGACCTCCCCATTGCGCTGCACCAGGTCGATCACCATGTGCTTGTGGTCGAGGCGCCCGTGGGAGTGCTGGCCCAGCCCGAAGAACTGTTCCCCGTCATAGGCGGCGAAGCGCTGGTCCAGCTGATAGCGGCCCTCGCCGACCGGTGTGAACGTGCGGGGACCGGGCCAGGCGAAGTGGCCGACGGACTCCCGCAACAGCTCGGTGCCGTCCTGCGTACCCGCGAAACGCAGATGGCCCCGGGGAGACAGCTCCACCCGCAGCCGCCCGACGGTGAGGGTCCGGCTGCCGTGGGGCCCCACGCCCAACTCCGCGGCCACGGCGGCAGGGGGCGCACTCAAGGCTCCCGGCAGGTCGTCGCGCACCCGGTGCCGGGCCGAGCGCACCCGGACACTGTCGGCTCCCCAGGGCTCCACCCGCAGTACGTGCTCGGCGTCACCGAACTCAAGGCAGACGGCCGGAGGGGAGAAGGCGGGAGTCCGGGAATTGCTCCCGGCTGCGTCGGACGTGGCGGCGGAGGGGGCGGGCCTTGTGCCGTCGGGCGGAGACATGCTGCTCCTTTCTGCAGGGCTGTCGCACGGGTCAGTGACGGTGCAGGGGCGCGAGTGGCGGTTGCGGCGCCGGGTCAGTCCCTGACCGCTTCATTGGTGACTCCGGCAGCGATGTGCCGCTGGGCAATGGTCAGCAGCATTGCGGCCGGTAGGGCAGAGATGACGGCGGTGGCCATCACCGAGTTCCAGGTGGTGATATTGGTGCCGCCACCGATGTAGTCGTACAGACCCAGCGTGATCGGCTTCCACGTCGTGGTGTTGAGATTGAGCGTGGTGGCGAACAGGAAGTCGCCCCATGCGAAGAGGAACGCGAAAAGGCCTGATGTGATCAGCGCGTTGCGGGATATGGGAAGCACGATCTGCCAAAAGGTGCGCACCGCACCCGCACCGTCCAATGCCGCTGCCTCCAGCAGGGATCGAGGGATGGCGGTCATGAAGGCCCGCAGGATGAGCACGGCAAAGGGGACGGCAAGCGTGGCGTCGGCCAGGATCAGCGCCAGGGCCGAGTTGAGGATCCGGACCGAGGCGAAGATCCGGTACAGCGCGTTGGCCATGACGATGCCGGGCACGAGTTGGACGACCAGCAGCACGCTCAGGAGCGTCCTGCCGCCCGGGGAACGCAGCTGCGCCAGCGCGTAGGCCGCCGGCGCGGCCAGGGTCAGCGTCAGGAGGGTGGCGCCCGTGGCGATGATCAGGGATGCCAGCAGATGGCCTCCCTGCTGGGACAGCGCGTCCCGGTAGCCGTTGAGTGTGCCGCCGAGGGGCAGCCAGTGCGGTGACGGCCGGGCCAACTGCTGATTGGTCTGGAAGGACGCGTTCACCATCCAGTACAGCGGGAACAGCATGACGGCGACGACGGCGACACCGAACGCGGATTTCGCCCAGGTGACCACGGCCGCCCGGCTCCGCCTGCCACGGACCGTGGTGGGCCGGCTCCGAGCGGCGCGGGCGGCGGTCATGCACGGGCTCCAGGATCAGCGTGCAGCGCACGCAGGTACAGCAGGGCGAAGACGGCGGCCACGACGATGAGCAGATCACCCGCGGCGGCTCCGAGCCCGAACTCCGACAGCCCGCCGAAGGACAGCTGGTAGGCGTAGGTGGTGATCGTGTGGGTGGCATTTGCCGGGCCGCCCTTGGTCATCACCCAGATCACGTCGAAGACCTTGAGCGTGTAGATCAGGCCGAGCGTCACGACGATGCCGATCACGGGGCCGATCTGGGGCAGGGTGACATAGCGGAACTGCTGCCGGCGGCCGGCACCGTCGAGGGAAGCCGCTTCATACAGCTCCGCCGGGATGGCCTGCATTCCGCTGTGGAGGATCACCATGTTGAACGGCACACCGATCCAGATGTTGCAGATCAGCACCGCCGCCATCGCGGTGTGAGGGGTGTTGAGCCACGGCACCGGGGCCTGGATCAGATGGAGGGTGAGCAGGATCTGGTTGACGACGCCGTTGCTGGTGTCGAGCAGCCACCGGAACAGCGTGCCGGAGACGACCAGGGGCAAGAGCCAGGGGATCAGCATGAGCGACCGCAACAGCGGGCTGAGCGGGAACGAGTGGCGGAAGAACTCGGCGAGTCCCAGGCCGATCGTGAACTGGAAGAAGAGCGAGCCCGCAACAAAGACCACGGTGTTGACGACGGCAGTGGCAAAGGCGGGGGTGCTCAGCAGTCGGCGGTAGTTGCCGAGGCCGATGAACGGGGCGTTGCCGCTGTAGAGGGACTTGATGTCGTAGTCCTGGAAGGACAGCACCACATTGCGGGCCAGCGGATAGAGATAGAACACGGCGACGAATACGACGACCGGCACGATGAACCCGATCCCGAGCCGTCGGTTGCGAGCCGCCGGAGCCACGGAGCGGTCCGGCGGCGGCCTTTTGCCGCCGACGACCGACGCCGAGTTCTTGGGCGCTGCCGGAACCACGGCTACCTTTCCGGGAGGGTGGCCGTCGGCGTGTACCACCCACGGATCGGCGGCTCGGTGCTCATTGCGTCGCCTGCTTCTGTGCGTCAGTCAGCGCCGCGCCGGGCGACTCGCCCCCTGACAATGCTGCCTGCACTGCGGTCCACAGCGCCTGCGAGTACTCCGGATAGTCCGGCCCGACTTCCGCCGTGCGGCTCTTGGCGCTTCCGATGGTCTCCACGAAGGTCTTCATCGTGGGCACAGCGGCACTGAATTCCGCGGCCACCTTCGGGTCGGACGGCACGTAATTGGTGAGCTTGGCCCACTCCAGACTGTTTCCCTTCGACACCAGGCACTTGATGACCTCGGCTGCCTTGTGAGACTTGGCCCCACTGCTGCCGGCCGCCCACACCTCACCGCCGAGCGCACCGGAGGAGGTTCTCCCGGCCGGGGCGGGCACCGGCACGATGCCGAAATCCTTCATGCCTGCCTTTCGTAGCAGGGGAATCTCCCAGGGACCATTGATCATCATAGCCAGCGAACCGTTTGTGAATTGCTCCCCGACATTCATCTGATTCCAGCTGAGCACGTCCTTGGGCGCCGAACCGGAGGAGACCAGGTCCTTCAGGAGGCTCAGCGCCGACACGGCCTCCGGTGAATCGAGCTTCTTCAGGGAAGCGCCGGCGCTGAAGAAGAAGGACTCGAACTGGAAACTGCCTTCTTCGGTGGCCGGTACGGCAAAGCCGATTCCGTGCACCTTGTCGTCCTGAGTCAGCTTCTTGGCCGCGATGCGCAACTCATCCCATGTGGCAGGCGGCTTGACGCCCGCCTTCGCCAGCATCGACGTGTTGTAGTAGAGCGCCAACTGGTTCACACCGGGCGCCACACCGTACGTCTTACCCCGGTATTTACCCGCGGCGACGATGTTCGGATACAGTCCGTCGGTCTTCACGCCGGCCGCACCGAGGTCGACGAGCGCTCCCGTGGCAGCGAGCTGCTGGAGGTCAGGATTGTCCAGGAGAATCAGGGCCGGTAGCGCCCGACTGTTGGCCAACTGGAGCACTTTTGTGCGCAGGTCCGGCACAATCTGCCGCTTGATGACAACCCCCGCCGGCTTCCCGCACCGGGTGAGCTGCTTGGCCAGCGCACTCCGCCCGGGTTCCGAAATATAATAGTCCATTTCGGTGAGAGTGGTCTTGCCGCTGCCTTTTGCGGGCCGGGGCGGCGAGCCATCGCCACCGCAGGAAGTCAGCAGCAGGCCAGCTGCGGTGACCGTCGCCGTCAAAGCCCCGAATGACCGGGTGCGACGGCATTTAACGGTGGTGCGCATGGCGGCTCCAACGAGAAATCGGTGCGCAGACACTGCTCCTGGGTATGCCGGGATTGTGGCGCAGAGCTCGTGGAGTCATGAGGCAGCGCGCGGGGTGACACTCGGACGGCATCCCGACTTTCGCGATGGCCTGCTTGACTCAAGCTCAGACCTCGTCCGACGAGGGACGCTTGGCGCTGAGCACGTAGGGCACCGTGCTGCGAGAACGCCATCATCGCGAAGGCGACACCAGATTGCGCTCGCCGTCACGGGTCTGGGCGCCGTTGGCCAGTCCGCCGCGGATCAACCGCTCGGCCGCGGGGCGGGCGAACTGAGCCGCCCAGGCGTCGTGTTCCCGCAGGAGCCCCTCGGCCAGGTCCTCGGGGGCGATGGCGCGCTTGGCCGCCGCGATCACACCCTCGGGCAGGGCGGCGATGTTGCGGGCGAGGCGGTCGACGATGCCGTCGAGTTCGTCAGCGGGAACGGCCCGGTTGACCCAGCCGTAGCGCTCCGCGGTTTCGGCGTCGTAGAGGTCGGCGCCCAGCACCGCCTCCAGGGCGCGATGGCGGCCGACCCGGCCGGCGAGGTACTGCGTGCCCCCTCCGCCGGGGACGATGCCCATGAGAGCCTCGATCTGGCCGATGCCGGCGCGACCGATCGCCGCGAACGCCATGTCCGCGGCTGTGACGAACTCCGCCCCTCCGCCGCGCGCCATCCCGGCAAGCTTGACGATGGTCACCTGGGGCTGGTGCCGGAGCAGTTCCCCCAGAGCCTGGAAGACGTTGACGCCGTCCGGAAGGTCGGCCGCGAGCTTGTCGAAGGCGTCCGGCGTGTCGACGAGCGTCATGTCGGCGTGGGCGACGAAGAACTCCGGGCTGGCGCTGTCGAACACGATCACCCGGACCGAGTCGTCGTCCCTCAGCGTGGTCAGCAGGTGCCGGAGGTCGGCCATCAGGGCGACGTTCAGGACGTTGACCGGTGGGTTGTCGAGGGTGACGCGGGCGATGCCCTCCTCGAGGCTCACCCGCAGGGTCGCGTAGGCGTCGTGGTTCATGGAGATCTCCGATCGGTACCTGGTATGCATCTAGGTTCCTGATGCATACTTACGGTGCGAGGGTGGGCGACCGGAGTCAATAACGCACTTTCGGCATCGCAAGGATCGCGGAGGATACCGACATGGCCATTTCTCAATCCGGCGCCGACGCCGGCATCGACCCCGTCTACCGGTCCGACTGCCCCAGCCGCCCGATCCTCGACCAGATCGCTGACAAGTGGTCGATGATGGTGATGGCAGTCCTTGACAAGCCCACTCGGTTCAATGAGATCAAGCGCCGTCTTGAGGGCGTGACACAACGGGTCTTGACCCAGACCCTGCGCCGTCTGGAGCGCAACGGGATGGTCGTGCGCCGCGTGCTGCCCACCTCGCCCGTCGGGGTCGAGTACTCCCTCACCCCGCTCGGCGAATCCCTGCGGGAGCCGTTCGGCCGGTTGTACGACTGGACGGTCAACCACGCGGACGAGATCCGGGCGCACCAAATGGACTATGACCGACGCGTTCAGGGCTGAGAAGGCGTGCCCGAGAGCCCCACCGCCCTGATCTGACTCGCTCCGGGCACCAGTTCGGCGTCAGGGCCCTCCAACCTGCGGTCCCGATGCCGGCTGCTGCCATCGGTGACGCCTGGGGAGCGTCTTGTCGATCACTGGTCGAGCCAGCTGAGGGTGCTGGCGAGGGTGAGCGCGGCGAGGTGGCGGTCGGGGTGTTTGTCGTAGCGAGTAGCGATGCCGCGCCATTGTCTGAGCCGGTGGAAGCAGCGTTCGCCGACGTTGCGGCGCCGGTATACCGCCTTGTTGAACCCGCACGGACGTTCACGACGGCGCACTCCGCCTGCGAGCTGGTCGGTGCGTTCGGGAATCGTCGCCTTGATCCCGCTTCGGTGGAGGTAGGTGCGGAAGGTGCGGGCTGAGTGGCCCGTCCGACGAACTTGCGTGGACGTGGCGAAGGCTGCTGCCTCCAGCCGGTGCCGGGACCGGAGTGAGGTGCGGGTCACACCTGAGGTACCCCCAATCCGGGGCGCTTTCGTCCGAGTTCTGTTTGGCTAGTGGCTTCGGCGGTCACAGGAGGCCCACGCATATGGCGCTCACACATTGGGGATTCATTTACACAGCAGCTGGCAGCGCCGCAGACGGCGATGTCAACGTCGTGGACACCGGCAAATGCCGAACTGCCCTCGTGGGGGTGGAGAAACCCGAGCAGGCCATTGCGGTCGCGCGCCGCTTGGTGGACGAGGGTGTGCAACTGATCGAGCTGTGCGGAGGGTTCGGCCCCGTTTGGGCCGGGCGCATCATCGACGCGATCGACGGTGCAGTGCCCGTGGGGACGGTCGGCTACGGCCCTGAAGCGGTCAACCAGGTGCATGCAATCTTCTCCTGATCACTGCTGAACGGGAGAGGCCGACGGGTGCCGCCCGGTCGACCGGAGGGCCGCAGGCCCGCACGCCCGCAGCCACGCAGTGGATACGCTGCGCCGTGCCGCGCCTGACGCCGTGGTGTTGTCGGTTCGGTCGACGACGAAGACGGGCGGTACCCGTGCGTGCAACGGGTCGTCTCGTGCGACGACCTGGGCGGCTCGGCGAGGACAGGCACCGGCCAGGACGCAGCCCAGGGCGGCGCCTACTTTTCGGAGGAGTTGCGCGGTCATCCTGGCCCGCGGCCGGACGGCGGAAGACCTCAATCGCGTTCGTGACCTGACCCTGCCGGGGTCACGCGCCGAGTGTGTACCAGCAGATGTTCATCGCCACCCGGTCCTTCGTGCTTCCCGCATTGTCGACGTCGGTGATCCATACGGAGACGGTGGAGCCCTTCGCCAGCGGGACCGACGTGTTTCCCCAGATTCCCTGAGAACCCTGCTGGGTCTTCTTCCCGTGTGCGACGAGGTCGAAGTAGTACGTGATCCCCGAAGTGCTGACAAAGATCCGGTGCTTGCGCCCGTGCATCTCGTCGTCAGTGAACCACTGGTGACTCGCCGCCTCGGGCGTTCGCTGTCGTGGCCGCTGACGGGGTGGGCGGGCCGCATGGTGCGGGGCATTTCGGGCCGGAAGTGGCTGGCCTCGCCGATGAGGTTGACGGCGCGGCCGAAGCGGTCGACGACAGATAGTGCGTGGAAGGCGAGTTGTCCGGCGCGCAGTTCCTGGAAGGTCGATTCGGGCCACGGATCCCAGTCGCTGGACGGGAGGCCGCCGGGGTCCGGCGGGGGGTAGTTGCCGTTGCCGACGAGGTCGGCGAGGGGGCCGGCGGGTTGCAGGCCGGAGTCGGGCCGGCGTTGGGCGATGGCGGCGCCGAAGCCGTCGAGGGTCTGTGAGAGCAGGTCGGTGCTGCGCACCTTGGCGTGCAGGTGCTGGATGCTGTCGGCCGGGAGCTGGTCGCGGACGCGGGCATAGGCAGTGAGGGAGCCGTCGAGGGCGTGTCCGGCGGCGGGGGTGAGGATCTGCCGTCCGGAGATCGTCAGCGGTGTGCCGGGGGTGCCGGTGCCCTGCCACTGGTAGCGGGAGCGTTCGATGAACTCCCAGTGTGCGGTGGTGCCGTCGCGGAACGGCAGGGGAAAGTACTCGGACTTCCACATCAGATACAGCGGCTGCCAGGGCATCTCCCAAGCGTCGGTGCCGTACTCGGGCAGCGTGCCGGTGACGTCGCGGATCTGGCCGGTGGTGGCCAGGGCGCGGTCGAGGATGAGGAATTCGGTCAGCAGCGCGTGGAAGCAGGGGGCAGGTGGCTGAGGTTTACCTGGGTGACGAGGTCGGCGACGTCGCTGGTGGTGATGCCGGATGCGCGGGTGACCAGCCGGTCGGGGGTGCGGCAGGGCAGCGGGGTGTCGCGGGTGAGCGGGGCGTGCAGATGAGCGCCTTGCAGGGCGAGCACGGGGTCTGCGGAGTACTCGTAGTCCTGGGCGGGCACGCGGATCAGCCGCCGGTCGGCGCGTGAGCCGTAGTGGGAGTAGTGGGCATCGATACTGGCGGCCAGGTCCGCTTCGGTCTTGCCCCAGGGCAGGGCGCGGCGCTGCTCGGCCAGGCGCTGGGCGAGGGCGATGACCTGGCCGGCCGCACCGTCGGGGTTGGCGAGGTCGAGTTCACCTTCGTCTGTGCCGGGGACGCGTTCGCGGAACTCCTCGGACTGGTCTTCGCGGTGGCTGAGCCACCACAGGTGGTAGAGGCGTTCCGCCAACGGGCTCGCGGTCAACACCCACCACTTCCACCGCAACAGGAGGCGGACGTCCGGGGCGCACACGCCCGTCGCGGACGCCGCGCACACCGGTCGCGACGGCCGAGGGCGCGCTGGTCGCCGACACCGAGAAGACATCGACGGCCGTCGGCCGGCGCCGGATACAGCTGGTGTCGCTCTCACCGTCCGCACCGGTCCGGGTGCGCCGAGGGAAGGCCCACGGTGTTCACAAGCGTTCTGATGGCCGAGCACCGCTGTTCGCGACAGACGTCGAGTTCGTCACCCCCTCCACGACAGCCGCAGCTCCCTCGTTGTCCTGATGCAGCCGTACGGCGCAGGGGGCCGGCTCGCCTTGAGACCGCGGGCGAATGCTGTGAGAGCAGGTGAGAGGTGAGTAGCCCCGGTCGGATGCTCCGGCGGGGGTTTCTGCGTTCGGGGATGGGTCTGGTGTGTGTGCTGTTCGACGCGGTCTTGCTGTACTCCGGCTCGCTGCTATCGGCGGAGTAGGGGGGCGGTGACCGCGGCGACGGAGGGCACTTCGATGACCAGGTCCAGCCCAAAGCTGATCAGGGCAGGGGGCGAGGCGACGGCGTCGGTGGTGAGGGCGACGACCACCTCGGTGACGTTGTAGGTGATGTGTGGCGACCGGAAAGCGCATGCACCGGGTCAGCGCCGCAGCCTTCCGGACGGGGATTTTTTGCGTATGACATTCATTTTCATGTAGCTTTCTGGGTCTGCAGCCTTGATTCATCAGGAGGTTCCCTCAGTGGCCGTTCCCAAGCGCAAGATGTCCCGCAGCAACACTCGCCACCGCCGCGCGCAGTGGAAGGCGAGCACCCCCCACCTCGCCCCGGTCTACGTCGACGGGGTCGAGTACCAGGTGCCGCGTCGTCTGGCGCGTGCCTATGAGCGTGGGCTGCTGCCGCTCCCTGGGAAGTGACAGGTGCACGCCGTGGTACCCCAGTCGATCCCGTACGAACAGGAACCGGCCGTGCCTGCCGCTGCCGTACCCGCCGCCATCGACCGCTCTCTGCCCGTCACCGTGCTCTCCGGATTCCTTGGGGCCGGCAAGACCACGCTGCTCAATCACGTCCTGAACAACCGCGCGGGGCTTCGCGTGGCGGTGATCGTGAACGACATGAGCGAGGTCAATATCGATGCGGCGCTGGTGCGCGACGGGGGAGCGCAGCTGTCGCGTACCGAGGAGCGGCTGGTGGAGATGACCAACGGCTGCATCTGCTGCACGCTGCGGGATGACCTGCTGGAGGAGGTGGACAGGCTCGCTCGCGCGGGCCGGTTCGACTACCTGCTCATTGAGTCCAGCGGCATCTCCGAGCCCATGCCGGTGGCGGCCACGTTCTCGTTCGCCCGCGACGACGGGGCGATGCTCGCGGACGTCGCGGACCTGGACACCATGGTCACAGTCGTCGACGCCGCCAACTTCCTTTCCGAACTGGCGCGTGGCGACGAACTGACGGAGCGCGGTCTCGACCAGTATGAGGACGACGAACGCACGGTCAGCGACCTGCTGATGGACCAGGTCGAATTCGCCGACGTGATCGTGCTCAACAAGCTCGATCTCGTCGGCGAGGACGAGACGGACCGGCTCAAGGCCACCCTGGCCCGCCTCAACCCCTCGGCCCACATCGTGCCGGTCCGCCACGGGCAGGTGGACCCGGCCGAGATCCTCGGCACCGGCCGGTTCGATGTGGAGAAGGCCCAGCAGGCCCCGGGCTGGGTCGCCGAACTCAACGGAGACCATGTTCCGGAGACCGAGGAGTACGGGATCTCCAGCGTCGTCTTCCGCGCCGAACGGCACTTCCACCCCGTGCGGTTGTGGCGCTTCGTCACCGAGGAGTTGGGCAGCGGGGCGCACGGCGACATCTTGCGCTCCAAGGGCTTCTTCCGGCTCGCGACCCGGCCCGCCGTCACCGGATTGTGGTCCCAGGCCGGCGTGGTCGCCCGCTTCGAGCCGGCCGGCGTCCGCAGTGGCGAACAGCAGGCGCAGGAGCTGGTCTTCATCGGCACCGCCCTGCGCAGGGAGGCCCTGGCCGAACGGCTCGCCGCCTGCCTCCTGCGGGACGGCGAGACCGCCGCCGGGCTGGACGACCCGTTCCCGTCCTGGGAGACGTACGGCAACGACGATGCATGCGAGCATGAGCAGGGCCGCGAGCCCGTCCCCGCCGGCTGAAAGCCATGTACCAATGCCGGATCAGCTACCTGCTGGTCCGGCATTGGCGTTATGCCATCCAGAAGAAGACGGCGGTCATCCGCTTGTCCTCCAGATTCCTGCCCCAGTAGCCGGTGGCGCCGTGCATCATGTTGGCGGTGTAGAGCAGCAGCCGGTTGTAGCGGTGCGGTACCCGTACGTCCCCGGTGAAGGAGTCAGGTGGCACGAAGCGCGTTCCGAGGGCGGTCGACCAGGTTGTTGTGCGGCGAGGCCACCATGTTTCCGCCGAGCCGGCCGCCGGGCAGGCCCTGGCGGTAGAAGCTGGTTCCGCAGTCCTTGGGCGCATTGGGGTTGAGGTAGAGCACAGCGGCGTAGCGGCACAGCGATCGTGAATCGGTGTGCGGTCGCGGCTCGCACTCGTCCTCGCCCACGACCTGGATGCAGTTGTGGTTGCGGGTGCCGCCGCCGGGGGCGGCTTCCTGCCACAGCCGACGCGCGCCGGTGGCCGACCTGACCAGTCTTTCGACACCGGCCAGTTCAGCCGGTGTGAGCCCGGGCATCGTGCGCAGGCCGGGCCAGCTCTCGGGCTTGTGCGGGTGGCCTTCGATCCAGTCGTCCTTGGCGACCAGGCGCACGCGAGAGCCGCGGCGAGGTGCACCGCAATCATATTCCGGTACATGGTGCGGGGACGGCATGGCGTGTGTGGACGGAGCGTGGTGTCAGGCCCGCCTCGGGTGCGAGGTGCCGCGTCGACTGGCTGGGGAGCCCGGCGGTCGGGGCTGCCAAACGGAAGTGGCGGCTTCACATGAGCGCACCGGCTGTGATCGTGCTCAGGGAACGCTCCTTGCGGGTCGCGAGGGTCGCGGCCGCGAACACCGCCATGGTGGCCGCGGCCGAGGCCCACATGGGAGGCCCGTGCCGGACATCAGCACATGCCGGACATCAGCACATGCCGGCCGCGGTCAGCGTGAGGCAGACGGCGACCCGGACATATCGTCCGAGTTGGAGCGGGCCGGACGTGGCAATGCGTGCCCGTCACGAGATCGTCGCCCGGCACGGGCCGCGCTCGCAGACGTGTATCCGGGCTGAAGGTGGTGTCCCGTCCGGGAGTCCGGACGGCACGGGGGTCGGCATCCTGTGCCCGCCCCCAGCTTCGGTGGAAGTGCCGGGGGCCGGCGTCAGTCCGGCGCGATAAAGGTCACCAACTGCTCTTGGTGACGCCGGGGAGCTCGCCCGCGTGGGCCATTTCGCGTACACGAATGCGGGAGAGGCCGAAGGTGCGCAGGTGGCCGCGGGGACGTCCGTCGACCGCGTCGCGGTTGCGGACCCGGGTGGCGCTGGCGTCGCGCGGCTGACGGCGCAGCTCCTGCTGCGCGGCCGCGCGCGCGTCGTCGGACGTCCCCGGATTGGCGATGATCGCCTTCAGCTCGGCGCGGCGCTCGGCGTACCGGGCGACGATCCCGCGCCGCTGTTCATTCTTGGCGATCTTGCTCTTCTTCGCCATCAGACCTTTCCTCCCTGGTTGCGGATACGGGCCACGGCGGCCTCGATGCCGATCGTGTCGACGGTCTTGATGCCCTTGGTGCTGAGCGTGAGCCGGATGTAGCGGTTCTCGCTCGGCAGCCAGTAGCGCTTGCGCTGGATGTTGGGGTCGAACCGGCGCTTGGTGCGGCGGTGTGAGTGGGAGATGTTGTTGCCGAAGCCGGGTTGCCGGCCGGTGAGTTGGCAGTGGGCGGACATGGTCCCTCTTGCGTCGTGGGTGGTCGTCAGGTTGGCACCGTAGCAGCTTGGTGAAAATGAAAACCATTTGTGTATGCTGCTCGGCATGGCTCGTAACGAACTGCGTCCGATCATCAAGCTGCGGTCCACGGCCGGGACTGGCTACACGTACGTGACCCGCAAGAACCGCCGAAATGACCCGGATCGCCTGACCCTGCGCAAGTACGACCCCGTCGTCGGTCGTCACGTCGATTTCCGCGAGGAGCGCTGACCCCCATGAAGCCCGGAATCCACCCCGAATACCGGCCCGTCGTCTTCCGTGACAGCGCCGGAGACTTCGCCTTCCTCACCCGCTCCACCGCCACCAGCGACAAGACGATGGAATGGGAGGACGGCAACACCTACCCCGTCATCGACGTCGAGATCTCCTCGGCAAGCCACCCGTTCTACACCGGTACCCAGCGCGTGCTGGACACCGCGGGCCGTGTTGAGCGCTTCCAGCGCCGGTATGGGCGGAGGGAACGGTGAGTCCGGCCGAGCGTCGTCTGCCGGTGGTGATCGTCGGCGGGCTGTGCGAAGGCGCCCGCCGCGCCGCGGTGGGGGACATCCTGCACTCGGTGCCCGGGACCGTGGTGCTGCACCACGACCTGTCGTCCGGGCCCGAAAGCTCGGTCCACCGCACCATTCGCGACAACACCGGCCCGGTCGACAGCGGTCACACCCCTCTGGTCAACGACTGCGCCTGCTGTGCGCTGCGCGAGGACCTGGTCCCCGAACTGGTGCGGCTGGCCGACGCCGGAACGTACCGCCTGGCCGTCGTCGAGCTGTGGGACTCGGTCGAGCCGCAGGCCATGGCCGCCGTCATCGCTGCCGAGAGCGAATCGCTGGAGCTGACCGGGGTCGCCACCGCGGTCGACCCCGCCCTCGTCTTGCCGTACCTGTCGAACGGGGACGACTTGGCTGAGGCCGGTCTCGCGGCCGCTCCCGCCGATCAGCGCACGGTCGCCGACACCTTCGCCCGGCAGATCGAATACCCCACGGTGCTCGCCCTCGCCCCAGGCGACGAAACGGCGGACGACGCCGACCTCGCACTGCTCGCCCAACTCACCCCGGCCGCACAGCGTTTGTGGGTCGGCGAGGGCACACTCGGCCCGGCCCTGACGGCCGGATTCGACGTCGAGGCGGCGGCCGCCCGGCAGCATCCGGCGTGCGCGCTGCTGCCGCAGGAGGCCGACGAACACGGGGTCGACACCCTCGTGTGGCGGCGTGAGCGGCCCTTCCACCCGGGGCGGCTCCACGCGGCCCTGGAGGATCTGGTGTGCGCCGCCGCTCGCATCCGGGGCCGGTTCTGGCTGGCGGACCGGCCCGACACGCTGCTGTCGTGGGACGCTGCCGGCGGCGCGCTGTGCGTGGAATCGGCGGGCCCCTGGCTTGCCGCGCTGCCGGACGCCGCCTGGGAAATGGTGCCCGCCGAACGCCGCGTCGCCGCCTCCCTCGACTGGCACCCCGAACACGGTGACCGGTGCCAGCACCTCACCTTCACCTGTCCCGGACTCGATCGCGACAACCTGCTGGCCCTGCTGGACTCGTGCCTGCTCACCGACGCCGAGTACGCGGCCGGGCCGCCGTCCTGGAGAGAGCTGTCGCACGCCTTCGACGAACTGCTCGACTCCGTCGCCTGAGCCCGAAACCCAGTCACCCGCAAGAACCGGAAGGAACGGACCGAACCCCATGCCCCGCCGCCCCCATCTCAAGAACAAGCCCGCCAGGCGGAAGGTCAATCCGCTGGACGCCGCCGGCATCACCTACATCGACTACAAGGACACCAACCTGCTGCGGAAGTTCATCTCCGACCGCGGCAAGATCCGCAGCCGCCGGGTGACCAACGTGACCAGGCAGCAGCAGCGGCAGATCGCCCGCGCCATCAAGAACGCTCGCGAGATGGCACTCATCCCCTACGCCTCCCGATAGTCAGCCAGGAGGAGAGCAGAAGTGCCGTTGACGATGCTGCGGGCACGCGTCTGTGAGGGCACGTGAGACAAGAAGCCCGTGAGACAAGAAGCCCCGCCGGAACCTTCGGCGGGGCTTCTGCGCGCGGGGTACGCGCGTGGTCGAGCGCGATGTCGCGGCGGGGGCCGGACCAGGACAGGGCGCCGCCACGGAAACGACGGTGGAGGACCTGCGTGTGGCCGGCGCGGCTGCCCACATCTAGCGCTGCCGGCGGCTGCCGTGGTTGTCTCAGGGCCCGGATATGTAGGGGGGGCGCATGGACGCAGCGGGAAGCATGGCGTTATCGGCTGTACAGGTACTGACCGCCATGGCGACAGGGGCAGGGACCGAGGCAGGCCGAGCGTTAGGAGACGTGGTACGGGCGCGGTTGGGCACTTCGGATGAGGGCCGGGCCGCTCTGGCCAGGGTGAGCGCAGACCCAGCGGATCCGGCGGCGGCACAGGTACTCCAGGAGGCGATCCGCGAGGCCATCGCGGCCGACACCGAGTTTCAGGGCCGCGTGGCGGCAGCATTGGCCGGACCGTCTCCGGCTGCTCCCCCCGACTGTACGATCAGCCACTCGTACGAGGGCAGTATCGTCATCGGCGCCGGCAGCAGGGTGCGGCGGAGCCAGATCTCACTGGGCCCGCTGACGATCAACAACACCCGGAGCGCTCGCGTATCCCTCACTGCGGCCGCCGCGCTGCTGCTCGCGCTGCTGGCCCTGGCTGCATACGGCGGGGCACAGGTGATTGCCGGCGACGACTCTCCTGGGGTGTCCAGTGGCACTTCCCCGCGAAGTCTCCGCACGGCGTCCTCCACCCCGTCGCCGTCCGGTGACGCCTCCGTCCCGGTAGTGCGTGACGCGGCCTTGGCGGAGCAGATCTTTCCCGGTCCGAAGAGCCTGCCCGACGGATGGGCTTTCGCCAGCGGCTCACCGCAGAGGGACTCGTGCGGCAAGGGCCGTCTGGGCACTGAGAAAGATGGGACGCTCCGATACATCTGCAAGGGCTCGCTGCTGGACCTGACAGCGTGGTACGACCCGGGAGCCGCGGCCGGTTTTGACAAGGTGCACATCGAGGTCGTGACGTACTCCAGCCATGACGCCGCCGCTCAGGGATACCTCGGTGAGAAAGCGGAGGAGGCCAACAACCCGCCCAGCGGCGTGACGGAGGAAAAGTTGACCTCCTACTGCGAGCAATCAGCCTTCTTCAGCGTGGCCTATCCCGGCATCCTCGACGGCGTGGACAGAGGGGAGGCACGGAGCGTCGTCCGCTGCGGGACTGTCATGTTCAGCGTCTACGTCATGAACGAGCACGGGAGCAGCGTCGATCTCGACACGCTCAGCGCCCTCAGCCAGACGGTTGCCACCCGTACCCAGCAGGCGCTGAAGGGCGAGACCCCTGCTGCCGCCTTCGGCCGTTCCTGAACTTCGCCAAGGTGGTCGTCGTCCGGGCCCACGTCAGTGGCGAGCTCCGGATCAGTCGCTTCGTGACAGCAAGTCACCGCACGTGAAAGGGGCCGGGTCGGACTGCCCTGGGGGAGGCTTGTTTTTCTTGATCCGTCACTTGGACCACAGGGTCTCACTGACAACGCACATGTCGCCGGGCAGTGACACTTTCGTGCCATCCGACAGTGGTGGAGGGCGATTCTTGAAAACGGCCGCTGCCGCTCTTCGCCTCACTTTGTTGTTGGTTGAACGGTGTGGGTAAGGCGGAGATCGGCAAGCATGCGTGGGCCCCGCCAGCCGTCAGGTCGGCGGGGCCCGGTGATCGTGAACCTCAGCTCGTGGTCAACTGATCAGCTCGCACTTCGAACTCGACGCGTCCGTCGAGTGATTCGAGTCCCCAAGGGGCGACGGAGATGGTGACCGTGTCCGCGGTGTTGTCGGTGGTCAGGATGTCGCAGAGGATGCCGACCTCAACGGGATAGTCGGAGTCGGGGGTCAGGCCGTCGCCGGTGAAGACGGGCCACTTGTCGACGAAGGCCCATCGCTGCTGGTGGGCGTCGGCGAAGCGGACCTCGACCAGGCCGGGCTGCGGTTCGTCATTGACCCATCGGACCGCTTCGCAACGCAAGAAGACCATGGGCAGAGCCTGCCATTACGGCCTGCGGTCGGCAGCCGGATTTCCGGACTGCCGACCCATCGGTCTGGCTGTCATGGAGCCCTGCGGAGCGGTACGACATCGGGAAGGCCGCTCGGCATCGACGGCCGGGCGGCTTCCGGTGTCGCAAGGAGAGCGACGATGGTGACGGGCTGCGGGCAGTGCGGGCAGTTGCGGGGCGCGGTGGGTTCGAGCGGGTCTCGCTCAGGTGCCTGTCGCGAGGTTCGTGCTGTCCCTGGCCTGGTCCCGTTGGCGTTCGGCGTCCTCCGGCGATGACGTAACCACCCGTCTTCACCGCCGTGCGCTGTCAAAAGCGATGACCCGCAACAGCTAGATAGTTCCGAGGGCGTCGCGCAGGAATGAGACGGCCTGATTGACGGCTGCTCGGGTGGCCTTGGACTGACTGAGCGAGTTGAGCATCATGAAGTCGTGCACCGTGCCGTCGTAGCGCACCGTGGTGACCGGAACGCCGGCGCCCCGCAGCTTTGCGGCGTAGGCCTCGCCCTCGTCGCGCAGCACGTCGGCCTCGTCCACGAGCAGCAGGGCGGGCGGCAGGCCGCTGAGCTGCTCGGCCGTGGCCTGATTGGGTGATGCGGTGATCTCCGCGCGCTGCTTCGGGTCCGTGGTGTAGGCGTCCCAGAACCACTCCATCAGCTTGCGGCTGAGGTAGTAGCCATCGGCGAACTCGTCGTAGGAGGCGGTGTCCATGGCCGCGTCCGTGACCGGGTAGTACATCGACTGCTGCACGAAGGTGACGTCACCGCGCTCCTTGGCCATGAGGGCCAGCGCAGCGGTCATGTTGCCGCCGACCGACTCGCCGGCCACCGCCATGCGCCGCGCGTCCAGGCCCTTCGACGCCCCCTCGCGCGTGATCCACTGCGCGGTGGCGTAGCCCTGCTCAATGGCCACGGGGTAGTGGGCCTCTGGTGAGGGTGTGTACTCCACGAAGGCCACCGCTGTGCGGGCCCCGACCGATAGCTCCCGCACCAGACGGTCATGGGTGTCGGCGTTGCCCAGTACCCAGCCGCCACCGTGCATGTACAGCACGACGGGCAGCGTGCCGGTGGCGCCCTTCGGCTTGACGATGCGCACCCGCACATCGCCCACGGAGGCACTTACGGTGATCCACTCCTCGTCGACCGGCGGCTTGTCGGCGGGCGCAGCCTGCAGGTCGTCCAGGACCTTGCGCGCTTCGGTGGGCTTCAGCTCGTAAAGGAACGGGTGGTGCGAAGTCGCGTCGGCAAGCTCCTGCGCCGGCGGCTCCAGGACGATGGAGGCGGATCGAGCAGTCATGACAATGCTCCCTGTCACTACCGAGAAGCCCATGGTGAAGAGGGCCAGGCACGTGCTACCCGCCCGGGGCCTCGGCGTCACCGCACGTCCGGTTTCTGGCCGAGTCCCTGGCCAAGCCCTCGATGGGGCGATATGCCCATCGTAGTCGCGGCCCTTGCGATCCTCGACTGTCGACGCCGCTGGAGGGACGGAGTACCAACCGACGCCTCCAGGATGTCGGCAGTCGATCATTGACAAGCGCAACTCCACACGTCGATGGGGACGCGGCCGACCTCCCGTCTTTCGCACCATCGTCGGACGGTGTCGACAGCTGCCAGGCACGGGGACGAAACGTCCTCTCCCTCCGGGGGATGGCCCCGTCCCTGGCGGCAACAGAAGTGCCCACCGTGCCGGTTGGCTCGCGTTCATGTCAGGTGGTTTTGATCTGGCCCCCATCGATGACGAATTCGGCACCGGTGATGTTGCCGGCGCGCGGGGAGGCCAGGAAGACAACGAGGTCAGCGACCTCCTGGGGTTCGGTGATGCGTCCGGTGGAGATGCCCATCTGCTGAGGTACGACCTGGTCAAGTGCCTCCTGTGCCGTGCCGCCAGCACCGGCCGCGACGGTGTCGGCGAAGGCGCCGGGGGCCGTCCAGAACGGGGTGCGTACCGGGCCGGGGGCGACGGCGTTGACGCGGACACCTCGGGGAGCGAACTCCTCCGACAGAGCCTTGGTCAGGTTGCTCAGGGCGGCTTTGGCCGCTGAATAGTCCACCACCATGGGGAAGGGCAGCCGGGCGTTGACCGAGCTGACGTTGACGATCGCCCCCTCCCCGTGAGCCAGCAAGTGCGGCAACGACGCACGGCTGGCACGCACCGCGCTCAGGAATGTCATCTCGAGGGACCGCATCCATGCGGTGTCATCGACGTCGAGGAAGCCGACGCGTGGGTGAGTGGCGCCGACGTTGTTGACGAGTACGTCGATCCGGCCATGTCGGTCTGCTGCTGCCCGGGTCAGCATGTCGGCACCGTCGGGGTCGGCGAGATCGACGGCGTGGAAGGCGACGTCGTACCGCTTGCGCAGGGCTGCCAGCTCGGGTGTTTCCGTGCGGCTGCCCACGACCACGCGCGCTCCCTCACAGCCGAGTGCCTCGGTGACGGCCAGGCCGATGCCCTTGCTGCCTCCAGTGACAACGGCGACTTTGTCCGTCAGGTTCAGCTTCACCGGGGTCTCCTTCTGCCTCACGCTTCCGGCATCGGGGAATGCATCTGAAACACTTGCCGGAGTGAGTATCGGCCCTCGGTTTGGAGCAGCACCGTCGCCACGCGGCCTGCGCTGGGGTTCTCGCGCACCATCCCCTTTCGTGGGCCTTGGACGTCATGGCATACGGCGGCGTGAACCCCAGGTCGTCGGCCGACGGCCCGCGACTGCTCGAATGGGCCGAAGGCGTTGCCCGCGGTGGTCCCTGGCCTGCGTCGTGGCATCAGTGGGCGAGGAGTTGCTGTCCGCCGTCGATGTCGTAGGTGCCGCCGGTGAGGGCGTCATTGCACATGGATGGACGGCCAGCGCGGCGACGTCTGCCGGCCCGACGACCCGCCGGATGGGAAGCGTGGCGCGCAGCTCCTCGTGCCGGGCATCGAGTTGATCGCCCAGGAGCGAGGCTGACAGGAGGGCGAACGGGGCGGAGCCGAAAGCTCCACGTCGACAAGGGCGATGGCAATCGCCGAGAGGCCGGCCAAATCTTCCTCCGCATGGAGAGGCAGGCGCCGCGACCGTCAGGGAGTTCGTCGAGACCGTGGAAGTCACCCGGCGTGGGCAGGCGCTCCCGTGAGCTGCCCGCGGTGCGAAGAAGCGCTCCCGGCTTTGGTTCCTCGGTAGACGCGGCCTGGTGCCATGGGTGGACCCATGAAGCTGACTCCGCTTCAGTTCCCCGGAGGTCCCGGAGGTCCCGGAGGTCCCGGAGGCCAAGATCTCTCCGCAAGACCGGTCTGGATCAGGTGATATCCACAGCCCTGGCGCCGTGCAAGGCGCGTGCGATCCACGATCCGGGCAAGGTCCTGCTGGTTGTGGCACTGGCGGTAGCACTCGGCGGGGACTGCCTGGCCGACATCGGCCTGCTGCACGAGCGCCACCGGTGTGTGCAGGAGCGCACGGTCCGCGTGCGCCGCGCACCGCCCCGTCGCAATCTGGACGTATGACCTATTGGCGGGCGACGAAAGGTGACCCATGAAGATTGCAGTCATCGGTGGTACCGGCCTGATCGGGTCGCGGGTCGTGAAAAAGCTGAACGCGGCCGGGCATGAGGCTGTGCCGCATTCGCAGTCCACAGGTGTCGACGTGATCACCGGGGAAGGCTTGGCGGAGGCGGTGGCCGGCGCCGACGTTGTCGTCAACCTGACGAATTCGCCGACCTTCGACGACGCGTCACCGGCGTTCTTCCAGACCTCGATGGACAACCTTCTGGCCGCTGCTCAGAAGGGCGGGGTGGGCCACGTCGTCATCCTCTCGATCGTCGGCGCGGACCAGGTGCCCGGCCTCGACTACTACCGGGCCAAGGTCCTGCAGGAAGACATCCTCAAGGCCGGGCCGATCCCCTACTCGATCGTCCACGCCACCCAGTTCATGGAGTTCATGGACGCGTTCCTGTCCTGGACCACCGAGGGCGACACCGTCCGCCTGCCCACCACCCCGCTTCAGCCGATCGCCGCCGAGGACGTCTCCGACGCCGTCGCAGACGTCGCTGTCGGCGCCCCGTTGAACGGCGCCCTCGACATTGCCGGGCCCGATGTCGTCCCCCTCGACGAACTCGGCCGGATCACCCTCGTTGCCCATCCCGACGGCCGCACGGTCGTCACCGACGACACCGCCGGCATGTTCGCCGCTGTTCCGGGTGACGTTCTGACCGCTAAGGACGACGCCCGTATCGCCCCAACCCACTACAGCGACTGGCTCTCCTGAACCAGCCGGCCCACCACTGGAGGCCCCCGCATGTCCCACGATGAGCCGGTAGCGGATGGCACGGAGAGCCAACCTCGCTCGGAGGCGTGGAAGACGGCACTCACTGTGCTGCAGTCGGTCAAGCCGCCGGCCGTTCCGGAGGGGGCAGAGGCGATGACGGTTCTGGTCGAGTTCCCTCCCGGCGACCCCGGCACCCCTCCGCACCGCCACTCGGGGCCCGCCTTCGGCTACATGCTGGAGGGGGAGATGCTCTTCGAGCTGGAAGGAGAGCCGGAGCGGGTGATCAAGGCCGGTGAGACGTTCTGGGAACCGGGCGGCGATGTCATCCACTACCAGGACGGAAACAACCGGACGGACTCCAGGAGCCGCTTTCTCGTCACCATGATGTGCGCACCGGGCCAGCCCATGCTCACCCTGGTCGACGACGAAGAGCTGGCCCGGCGTCAACACTTGCGGGCTCCCCGTCCAGGCGCCTGATGTGCCACTGAGGCCGCCGCGGTCTCCGCTGGTGGTGATGTGGTGCTCCACGTGTGGTGGCGGCATGCCCCGTAGTGGGGGAGTGCGCTGTCCATATCGGGAGCCTGTCGCCGGTGATGTCGCATGCGCTGCTGCCATCCGGACCAGGCTGCGGCGACGGGCATCAGCCACACCATCCCTGAACGGGCCGACAGATCCGCAACCGGCTCCGGCGCGGCAGCCCCGGCGGGCGCCCGCCGGCCTTCGACAAGCAGCGCAACATGGTGGCGGTCAGCTGAGATAGTTCGCGCGCCCTTCGTTGTCGAGCTCGAAGGTGCTGTCGGGGATGATGCAGAATTCATTGCCCTCGGGGTCGGCCATCACCAGGAACCCGCCGTCGGCGTACTCCTCCAGCCTGCGCCCGCCGAGCGCCTCGATCCTCTGCTGCTCGGCGGCCGGGTCGGATGAGGTGATGTCGAAGTGCATGCGGTTCTTGCCCGACTTGGGCTCGGCGGTCTGCTGGAAACCCAGGCCCAGGCCGTTCTCGCGCCGCAGCCATACGTAAGGACCGGTGCGCCCCACGACGGGCCTGCCGAGCAGCTCTGACCAGAACGCGGCAAGCCGCTCGGGGTCGGTGGCATCGACGATCAGGGCGTTGATCTGCAGAGATGAGTCCGCCATGCCCTGATTCTGACAGGGCATGCAAGGCCGCGCATGGCCCGCCACCTGCGCCCATGTCCAGTATGGACAAGGGGCGTGCTACTTCACAGTGCACGCGGCGAGACGTGCCCCCGGCCTACTCCACGAGGCCGAGCCAGTGGCGGTACGTGGAGGCGAAGGGTTCGACGACCTCGCCCTCGCGACGACCCACTTCTGCCAGCCACTCACAGGTCTCTCGGGCCTTGACGACGACGTTGTCGGGGTACCCGTAGCTCACTCGATGTTCAGCGAACTCGTCCTCGTCCTCGATATGAACTTCGCCGCCACGAGGTCGCACGACGTCGAGATCGAGATCAACTGTGCGCAGGACGGTCTCGTCCGCGTTCCACTCGGGCACCGTGCACACGTCGCAGTACATCTCGGGGCCCGGGTCCGCGCAGAAGGTGGCCGTCCACCATTGACCGCGCGGGATCAACATCACGTAGGCGTACCGGCTTGTCCGGCTGCCCGTATTCGAAGTGACGGGAACACCTTGCGCCGTGCCCAACCACACCCCGTGCTCGTCCTCACCGAGCCGGGTGGCGGTCCACTGCGCGCTGAGGGTGCCGTCGTACTTTCGAATGTCGACCAGCACGGAGGCGCTCTCTGTGATCATGCGAAGACGCTACAGCGCCACCCGTGAACCCGCCCTGCTTCGGCACGTGGAGTCCGGCCGGGCCGGCTCTGACCGGACGCATCAGCTGGACGATCGTCAGCTGGACGATGGTGTCGGCCGCCGGGGCGTAGGCCTCGCCGGTGCCCGCAAGTTGCCGATGGCCCGCTCCCACTCCGCGAGCGGACCTGAACTTCATCCAGATCGAAGCACTCTGACCTGGGGGAGCGAACCCTTACGGAAGGGACAAGACCCAGAGGTCGGCGCGGAAGGGCCAGAAGCCGGCCCCGACATGCGCAGACATGCGCAACGTCAAAGAACTACATTGACGCAACAGTCCTCGTATCCCGCTTGGTTGCGAGAGCACCTGGTACGAGCGGCTGCGGCGTGGCTCGTGGCTGACGACGCCGCGGCGCTCCAGGGCCTGCAGGTGGTGAGCGACCGTCGAGGCGGCCAGCGCGACGGCATCCGCGCTCTCCCGTATCGAGGGCGGGTAGCCGGCCTCGTCGGTCAACTCCCGCAGGGCCCGTGCGATCCGGCGCTGGCTGGCGGTGAGGAAAGCGGTCATCGGCGGGCCTCTGCCGGACCCGATTCCCAGGTCTGCTGCTTGAGCGCCATCCGTGCCGCGGGCGCCTCGCCTGGGATCGTCGCCCAGTACGGGTGTGTGGCGATCCGGACCGACAGACGCTGCAGCGTACGGCGCAGGACGGTGGTCTGGGAGGGGTTCCCCTCCTGGGCTAGCTGGCGGTAGGCGCGGTACCAGGCCCGCTGGGCCTGCAGCAGATCGTCGGGAAATTCGAAGGAGGACATCACCCTCGGATTGCATCACATGTTCGAATTTCGGCGCAGCACCCGCACGGGTGAATCAGGGGCTCGCCTGACCCCACGTCCATCGAGTGCGTCAGGCGCCCTGACGGAATGGCGGGGCTCCAGCGGACGGGTTGGACTGCCCGGGTCGAACTCCCGACGTGAATCGCTGTCAGGCCTCCCCACCGCCTGCGGCTTCGGGGCCGCTCTCTCGAGTTTGCGGAGAAGCGGGATCACGGACGAGGTCGGCAGGCTCTCATCCTTGTGAGCCCTGGCTCACCAGTGAACGGCCGGGCTGGATGTCAAGAACCCTCAGGGGTGCTGAGCCACGAACCCGGCTGTCCGCTCAATCCGGAGGTCATCCACAGCCTCGCGCACGGCTCCCACGGCCTGGCCCGGACTTGGCTCTCATCGTCCTACCGCAGGGCGGCCCGAGCCAGGCCTTGCGCCGTCAGTCGGACCGAGGGACCTCGTCCCTCTCACGGGAGGACTAGTTATCGGGAGGAGTGGCCGGCGCCGGTCATCCGAGCGCGGTTCTCCGCGAGGACTTCCTGCACCTTGCGCTCGACCTCCGTCGGGTCGACGCCCAGGGCACGGCCCATGTGGATCGACCACACCTCCGAGCGCACATTGGTCTCGAAGTCGAGGTCGGCGCGGACATTCTCGCGAGCGGCCTGGCGGTTCTGGCTCACCATCACGAAGGTGGACAGGAAGATGGCCTCCAGGCTGACGATCATCGTGAGCAGCCCGAAGGGGAAGGGATCCCAGACGGTCTCCTGACCGAACACGCCTTCGTTGCAGACGATCCAGACCGTGAACCACGCCGCATGGATGTAGACGAAGAGCATGGTGCCGGCGAAGGCGGTGATCGCGTCCGCGATCCGGTCCTCGGTCCCGCGCATCCGCGCGAGCACGTCCTGCTCGCGCTGCAGCCGCAGAGCCAGGCCGCCAGGGCCCCTCGGACCACCCTGCCCACCGGGACCGCTTGCCGCGCCGCTCATGCCCACTCCCGACCGCCGTCCACGTGCACCAGCCGACAGCGTACGGGCGGAGCGTTCCGAACCCGCGATGACCGACGGTGGACACGCCCGAATACGTCGCGCGGCGGAGCGGTGCCGGGCCGGGGCCCGTCAGCGTTCCGCGACCTTGCCCAGCGCAACTTCCAGTCGACGGGGCACCGCCCCCACCGCGCGCTGAGCAATCTGCGCCACCCCTCCGCTCGTAGCGCCCGTGCCACTCCCAAAGGGGAGTTGCGGTGCCACGCCAGGACAACGCGTCACGGAGAGCAGGTACAGGCAACGCTGCGCACACCGCTTGGAACACAGATCGGCTCCAGGAGATCAATGGGCGTGAGAACGTCGTGATCGCCAAGCCGGATGGTGCCCGGCTCACTAGGCTGGTTGTGGGCGCAATCCCGGAACGGGAGCAGCTTCGCAGCCCAGCCGGCAGGAGAGATCCATGACGACACAGGGTTCCGAGTCCGAACCTGATGGTCGTGGACACGCGACGGCTCAAGGGCGTCGGCGAGGCGCTGGACGAGTTCGTGGACAAGGTCAGCGAGGGAAATGAATCACATGCGCGCGCTCGTAGCAGGAAAGGTCGGCGAGCCTGCCGATGTCCTGCGGCTCGAATCCCGGCCTGTGCCCACGCCAAAAGCCGGTCAGGCGTTGATCCGTGTGAAGGCGACTCCGATTCACGCCAGTGATCTGCACGTGCTGCGCGGCCGCTACGGTTTCTCCCCCGCATTTCCCACTGTTGGGGGGCACATGGAATGTGTGGGCCGTATTGAGGCCCTGGGCCCCGACACCGAGGGACTAAAGATCGGCGAGCGCGTGGTGGTCGCTGCAGTCCCGGTAGTACCCGGGCCCCACGTGGCCGGCACTTGGCAGGAATTCCTTGTTGCCGATGCGCGAAGGCTCCTGCCGGTCTCCGACGATCTGAGCGACTCCAGCGCCTGTCAACTCGCAGTCAACCCGTTGACCGCGCTGCTCCTGGTGACTCGCAAACTCGACGTACAGCCGGGTGAATGGTTGTTGCAGACGGCGGCGGGCTCCACCGTCGGCCGACTCGTCATTCAGCTGTCCAGGCATCTGGGTATTCGCACGATCAATGTCGTGCGGCGACGCGCTGCCGTGGAGGAGATCAAAGCGCTTGGTGGTGACGAGGTCATTTGCACTGAGGACGAGGACCTGTTGCAGCGCGTGGCTGAGATTGCAGGACCGACCGGCGTGCACAAGGCCACCGACTGTGTCGCGGGCGACCTCGGTGCCCAGGTATCCCAGGCATTGGCTCCGGGAGGAGAGGTCGTGGTCTACGGCGCGCTCTCCACCCATCGGCAAACTGACCCGGCAGCGCTGACGATCCCGCTGCAGGCCCGCTCGGTCATCTACGAGACCAAAACAGTCCGTGGCTTCTGGCTGAACCGCTGGTTCGGCACTGCCTCACCCGAGGATGCGCTGCGCGCGCTGTCCCAGGTTCGCGGACTCGTCGCTGATGAAGTGTTGAGCATCCCCCAAGGCCAGCCATTCCCACTCGAACGTTTCACCGAGGCCATCTCGCTTGCCGAAGCACCCGCACATGGCACCAAACCCCTGTTCCTCTTCGAGGACGGCCGGAGCAAGGACAACAGGTAGGAAGCCCCCAACGCCCACGACGCCGCCCAGTTGGGGCCAACCGCACCACTCGTCAGCCCACGCCCCTGCCACACGCCCCTGTCCGCCTCCGGTGGGCGCACATCTGGCTCGGTGCCACATACAGGCTGCCCGGGCGTGCTTGGCTCGATCGGGCGTGATGCGCGTGGACAGCCCTTGGCTAGTCGTCGAACATATCGGTGGTGTTGTACTGGTCGTGCCTGATCCGGAAGGCTTTCAGCTCTTCGCTGCTGCGCTGTGAGTACTCCGCCACCTTCTCGAAGTACTCCTCCCTGGGAGCGCCCGGTGTGAAGAGCAGCAAGAACGACACCGGGTCGTCGCTGTCGTTCTGGAAGGCGTGGAGCCCGCCGGGCGGTACGTAGAGGAAGTCTCCCTCGCCTCCCGTGACCCAGCGCTCGCCGTTGTAGAGCCGGATTTCGCCGGAGAGGACGTAGAAGGACTCGGAGATCGTACGGTGGAAGTGTTCCGCGGCGCCCTTGGCCTTCGGTCCCATGTCGATCTTGTACAGGCCGAACTCGCCGTTGGTGTTCTCCTGCTTGGCCACGTAGCTGATGTAGCCGGTGTCGGGCTCCGGGGGTGCAGGTCGGAACAATGCGCTGACCTGGCCCCTTTCGCCGAGATAGCGGGGCTCTGGATAGGACATGGCCACGTCCTTTCGGGTCGGCGGTATGGCACCAAACAGGAGGGGCCTGGGCAGGCGTCATGCAGCCTCGCACTGAACTGACCCTGATCGAATCGACCACGCACCGGACTGCGGAGCCGGCCCACCGGAGGCTTGCGCGTCCCTTCAGCAAACCTTCTTTTCCTGAAGATCGCCCTGTGGAGCCGCTCGAACCCCGCAGGGTCGGGGTTCGCACCACGGTGGCGACACCGCCATCACACGCACCCGAAGGTGGAACCGCGGGCGCCTGTACGGCACTCACCATCTGGCTCCGCACATGATCGACCGGACAAGTCCTAGCTGGGCCCAAAGCGTGTTGCAGAAGGCTTGATCCGGGCATTTTCCCTGTATGGGTGCGGTGTTGAGGTTGAGGCGTTGTGGGTGGAGACGTTCACCGGGCTGTCGGCGCGGGGCCCGCGGATCGTCGGCTCGGCTCGTCCGCGGCTGTCGTCACAGGCTCAGCAGCAGGTCCCGGACGGCTGCGGGCTGGGACAGGAACGGGTGGTGGCCGGCGTCGAGCTCGATGACGCGGCCGGCACGGCGGGCGAACTCGCGCTGCAGCCGCGGCGGGGTGCCCCGGTCCTGAGCGCAGACGAGGTACGTCGAGGGCAACTGCTGCCATGCGGCCGCCCCGACGGGCTGCGTGGTGACCTGCACGTTCTGCCGGGAGAGGTGGTGCACCGCCTGCGCCTGGACCTCGGGGTCGCAGTCCTGCAGGAACGTGTCCACGAGTAGCTCGGGGCGGACCCCGAACGTGCCGGCGTCGGGGTCGACGTCGAGGAACGGGGCGGGGCTGCCGTCCCCGAACTCCGACAGGCTCTGCCCGGCCTCGGGCAGGTAGCTGGAGATCAGCAGCAGGTGACGCACCGCCCCGATGCCCGCAGCGGCCTCCGCGATGACGACGCCGCCGTAACTGTGGGCGACCACGACGGTCGGTTCGTCGTCGGCCTGCAGCACCTGCCGCACCGCGGCAACATCCTCGGGCAGCCCCGGACCGTCGATGCCGCCGGGCGGACCCGCCTCGCCGCAGCTCGGCAGTGCCGGGGCCACGCTCGGCACCCCCCGCTTCCGCAGCAGCTCGGCGGTGCGGTGCCACCACCACGACCCGTCGCGCACGCACGCCCCGTGCACGAACACGACTCTCATCGCCACCTCCCAGCCGCCTCAGGTTTTCCTGTCGAGGGCAGTGCGGGCCTTGCGTTCGACGAGGACGGGTACAAAGTCACGGACCGGCCGGTCGGTGAAGGACGCATGCGCTTCGGCGATGGCCGCCTCGATCTCCTCCGGGGCCCGCGTCGCGCCGTATGCGTCCGCGAGACGTTCAGCGACTGCCCGGATGGCTTCCTTTTCGCGCGCATCGATCGCCACAGTGTTCTCCCCTGACTGGAGAATGGTCGCTTCGGCCGTCACCGGACTTCTCGTGCACGACCGCCGTGGCGATCGTTGCACCGGGCGGCTGATGCGTCGCCGGTATCCAGCCACTGCTGGTGGGCCTGGAGAGCGACACTCGCCAAGGTCAGAAGCAGGTCGATGTCCGCGTTGCATTCCAGGTGGATGGTCACCCAGTGCGAGTCGGGGACGAGCCGGATGGCGGACGATCCTCGCAGATTGTCCTCGAGGCGGGGGATCTTCCCGGCCGTGAGGTGCAGGTCGGCGCTTCGGTCGGAGCGGAAGTGTGCGATCTCCGCCCTGACCGAGCGCAGGGCCCGGCCGGTGCCACAGCTGGGCCGGGCCTCCGCGAGGTCGGGCCGGCTGACAAGTTGGGTCATGGCGCGCGAGGCCGCCGTCATGCCCCCATCATGGAGCGCTCACTACACGGACACCAATGGGTTGGATATTCGCAGCCTAGTCGTAGCCTGAAATGTCCGAACGGCGCCGGTGCAGTCACGGCTGCATGGCCACACCGGCGTCGCCTCCGGCGCGGGCCGAAGACCTGCCGTCGCATCGTGACTGGCTGCGAGCGACAAGTGCTCGCGCTGCCCAGCACGTCGCACACTTGCCGCGGGCCCCTTCCCGCCACGCCGGAGGCGATAAGACCTTCCCTTCGGCGGGAGGTGCGTGCGGCTCATCTGGAGCAGCCCACAGGGGGCGAGCGCGGAGGTGCGTACGCGCTATCGGCTCCGCTTCTCCGGCTGGAATCGTCTGCACGCGAGGGCCGCGAGATGCCCTGCGGCGCGTTCGCAACCGGTGCAGTATGGGGGCATGGGCTTCCGGCGGCGCGTTGCCGATCTGTGGCAACCGTGGCACACCGGTCACGCGCTCGTGGCGATACCGCTCGGGCTGATCGTCGCCATTTCGGTCGTGGACGTGCTGGTTCCGGGTGACATCCATCTGGGGCCGCTGCTGATCGTCGCCCCCGCCATCACTCCGTGGCTCGCCGGGCCCTGGCTCACCGGTCTGGTGGGAGTACTCGCCGTGGCGGCCAGGCGATCATCGCTGTCCTGCGCGACCCGAGCGAGCTGTTCTCAACGAACCACCAGGTACAGATAGCCTCTCTCGCGCTGCTCTCGTTCGTCATCGTGGTCCTCAGCCATCAGAGCGAGCGCCGCAGGCGCCAGCTGGAACGAGTACGTTCGGTGTCTGAAGCCACGCAGCGAGTGGTTCTGCCGCCGTTGCCCCATCGCATGGGTCCGCTACGGATCGCCTCGGCTTACCGGGCCGCGGATGACGAGGCACTGATCGGCGGGGACTTGTATGCGGCGACCCGGACGGGAGACGGGGCGCGCCTGCTCATCGGTGACGTCCGCGGCAAAGGCATGACCGCCATCAACGATGCCTCTGTGATCATGGGCTCCTTCCGGGACGCGGCACACCGGTGCGCCACCCTCGCAGAACTCGCCGTCACCCTCGAGGAGAGCATCTGCCGGCACCTGAACGAGCATGCTCCGCACCCCGAGGCGGACGAGTTGTACGAGCAGTTCGTCACGGTCCTGATACCGGTGTCACGCAGGACGGGGAGCCTGTCTCTGCGCGACGCCCCGGGCCTCGGGGAAAGGAGGCTCCTCGATCTGCTGTCTGCCTCGCGCGGCTGGGTTGAGGGGACCGACATCGGCAAAGCCCTGGGCGTCCCCGTCCTCGCCTGATGGCAGCAAGCCCCCAAGAGTGCGCTTTCCTGTAGAACGAGCATCCGCGACCCCCGTGCGGACCCACAAGCCGCCGAACGTGCCGTTGGTGTCATCTCGGCCGCCGTCAGCGGCACTTAGGTCGATGTCGCCACGCTCGTCGAGTCGCCGGAGAAGGACAAGTCGCTGGGTGCGGCTGCGGGATCAGCCGACACGCAGATGCGTGGGCAGGGTGAGAATTTCGGCTCCGCTGTCGGTGATGGCGATGGTGTGCTCGCTGTGCGCGGTCCGGCAGCCCGTCGCGCTGCGCAGCGTCCAACCGTCGGCGTCGGTGACGAGTGTGGCGGTGTCGGCCATGACCCAGGGTTCCAGGGCGAGCAGCAGTCCGGGGCGCAGCTTGTATCCGCGGCCGGGCCGTCCGGTGTTCGCGACGTGTGGGTCCTGGTGCATGGTCGAGCCGATGCCGTGGCCTCCGAACTCGGTGTTGATCGGGTAGCCGGCCTTGCTGAGGACCGTGCCGATGGCGTGGGAGAGGTCGCCGATGCGCGCCCCAGGTTTGGCGGCGGCGATGCCGGCGGCGAGTGCACGTTCGGTCGTCTCGATCATCGCGACGCTCTCCGCCGGCCTGGCCTTGCCCACCAGAAAGCTGATCGCGGCGTCCGCGGCCACCCTGCCCCTGGCTATGGCGAGGTCGAGAGTCAGCAGATCTCCGTCTGCCAGCGTGTAGTTGTGCGGCCGCCCATGGAGCACTCCGTCGTTGACGGCCGTGCAGATGTAGTGCCCGAACGGGCCGCGCCCGAAGGAAGGCGCGTAGTCGACGTAGCAGGACTGCGCTCCCGCCTCGGTGATCATCTCCTTGGCCCACTGGTCGATGTCCAGCAGGTTCGTCCCCACCGTGCTGCGCTGCTTCAGCGTGTGCAGGATGTCTCCGACCAGGGCGCCGGTGTCCCTCGCCCGCTCAAGCTGCGCGGAGTTCAGGATCTCAATCATGGGGGACCTCTCATGTGTGTCCAATAACTATCCCGGTCTAACTGTACCGGTATTAGAATGGGGTCATGGTCAGGTTGCCGCTCACCCCCGCCGAGGTAGAACGCGGACAGCGCCTTGGCGCCCTGCTCCGCCGAGCCCGGGGCCGCCGCTCGATGCTGGACGTGGCGCTCGCTTCGGACATCTCGCCGGAAACCCTGCGGAAGATCGAATCCGGCCGTGTGGCTACCCCCGCCTTTCCGACCATCGCAGCGATCGCCGACACCCTCGGCCTGTCTCTCGACGCCGTCTGGGCCGAGATCAGCCGGGCGGACCGAACTGTCGAGGATCAGTCGGCCCTGCCTGTCACGCGGTATCCATCGCTGGTTTCGTAACGCCGGACTCAGAGAGTCAGCGGTTCACTGACCCGCGCGGCGGCAACCGGCCGGCGGCACGCGTCCCCTCCGGACGACGCAAGCCCAGAGGATCAGCGGCAAGCCATCGTGGACAAGCCACGCCGGTCGATCACCGTACCGGGTCCCCTGGGCAAGCTCATTGAACAGAGTTGATCCGCAACCCAGCAGACAGACCCACCAGTGCAGACAGACCCACCAGGGAAGAAGTTTGCGCAGAACTTCGCAGTGCGTTCCAGGCTGATCAGCCACAGCGAGACACGCCCCAAGGAGCAACCGCTGGACCTCCCTTCGAGAGGGAATTGACACCGCCCTCGCGAAAAGGGGCCATGCCCGATTCAATCGAAAATCATCTCTGCAGCGCGAGGAGAGTTGGATCGAGGATCAAACCTCGCGCGCGCAGGGTCAACCACGATATGCGGTTAACGCTTCTTAAGACCGTGTCCTATGTGGTGAGGCGCTTGGCAGCACAGGGCGGCGGCGAGGCCGATAATGCTCAGGTTCCATTCGTTTGCTGGCCGTTGGCGAGCCGACCCGGGAGGCTCGACGCCGGACTTTGCGGGATGAAGCAACCCTGCGGGCTCACACGGTGCATGCGGGTCATGAGGCGCTGAAAGCCGTGCGCGGAGAACTGGAATCCCCAGATCGATGGCGACCACGGAGCATCTCCGCGTACGCGGAGCGGATGCCCTCATGTAGAGCTTCGTTGAAGGTCACAACATCTCCGGGCGGCGGCCGGGCGTATCAGGGTGTGATCAGCGCAGCGGCTTCAGTCTGCTCGGGCGGCCGGGGCCGTATTGCCTCCGCAAGCGCTCATAGTGACGGTGACCGTTTCCAGGGCGGGCGAGCACCCCGGAAGTCCCCTGGGTCTGCACGACACAGTCAGAGGTCAAGAACTACAGCTGACCGGTGAGGTGTTTTCCGGAACAGCGGATTTGCGGTCGTCGGAAGACGGCGCGAGGATATTTTTAGGCGAACGGTGGGGCAACCTTGATGCCGATGCCATCGGATCGGACCGCGACCTTCGGACCGTGACGCTCACCGGCCGTATGCGCCGCCGTGGCGGAGAAGACCAAAGCATACGGGTGCTCAGCCGGGGGCGACGGGTGGGCTGTCCAGCTGGGCAGCAGATCGGAAGGAGTCTGCCCATGCGGATCGCCGTGGACCTGAATCGGTGTCAGGGATACGCACAATGCGTGTATTTGGCGCACCAGGACTTCAGATTGACTGGCCAGGAGGCGCTCACCTACGAGCCGAACCCCGATGACGAGCGGCGCCTGCAGGTTGAGCGAGCCGCTGCGGCGTGTCCCGTGCAGGCGATCGTGATCGAGCGCTTGGACGGCGCAGACGAGAGCGAGACGCCATGACCGTGCGGGCTACGGTCGCAGAGCTGGTGCGCGAGTTCAGGGCCAATGGCCGGATTGTCATCGTCGGTGCCTCCCTGGCCGGACTGCGGGCCGCTGAAGCCCTGCGTGCGGAGGGCTTCACCGGATCTCTGACCATCATCGGGGACGAGCCGTACGAGCCCTACGACCGTCCCCCGCTGTCCAAGCAGGTGCTCAAAGGCTGGGTGCCGGCCGATCACACCAAGCTGCCCCGTCTGCGAGAAGTGGATGCGCAATGGCGGCTCGGGGTGACGGCCACCGGGTTGGACCGGGTCGCCAAGCAGGTGCGCCTGGCCGACGGCGAGCACGTCCCGTACGACCGCTTGCTGATCGCCACGGGCACCCGGGCGCGACAGTGGCCGAACCCGGACGAGGCGGCCCTGGACGGGGTGCACACGATTCGCTCGCGCGATGATGCCGCCCAGCTGCAAAAGGCGTTGGCCGCACCGCCGTCGCGGGTCATGGTCATCGGCGCCGGGTTCATCGGCTCGGAGGTGGCCTCGGTCTGCCGGGAACTCGATCTCCCGGTGACCGTCGTGGAGCGGGGCTCGGCGCCGCTGGTCGGCGCGCTCGGCGGGGTGATCGCTGAGATTGCCGCGGAGATGCAGCGCGACCACGGCGTGGACCTGCGCTGCGGGCTGGGCGTGTCGTCGCTGGAGGGCGACTCCGGCGGACACGTGCGGGGTGCTCAGCTCTCGGACGGAACCACCATCGAAGCCGACGTGGTGGTGGCCTCGCTGGGGTCGATCCGCAACGTGGAATGGCTGGAGGGCGCCGGGCTGGCCTCCGGTTCCTGGGGCGTGGGTTGCGACGCCGGCGGTCGCGCCTTCGACGTCAACGGCGTGGTCACCGACAGCATCTACGTGGCAGGGGACGTGGCACGCGCGCCCCATGTGCTGTACGAGTACCAGTTCCTCGCGATGGAGCACTGGGACAATGCCGTTTTCGGCGCCGAGGTAGCGGCCCACAACATGGTGAACCTCGAGCCCCTCTATCGCCCGCATCTGCTGCTGCCCGGCTTCTGGTCCGGTCAGTTCGGCGTCAACATCAAGTCCGTCGGCGTGCCGCCTTTCGCTGACGAGATCGTCTTCACACAGGGGTCCGTCAAGGAGCGCCACTTCGCGGCCGCCTACGGCCGCCGCGGCCGCATCGTCGCCGCCGTCACCTTCGATCACGGCAAGTGGCTCGAGTACTACGGGAACCTGATCGAGCGTTCGGGTCCGTTCCCGCCTCCGCCGCCAGGCTGGGACCAGCCTCCGGACGTGAAGCCGATGCCGGCCGAGTTCCCGCAACCCGGCGTCCCGACGGCGATCCCCGACGTCGTCCTGACCGGCCACGACCCGAGCGAGCGGAGGGCCGAGTTCCGGCCTCGCCCTCGTTGACGCGCCCGCCGGATGGGCGTGCAAGCGGACCGCATCGACAGGAAGAAGGAGGGGTGCCTCGTGGTCGAGGAAACCCCCTGGCAGCAGGCCCTCCGCTACGCCAACCGCGCCAATCCGTACCCCTTCTACGAGGAACTGCGGAAGACACCGGTGGCGAGGCAGCCGGATGGAACCTATGTCGTCAGCACCTACCGGGAGGTCGTCGCGCTGCTCCACGACCCCCGGGTCAGTTCGGATCCAAGAAAGTGTCCCGTCCCGGTCGCGGCCCAGGACGAGGGCTCCGCGGAGCCGGTGGCCGAGCCGATCAGGGAGGCGCTGACCGAGCCGACCATCATCACCTGCGACCCGCCCGAGCACGATCGAGATCGCCGGATGATGACGCCGCACTTCGTCGGCCCGCCCCCTTCACCTCACCTGATCTCCGATCTGGAACCCGAGATTCGCCGAATCGTCACCGGCCTCCTGGACAGCATGCAGGGCAAGACCCGGATCGATGCCGTCGACGAGTTCGCCTACCCCCTGCCGGTGACCGTGATCTGCAAAGTCCTGGGCGTGCCACTGGAAGACGAGCCACGCTTCCACAGCTGGATCGAGACGGCCCTGGACGCTTTGGACTTCGGCCCCGAGGCCGCCTCCGAAGAGATCCAGAGCCGACAGGCCGGGGGGCGGCAGGCCGTGCAGGAGTTCGGGCAGTACGCAGCTGAGTTGCTCGACCGGTACGCCCAGCAGCCCGGCTCGGGCATGCTCTCGGCGATGGTGAACGACGACGGCCCGGAGGGACGGATGCCCAAGGGCGTGCTCGCGAGCAACGCCCTGCTCCTGATCTTCGCCGGGCACGAAACCACGGTCAATCTCATCTCCCACAGCGTGCTCACCCTGCTGCGGCACCCCGAGGCGCTCGAGAAGCTGCGCCGCCGGCCCGAGCTGATCGTGCCCGGGGTCGAGGAGTTGCTGCGCTTCGAGTCGTCGGTCCAGTTCTGGCACACCCGCTCCGCCGTGGAAGACATCGACATCGCAGGCACCACCATCCCGAAGGGCGCGCCGATCTTCTTGGCATACGGCTCGGCGAACCGCGACCCGAAGCGGTTCGTCAACCCTGACGAGCTGGACCTCGAACGCCGGGACAACCAGCACCTCGGATACAGCCAGGGCATCCACTTCTGCTTCGGCGCTCCGCTCGCGCGGCTCGAGGTCCAGGTCGCGGTCGGTGAGTTCGTCCGCCGGGTGGAGAATCCCCGGCTCGTGGAGGACCCACCGCCGTACCGCCACAACCAGATTTTCCGGGGCCCGCGCCACGTCCTGGTCGACATCGACGGGATCCGCGACTGAATCAGCGTGCGTAAGGGATCGCCATGCAGGCTTTTCAACTCGTCGGATGGCAGCAACCGCCCGAGCTGCGCGAGGTGCCGGTGCCCGAGCCCGGGCCGGGGCAGGTCCTGGTGAAGGTCGGGGGTGCCGGGGCGTGCCACTCGGATCTGCACCTCATGGAGGCACCCGGACCACCACCCGGGTTCGCCACAGAACTGCCCTTCACGCTCGGCCATGAGAATGCGGGATGGGTGGAGAGCCTGGGGCCGGGGGCGACTGGGTTCGCGCCCGGAGACCCTGTGATGGTCTACGGTCCCTGGGGCTGTGGGACGTGCGTCAACTGCCGGGAGGGCCGGGAGAATTACTGCCAGAAGGCCAGTGGTCAGGGCGGGGGCCTGGGCGGCGGTCACGACGGCGGAATGGCCGAGTACCTGATGGTCCCGGCGGCGCGATTCCTGATTCCACTGGGCACCCTCGACCCCCGCCAGGCTGCCCCGCTCAGCGACGCGGGGCTGACCAGCTATCACGCCGTCAAGCGATCGGTGCACCTGCTGGGGCCGGGCTCGACCGCGGTGGTGATCGGGGTGGGCGGGCTGGGCCAGATGGCCATCCAGATGGTCCGAGCGCTCAGCGCGGCGACCACCGTCGTCGCCGTGGACACCGATGCCGGCAAGTTGGAAACCGCCAAGCGCATGGGTGCGGACGAGGCTCTGCTCTCGGGCGAGGAGGCGGTCACACGCATCAAGGACATGACGGGACAACAGGGCGCTCAGCTCGTGCTCGACATGGTCGGCATGGATTCGACCCTGCGGATGGCCGCTCAGGTGGCCAGGATGCTCGGCCACCTGACCATCGTGGGTCTCGGCGGCGGAGCCCTGCCCGTCAACTTCGCGAGCCCGCCGCACGAGTGCTCGGTCTCCTCGCCCTACTGGGGCTCCCTTCCCGAACTGATGGAAATGATCACTCTCGCCCAGCAGCAAAAAATCAAGATGCTGGTCGAGCACTTCCCCTTGGAACGCGCCAACGAGGCATACCAGCTCCTGCACGACGGCAAGATCCAAGGACGCGCCGTCATCACCCCCCACCCGTGAGTACTGCCCTCAACGTGACCGGGCCGGTGCCGCAGGCCGTAACTGTCGGAGGAGACGTCATGGAGACGGTGACCGGTGCGATCGCCGGCCCGGGCCGGTGGCGGACGGCACAGACAGCAGCGGGCGTAGTAACAGCAGTTGTGCCGGCGCCTGTGACTGTGACGGGCACCGGGCTGATGAACGCGGCCTGCTGGCGGTTGCCATGACCGAGAGCGCGTTCCGACCGGTGGCCGCCGCACGGCGGCCGTATCTCATCGTGAATCCCCGTTCGGGAGGAGGAAAGGCGAGCCGCTTCCGCATCGCTGAAAGAGCCCGTGAGTCGGGGGCCCAGGTCCTCCTGCTTGATCCTTCCCGGCCCCAGGACCTGGTGGCTGTCGCCCGACGCGCAGTGGATAACGGTGCGGACCTGCTGGGAGTGGCAGGCGGAGACGGCACGCAGGCAGTGGTCGCCGGGGTGGCTGCGCAGAGCGGTGTCCCCTTCCTGGTCGTTCCGGCCGGTACCCGCAACCACTTCGCGATGGATCTCGGCCTGGACCGTGAAGACCCTTCGGCCGCGCTGGAGGCCCTGACGGACGGCGTCGAGCTGTGTGTGGATCTCGGGTACGCAGGCGAGCGGGCGTTCGTCAACAACGTGTCGTTCGGAGCGTATGCCGCCCTGGTGCAGGACCCGGCCTATCGGGACGACAAGATCGGCACCGTGGTGCGGATCCTCCCGGAATTCCTGGCCCGCCACGAGGGACCGGAGCTGGTGGTACACGCTGGGCTGCTCACTGTGGACCGGCCGGATGCCGTGCTCGTGAGCAACAACCCCTACCAGGCCGAGGACCCGGCCGGGCTTGGCCAGCGTGCGCAGCTCGACGCCGGACTCCTCGGGGTACTGGCCGCCAGGGCGGAGACGCCCGCCGAGACGGCTGCCCGGCTGCGAGGGGGGCAGAAGCACGGCCTGACCAATCTGGCCACCTCTGAGGAGGTTGTCGTCGATGCCGACGTCCCGGTCGTCCCCGTCGGGCTGGACGGTGAAGCCGTCACCCTGCCGACTCCCGTGCGGTGCCGGATCAGCCCCGGGACGCTACGGGTGCGGGTTCCCCGCCATCGACCTGACGTCGCGCACGCCGGGCGGCCGCCAGGCTGGGGCGCCATCCGGCGGGTGGCCTCGGCTGTAGGGCGCACGGTTCACGGCCGTCCTCCCGGCTGACCGAAGCCGAACGGGGCACGGCGCGGACGTCCCCGGACAGGTGCGGGATCACTCCCGATCGTGGTGGGCGGCGGTGATCTGGGGAGGGTGCCGAGCGGACGGCGGGCGGCGGACGTCGGGGCGATCGATCAGTGCTGCGGGTGCGGACGGTGGAACAGGGGGCGCCGCTGCTTGGCGGGGGGCGGAGCAAGACGGCCGACTTCGACGCGCATCATGAGGGCCCGTCCCACCTCGGACAGCCCCACGACGATGGCCATGATGCCCACCACCAGAAGGAGTGCCGCGATCGAGGCGAACGGCGAGACGATGAGCACGATGCCCGCCAGAGCACTGATGATCCCGAAGGCCACGTGCCAACCTCGGGCCGGCATGTCCTGGGCGGAGGCCGCCGCGGCCGTCTCCATGGTGCCGCGCAGCAGCCAGCTGAAGCCGATCCCCAGGGCGAGCAGCAGGACCGACTCCAGGGCGCCCCGGAAGCAGATCAACCCCAGCAGGATGGAGAACGCGCCTGTGAGGAAATGCAGCACCCGGAGATGCCGGGGCACGTGCGTGCCGAGGGCGCCGGCCAGCTCGAAAGCCGCTCGACTGGTTTCTGAGAGGCTCGGGCCGCCTCGAGTGTGAGAAGCGGACAGAGTTTTTGGACCAACTGGTGCACGGTCGCGGGTGAGAAGCCGTACAGAGGGCCGAGCTGCCGCATCGTCAGTTCTTGCAGACTGCGGAGCGGGGGAGGTCACCCCAGGGCGCGGTCGAGATTGAAGGCGGCGCTGATCAGGGCAAGATGGGTGAAGGCCTGGGGGAAGTTGCCCTGTTGCTCTCCGGTGTGGCTGATCTCTTCCGCGTACAGGCCGAGGTGGTTGGCGTAGGTGAGCATCTTCTCGAAGGCCAGCTGGGCTTCGTTCAGGCGCCCGGCGCGTGTGAGGGCCTCGACGTACCAGAAGGAACAGATGGAGAAGGTGCCCTCCTCGCCTTCCAGACCGTCCGGGCCGGCCTTGGGGTCGTAGCGCCAGACCAGGGAGTCAGAGACCAGTTCGCGGCCCAGGGCGTCAAGGGTGGACAGCCAGACGGGATCGCTGGGGGAGACGAACTTGGTCAGCGGCATCATCAGCACCGCGGCGTCGAGCACATCGCCGTCCTCGTGCTGGACGAACGCCTGCCGGGTGGGTGACCAGCCCTTGTCCATGATCCGCAAGTAGATCGCGTCCCGGACAGGCCCCCAGCGGTCGAGCTCGGCGGGCAGGCTGCGGTGCTGGGCTATGCGGATGGCGCGATCGATGGCCACCCAGCACATGAGGCGGGAGTAGAGGAACTTCTTGCGCCCGCCACGGGTCTCCCACACACCCTCGTCCGGCTGGTCCCAGTGCTCACAGACCCAGTCCACCAGTGCGCACACCGCGCGCCATTGGCCACTGGAGATGGGCCGGCGCCACATGTCATACAGATAGACGGAGTCGAGCAGGGCGCCGTAGATGTCGAGCTGCAACTGGGTGGCCGCGCCGTTGCCGACCCGCACGGGCGCCGAGCCCTGGTAACCCTCCAGGTGGGACAGCTCGCGTTCGGGCAACTCGGTGCGACCGTCGATGCCGTACATGACCTGCAACGGGCCGGACGGTGCGTGGCCGCGCCGTTCGGTGTGCCGGGTGAGGAAGCCCATGAACGCCTCGGTCTCCTCGGTGAAGCCGAGCCTGAGCAGGGCATAGACGGCGAACGCGGCGTCGCGCACCCACACGTAGCGGTAGTCCCAGTTGCGGCCGCCGCCGAGCTGCTCGGGCAGGCTGGTGGTGGGGGCTGCCACGATCGCGCCGGTGGGGGCGTAGGTGAGCAGCTTGAGTATTCAACTGTCGTCGGTTCTCCCTGGGCCCCGTCCTGCTGGTGGCCGTGCGTAGTCGCCGATGGTCTCCAACTCCTTCCCGCCGCGCCTGCGGGTGGCGGTTGAGTTCGCGATGTACGCCTGAAATTCGTTCGCCGTTGACAATTGAGTCTTGGCAACATAGGGCCATGCTGACTGATGACCAGGTCACCCGATTCATCGAGGACGGTTTCGTCAAGGTCGAGCAGGCTTTCCCCGAGGAGACGGCTGCTGAGTGCCGGACGATCCTCTGGAGGGAGACCGGCTGCGCCCCCGATGACCCGGCCACCTGGACCGAGCCGGTGATCAGGATCAACGGGCATACCGAAGAGCCGTTCCGGGAGGCCGCCAACACCCCACGGCTGACGGCCGCGTTCGACCGGCTGGTCGGGCCGGGCCACTGGGCGCCGCGCGGTGGCCTCGGAACGTTTCCGATCCGGTTCCCCAGCGCCGCGCCACCCGGCGACGATGGATGGCACCTCGACGCGAGCTTCCAAGGTGACGCCGACCCGGGCGACTACTTCAGATACCGCGTCAACGTGGCATCCAAAGGGCGGGCCCTGCTCATGCTCTTCCTCTTCTCCGAGATCGACGAAAACGACGCGCCCACGCGCATCCGGGTTGGCTCGCACCTCGACGTGGCACCTCTGCTGGCGCCCTACGGCGAGGACGGCCTCACGATGATGGAGATCTCGACGCGGGCGATACCGGCGACCGAGCATCGTCCGATCACCTTGGCCACTGGCCGGCCCGGCGATGTCTACCTGTGCCACCCGTTCTTGGTCCACTCCGCCCAAGCGCACCACGGCACCCGGCCACGGTTCCTCGCCCAGCCGCCCCTGGACCCGGTCAAGCCGTACGACGTGGACCACGGGACATCGCCGGTCGAGCAGGCGATCCGCCGAAGCCTCGGCCGGTAGCCACGGCTACGGGGCAGTTCGCGTAATGACGGTGGCAGTTGGACCAGCGGTACAGCCGTTGGCGCTGAGATCGATCTTGTTCGGTGATCCGGGAACCGCTGTAGGGGTATCGCCGAGGGCTGTAGGGGTATCGCCGGGGTGAGCCCCAAAGGGGCCATAGGATGATCTTGCTCGAGGAGTGATGAGCCGAACTCCGGTGTGCGGTGGGCGGAGTGGCCCGTGTCCTTGAGCGGCGGCGTGAGGTTCGGCGCCGGCGGGGACCGAGGCGGTTGTCGTGGGACGAGGCGGCGGAACGAGCCGCTGAAGATCTGAG
The DNA here is from genome assembly GCF_900187385.1 of Streptomyces sp. 2114.4. Taxonomy (NCBI): domain Bacteria; kingdom Bacillati; phylum Actinomycetota; class Actinomycetes; order Kitasatosporales; family Streptomycetaceae; genus Streptomyces; species Streptomyces sp. 2114.4. Next base: position 6,634,048 of record NZ_FYEY01000001.1, read on the forward strand.
CGCTGCGACGGTGTCCGCCACGAACTTCACCACCGGCGGCGCCACATCCGCCGAGACGATCACCACCGCGAACTACTGGTCCGGACCCGCGACCAGTACGAACGGCACCGTCACGGCCTCACCGGGCCGGAGCGACGCCTCGGCCAAACCGGCGCTCAGCAGCCCGAGACCGGCCTTCACCTCCACCGGCAGCGGGAACAGCTCCACGGGCTGGACCCCACCGTGGTGATCACGATCCCCGCCACCGCGGCGATGGGCACCTACACGGGCACCGTGCCCCACTCCGTCGCCTGACGCCACGCCACGCCAAGGCTCGGCCGCGGCCGCTGCGGAGGCCGGCGCTGCACGCATCGTGGCGCGGCTTTCCCGCCCTGCCAGGCGGGGCCTTCGAGAAGCCGCCGGCGTCACGCACTGGGCTGTTCGGGTGATTCGCACAACCAAGCCTTGTCACCCATTTGATATTATGTGTCACTTTGAGTAGTGGAACCGGTGGGCTGCCCATCCCTTGCCGGGGGCCGTGCTTGAGCGGTCGCAGCGGTTCTCCTGCGTGGCACCAGCGAGGACCGTCGGCCGCCCCAGCGCGGGCCGACCCGCCGCAGGCGGAGAGTCTCGTGGCGGCATCAACCGCAGCCACTGTCCCGGGGACTGATCTCCGCCCGGCGCAGTGGCCTGCGGGGCCCCGATCCGCACTCAGAAAGGCCGCGCCGTGACCGACTTGACCCGACCCGATGCGCTGCTGTCCGCCGTCGCGCTGCTCCGGCAGCGCTTTACTGCGCTGTCGGCTGACACCACGATCCCCGTCGGCCTCTCCCCGCTGGGGGTGGCACTGTCCCCGGACGGGGGACGCGGCTATGTCGCGAACCGGGGGTCGAACACCATCAGCGTGATCGACACCGCCACCAACACCGTCACCGCGACCGTTGCCACTGCGGGCGGCCCGACCCTCACGGTGGTCTCCCCGGACGGCACCCGCGTCTACGTGACCCTGAACGACGCCGGCGCCCTCGGGGTGGTCGACACCGCCACCAACACCCTCACGGCCACCGTCGCGGTCGGGGCCGGAGCCCTCGGGGTGGCGCTCTCCCCGGACGGCGCCCGCGCCTACGTCACCGGCCAGACCTCCAACACCCTCAGCGTGGTCGACACGGCGACCAACACCGTCACCGCCACCGTGACCACCGGCCCCGTGCCGATCGGCGTCGCCGTCACCCCCGACGGGGCCCGTGCCTACGTCTGCTGCGTCGGCGACAGCGCGGTCAGGGTGGTCGACACCGCGACCAACACCGTCACGGGCAGCTTCACCGCCGGCGACGTGCCGGTGATCGTCGCCTTCAGCCCGAACGGCACCCGCGCCTACGTCTGCAACGCGGGCGGCAACAGCGTCAGCGTGATCGACACCGCCACCAACACCACCGTCGCCACCGTCGGGGTGGGCACCCTGCCGCGTTTCGTGGCCGTGAGTCCGGACGGGACCGCCGCCTACACCGCCGACTTCACCGACAACACCGTCACCGTGATCGACACCGCGACCAACACCGCCACCGGCAGCCTCCCCGTGGGCAACGGCCCCGTCGGCATCGCGGTCACCCCCGCCGGGAACCGGCTGTACGTGACGGACAACACCGACAACGCCGTCAGCGTGATCGCCCTGACGCTCGTGCCCAACAAGGGCACCACCGCCGGCGGCACCATCGTGACCCTCCGAGGCCACAACCTGGCCGGAGCCACCGCCGTGCGCTTCGGCGACACCCCCGCCACGATCCTGGCCGACACCGCGACCTCGGTCACCGTCCGCACCCCCGCCGGATCGGGCGCGGTCCCTGTCACCGTCACCACCCCGGGCGGTACCGCCGTCTTCGGCACTTTCTACTACCTCCCCGCCCCGCTGCTGACCGGGATCACCACCAACGGCGGCGAACCCGCCATGGGCCCCGTCACGGGCGGCGGTACCGCGGTCATCACCGGGGCCAACCTGGCCGGAGCCACCTCGGTGCGCTTCGGCTCCCGAACGGCCACCATCGTGTCCGCCACCGACACCGCCGTCACCGTCACCATCCCCGCCGCCCCGTCCTCCGGCCCGGTTCCCGTCACCGTCATCACCCCCGGCGGCAGCGCCGGCGGCCTGACCTTCATCTACCTCGACACCCCCACCGTGACCGGCGCCAGCCCCGCCTCCGGATCCACCGGCGGCGGCACCGACGTCACCCTCACCGGCGACCGCCTGGCCACCACCCAGGAGGTCACCTTCGACAACGCGCCCGCACCGTTCGCCGTCATCTCCGACCACGTGATCACCGCCACCGCCCCACCCCACCCCGCCGGCGACATCACCGTCACCGTCACCACCCTCGGCGGCAGCACCACAAGCACCTACACCTACCTCGACGCCCCCGGCGTCTGACCCCGCCGGCCCGGCCACGGCACGGCGCGAGCGCCGTGGCCGGGTGGCCTTGCACGCTGTACGCCTGCGTGCCCCCGCTGTGGGTCCGCTCGTTGTATCCGCCACCTGCGGCCGCAGGGCGGCGGTGCACCGATTCCCACCCCCCGGCTCCGTGCACCGCCGGGCCCGGCTTCAGGGCCAATCGCCGGTGCGGGCGCTCGCTGGCAGCGGCTTTCCGCAGTGCCCGCACCGACGCACCTGCCTCGCCCACATGGTCACTCCGGCCGGGCTCGGCCTGGCCACCGCCATGTCTTCACCGCACGCCGAGCCGGGGACTGTCAGCACCAGAACTCGGCGCCACCCGCGTCGGCCAGTCGGGCTCGGCGGGCTCCTCCTGGTCGTCGCGGTCGCTCCAGGTGCCGAACGGTCCGGGCAGCCCGAGTGCCTCAGCGCTGCCTCCAGATCGCCCGTCCCGTGGTGGCCGAGGCGTTCTCGTCCAGCCCGAGCGAGTCAATCCAGGCCCTGGTTGATGACGCCCGCGTCAACGCCCCGCGCCTGAGGACAGTTCGGCTCCCGTCCCCTCTCGACAGAGGGGACGGGCGCCGAGCGATGCCGGAAGGGCACAGACGACGGAGATGGAGTGCGCGGGCCGCGGCACAGCTGACCTAAAGCGCATCCGGGGGGCGCTACGCTCGTGGACTTCCGGCTGACCTGCTGACCTCGGACACCGCCTACATGCCCGGTGGCGTCATCACCATGGATGGCGCGGCCAGCACCTGACCCCACACCCACGAACGGCCACACGCCAGGAGCTCCGGTGGACGAGTCCGGCACACCTTGGGACCGGTCCGGAAGCGACAGCGGACCAGTCCAGGGCGGCCTCGGCGCTCCGCACCTTCGTTGTACTCGGCGTCGTGCCGGTCACGAGCACCAGGGCGCTGTGCGGTAGCCGGCCGGAGAGCATTCACCAGTCTGCTCCAGCAACGAGAAAGATATCTGACACGGGGGCAGCGGCCGCCTTGCTGGCGATCTGGATGTCGTAGGTGCCGGTAGGGAGCAGACCGAGGCGAAGAGGCTGCTGTTGTCGTGTCACCGTGACCGGGCGGTCGAGCACAGTGGTGTTGTTTTCCCGGTTGTGCACGGTGACCTTCGCCTCGACCTGGGCCAGCTGGCTCTCACTGGCTCTGCTGTTCATGGAGAGGTCCACGGTGACAGGCTCGTCCGGGAGGTAGAGGTCATCACCGCGGTAGCTGAACCAGGTCGTCACGGCGTCGCGCAGATCCATCGCCGAGCGGGCGTGCAGGGTTTCGAGCAGCCCTTTCAGGTGGTCCTGCATGGAGCGCTGACTCTGCAATTGTGCGTGCAACTGGGGTGTGAACGTACGGGCGTCCTTGGCGCCGGAGAGATAGGCGGAGATGCTGGGCACAGTGCCGTCGCCTGTCTCGTCATCCCCGCCCCGGTCCATCAGGAGTTCCAGCTTCTGTCCGGTGAGGCGGCAGGACTGCCGCGTGGGCTGGTCGGTCCCGACAATGGGGTGGTACGTGACCGGGTTTTTCTGCCATGCGGCGGAGGCGCGGTTCTCGGTGGCAGCGTCTTCCATTTCCTTCTGGAACTGCGTTACGTGGTCGTCCCAGGCTGTCTTCCACTCCGGCAGTCCGGCACGCGCCGGGGTAACGGCTTGGCCGTCGGCGCCGTATATGCAGCGGTAGACGGGGACCAGTTGGTGCAGGGACGTGAGGGAGCGCAGCATGGTGGTGAGGTCTGGTACGAACGGGCCGAAGTTCTTGCGGAACCCGTTCACCAGGAAATCGACCGCATTCAAAGACCCGTAGAACGGGGTGCCGAAGGTCACCACGGCCCTGGTGTTCTCCCAGCCGCCGAGCACCTCGACGAAATAACGAGCGACCAGCCCTCCCATCGAGTGTCCGACCAGGACGAGTTGTGCATCGTCGCCGCCGGGGCCCTGACGCCATGCGTTGAGCCAGGTTCGGCTCTCCTCGGCTAGACGGCGCGCGGAGGCCCGGTTGTCACGGCGCCAGTCGTACGGGAACGGGAAGAAGTTGCGCCCCTCCGTCAGATCGAACTGGTCCAGCAGAAAATTCCTGATCGCGGTGTAGCCGTCGATCTTCCACAGCCCGGGAAGGGTGTGGATATCTGGCACCAGGCGGTCGGCGACGATCCCGTCCCCGAGGTCGGGGGCATGCCAGTCGTCGCCCTGGAGAGCCAGTGAGGTCACCGACTCGCCGAGGGTGCGCAGGGCGTTGAAAGCCGCGCTGGGTGTCGGGGCCCAGATATCCTTGCCATCCTTTTTCAAAACACTTCCGGTGATACCAGGCAGAAGGACGATGATATCGCCGAACGGGGTTTTGCTCATGATCCGGCCTCCTTCAGGGCAGTACGGGGCCACGGATCCGGTCGGTCGGGTCGCCGTAGTGCTGATAGGCGGCCCATGCGTTCCAGCGATGATGGTCCGGAGGCGCGGCTTCGTATGTCTTTCGGCGGGCAATCTGGACGGCATCGCCCACCGTCTGTGTTCCGCCGAACAGCTCCTGGTACAGGACGTCAGCGAATATCTGGGCCTCTTCGTCAGGCACCTGCCATGCCGCGCCGATGTAGTGCAGCACGCCCGCCCGCAGGAATTCGTCGGCGACATTCAAAGCTCCGGCAGCTGAAGGTTTCACCTTTGCTGAATAGCAGGCGTTGGCGACGACTATCCGAGGTGGCCGGGCGAGTTGCGCCAACTCCCGTGCCGTCAGCAGACCATCAGAGAAGACCCAGCCGGACGGCCCGGCTTCGTTGAATGTGCCGTGCCCGCAGTAATGGACGATGTGATACCGCCCGCTGAGCAAGGCACGCAGGACATCGATACGGCTCGCCGGCCTTTCATCCGGCTCCCGCAGTTCATAATTCGGCGCGCCTATCAACGCCTGGACACTGACGTTATTGCGGCGCAGTACATTCTTGACGGTACGCGCCTCTGCCTGGGCCTTTGCGAGGCTCATGCCCTTCGCTGGATCGCCGGGGTCACCGATGACGAGTGCCTGCGGCGGTCCGCCCCTCAGTTCCTCGGCGACGTCGACGATCTCGGCCGCCGAGTACTCGGTGCGGAGAATTCGAGAAATGGGAGTGCGGACAGCCAGTGGGATTTGACCGCTGCCCACATCCGGCTGGATGTCGGCCAGGAACTCCCAAGGCACTATCGCCGTACTCTGGTCAACTTCCAGGACCACCGGCGCCTCGTCCGAAACCAGCCACTGAAACTCGGTCGGTACCACCAGTCGGGAAAGAAGATGGGGGAGTTCGCGTGCGTCCGTGACGGTTGGTTCGGTGAGACGGTCCGCCAGTTGACGGAGCAGATCCCCGTCGACGGGTACGTTGCGCTCCGGCAGCGTGGCGCGCTCGGCCAGAGCCGTCCAGCGCAAACTTTGTTCCCCTTTCAGAACCGAGAAATTGACCGGAAGCGAGTCCTGTGGCCCCGAGGAAATATGAGTGGATATTGTGATGTCGGTGGGGTCGACGTGCCCGAGGTCGAAAAGCGTCCGGCTGACCTCGTCACGGAGACGATCGTTCGGGATTCCCGCTAGCACTGCGCGCAGAGCCAGGCCGTCGCTTGCGGCATCCGGCCCGCCCTCACCCTTCTCCAACGCTGCGACTGCCCCGGCAAGGCGGACGAGTTCGGCCACCGCGTAGGCAGCCGCTGAAGTGCGCTTGACCCTTCCACCGGCAGCTTCGGTCACCTCGTCCGCGACGTCGAGGTACCGCAGGGCGTCGCCGCTCACGCGCAGGGCGCGACGCAGCTTCTCGGCGCGCAGCCGATCGATCTCGACGATCAGCACCTCGGTCAGTGTCGGGAGCGCGGCAGCTTTCAGCGCAGCCACGAAGCCACGGATGAGGGCGCGCGCGGCATGTTTCACCGGCAGGTTCTCGGCGCCCGAACCGATGAGTACAGTCGCCGCCTTGCCTACATGACCGAGCGCCAGCAGCTCGCTGAGGAGGGACTCGTACAGGCGCGTAGCGCGCCGCTCGGTGAAGGTGCCCATCCGGCCCATGCCCACGACAGCGGCGGAATGGACCGAATCGCCGGCCTGGCAAGGGAAGTACGACACTTTTCCCAACTTGGCGTCGATCCAGCCACGCCGATTGTGTTCCGCGATTACCTGCCGCTCACCGGCCGAGATCGTCCGGTCCAGCGCACGCTCCGCGGCCGTGGGTGCGATGCCCTGGTAGTGCCCGGTGACATGCAAGTCGGCCCTTACCTGGGGGAGGTCACCCCACACCACAGTCACCCTGAGGCGGGATGCCGGGGCTGCGTCCGGCTCCGCCTGGCGTTGGGGTGGTGCCGAGATATTGCCAGGCGCCAAGGTGTGCTCGACAAGATCTTCGATGCCGTTCTTGGGAGCACTCATCAGGGCCTCACTCGTCGAGCCGGCCACTACGCCCGCCCGCGCCGTGACGCTAAGTCAGCAGCCGGTAGAATCTATATATTTCGTCTATTTTATCCAGTTATTCACGAAGTCGTGCGACTGTCAAGACTCAGCAGATCCGCCCGCGAGGGCCCAGGACTCGTCAGCTCAAGAGGACCTAGGCGGACCTCGGTGCACAGGCGTACCGCGTGCCGCACCCGTTGGTCCGGCCATGCAGAAGATGTGGTTGCACAGGTAACCACCTGCATGGTCGGAACGGCTGACGGGAATTTCCTGTGCACGCAGGCGTACGCTGGCGGCTACTCAGCGCCTCGGCCATGAAGTTGTCGTAGTTTGTCGTCAGGTAAACAGGGACCGGGAAAACGGCTAGCAGTGCGTGGGGCTCGACCGGATCACCGTAATTCGGGGGCCGAACATTCGCAAAGCGTTCGTTGACCAACTTCTGCTTGAGAAAGCCGCCGTCAACTCCCTCCTTGATCACCGCGTAGTGCATGACCCGGGCCAGGTTCGTGCGGTCGCTGAACGGATAGCTGTACTTGGTGGCCCACTCTTCTGCGAGACGGGAGGCGGTCGGCAGCGTGTCCCCCTTGGCTCCCGCTCCGAGAAAGGGGGGCATTCTCCCGCCTTCAGCTGGTCGATCAGTCGATTCCAGTCCCTCTCGTCCATCGAGTGCCCCTGGGGTTTGCTGGAAGCCGCCCTTATAGTCACGATGCGTGAGGGGTCGCGAGGTCGCAACTCGTCATTGAGGCTGTACGCCGGAGGTCATCCATCGCGATCTGGCATGGAACGAAGGGAAGCTGCCTTGCCACGGGTTGGGGCGGGCTATGCACCGCTCTGCGCTGATGCGCTGCTGGTGGGTCCCGCAGTCGGGCATGTGTGTGTGCTCTCCGAGGTGATCCGGACGGCCGAGGCCGCCGGGAGGAGGGCGACAGCTGATGAGTTTCTCCGTGATTCGCAGTGTCAGTCATCGGCACGGCAAATGTGAACACCGGGCCCCACCGAAGACCCGGACGTCTCACCGCCGACTGTGCACGAGCTCGTTAGTCGCTGTGAGAGATGTCTATGCGTTTGGTCGTCGCGATTATGCCCGTGCCTGAAGCTCATGTTGTCCGGTAGCGCGTCCCAGACGTGTGACCCCGCGTGACAGCCTGCCAGGCGGCCGCGTTTGGTTACCTGATGGCCGCGTAATGTGATGCAGAGCGGGCTGCAATGCTTCGCAGTACAATGAGATTGGTTTTGGGTTGGGCTTCGAACGGGGCTAGGGCGATCGCCACTGGCGGCCCACCAGTGCACAACTCGAAGACAGCATGTCTGTCCTCCCCTTACCCGGCTTCTCCAGCCGTGGTGGACGCCGTGCGCCCTCGCGACCGGCGAAGCGGGCTTCGCGCGAGGAGCCTGAAATGGACGACAAATTTTCGCACATCGAAGCAGGGCATCTTCCAGCCGATGCCGACTCTCCCGGCCCCGGACTGGGACACGCGCCCGCCGCGGTCGCGGTGGTTCCGTCGGCTGGCGACTGGACAAAGGTTGGAACCGACGACCGCATGCGTTACTGCATGAAGCAACTCGTCGACCGGTACGGTTTTCCGCCCGCAGGCGCCGCCGGGATCGTCGGGAACTTGTGGGCAGAGTCGGGCATTCTGCCGAATCGCATCGAGGGCAGCTCGCCGTCCACCCCGATGCGAGCGAAGAACTTCGCCGGAGTAACCACGAATTTCACAGCCGCCCAAATCATGGATCGGAAATCACCTCATCAGGGGCCCAAGCTACCCGGCGTCGGCCTCGCCCAGTGGACTTCGCCCTCTCGGCGGTCGGGGCTTTTCAGCCACGTTTACAACGGAGCTGCGCTCGGGGCGGACGTCCTGTTCAACATGGATGCCCAACTGGACTATCTCGACCACGAATTGCGTACGAGCTACTCCGGAGTCCACCATGTCCTTTCCAGCCAGGTGGTGTCGGTTGAGGCTGCAAGCGACGAAGTCGTTTACAACTTCGAAATTCCAGGGGCCATTCTCAGCGGCCACAGCAAACTGCCACGCGCCGACGCCCGCGTGCAGACGGTCTTCAAGCAACGCCGCTCACCATCGAACAGGGCATTGACCGCCTACCAGTCAGGTGACGGCCCCGCCGGCCCCGCCACCTTCGAGCCGTTCCCTGGTGCGTCGTTCTTCCACACGGGACGGAAATCGCCGATCATCGCCGCCATGCACCAGCGGCTCGTCGCCGAAGGCTGCAACCGGTACCAGTCGAGCGCCAACGCCGACGTATGGGGCCCGGGCGATGTGAAGTCCTACGCCGCCTGGCAGGAGAAGCTCGGCTTCGAAGGTGACGATGCCAACGGCACCCCCGGCAAGACCAGTTGGGACAAACTGCAGGTTCCCAACGTCTAGGAAGCTGCCTATTCGACCGCTACATCAACCAGCAGTTCTACGCCTCGACTCAGTGGCCTCAGATTCGAATCCAGATCATCGTTCGTGACGATGGATGTGATCTTGGTGTAGATGGCTACGAGAGTTACGACCGTATCTACATCCAAATGAATTCGATGACGGTTGACGACATCTCGACTGGTGACGCGAGAATTCCTGACCCAGAGCACCTGATCTCAACAACCATCGAACCTACCACGCCATTCACAACGGCGACGAGAGGATTCTTCCCGGCCGCTCGTCGAACGTAGAACTGGCGACACAAAGTTCTGGTAACTGAAAGGACGGCGTCATGCCCGATAAGAACTTCGACGACGAGGACGTGAAGGCGGCCCTCGAGAAGACCGACACCGCCGACGGACCCGGCACCGACAACCTCGATGACCTTCCGGAGAGCGACTTCGTCGCCTTCGCCGAGGACGGCGTCGAGAACGACGCGGAGGACCCCAAATGACCGCCACCATCGCTTACGACCGTACCGTCTCGAACCTCATCGGCAAGCTCAACGCGACGGGCCACGTCACCCACAAGTCCTACAGGAAGACGTCGGTCACGCTGCACCACAACGCCGGCCGGTATTCGCACCAGGGTTTGCTCGACCTCTGGACGAAGCGTCGGGCTTCGGCCCACTTCGACGTGGACGCCGCCGGTGCCGTCGCTCAGTACGTCAAGGTGAACGAGTATGCCTGGGCCGTCGGCGACGTGCCCGGCAACCAGAGGTCGATCAGCATCGAAATGGCGGACGAAACGCTCGCGCCCGGCTGGAAGGTCGCCGAGACCACCTGGACGAACGCCGCACGACTCGCCGGCTGGCTCTTCGCCAAGGTGATCGGCGAACGCCCCAGCAAGAGCAACCTCTTCTACCACCACCACTGGTCCTCGACCGAGTGCGCCGGCCCGTTCATGGACCAGATCTACGACAAGGCCCTCGCGGCGGCTCAGGAGGCGTACGACCACTTCAAGGATTCACACCCCGTCCCCGGGCCGGCTACCGAGCCGTTCCCTGGTGCGTCGTTCTTCCACACGGGACGGAAATCGCCGATCATCGCCGCCATGCACCAGCGGCTCGTTGCCGAAGGCTGCAACCGGTACCAGTCGAGCGCCAACGCTGACGTATGGGGCCCGGGCGATGTGAAGTCCTACGCCGCTTGGCAGGAGAAGCTCGGCTTCGAAGGTGACGATGCCAACGGCACCCCCGGCAAGACCAGTTGGGACAAGCTGCAGGTCCCCAACGTCTGACCGCCCTCGTTGATGGCTTGGGAGGCACCAGGTCTCTTGCCGGATGGACGAGCGTGGCCAGGAGACGGTCGACGAACACCAGCCGGTGCTTCGCACCGGCGCCCACGGCTCGCTTCCGCGGCCGGGAGGCCGGCCTGGCCTGATGCCGTTCCAACCACAACGGATCTACTTCGGGCAGGAGTTCAGCGATCGCATCGGCCGCCAGGCCCGTGATCCGCCGATCGCTGATGATTGCCGCACGGTTCGCATTCCCCACCACGCCACCGTGATCGACGATCAAGAGCTCATCGCACTTCACCGCCAACCATGCACGAGCTCGTCAGGTGAGGAGCCCGGATGACTTGTGGGGGCGGTTCGAGCCTCTGTTGCCAGTGCGTGAGTGCAGATCCCGCAACGCTGGGCGCCTGCCGTGGGACGACCGGTGGTGTCTGCAGGGGATTCTGTTCGTACTGCATACCGGTATCCCATGGGAGTGGCTGCCGCAGGAGCTCGGCTTCGGTGCCGGTCGGGAAACCGTCACCGTGACGGTTTCCCGACCGGCGGCAAGGCTGCGTCACCCGCCGGCAGCAGCGACCGCGGCGACGATTCCGGCGGCGTGGGCCTTGAAGCGCCTCGTTCACGAGCCATCGGTCGGGTCGCACGAGCGGCCACGCCTCGGCCTGTCTGAACTTCCCGCTCGTCAGCTCCTGCTGCTCCAGCCGTTCCAGGAAGCTCAGGGGCGCACGCGAATGACGGTCTTGCCCTTGCGCCGCTCGGTCGGGTTGAGCGCGGGGACGGCGTCGTCGAGGGTCGCGACGGTTCCAATGTGCGTGCGAAGGCGCCCGTCCCGCACCCGGTCGACGATCTCCACCAGCTGACTCGGAACGGACTCGACGACGAAGTCGACCGCGAGACCGTCGACAGGGCGAGTCTCAGCAGGCCCGACCACCGACACCAGCGTCCCGCCAGGCCGGATGATGCTCGCCGAGCGCCTCTGGATGTCACCACCGATGACATCGAAGACCAGGTCGACCCCTCCGATGTCTTCGAGATCCTCGTCGTCGAGGGCGAGGAACTCGTTCGCGCCGAAGTCGAGCGCCGCCTGACGGTCCGGCTCCCGCCCGGTACCGATGACGTAGGCGCCGAACTCCCGGGCGAGCTGCGTCACCACGGATCCGACCGCGCCAGCGGCGCCGTGTGCGAGGACGCTCTGCCCCGCCTGAAGACGACCGTGCCGGAACAGGCCTTGCCATGCGGTCAGGCCGGAGATCGGCAGGCTCGCACCCACCGTGAAGTCGACGGCCCCGGGCAGCGGCGCGAGGTTGCGTGCCTCCACGGCCGCGTACTCGGCCAGGGTTCCATCGCGGTGCCAGTCCGTGATCCCGAACACCCGCTGGCCCAGCGAGAGTCCCGTCGTGCCGTAGCCGAGGGAGGTGACCACTCCGGCGAACTCGTGGCCGATGATCGCCTGGGCTCGGTCGTGACCGGAGCGATCGACCCACGTCGAGGGCCATTCCCACTCTGCCGGGACGAAGCCCGACGCATGGACTTCAACGACGACGTCGTTGATCGCCGGCGTCGGCTCAGGCCGCTCCGCCAGCTTGATCCCGGCCGCTTCCGCGCCCTGATCAGTCGCGACGATTGCCTTCATTTCTCTCTCCACATACCTCGTGCTCGCTGGCCCTGTGCTCAGGTCTGTGACTGTGGGTTTTTGTCCGGAGTAATTGTCAATTCCTATGGATCGATGGCGCCGCCCGGTGATGCGCTGAGGTGTTCGTGAAGCATCTGCCAGGTTCCGGCGTGGTTGACGAGCACGTTGGTGCCGCGGCCTCTTCCTGATCGCGGCTGGCCGTCGATGGTTCCGGTCCAAGCGAATCGGTAGCGTCATACACGAGCCAACGGGCGCCCTTCGCCGTGGTCGCGGCCAGCACAAACATCGGACTCATTCATCTAGGATCACCTCGTACCGTGACCGGGGAACGACGACAGCGGTGCGCTCACGCACGGCCTGGCTCCCCTCACTCGTCACGGAACGCGCGCCGCGAGAACGGGGCGGCGCGCACTGCCTGGTGAGAGCCGGTCGGCGGCGGAGCACTGGATTTCCCTCTCTTCCGCCCGCACCGGCCCCGGCATCCTTGCCTACCTGGCCGCGGGCTCCGCGGGCAGGTTGAAGACGTGGCCCGGCGTGACGATCTTCGTGATCTCCTCGCCGAAAAGCGTGGTGGGCTCCTGGTTGTCATGGTCGATGTCGGTGTTCAACAGGACGACGAGGGTCGCCCGTGCCGACGGCAGATAGACCACCAGGGACTCGTAGCCCGGCAGCGAACCGTTGTGCCCGATCCACCCCTGGACGCTGAAGATGCCGAGGCCATACCCGATGCCCGGGATGGGGGTCGGTGGTGTGGTGAGCCGCTGCTTCTGCAGGGCGGGACTGATCAGGTCGCCGCCGCCGGGCAGTTTGCCCGTGGCCACCGCACGCGCCCATACGCGCAGGTCCTGCAGATTGGAGATCATCGCGCCGGCCGCCCAGGCCCATGAAGAGTTCCAGTCGGCCGCGTCCTGGACGTCGCCGTTCGCGGTCTGGGTCGTGTACCCCTGCGCGTGCGGAGTCGGGAACGTGGCGTCGACCGGCAGGAGCGTGTGGTCCAGGCCGGTCGGTTCAAGGACGTCCTTCTTGATGTAGTCGTGCAGTTGCTGACCGGTGACTTTCTCGATGACGAGGCCGAGCAGGATGAGGTTGGTGTTGGAGTACTCGTACTTCTTTCCCGGCGGGAACAGCACAGGGTGCTGGAAGGCGTAGCTGAGCAACTCCTTCGGGGCGAACGGCTGGTGTGGGTCGTACGTCAATGCCTGGTAGAAGGCCTCGTCCTTGGAGTAGTTGAACAGGCCGCTGCGCATCCCGGCCAGCTCGCGCAGGGTGATCTTGCTTCCGTTGGGTACGCCTTCGACGTACTTCCCGATCGGATCGTCCAGGTCCACCTTGTGCCGGTCGACCAGCTGCAGCAGCGCCGTCACGGTGAACGTCTTTGTCACGCTCCCGATCCGCATGTACAGATCCGGCGACATGGCCTGGCCGTTGCTCTGGTCGGCGAGCCCGAAGGACCGCACATAGTTACCGTCGGGCGTCCACAGTCCCACGGTCACACCCGGGATGTTCGCCTCCCGCATGATCTGCTGGACGACGGTGTCGAGTTGCTGCGTTACGCCAGGGGTGATGTCACGGACCTCGTCCGGGGACGCCGATGGGGAAACGGACGGCGACGGTTTCGCCGGCACGGCGGGGCCACCGCATCCGGCCACGCCCGCGACCGGCAGTGCGAACATCCCTGCCGCGGCAGCCGTCGCAGCAGCCCGACACAAACGGGAATGCGTCATGGAGTGACTCCCCACCATGCGAGGCCACGTTCCGCAACTCCGAGCACGAGCGTGTGTGCACACCCGTGTGAGCACCAGCGCGGGATGAACATGCGTCCGCCTACGGCGCGACTGCACAGAAGCCGCAGGTCACGGCAATGCCCTGGGACACGGGCCGCAAGGTCCTGAACCTCCAGCATAAGAGCGCCCGCGCCCTGCCGCGCGTCGGCGCCCGACGCCATCCGGTCGGCGCCGTCCGGGTGATCCCGTCAGCCTTGGGTCCTCAGCCCGGAGCCCTGGAGCCCTGTTGTCGGCCTCGCGCCTGCCGGGCGACGCCTGGCCTGTCCGGCGGGCGGACGACGGGAGTTACGACAGGGCCCGGCGCGGCGCCGCCGTGGTCGCGCGGACCACGAGTCGCGGCGCGATGACGGTCTCGGGGCCCGGCGCCGCCTCCGCCTCCATCCGGGCGATGGCCCGGCCGACGGCGAGTTCCGCCAGGCGCGGGATGTCCTGTCCGACAGTGGTCAGGCCGATGTGGGCGAGGCGGGCCAGGCGGCTGTCGTCGAAGCCGACCACGGACATCTCGTCGAGGACGGGACACCGGCGCGCAGGAAGCGTCGAGGACACCCGTCGCACAGCGGGCGTTGAACGCGAGGACCGCGCTGGGCCGTGGACGGGCGGCCAGCAGAGTGCGGGCGGCCGCGGCGCCGTCCTCCTCGGTGAGTCCGCCGGGCAGGACGCGGATGTGGTGACCCGGTCCTCGCAGTCGGCCGTGTCGATCCGCCCGGTCAGCAGATCGGCCCGTGCCGTGCGCAGCTCGATGGTCTGCGGGAACGAACCGATCGTCGTTGTGGCAGCAGCGGCAGTCCGAGGTGCGCGCGCTGGACTGCGGTACGGTCGGTATATGGCCAGGAGCGGCGCCAGTCGGCGTCGGTTGTCGAAACGCTCTAGGTGTGCAGCTGACGGGGCCTATGACAGTGGGTTCTGGGCTTTCTGTCGGAGTCGTTCGTAGGGTGTCTGGGCGGTGAGTGCGCCGTGGGGGCGATCGTAGTTGTAGTAGTCCTCCCGCTCCTGGAGCTTGGTGTTGAAGAGGTTGACGTCATCGATGACGTGCACCTCCAGGAGGCGGTAGAACTCTTCGGAATCGATGCGGTGAGATCGTTCGACCTTGCCGTTCAGCCGCGGGGTGCGGGGCCTGATGCGGACGTGGCCGATGCCCATGTCGAGCAGGTGCCGGAGTGGGCTTCTGCGTCCACAAATCCATTCTGTACGCCCCCGCCGTGCGCGCCGTCGGCATCCCCAGCCGTCTGGTGTACGCCCATGTGCGCAACCATCTCGCCTCGGACCGGCTGAAGAAGATGGTCGGCGGGGTGGTCTTCCACCACGGTCTGGTCTCCATCCACCTCGGCGGACGTTGGCTGCGGGTGACCCCGGTCTTCAACAAACTGCTGTGTCGTCTGTACGGCATGGCGCCACTGGAGTTCGACGGCGCGTCGGACAGCCTCTACCGCCCGTACGACGGACATGACGGCGCCCGGATGGAATTCCTGAAGGATTACGGTGCCTACGGTGACGTCCCCTTCGACCTCCTACTGGAGCGGATGCGTGCCAAGCATCCCGACATGTTCGCCGACCACGATGTGGTCGCGGGCAGTGGGTCGTTGGCCGACGAGGCCCCAGCCCGAGCATCGACCGTCTGAGAGGAATACCTTCACCACCATGGCCTGGATCTACTTAGCCCTCGCCGTTGTCTTCGAGATCATCTTCGCGCTCGGTGCGAGCGCCTCCCAGGGCTTCACCAAGCTCAAAGAGTCAGTGATCACCGTGGTCGGCGTCATAGGCGGCATCTACTTCATCAGCCTCGCACTCAAGACCCTGGACGTGGGGGTCGGCTATCCGATCTGGACCGGGGTCGGAGCGGTCGGAACGGTGCTCTTCGGCGCACTATCTTCAAGGAGAAGATCACCCCGGCCAAGGTGGTCTGTTTCCTCGCCATCATCGGCGGCGTCGTCGGTCTCAAGTCGCTCTCGGGGGTGTGACGATGAATGCACCCCAGCAGCCGGCCCCCCAGAAGCAGAGCGCCGCGACCGCCTGGACGCTGCTCCTGACCGCCGCGGCGATCGAGGTCGTCTTCGCACTCAGCTCCGGCGCGAACGGCGGCTTCACCAAGCTCGTCCCGTCCATCATCACTGTCGTCGCGGGCGGCGGCGGTGTCTACATCCTCAGTCTCGCCCTGAAGTCCATTGACGTCGGCATCGGCTACACGGTCTGGACCGGTATCGGTGCCGTCGGTTCCGTCCTCCTGGCGGCGGTGCTGTACGGCGAGGAGATCACGCTCGGCAAGGTGTTCTGCTTCCTCGCGATCATCGGTGGCGTGATCGGCCTTCACCTCACCTCTGAGGCGCCCGAGGACGAGCCCGTCGTCGACGGCTCCTCCGAACCCGAGGTCGAGCCCATCTCCCACCCCTCCGCTCAGGCAGCCGGCCCGCCCCCTCTGTCGGGGGCGGGCCCAACTACTTCTGACGGGCGTGGGCCGGCAGGGCGACCTGGGGGAGCGGAGTGGTCAGTCTGGCGCCGCACCCCGCACACACGAACACGAACAAATGCCCTCCGCTTGGGAATCAGGGGAATCGTGGCAGCTCGTCGGCGGCCGGCCAACGTGTTTTCGTCCGTCACGGGGCCGGAGTGTCGCCACGACGTGGCGTTCCCGGCTGGTTCCGCTCCGGGGGCCGGAAAGTGTCCGGACGAGGAACATCCCGTGAAGACAGGGAAGTTATGTCAGTGACAGGGGGCACACTGAGAGCGAGCTGACGTGTGAGCCCGGGGGAGTGCGATGGACATCAGGTTCGAGCTGATCGGTCCGGACAGTCGGCAGGAGCTGCGGTCGCTTTACACCTGGCTGCGCGATGACCGTTCGCTGCGCGGCCGGATCCCGATCGAGCCGGTGCGCGGACCGGCCAGGCCGGACGAGATGGGCGGCGACCTGGAGGCCGTGCTCGCGCTGGTGTCCACGCTCGCGACGCTGGCGCAGCTGCCGTTCTCCTACGCTGCTTGGCGGGACGGGCGCAGGCCTCGGTCCCAAGTCGTTATCCAGGTCGTGGGTGCCATGCCCGGGGAACTGGAAGCCCTTCGGGAGGCCTTCCCGGGCGTCTCGGTGCGGCCGATCGCCGGGGACGGTCAAGAGCCGGAGCCGGAGCCGGGTCCAGATACGGAGCAGGAGGCGGGGAGGTGACCGTCGACGCGGCGACGGAGGGCGCGGACACCGAGGACGCACTTGGGATCGACGCCGCGCGCTCGGCCTGTGTCCTCATCGGCGTCGACCGTTACTCCGAACTCGAACCGCTGCGCAGCGTACGGCACAACCTCACCGAACTGGCTGCCGCGCTGGCCGACGAAGCGATCCTGGGTATCCCAGCGATCTGCTCTAAAACGCTCTTGGGTCAGCTTCACCAAGAGCCTCATGAGCCCTGACCAAACACTCAGACCGTCACCGCATCCTCCCGCGGAAACACGGCCGGGCACTGCCGACAGACCAACGACCGCGCCCACACGGCCCGCGCCTCCTCCGCAGCCGCCGCCAGACGGGGAAACCAGAAACCCACCGCGCCGGCGCCGGCCAGCAGTAGGACGTCGGCTGCTACCTCGCCGGCCACCAGCAGCACGATGCCCAGCACGGCCGCACCGACCGGCAGCAGCCACTGGACGACGTACTCCGCCGGTTCCCCGTACTTCCCCCGCAACGGCGACTCGCCCGGCAACGACGCCACAAACTCCGGCAGTCCCCTACGACCGCCAGCTGATCACCACCGGGACCAAGGCGAGGCCCTGGTCCCATCCGGACGAGGCGACGTTGGACGGGGTGTTCGAACCTGTGCGGAGGGCCGGGGAGGTCCAGCGGGTGGGCCGTGTCCAGGCGGAGGTGGCCGGCAGCCATCCGGCGCAGTGGCGCGTACCGGTACTTCCGTCAGGGCCCGCTGTCTGCGCCCTTGCGCGGTGTGCGGTGCGAGAACCACACCGCGGCGATCACCACCACGCAGCCGGCGAGCTGCCACGCAGTCGCCTTCTCCCTGAGGATGAACAGGCCACATCCCATGGCCATGACCGGCTGCAGCAGCAACAAGGCGGCAGAAGTGTTCGGCGCGAGCTGGGGTGTCCCGGTACTGATCAACAGCCAGGCCGCCACCTGTCCCAGCAGAGCGAGCGCGATGATCCAGCCCCACGAGGCCGGCGACATCGACAGGGTGATGCCGGTGGTGAACAGACCGACCACCCCCGCGGTCACCGCAGCGGCCGCGGTGGAAATGCAGACCGGCGTCACCACGTGCACGGGGCTGCGCTCACCTGACAGCCGGTTGAGATACAGATAGGCGGCATAGGCAACACCGGCGCCCACGCCCAGCAGCGTGCCGCGCACCGGGCTGCCGTCTTCCGCACCGCCCTGCAGAGCGCCGCTGGCCAGAGTGATGCCACCCAACATCACGGGTGTGGTGCACAGGAAACGACGAGACATGACCGTGCCGCCGATGAGCCGCGCCAGCAACGGGAAGGCGATGACCTGTACGTTGATGAGCACCGTGGCGACTGCAGCCCCCACATCCAGGATGCTCATGGTCCACATGACGTAATCAATGCCGAGGAAGACGCCTGCGAGCGCCGCATATCCCTGAAGTTTCCGCGCCAGCCGCCCATTGCGCCGTATCTCGTGAACAAGCAGTGGCACAAGAATGCCCAGGGCAAGGGCGCAGCGCAGGAATGCCGCGGTGCCTGCGGTGATGTCGGCGAGCTTGACGAACATTGCCGAAACGGACAAACAGGCGGCTCCACCGATGACCAACCCCGCTGGGGCTGTTGAACTGCGCCGGGGAGCCCGCTCGGTGTCATCGGAAGTCGCCACGGAGAGCGTTGAGGTCGCATCCACAACATCCACGGTCCCAGCGTGAGCCGGGTAGCACTATTCAAGATTCATTAGCCAAAAGCATTAGCCTGGCTTACGTGATCACTTGGGAGAGGCTACGGGTTTTCGCGGCCGTCGCACGCTTCGGCTCCGTGAGCGAAGCAGCCGCCGCTCTGCACATCACAGGGCCCGCAGTGTCCCAGCACGTGCGAAAACTGGAGAAGGAGGTCCAATGCCAACTCGTTGAGCGGGACGGCCGTGGCATCCGGCTGACCAGCGCCGGCCACATCCTCGCCGGTTCGGCACACACCATGGTGTCCACGCTCGCGGACGCCGAACGAGACCTCGCCAACTTGCACGGTCTCGTCGCCGGACCCCTGCGCATAGGTGGTGTCGCCAGTGTTCTCCGCACGCTGGTCCCTGACGTGCTGCACCGCCTCATCGAACGCCACCCCCGCCTCGAACCCTCACTGCGCGACGGCGAAGCGGTCGACATGATCCCGATGCTCCAAGCACGCCAGCTCGACGCCGTCGTCACGGAGAGCTGGGACCACCACCCGGCGCACCTGCCGCCCGGAGTACGCACCACCCTCCTGATGCACGAGGACGCGCAGTTGGCGGTTCCGGAGGGACACCCACTGGCCGGCCGGGAGTTCGTGGCACTCGATGAACTCCACGGAGAACTCTGGACCAGCTGTCCTGCGGGGAGCGACGCGCACGAAGCACTGCGGCAACTGCTGCGCGCACACGAGGTGGAAGCGGAGGTGCGCTACTGCGTGTCCGACTACGCCACGCAACTCCGCCTGGTCGCGGCTGGACTCGCAGTGACATTGGTGCCGCGCGTGGTCCGTGCCTCGGCTCCCAGCAGCGTGCGCTTCGTTCGCTGCCGGCCGACCGTGTCCCGCAGCGTGCTCGTGGCCACGGGCACCGAGACCGAAACGCCGCGCGTGCGGGCCTTCCTGGCAGAAATGAGCCGCGTCGCCAACCTCCCCGAACAGCAGACCTAGGGCAGCGGGCTTGGCGACCCAGGCGGCCATGCAGACTCTGCGGCACCACGGCGGCGGTCAGCACCTGGGGCGGCATGGACGGCCGCCCGTTGGACGACGGATACATATCGGCGAACATCACCGCCGAGAACAGCATTTCGCGGTGCTCGGCCAGGAATGCGAAGACGCTGCCCGGCAGGATCAACTCCCGGCAGGTCTCCCGCACATCGGGCCCGATCGCCTCCCCGGCCCAATCACCCCGCATGCCCACCGGACTGGCTCCGGACCACAAGATCCGGAGCCAGAACTCCCAACATCTTCAGTGATCTTCTAGCCGGCCGATCTGTCTGGGGCGCTCGTTCCAGCTGAGCCCGCATCAACGCGAACGGTCCGCCTCGCCCTGGGCGAGCGACTGTGTCAGACGCTCCAGGCGCGTGGCGAAGGCGGCGGCCTCATCCGGCGGCCACGTCGCCATCTCCTCCGCCACGAAGGACTCCATCGCCCCACGCAACGCCGTGACTGCCCTCTCGCCCTCGACGGTGAGGGCCAGCCTGGTCGCACGGGCGTCAGCAGGGTCGGGACGGCGGGCGATCAGCCCGGCCTCCTGCAGCCTGGTCGCGTACCGGGTGGTGACGGTGCGCTCCATCCCGATCGCCTCGGCGAGCTTGGTGGCGGTGACGGGCCCCACGCGGGCGAGCCCGGACAGCACGGGGTAGGTCGTGGCGTCCACGCCCTCCACCCCGGAGGTCAGCCGGCCGTAGAGCCCGGCACGGGTGGCGCGCAGGGTCAGTGCCCCGATGGCTGAGGCCACGCGGGCGGCGGACGTGCTGTCACGTGTCGTTTTACTCACCCCTTGAGGATACGTGCAAGAAGCACGGAGTCCTGCTAACGTAATCTGCGTGCAGAAAGCACGTACATCAAGCACGCAAAGGATAGTCATGACGCATTCGTCTTCGCACCAGCACCAGCCCGCCGTGCGCCCGGAAGATGTCCTGCCCGAGGGCATCGACTCGACCGCGATGAACGGGCTGACCGTCCGCAAGGGTTCGGTGGCCGCATTCGTCGCCAACGCCCTACGACTGGACCAGCTCACCGAGGGCACTCCCGAGTACGCGGCCCTTGTCGCGCAAATGCGGGAACTCGCTCCCGCCCTGCGCGCCATCGGCCTCAACGACGTCTTCCGGCCCCGCTCCCCGGCAGTGGAGCGGATCCTCGCCGATGCCGCGTAACGCGGCGTGTGCTGCCGGCGGCTGTCCGGCACCCGGGGGAGCGAACAGGCGCACGCGCCGGGCGTCGAATCGTCGGGCGGTGCGCGGGTCGGTGGCGATCCGGTTCATCGCGGCTTCCCGGCCGGGGCTGTCCCGTCGGGCTTTCCCCACGTGGCCTGCGATCGCCCTGACGCCGCCCCGCCGCGAAGGAGGCGGCTGTCAGCTCCGCTGGTCGGAGCATGTGAAACCGAGCGATGCCCGAACTCCCCGCTGCTGCACAGTGCGTCGGCGTCTGTCTCATCCGACGGCGCTCGAGGCGGGGAACACGCAGTCGGAGAAGAGTGAAAGGAAGTGGTCGCCATGCTTGACGTGCTCATCGCCGGGGCCGGTCCGGTGGGGCTCTGGCTCGCCGCGGAGCTGCGCCTGCGGGGGGTGGAGGTGGCCGTGGTGGAGCGCCGGGCGGCACCGGACGGGCGGTCGCGCGCGGTCGGCATGCAGGCCGGCACGCTGGACACCTTCGCCACCCGCGGTCTCGCGCAGCGGTTCATCGAACGCGGAACCCCGGTGCCGACCGGTCACTTCGGGGCGGCGACCACCCGGCTGGACTTCTCCACCGTCGGGGCGATCCACCCCTTCATGCTTGCGCTCGGCCAGTCCGTCACCGAGCAACTCCTGGAAGAGCACGCGGTCGCCGTGGGCGCCCGGGTGCTGCGCGGGCAGGAGGTCGTCTCGCTCACCCAGGGGCCGGACGCCGTCGAGGTGGTGATCCGGGCCGGCGGCACCCACCGGACGGTGCAGGTCCGCTGGGTGGTGGGCTGCGACGGCACCCGCAGCGCGGTACGACAGGCCGCCGGCATCGACTTCCCCGGCCAGGACACCACGCTGACCGGGTGGCTCGCCGACGTAGAACTCGACGATCCGCCCACCGCGCCGCTCGCCGCCACCGGGCCGGCCGGTTCGTTCCTGGCGGCCCCGATCGGCGACGGCGTCCACCGGCTGGCGGGACTCTCCACGGCCACCATGCACCGCGGGACCCGCGAACCGCTGACCCTGGAGGAGGTGCGCGAGCAGACCCGCACGCTGCTGGGACGGGACCTCGGCATCCGCAACCCCCGGTGGCTGTCGCGCTACGGCAACGCCACCCGCCAGGCCACGCGGTACCGGGCCGGACGGGTGCTGGTGGCCGGGGACGCGGCGCACATGTTCTTCCCGGCCGGTGGGCAGGGCATGAACCTCGGCATCCAGGACGCCACCAACCTGGGCTGGAAGCTGGCCGCCACCCTCCAGCACCGGGCGCCCGACGGACTGCTCGACAGCTACGACACGGAGCGCCGACCGGCCGCCCGCGCCGTCATCGACAACACCCGCGCGCAGCTCGCCCTGTTCGCCGCGGCGAGCCCGGAGCAGATCGCCCTGCGCGAGGTCTGGTCCGCCGCGCTCGCCGAACCGCAGACCAACCGCCAGTGGGCCCGCCGGATCGCCGGCTTCGACGACCCGCTCCCCGACGACACCACACCCGGCGCGCACCCGCTGAACGGCACCCGACTGGCCGGCCTTGCCCTCGACGCGGCCGATGCACCCACCGCCCACCCGTTGATGCACCACGGCCGACCACTGTTGCTGGACCTCGGCGGGACGCGGACACCGTGCCCCGCGGAGGGTTTGGAGCAGCGGGCAGGAACCGGCAACTCCGAGGCTGCGCAAGCGATCTGGCGGGACGTCACCGCCGTCCTGATCCGGCCGGACGCCCGGATCGCCTGGGCCAGCACCGACACCGTCCCGCAGCGCCGGGCCGCGGACTGCCTCACCACCCTGCGCACCCTGTGCCGCTGAACGCCGCTCGACGAGCCCACCCGCCGGCCACGCCTACCTGCACACCGCCCTGGACCACCACTCCCGCCTCGCTTACGCCGAAGACCTCCCCGACGCGCCCCTCAAATATGCCGCCTTCCTGCGGGCCACCGCCTGGTTCGCCGCCCACGGCATCACCACCGAACGCGTCCTGACCGACAACGCCTGGGCTTGCACCAAGAACACCTGGCGCAACATCTGCTGCCGGCTGGGCATCAGCCCACGCTGGACACGACCCTGGCGGCCCCACACCAACGGCAAGGCCGCACGCTTCCACCGCGCCCTGCTGGAGGAATGGGCCTACCAGCGGCTCTACACCTCAGACACCGAACGGCAGACTGAGCCGCCAGCCTCTGTGCAAAGGCCCGGGCACGTGGAAAACGCAACCCTCACGCCACCTGGCTCGTCGCCCGCGCATGGCTCCGCGTCATATGGGCCTGCTGGCACAACGCCACTCCTTACGCCCCCGACAGCCATCCCGCCGCCCAACGTCACAGCCACCTGACGTGACTCGGAGGACTCAAACGCTATGCGGCCCGCGAGGTCTTCCACCTGGTCAAACAGCTACAGCCAGACCCCGCTCATAGGGGCTGTGTGAGAGCGCGTGCGACGAGCTGCCCCGCCGGAATGTGCTCATGCTCCGGCGGGGCTTCTGCGTGCGGCGGACTAGGCGGGCGCAGTGTCAGGCTCGGGCACTGCTGCACTGCTGCACTGCTGCACTCCGGCTCTCCGCTTCGAGCACACCGAGCAGGGACGCGGTGACGACACGTGTACCACGGCGGATACGCAGCACACGGCACAAGAACTCCCCGCGACGAGCCAGGCCGTACCCCTTCGCACGCGAGAACCCCAACGCCCTGGAAGGATCCTCCAAGCTCCCTGTTCCGTCCCAGGCGGTGCGGATGCTCATAGGGCTACACCGGGCGCCCATCTCCGCGTGCGCGGAGCGGACGCAGGGGCACACGGCCCTCGCGGTAGAACTCCGGGAACATCTCCGCGTGCGCGGAGCGGACCCTTCGTGACCTGGCCGTTTGTGAGGGCTTTGCTGTTTCGTTATCAAGGTGCCGTGAGGTTGGCGATCGGGGGCCTCGGGGAGGCCGGTTGCCTCTTCACGGTAGCGCTGTCTGGCGGGTGGATGGCCTCGACGGCTTCTTAACAAGCGGTTGCCAGCCACTACTCGAGTCCTCGGGGCTCATGCCGGCAAGGCGGCGTCGAGGATGTCGAGGGTCGTCACGTCTCGGCGAGTTCCTCGGCTTGATGGCGTTTGGCATTAAGACGTTGTGCGAGTCGGCGATGGCCGATGAGGGCTGCGGCTATGCCGACGAAAGCAAGAAAGTGTTCCGCCTTGCGTTCGTAGCGTCGGTGGAGTCGTCGGCAGCCGCTCAGCCAGGCCACCGTTCTCTCGACCACCCAGCGGTGGCGGCCGAGCCGTTGCGAGGGCTCGACACCTTTGCGGGCGATGCGGTGGGCGATGCCGCGCTCGCGGAGCCATCGCCGCAGGTGGTCGTAGTCGTAGCCCTTGTCGGCGTGCAGCTTCGCCGGACGTCTGCGACGAGGGCCGCGGCGGGACCGGATGGGCGGGATTCCACGCACAAGCGGCGCCAGGCCGAGACTGTCGTGCATGTTGGCGCCGGAGATGCCCAGGGACAGTGGCAGGCCGTTCCGATCGGTGATCAGGTGGATCTTCGATCCCAACTTGGCGCGGTCGGTCGGATTCGGTCCGGTCATAGGCCCCGTTTTGCCGCCCGGACGCTGACGGAATCGATCGCACACCGCGACCAGTCCAGCTCACCTCGCGCACCGAGTTCGTCGAGGACGACCCGGTGGAGCCTGGCCCAGACCCGGTCCCGGCTCCATCGGGCGAAGCGCCGGTAGACGGTGGGCCAAGCTGGCCCGAACACCGGCGGCAGCTGCCGCCAGGTACACCCCGAGGTGGCCACGAAGATGATCGCTGCCAGGCATTCACGGTCACCGGCTCGGCGACGGCCGCCGCCTTGCGGGCGTATGACTTCCGTTGGCGGGACCACTCGCCGGAACAGAGTCCACAACTCCTCCGGTACCAACCGTTCCACCAGATCCGTCATGCACGGCTCAACGAACCATCACGCCATTAGAAACGGCGTCTCAGTCGACGTCGACGTTGCCCAGGAGTTCGAGGAGGCGGGAGAGAACTCGGAGGCAGGCGTCGACCTCTGCGTCGGTAAGGTCACCGCCGACCTGGCGCAGCACTGCACGTTCGCGGTCGATCACGGTGGTGATGGCGAACCGGCCCTGTTCGGTCAGCTGGATGAGGGATGACCTCTTGTGGGCCGGATTGGGGGCGGACTCGACCAAACCGTGCGCAGTGGCGTCATTGACCATGCGCTGCACGAACTGGCGGCTCAACGCCTGTGCCCGACCCATCTGAGGGACGGTCATGGGTCCCTGCTCGCGGAGCAAGTTGAGCACGGCCCGCACTCCCACCGACAGCCCCTCGACGGACACGTCCTGCTCCACCTTGCGCTGTGTGCGTCGGTACAGCGGCCCCACGAGGTCGAACACCTCGGTGAGTCGGTCGGTCAGTTCTTCGGACGCCAGGCCACGGTCTGTTTCATTCACCTCACCATGATGACACCTAGGTTGCCATTCGCCTCCAATGATGACACCTTGGTTGTCATGAGTGATCTGTTCTGGCTCGACACCGGCACCGGCCAACCCCTCGTCCTGCTGCACGGCGGATTCCTGGACCACCGCATGTGGGGCGATCAGATACCCACCCTCGCCGCGCGGTACCGCGTCATCGCGCCCGATGCCCGCGGCCACGGCCGGTCGCCCAACGCCACCGAATCGTTCCGGCACACCGACGACCTCGCCGCGCTGCTACGACACTTGGACACCGGCCCCGCGGTCCTGGTAGGCGTCTCCATGGGGGGCAGCATCGCGGTCGACACCGCGCTGGAGCATCCAGAACTGGTCAGCGCCGTGGTCGTCAGCGGTGCCGGGACCAGCGAGCCGTCTTTCATCGACCCCTGGACCACCCGAACCTGGACCGCATGGCACGCGGCAATGGCCGACGGCGACCTGGATGCCGCCGTCGAGGCGTTCACGCTCTTCGCTGCGGGCCCGCACCGCAGCCTCGACGATCTCGATCCCAAAGTCGTCGACCGCCTGCGCGAGATGACCCTCAGCACCCTGTCCAAGCACACCGCCGACGAGCCCGACCTGCGCATCCCCGTCCGCGACACCTGGGATCGTGCCGCCAAGATCGACGTGCCCATGCTGGCCATCAATGGCGCCGTCGACTCACCCGACCACCTCGGCATGGCTGTACGCCTCACCAACACCGTCGCCAACGGTCACGCGATCTCAATCGACGGGACCGCCCACTACCCCAACATGGAAATCCCGGACGTCTTCAATGAGACCCTCGAGGACTTCCTGCTTACCTTGTGACCACCCCACCGACTCCTCACAGCCCACGATCACCGATCGTCGCCAACGGCGGCCAGGTAGCTCCCCACTAAGACGCCGTTTCTGATGGTGTGATCGCTCGTTGAGTCGTGCATGACGGATCTGGTTGAGCGGTTGGTGCCGGACGAGTTGTGGGTGCTGTTCCGGCGGGTGGTTCCGCCGACGGAGGTCATACGCCCGCAAGGCGGCGGCCGCCGACGGGCCGGTGACCGCGCCTGTCTGGCAGCGATCATCTTCGTGGCCATCTCGGGCTGCACGTGGCGGCAACTGCCGCCGGTGTTCGGGCCGGCCTGGCCCACCGTCTACCGGCGCTTCGCTCAGTGGAGCCGGGACCGGGTGTGGGCCAGGCTGCACCGCGTCATCCTCGACGAGCTCGGCGCCCGCGGAGCGTTGGACTGGTCGCGGTGTGCGATTGACTCCGTCAGCGTCAGGGCGGCAAAAGGGGGCCACTGACCGGACCGAATCCGACCGATCGAGGCAAGAGCGGACCGAAAATCCACCTGATCACGGACCGCAACGGGCTGCCACTGTCCCTGGGCATCTCCGGCGCCAACATGCACGACAGCCTCGGACTGGAACCACTCGTGGGCGGGATCCCGCCCATCCGCTCCCGCCGCGGACCGCGCCGCCGGCATCCAGCCAAGCTCCATGCCGAGAAGGGCTGCGACTACGACCACCTGCGCCGATGGCTCCGTAAGAAAGGCATCGCCCACCGCATCGCCCGCAAGGGCATCGAGTCCTCCACCCGGCTGGGCCGCCACCGCTGGGTCGTCGAAAGGACGGTCTCCTGGCTCGCCGGATGCCGCCGCCTGCACCGCCGCTATGAACGCAAGGCCGAACACTTCCTCGCCTTCGTCGGCATAGCAGCGACTCTCATCGGCTACCGCCGCCTCACCAAGTGAAACGACGTCTGAGTAAGGTGAGCGATCACGGGAGCAGCCGGAGTGGAGGGGGTGGTAGCGCCATGCTGGAGTCAGGACTGGGGACGCCGGGTCCGTTCGTCTCGATGCCCGCGCCGAGTGTGAAAGGGCGTCTCTTCGGCGGCCTCTTCTTCTTTCTGGCGCTCCTCTGCGCCGGCTTCTCGCTGTACAACTCGACGCACGCAGCGGGCCTCGTCGGTCGTCACGGCACGCTCACGGTCGAGCGCTGCTGGATCGACCACGGAAGCCGTCACCACAGCGACAAGACGGTGTGCGCCGGCACCTTCCGCGCAGACGACGGAACGACCGTCGATCACGAGGCGACCATCACGGCAGACCGCGAACGGGGCGACCGCATCCCCGTCCAGCAGACCGTGAGCGGCTACCTCGCCACCGGCTTCGGCGAGATCTGGCGCTGGTGCGCGCTGTTCTTCCTCGGCTGGATCGTCGCCGCGCTGGGGATCCCGTTCGCCGCGACCGGCATCATGCCGAGCAGGGGACAGGCCGTGGCCGTGGGCCGGTTGATCGCCGGAACCCGCGCGAGTGCCTGGATGAAGCGGCTGGTCCTGGGCGGCGCCGGTGGTGCGGCGCTCAGCCTCTACCTGGCCTGGATCTTCTGAGCCGGAAGGCTCCGACCACGCGACCGATCGACGCAATGACCATGAGCACAACCATCAAGTGAGGGAACCGGATTGAACAGTCAGTCGTGGGGCGACATCGTCGCCCGCCGTGCCCGTGTCCGTGGCTGTCTTCTGGGCGGGGCGATAGGCGACGCCCTGGGATACCCGATCGAGTTCCAGCCGCTGGCCTCGATCCGCAACGGCTACGGGCCGTCCGGGGTCACCGGCTTCCTGCCGGTCGGCGGCGGCGTCCTCGGCCAGGTCTCCGATGACACCCAGATGACCCTCTTCACCGCGGAAGGCCTCATCCGCGCCTACGCCCGCTACGGCCCCGCCACCGAGGGCGGCATCAGCTCCGCCGGGCCCGTCCTCGTGCGGAACGCCTATCTGCGCTGGCTCGACACCCAGAACCACCCCGCGCCCCCGCCGCCGGCCGAACTCGCCCACGCCCGCACCGGCTGGCTGCGCCAGCAGACCTGGCTCTACGCCCGCCGTGCCCCCGGCAACGCCTGCGTCTCCGGCCTCCGCTACGAGCACATCCCCGACACGCTCGGCGAGCTCGGAGCGCCGGGGCCGGTCAACCCCGACTCCAAGGGCTGCGGCACGGTCATGCGCTCGGCTCCTTTCGGCCTCACCGGCATGCCCGTTCGCCGAGCCTTCGAATTCGCCGCCCGCTGCGCCCAGATCACCCATGGCCATCCCACCGGCTACTACGCGGCCGGTGCCTTCGCCGCCATGATCGGACACCTACTGGGCGGCGACTCCCTCGAAGGCGCCGTGCTGCGCTCGATGGAACTCCTCGCCCGCTATCCCGGCCACGAGGAGACGACGGCCGCCCTCCGCAAGGCGGTCGACCTGGCTGCCGACGGCACAGCGACCCCCGAGAAGGTCGAAACCCTCGGCGGAGGCTGGATCGCCGAGGAGGCCCTGGCCATCGCCGTCTACTGTGCCCTCGCCCGCCCCGCCGACCCGGCACCCCGGCGCACGCACGTTGAGTCAGCCTTCCTGCTCTCCGTCAACCACTCCGGTGACAGCGACTCCACGGGATCCCTCTGCGGCAACCTCCTCGGCGCCCACCACGGCGACCTCGCCCTCCCCCCGTCCTGGCTCACCGCCGTCGAGGGCCGTGGCACGATCACCGAGCTGGCCGACGACTTCTCGGCGGCGTTCCACCCCCTCACCCACCAGCCGTACAACGAGTCGTTCTTCGCCCCCGGGCGCTACCCGAGCAGCTGACGCCGCTCGGCCACGGGCGCCCACCCGGCACCGTACGGCAGTGCCCGGGGGTGTCTTACTCACGCTGTGTCGACCGCTGTCCGGGGCTGGTGTGTTGCTGGCACCGGGCCGACCGGGTGTGTCCCGGTAGGGGCCTGCCGACCTGCCAGGCGTTGTCACAGTTCTGACCGTCCGGGCGGTTCGGTGCCGGCTACGGGATGCGTCATCGGGCCGGAAGGTGAACGAACATGACCGCTACGTCCTTAACTCCGCGTACTCGCCGACGCGGGCCTACGGGGTAGGTGGTCCTCGGAGTGGACACGCACCGGGATGCTCATGTGGCTGCCGTGCTCTCCCCGGTGGGGCGGTGATCGGTACCGAAGAGTTCCCGGCCACCGTGGCCGGATACCGCGAACTACACCAGTGGGCCAGCAGCATGGGCGCGGTGCGGCGGGCCGGGGTTGAGGGGACCGGTTCCTTCGGAGCGGCCCTGTCCCGCTACCTGCTGGCCCAGGGCGTGGAAGTGATCGACGTGAACCGGCCCGACCGGACGGACCGACGCCGGCGCGGCAAGACGGATCCGCTCAGCACCGCCCAGAACGCGGCCTGGGCGGTGCTGAGCGGGCGGGCACGCGCTCGGGCCAAGTCAGGCGACGGACGAGTGCAGATAGCCCGGATGTACAAGCTCGCCGAGGGTTCCGCGGTCAAGGCCCGCACCCAGGCGATCAACCAGCTCAAGGCTGTCCTCGTCAGTGCCGACCCGAACCTGCGCGAAGAGTTGGCCGTGCTGGGTAATGCGGTACTTTTCCGGACCTGCGCAGGGTTCGCCGTGGACAGCAAGAGGGATCGTCCGATGCCTCAAGCGCTACGCCACCCGCGAGGTGTTCCACCTGGTCAGGCCCACACAGTCAAGACCCCCGTCACAGGGGCAGTTGGACAGTGGTCCTCATTAGGCCGAGCAGGGCGTGCATCCGGTCCGCGCAAGTGTTTCGAACCTGTCGTTCAGCGGCGCTTTTCGGCCGGTCGCATCACCGGTGCGACCAGTGGGGCCACAGCCATGATGGGTTTGGAGACGGTCGGGGCTTTGTGCTCAGCACCAGCTCATTGCAGAGGAACAGGAGTGATCGGGTGTTTGAGATGAGACATTCCAGACAGTTAGCCGCAGCTTTCGCGTTGAGCGTGCTGGCGGGGCTGGTCACCGCGACGGCGGCCGACGCGAGCCCTGCCCCGCGGCCGTCTTCGGTACCGGCCTTTGCACGTACCGTCGTCGATCGCACCGAGACGTCGACGACCTACCGGCTGGCTGACGGCCGGACGGTCACCGAGCTGCACTCCGCACCGATACGGGTCCGGCGGGCCGGTGGTGCGTGGGCCGACATCGACACGGTCCTGGTCGAAGAGGGCGGCGCTGTGCGGCCCAGGGCCGGCCTGGGCGACACGCGGTTCTCCGCCGGCGGCAAGGGAGCCTTCGCTCGCCTGCGGCTCGATTCCGGCCGGCGCGTGGAGCTGGGCTGGGACGGCGAGTTGCCCCGGCCGGTGATCAACGGCAGCAAGGCCGTTTACCGGGGCGTCGTCGCAGACGGCGCGGGAGATCTGGTCGCCACCGCCCTGCCCGCCGGGCTGCGCTTCGATGTCGTGCTCAACCGCAGGCCGACTGGTCCGGTCGAGGTGAAGGTCCCGGTCACCGCCAAGGGCCTGACGCTCGGTGAGGCCGAGGGGGGACGGCTGAGCATCCAGGCCGGCGACACCGTCCTTGCCACCTCCTCCGCGCCGGTGGTGTACGACGCGGACTCCTCGCACGCCCGCACCCAGCGCAAACGCGAGCAGCAGCCCGGCAGGCAAGCCGGCCGGGCTCGCACCAGTGACATCACAGCCACCGTCGCCGATGCCGCCGGCGGTGGCAAGACGCTCCTGCTCAAGCCCTCGGCCGCCTTCCTGGCCGATCCGGCTACCACCTACCCTGTGACCGTCGACCCGTCGGTTGTCCTGCCGCTGAGCAACGACACCGACGTCAACAGCGTCTTCGACGGCAACAACGTCTCCGGCGGCTATCTGAAGGCCGGAACCGAAGCGGACGGCGAAAAGGCCCGCACCTACCTGCGCTTCGACACCCGCGGTCTGAAAACCCCCACCAAGGCCGTTCTCAAGCTCACCAATCTCGACGCACCCGCCTGCGGCCCCACCGTATCGGCGGGCATCCAGGTCCGCCGTGTCACCAGCCACTGGGACGCCACCACCCAGACCTGGGCCCCGCAGCCCACCAGCACCACCGAAGACGCCGTCGTCTCCACCGAGGGTTCTCAGCTTGGTGCCTGCGGCAGCGGCACCATGACCTGGGACGTCACCGCCATGGTCGCCAAGTGGGCCGCGGGCACCGCCAATCACGGCGTGGTTCTGCAGTCCCCGACCGAGACCGCACAGGCCAACTACCGCGTCTTCGCCGCCACGGAGAACACCGACGGGCTGGCTGCCCCGGTCCTGGAGGTGACCTCGGACGAGGTGATCACCCCAGGGGAGGGGGAGGATCCCGCCGACCCGGGGCCGGCGGACTTCAAACCCGGGTACGTCGACCCTCCGACCGGCAACTGGATGACGTCCGCCATCGACCTGTCCGACGACGGCCTCCTGGTGACCCGCAACCACACCGCCGGGCAGCGCCTCGACGTCGCTCGTCCCAACGAGAAGGTGCTCGGCCCCCTCTGGCAGCTGGAGCCTCTGGGGGGCGTGCTGGGCCACCGGCTCAAGGACTACAGCGCCAACGGCTACGTCGAGATCGCCCTCAACGTCGGCACGGAGTCCTACCGGTTCCAGGCGAACCCCGACGGCACCTTCGCCTCCACCGACGGCGGCGGCGCGCTGGTGAAGAACGTCGACGGCACGTTCACGCAGACCCTGGAGGACGCCGACATCGTCTACACCTGGTCGAAGATCGGCCAGGAATACATGGTGACCGCCATCGGCAGCCAGAACAATGGCAGGCAGGCCATCCAGTACGACGCCACCGGGCGGTTCAGCCGGATCCTTTCGCCCCTCACGGCAGAGGACTGCGTGAGCACGCCTGCCGCCTGCTCCACGGCAACCTTCCAGTACGCCACGACGACGACCGCGACCTCCTCCATCTTCGGTGACATAGCCGGGCAGCTCAAGGCGATCGTCCACGACGCCGCGGGCGACCCCGTTCCGGTGACGGCCGTCTCGTACCAGTACGACTCCGCCAAGCGTCTGCGCAAGGCCGAGGACACGCGTCAGGTCGACGGCGATCCCGTGCGCCAGTCCACCTACACCTACGACTCCCAAGGGAACATCAAGGGTCTGACCACGACTGAGGACGGCACCTGGACGCTCACCTACTCGGCGCCGGGCAAGATGACATCCGCCGGCGCCGCTCCCACAGCTTTCGCCGCCACGGCCGCCGCCGCGTCATGTCCCTATGCCTCCGACTACCTGCTCCGCGGCAGGTGCAAAGTCCGGGTCGACGTGGAGAAGGATCCCGCCCAGAAGGTCTTCCGTAACCCCTTCTGGAAGGGAACCCTCACCGGTGGCTCGGTCATGGGAATCACCAACGACGGCTGCAGCTCCGCACCCAACAGCCCCATGAGCGGCGTCAGCTTCAAGGCCGCCTGCGACGCCCACGACTACGGCTACGGCCTCATCCGCAATCGGAAGAACGGCGAGACGAACGGTCTGCCCCCGTCCAAGCGCACCGCCGTCGACGCCGTGTTCTACACCATCCTCAAGGAACGCATCTGCGCCGCCGTCACGGGCTACGACATCGGCCCCCGGGGCCAGCGCTTCTCCAGGAAGGCCAAGTGCCTCGACTGGGCCCGCACCTACTACAACTTCGTACGCGCCTGGGGTAACGGGTTCATCTGACCCACGCCAAGTGCGGCCTGCGTGGGCCCCCTCGGGCGCACGCAGGCCCTTTGCGACCGGTCGTCGGGCTCACCGATGCGGACGATCGAGGCAGCGGAGCTGGCTGCCTTTGTCAAGAGGTCGCTCCCGCTTGAGGGACAAGTGCCAGAGGAGCGGTTCGGTCGGGGGGCAGGTTGCGGACCGCACGGAGCACTTCCTCGGCGGCGACGCCGGGGCACCCGCCGGCCGGGCCGCGGACGCGGGCCGCGGCCAAGCCCCCGCCGTGACAGATCGCCCGGCCAGGCGGCGGGACTCCTGGACGGTGAGGTGCCGGTCCATCAGGCGGCGATAGACGAGGGCCCCCGCCCCAGCATCCCGAGGCGGGGACCCCGTCGTGTATCAGCGGAGCTGGTAAATCAGCAGATCACTCTGAGTGCCGACACCTTCAACCCGCCCCCGAGTTGTCGTAAGCGGGCGCGTATCCCGTAGTGAAGACGGGAGTTGCGCCCTGATACATTCGCACGCGCTTCGGACAGGCCATGTTGTTGTACCACTCGCCCTGACCCGTGGCCTTCCATGTGTAGGGCACGTTCCATGCCAGGTTGCACGTGGCGGGTATGAAAGCCATCTCCGCCTCGTCGCTACTCCACGGTGCCGGTCTCGTAGGCGAAGGCTTGGTTCTCGATCTGGACCCGGTTCGCGGCGTAGGCCGGGTCCTCGGCCATCAGCAGATGGTGCACCGGCATCGTGCCGCAGCCTCGGCGGGCAGGAGTAGTTAGCCGACTACGCCGAAGTCCTGGCCGAAGAGGGCGCGGTAGTGCGCGACTTCCGGTTCGCGCTTCATCCAGATGTTGCCGGTGGGGGTCTCCGTTGTTGCGTTGTCGGACCATCCGGTTGGTTTCCGCTGCGCTCTTCGAGATGCACGACGAATGGACCGCCTTACCGCGCCGCCACCTCCCCGAAGGTGATATGGGTGATATCTGTCGTAAGCTCTCTTTTGGTTCCTCCGCGCTACCCAACGCACCGAAATGCAGCCGCCAGTTGATCCCCAACAGCATGACGAGGGACACTACCTGGCGGATGCGTGTTCCCGACCGAGTGGCACTCGCTTCGGTATCCTCCCGTGCAGGTCATCGGAGGCCATTTACCCAAAGATTGCTGGGCAGTTGACCTCAGGGTTTCGTGGTAGCGTTCTTGTTCGGAGGGACAATGCAACCTGAAAGGGAAATCGTGAACACGGAGAAGATCGCCGCTCGCCGCCTCTCGCTGGAAGAGGTGACGAAGCTCGGCGTGAAAGACAGGCTCTTCATTTCCGCTGACACGGCAGAACTCAAGCTTCCCGACTGCTATGTCCCTGCTTTTCTGACCAAGTCCGGTGAGGATTTCGAGGGCGGCTCGATCACGGCGAGAACCGTATTTCAGGAAGAGGTCTCCTGGCTTCCCGACGACGAGAATGAAGCCGGAATCTACTTGGCCGACGAGAACGGTTCGGTGACCATCGAGGTCCTCCAGTCCGCCGGTGTCGTGCTGGACCTGGCACTTTTCGTCCCTAGTGGGGACAAGGGGGCTCTCACGGCCCTTTACGCTGCGGCCCGGCAGGCCTTCGGCGCCGACGTCGTGCAGATCTGGCGCCAGGGCCTCAAGGAGGTTCCCGACGTGAAGGTCGACATCTTCGAGGAGCAGATTCCCCGGGGGCGCAAGGGTAGCGACAGCCCCAAGCGTGACCGTCGCGCGATCGACACCTACCCCACCCGTGCGGACTTCATCGAGTTCTCCGCGGGGTGGAAGCCGGTCGTTGAGATTCACAGGCCGATTGTTGACGACACCCCGACCATCTGAGGCGGCGTTACCTCCCGGCCTCGGCCTGAGAGAACGCCGAGAACGCATGCGCCGGACCTGGTCGCCCCCTGAGCGGCCCAGAGAGCCGTCGGAAAATAACTCACGAACGCCGAAGCGGGCGGGTCACTGACCCTCAGCTCGGGCGTCCTGCTGGCCCGCCCCGTGCCAGGTCTGTCCGTCACGCTGGCCGCGGGCGGCGCGGTGGAAGCGCTGACCAGGGTGCTCGCCGTCGAACTGGCCCCGGCGCGGCAGCGCGTGAACGCCGTCCGCTACGGTGCGATCGACACCGCGCTGATGCGCTCGCTGCCCGGCATGGAGACGGACGAGGCCATCTCCGCCGCCGGTGCATCGGTGCCGCTGGGCCGGTTCGGAACGGCGGAGGAGGCCGCAGCGGCGGCGCTTTTCCTGATGTCGACCCCGTACGTCACCGGCCCCTCAGTACCCCGGTCGATGACGGCGCCCGGCGCCGCCGGCCGGTCCCCGGAGTACTAGCCCGAACTCATCGTGATCGTCACTGGGCGCCAGGACCCGATAGCTGGCCAGGGTGAGCACGTAGCTGACGTGGTGCACGGCGTTTCCGCAGACGTACTCCTCGTCCGGCTGACGATCCCAGACCGCGCTCTCCGCATATTTGGCCATATGCGGCAAACGAAGCATTGTGGCTCCGGTTACTGAGCAGCGGTCTCGTCAGGTGATGATGGGCATTCGAGTCAAGGGACTCCCCGTCCCGAGCCCGAGCTCACGCCCGCATCACCGCTGCGTCGCCTGGCGTGGGGCGAGGCTCGGATGGCGCTCATCGCCGGCCAGCAGTGCCCACAGAAGCATTGTTCGTGCCTGCGGGCGAAAACCGATTCGGTTGAGCCGGGTCGGTGCCGTACAGTTCACCGTATCGACGCGGGGTGGAGCAGCTCGGTAGCTCGCTGGGCTCATAACCCAGAGGTCGCAGGTTCAAATCCTGTCCCCGCTACTCGAACGTGAAGGCCCGGCGGATGCCGGGCCTTCACTGCGTGTGGCTCCGCTCCATTCTGGTTCTTAGCCTCGATTCGTCAGCGGGGTTCGGTGGCTGACCTGCTCGGCAGTTCGCCCGTAATGTCCTCGGGCCGTTCGAGGTGGGCCGTCGCGTGACGCCGCGGGTGCGCCGGGCTCCACGGGCCCGGAGTGCTGCCGGTCTGCTCCTTCCTGGTCCTGTCCTGCCGTCAGGTGACGGCCGCGAGGGTGGTGAGCCGCCGCCAGCAGGTGGTGAACGCATTTGCCCAGGGCCAGGTCGCGTCGACGCGCAGCCATCGGCGTCGGGCGTGGTCAGCGAGGCGGGCGGGCAGGTGGTAGAGGCGGAAGCGCATGGTGTCCGGCTCGGCGTCGGACAGGTCCTCGATGCCGTGCAGGGCCAGCAGCCGCACCCGGGCGTCGAGATCACTCGCGAGGTTTGCTGCCAGCATCCAGCCGCGGTTCACTTCCCAGGAGGCGGAGGGCAGGTTGTCCAGTCCCATCGCCTTGTTCGTGCGCACCCGGTCCTCCACGCCGGCATGGGAGCGGTGCAGCACGTCCAGGAACTGGCTGTGGCCCGAGTCGGCGATGCCCCACATGTGACGGATGTTGGTGGCGGTGATGCAGTACCGGCAGCCGGTCTTCTTCTCGAAGGCAGTCAGTTTCTTCAGGTGCCGCCGTGTCGGACGGACCCTGCGCACGATCAGCCGCATGCCTTCCGGCCAGCCCTCACGGGTGTTCAGTCCGGTCAACTCGGCGATGAAGTAGCCCTCCTGGAGGCTGCCGTCCTGGTGCACGGAGGTCTCCCAGGCGGCCTCGGGCAGGCGGGCGATGGCCTTTTCGTCGTCTTCGGTGATCGTGCAGCCGACGGTGTAACGGACCGTGCGCCGTGTGGTGTTCAGTGCTTCAAGGTGTTCGAGCAGTCCGTGCGTGGCCCCGGCCCCGTCCACCCGGACCAGGATTTTCGCGGCCGACGATCCGGGGATCTGCGCGAGGGCGTCGGTGAGCACGGCGATGTGGTCGGCCACCGTGTTCGCCCCGGCGTTCCCCGGCCGCAGCAGCATGGTCAGGGACTCCGTGGTGTTCGCGCACCACGCGGCCAGCGGATGAAATCCGAACGTCTTCTTGAAGGTGACCGCTGCCCCGGCCTTCTTCGAGGCGGAGGTGATGACCGTCGCATCGAGGTCGATGACGATCCAGCGGGTCAGCCGCTTGCCCGCCACCCTCAGCCAGGGGAAGCCGCCCGGCCGCAGACGCAGCAGGCCCCACACGTGCCCGCGCACCCCCGCCCGCGCCTTGGCGATCTTCGCCAGGGGTGGCCTCGTCAAGCGCGGCAAGCGTGCGGCGGGCGGTCGAGTCCGATGCCGCGGGCCCGAACAACCGAATCCGACCGACCGCGGCAAGCCGGGATCGAAAATCCACCTGGTCACGGACCGGAACGGTCTACCGCTGTCGCTGGGCATCTCCGGCGCCAACATGCACGACAGCCTCGGTCTGGAACCGCTCGTGTGCGGGATCCCGCCCATCCGCTCGTCGGCAGTTGTAAGCCGGCTGCCCGTCAGCTCGGGCCTACCACCGTCAGCGCGAAGTGCACATGACGCCGCCCCGACCTCCGGCTTCACCGCCGGCTGACCTCCGCTCGTGCGGAGAGCACGTGATCCCCGCCGTCCACGGGCCCTTGCCCGACGGTCCACCTCCGCTTGTGTGGAGAGTGCAGCTCGCGGTCCGCAATGAGGCCACTGAGCCTTTTCCAACTTCAGTCAGAGCTGGTCAGGTGCAGAGTGAGGACGGCTTGGACGAGGCTGGTGATGCGTGGGGGCGGGGCGTTTCCCGCGTGGTGGTGTCCGTGGGTGCGGTGGGTCAGGACTTGAGGTGGCCCAGGGCGTTGATCACGGCAGCGATGGCGGGCTCGGCGGCGCGTTCGCGGTGGTGGGCTGCCATGAGGTGGACGTGCCATTCGGGCATGTCGCTCACGTCGAGTTCGACCAGGGTGCGGGCGGCGAGGTCGCGTTCGACCGTAGCGCGGGTGAGGACGGCGACGGCCTGCCCGGAGCGCGCGAGATCGGCTGCCGTCTCGGCGGAACTGATGCGGTAGAGCTGATGCGCGCGGGTGGGGGCGTCCAGGAGCAGTTCGTGAAAGAGCTGCGCACCGCTGCCCCAGAGGTTCACGGCGAGGGGGTGGCCGCTCAGCCCTGCAGTGTCGCAGGGGCGCGCCGTGAGCGGGTGGTCCGGGTGACAGACCGCGATGACCGGCTCACTGTGGAACGTGTGCAGTCGTACCTCGTGAGCGTGCGGCATCGGCAGTGTGATGGCGATGTCGGTCGCGCCCGCGGCCACCCGCTGGAGTGCGTCCTGACTGTGCTGGTCGTCGACCACGATGGCGTATCTGAGCGGCTGCAGGGCACCGATGACGAAGGGGACGGCCAGCGGTGCGTAGCTGGCGTGGGTGGTCACGTGCAGGGTGCCCTGGGTGTCGTCCTCCCGTGCAATGTCCAGAGCCCGAGCCGCCAGATCCAGACACCGCTCCGCGTGGGGCAGCAGCCGTTCCCCCGCGGGCGTCAGCGACACTCCTCGGCTGGAGCGGTCGAGCAGTGGCTGACCGACGAGCCGTTCCAGTCGGCGCAGCCGCTCGCTGACGGACGGTTGCGCAACGCGCAGCTCACGTGCTGCGGCGGACAGCGAGCCGACGGATGCGGCGGTGACGAAGACGCGCAGGTCCGCGAGTTCCAGGGCCATAGGTGCAGCCTATGGCCAGCCCCCTCGGATCATGGGGTTCTGTGTGGCCGACGGCGCCCATAGCGTGCCGGTATGACATCCCCCGTGAGGTGAGGAGCCTCTCTTGCACGAGATTTACGAGACCGCTGCTGAACTCGTCCCTGCGATTACGGATGATCTGCCTGGGATCGTCACCATCCAGAATCACACGGCCGCGACCTCGCACGCCCGGTTCGCCACCAGACCGCATCGCATGGAGGAGCGGCGGGACTGGTTCGCTCAGTTCGCGGAGACGGGTCCGTACCGGATGCTCGTCGCCCGGCGCGGCAACCAGGTTCTCGGTTATGCCTGCAGCCAGTGCTACCGCGATCAGGACGCTTTCCGGGAAACGGTCGAGGTGAGCATCGGACTCGGCGAGGACAGCAGAGGGCAGGGGCTGGGAACCGCCCTCTACCGTGCGCTCTTCGGCCTCCTGGCCGACGAACCGGTGCATGTCGCCCTCGCCGGCATCGCCCTGCCGAACGACGTGTCGGTGGCCCTGCACCGCAAGTTCGGCTTCGCCGAAATCGGAACCTTCCACGAGTACGCCGTGAAGAACGGCCAGTACCTGAGCTCCCTGTGGATGCAACGCCTGCAGTCCACTCCGTTCCCGGGACCGGACCAGAGCTGACTGGTCCCGTGATCGTGTGCCAGGGTCCAACGAGTGTACGGGGCGGGGCCCGCAAGAGGCGTGCGGTAGCCGCAGGCCGCCGCATGTTCGTCGTCCCCGGGACGGGCCCGGTGGGAAAGCGGCTTCGAAGGGCCCGGTGCCGCCACGAGCGGCTGGGCAGGTGGTCTCTCCCCAACCTGCTGTGCAGGTCGGACTCTCGGCACCCGATGGCGGCGCCTGAACGCAGGCCGACAGGCCCAGAGGCGGCGGTAGCCGATGAGGGTCGCTGCTATGTCGACGAAGGCGAGGAAGTGTTCGGCCTTGCGTTCATAGCGGCGGTGCAGGCGGCGGCATCCCCCTCCGGGCCCGCGACGTCTGCCAGGCCCTCGACCACGAACTGCTGCCGAAGAACATCGAAGGCACCCACGCCAAACTGAAGCGTCTGGTCAAGCTCGACATCCTCACCGAGGACGAGGCCGGTAGCTTCACCAGGAAGCAGTAGCCCACCGAGCACCATGATCACCAGCCCCTGCCTCACCCTCACGCGACAACGAACATCAACCCACGAACTGCCCTGAAGCAAACGCTCGACGTCTCCGCGAGCCGTCAGGCGTTGTCCGGCCATGTCAGACGGCGGGCGAAGTGCGCCCATGCAGCCACGACCATGAGCGCGGCAGCAAGGCCGCCGAGCGTCATAACCGTGGACGGGGATGTTCGGTCCACGATGACGCCACCGGCCAGCGCGCCGAGTGAGATCGTGGCCTGGAAGGAGGCAGTGAACAGCACCGACGCTGCCTCGGGCGCGTGGGGGGTTGCCTTGGTGAACCACGTCTGGGAGGAGACGGGGACGGCGCCATAGGCGACGCCCCAGACGATCAGCAACGCGACAGCGCCGATCTGCCAGCGCCCCAGTACGGGCAGCAGCAAGGTGACGGCCGCGATCATGCCTGCGGCGAGACCGAAGGCGGCTCGGGGGTAGCGGGTGACCACCGCTCCGCCCAGGAAGTTGCCGACGATTCCCGCGGCACCGTAGACCAACAGGAAGCCAGTGATCAGCTGCGAGCTGGCATCGGTGACTTGCTCCAGGAACGGAGTGAGGTAGGTGTAAGTCCCGAAGTGCGCCAGCACGACCAAAAAGGTCAACAGCAGTGCGAAACGCGTGTTGACGCTCTTACACATGCCGCGCAGCACACTCAGACGGGTCCTCTGGTTGGGCGGCAGCGGCGGCATGACCAGAAGCAGCATGACCAGTACACCGACTGTGAGGGCGCCCATGACGACGAAAGCCGTGCGCCAGCCGGCCAGGTCCCCGATGAACGTGCCGGCCGGTACGCCGAGCACGGAGCCCAGCGGGACTGCGGAGAAGATCACCGACGTGGCACGGCCGACCGACGCCGCGGGCACCAGGCGCTGGGCCAGCCCGGCGCCGATCGACCAGAAGCCCCCGATGACGACGCCGACGATGACACGGGAGACCAGGACCAGCCAGTAGTCCGGTGCCGCAGCGGCCAGGAAGTTCGCCCCGGCCAGCATGAGCATGAACACGCACAGCATCAGACGGCGGTCGATGTGTGCGGTCGCCACGGTGATCACGGGTGCGGAGATGGCCGCAAGAATTCCGGGCATGGTCATCATCAGCCCGGCCACTCCGTCGGAGATGGCGAAGCTGGATCCGATCTTGGTGAGCAGGCCGATCGGCAGGATCTCGGTCGTGACGATCGAGAAGATTCCCAGCATTACCGAAACCACGGCCAGCCACCCGATCAGGGGAGATCGAGCCGGTAAGTCGACTCTGCCAGAGTGGTATGTGGTGGTGGCGTTTGTCGAGGCCATGATTCCGTCCTGTGAAGAGCCTGTCGTTGAGCGATCAGTTCAACAGGCCCTGCGCAGTGAAGGCTGGCAGATTGGCGACATCACCCTTGTGACGCGAGGCGATGTCGCAGACCTGCTGAATCGCTCTGCAAATCACTGCTGGGTAAGGGGCTTTGGCTCTGCGAGGGCGGTCGGGTACGACGTGCATTCACTCACCCCACTACCTCAACAGACCACCGGCGGATTCGGGGGCCACGTCCGGGAGGCGTGTGGGGACGGTCAGCCAGGCTCGGGCGGAGGTGCGGCTCGATCCCGTCGCGGATCATTAGGGCGAAGGCGTGGACCCGCCGCGCGCCGTACCAGACCGCTTCGTCCGGGCGTCGACGAGCTGCTGGGCGCGGCGCAGAAGCCGGCGAACGCGGCGCCGAGGTCGGCGGGATGGAGCCGTGAGAGCGACGCGTGGAGGGGTTATGCCACGCCTTCCACCTCGAACCCCTGTAGCAGGGAAGGTACTTACCGGGCCGTGCCCCAATGCAGCCCCCGCCGGGCGACTGCAGTAACCCACCTGCAGGGCCGGGGCTGCCAACGCACAGCTTGTTGACGCAGTCCTACGACGTCTGAAGGGCGGACTGCTGTGGCTGGGGCTTGGTACGTTCTGGCGTATGACGCTGCGTTCGGTGGATCTGCGCAAAGAGCCTGTGGAAGTCGTACTGGATCGTGCGGAGCGAATGCTGGGGGTGTGCCTCGATCGCGAGACTGTGGTGCGTAAGCGGCGGTCTGTGGGGGCGCGTACGGACCGCGATACGTGGGTGCGCATCGAGCGGCGTGGGCTCGACCGGATCGGGGTTCAGGGCGGGGATGGCACCGCGTCCGCGGAGGCCCTGCGAGGGATCGCCAAGCCGGCCTGGATCGCCGGTGTTGTGTGGCGGGACGAGGCGGAGCCGGTGATGTGGCGGGGGGACGAGACGGCACTGCTGCCGGGTGCACCAGTGGGGAGCGCCGTGGTGGCACAGGACCCGCATCTGTCCGAGGAGTGGTGGGCTTCGCTGAATGCTTCGCTGGAGGCCCTCGCCGCGCAGCACACGAACCGGATCGCGACACCGGATACCGAGACGCTCACGCAGGAACTGGTCACGCGAACGATCCACCGTGTCTTTCCCGGCGTCGATACGGCGGTGGCCGATTGGCGTCCGGCCCATGCGGATCTCAACTGGGCGAATGTGACGGCGCCGGTGTTCTGCGTGTTCGACTGGGAGGACTGGGGCATGGCCCCGCGCGGTCTGGATGCGGCAAATCTGTGGGGGTCCTCCCTTGCTGTCCCGGCTCTGGCCGACCGCGTCCGCAGAGAGCGGTGCAACGATCTGGCGAGCCGGGACGGCAAGCTGATGACGCTGTTCGTCTCCGCGAAGATCCTCGGCCCCTACTCTGATCCCGAGGACCCCCGCCTGGTCTCTGCACGGAAGACGGCGGAGCAGTTGCTGCAGGAGCTTCAGGCAGGCTGACGGGCTTTGAGGAGTTGCCGGTACTCCCTCACCACGTTCTCGTCGACCTCGTACGACAGGGCTCCGGTCAGCTCGCGCAGGTGGTCGACGTTGTCCGTGCCGACCGCGACCGCGTCAACCCGGGGCAGGCCGTAGGAGGAGTGGAACGCGGCCTGGGCCTTCGTGACTGAAGCGGATCCTTGCAGGAAGACCCGTGGATCGAACCGCGCCCACACCTCCTGGGCCGTACTTCCGCCGAAGGGGCTCATCCCCCAGACCTGCGACGGCCGCCACCGCCTTGCCAGGGCCTCCGCTGCTTCGAGGACGTCGACCCCGACCAGTAGTCCCGCCCGGACCATGAGGACATCAGGGCGCGGCACGTCGAGGTCCACGAGCGGGCGCGGATCCCAGGTCGAGACGCCCCAGGAACCGCAGAGCCCCGCTCGCGCAGTGTCGGCAAGGGCCGCGCACGCCGGCCCGAGCCTCCCGATGTCGGATGCTGAGTGCTCCGGGTTGTGGAGGAACACCAGATCAGGCTCGCGCCCGAGGTCCTTGGCTACCTGCTCGACGGCGATCTGCAGTCGGGCGGGATCGAGGCTGTGGCCCTCGGGGAAGAATCCCACCTTGGTGGAGACCGAGAAGTTCGCCAGCAGGTCGCCAGCCGATCTCTTCAGGACCTCGTGGGAGCGATGGCGAAGATAGTTGGATGCGGTGTCGATGCGTCCTATACCGAGGTCGGCGGCTGCTTCGAGTAGGCCACGGGCGTGACCAGACCGGTGTAGCCCGAGGACGATTCTTCCGTCAGCGGTTCGCACAGCCCCTCCGTGATCAGCAGGTCGGCCAGAGTGGTGATGTCCTCGCTTGCGCCGTCGAGGTAGACGGGGTGGCCGGTGAGATCTGAGAGCGCGTAGGGGGTAAGTGAGACATCTGCACACCCTGCAAGGCTGCCTTGATGGGACAGAAGGCGCCCCGGTCCTGATCACGAGCAAGGCACCGGCGTCCGGCCCGGCGGATCATGGTGAGCTACGACGAGCCGAGTCATCCGGTTGTCCACGTCGTCTAGGCGGTAGAGGCCCTGACCTGCGCAAACTTCGCTTCGGTCGTGGCCGGCGGGCGCACTCCGACGGCTCTTCCTGACCCGGGCGTCAGGACGGCGTCAAAGAGCCGGTAGCGTGGCCGGGTGAGTGAGAAGACCCTGCAGCACCGGATTGATGGTCCCGACGACGCCCCCGTACTCGTCCTCGGCGCCGCGCTGGGTACCACATGGCACAGGTCGTAACCCGTGTCCTGGGCCGTCCAGCCGAACCAGGGAATGGCTCCCAAGGCCGTGTCGGAGCCCTGAGTCCGGGGGCGCCCACACAGTCTGTGAGACGCGTGTGAGAGCACGTGAGACGAGAAGCCCCGCCGGCTGCTCAATCGCACTGCGGAATCGTCGAGTGCCCGAACCAGTCGTTGGAGATCGCTTAGGGGTGGTAGTCCGGCGCGGCGCAAGACCCTGTGGAAGGGGCAGACGGACCGTACGGTGCGAGGGTGGCTCCGCGGCATCCCCCGTTCGCGGAGCCACACTTAGACATCATTTCAGTTGGCGTGATCTTGCGGCAGGCTGGGGTGATGAC
This sequence comes from Streptomyces sp. 2114.4, assembly GCF_900187385.1. Lineage (NCBI taxonomy): Bacteria > Bacillati > Actinomycetota > Actinomycetes > Kitasatosporales > Streptomycetaceae > Streptomyces > Streptomyces sp. 2114.4. The sequence goes on from NZ_FYEY01000001.1 coordinate 6,677,945, forward strand.
TGCCGCGCATGTCGAGCGGATGGCGCCGGAAGACCTGTGGACGTTGTTCCAACGGGTGGTGCCGTCGGCGCCGGTCCGCCCTCAGGGTGGAGGGGCACCGGCGGCGAGGGGACCGCGAGGTGCTGGCCGCGATCATCTTCGTGGCTACCTCAGGCTGCACCTGGAATCAACTGCCACCAGGCTTCGGGCTGTCGGGCGTGACGGCCTTCCGCCGGTTCACCGAGTGGACCGAGGTCAGGGTGTGAGCCAAACTTAATCGCCTGGTCCTGGATGAACTCGGTTCCCGGGGTGAGCTGGACTGGTCGCGGTGCGCGATCGACTCGGTCAGCGTCCGGGCCCTCAAAGGGGGCAGATGACGGGACCGAATCCGACCGACCGTGGCAAGAAGGGATCGAAAATCCATCTCATCGTCGGGCCCTCGACGCCAGCGGCCCGGCAAGCTGCACGGTGACAAGGGCTACGACTACCGGCACCTGCGGCGATGGCTCGCTTCCCGCGGCATCCGGCACCGCCTTGCCCGCAAGGGCATCGAGTCGTCCCAGCGGCTGGGCCCGCACCGCTGGGTGGTGGAACGGACCATGTCCTGGCTGTCCGGCTGCCGCCGCCTGCACCGCCGCTACGAGCGCAAGCCGGAACACTTCCTTGCCTTCACAGCCATCGCCGCGACCCTCATATGTCACCGCCGACTAGCCAAGTGAAATGACGTCTACAGTAAGAGGTCGTTTCTTTTGGCTCGAGAGACCTACGCCGATGGTCTGACGCACTGCCCGATGCGTTTCGTTACGTCTGCTGGTCCGGTAGTGGAGTGAGTAATCTTGTGAACGAGCCAGGGCCAGCCGTCCGTCTGCGCTTGGCCGAGGAAAAGAACGTCTGGCTGTGCACCGTGCGTCCGGATGGCTCTGCCCACGTCACGCCTGTCTGGTTCGTCTACCAGAGCTCCCGGTGGTGGATCGGTTCGGATCACAGCTCCGTCAAGGTCAAAAACATCGGCAAGGAGCCCCGCGTCTCCCTGGCTTTGGAGGATGGCCGGTTCCCGGTCGTCGCCGAAGGCGACGCATCACTGATTCGTGATCGGTTCCCTCATGAGGTCGTAACCGCGTTCGAGCGGAAATATGGTTGGGATGTATCCGCACCCATGCGTCCCGGAAGCAGGCGAGTGCTGCTGGAAGTCCGTGTGCGTCGGTGGCTGTTGGCTGGCACGGCCCAGTGACGGCTGTGGCAACAGTCGACCTCAAGCCATGAGTCGACGGTGACAGATGAGGGCTGCGGCGATGCCGACGAAGGCGAGGAAGTGTTCGGCCTTTCGTTCGTAGCGTCGGTGGAGGCGGCGGCAGCCGGCGAGCCAGGACACCGTTCTCTCGACCACCCAGCGGTGGCGGCCCAGCCGCGTGGAGGACTCGATGCCTTTGCGGGCGATGCGATGACGGATGCCTCTTTTGCGGAGCCATAGGCGCAGGTGGTCGTAGTCGTAGCCCTTGTCGGCGTGGAGCTTGGCCGAACGTCGGCGGCGCGGTCCGCGTCGGGAGCGGATAGGTGGAATGCCGCGCACAAGCGGTTTGAGTCCGAGGCTGTCGTGCATGTTGGCGCCGGAGATGCCCAGCGACAGAGGTAGACCGTTCCGGTCCGTGATCAGGTGGATCTTTGATCCGTTCTTGCCGCGGTCGGTCGGATTCGGTCCGGTCAGTGGCCCCCTTTTGCGGCCCTGAGGCTGACGGAGTCGATCGCGCAGCGCGACCAGTCCAGCTCGCCGCGGGCGCCGAGCTCGTCGAGGATGACCCGGTGGAGCCGGGCCCAGACCCGGCCCTGGCTCCACCGGGCGAAGCGCCGGTAGACCGTCGGCCAGGCCGGGCCGAACACCGGGGGCAACTGCCGCCAGGTGCACCCCGAGGTGGCTACGAAGATGATCGCCGCCAGGCATTCGCGGTCACCCGCCCGTCGTCGGCCGCCGCCCTGCGGACGTATGACCTCCGTCGGCGGAACCACTCGCCGGAACAACGTCCATAACTCATCCGGCACCAACAGCTCAATCAGATCAGTCATCCACGGCTCAACGAACGATCACACCAAAGGAAACGGCGTCTAAGGGCGGAGCACCGATGGTGGCCGCAGTGCGCCGACTCGGCGTGCCCTCGCTCGCCTCGGTACCGACGTCCACGAGATCTTCCCTGTCCAGTGCCGCCTGACCGGACGCAGCAGTCGGCCGAGGTCGGGAGTGGCGGCCGCCTACGTCCTTACCGGCTCGGCCCGAGCTCATCGCCGGACTCACCGCTAGCGGTGTCACACGCCTCGGCTACCTCGCTTGTCTGTGCTGGCCGTGGGTTTGCGCCGCTGTCAAGGCGTGAGTTCACGCTTGGTCCGCGGCAGCAGCGGTCCTGGGTAAGCGCTGCGCCATTCGGGCGAATCCGGGTCCTCCCTCTTTCCGGGGCTCGCCGGTGACGCCTTAATAGCAGTAGTGAGTCCGGAGGTCGCCCATCCTTTTTCGGGGACTCATGATCCGCCGGTTGACCGGTAGCGGTCAGCGGCACTACCTGATGGGTGCTCCTTGGACGGCTGGCCGGTTGCCCCCGGCAGCGGTTGGCTGACTACCAGTCAGCCTTAGGGCCCCGAACCAGATCCACGCAGACTTAGATCGCGAGGGCTCATCATGGGCAAGGGCTTTCAGCTGAAAGGGCATCAACTGCTCTGAGCCGGGGAGCGGAAATCAGCTCACGCTGTCGACTCCGCTGATCCGACCGTACCGGTGGATCCCCTCTCACACCGGGCTTCACGGGCCGCCAGCACGCCCAAGTGACCGGCTCGGTCGACAACTCCGCCGGCCTCCAGGCGCGCCCCGTGCTCCATCAAGCCTTGAGGCCGGACAGCCTCGGCGTCGGCCGCAGGCGACGGTCCGGCAACCGCCATGCTCCGCTGCGGCATAGCTCTGTGAGCACGCGGCGCGGACCGCCGACGTCTGACTGTGCTGGTCAGGCAGCTGTGGCGAGTCAAGACCACGCTCGATCGAGGCCCTCAGATGCTTCCCGGCGCGCAGCGGACGGCACAGATCGACCCGTGCCCCAGGCGCCGGTCGCAGCGGTGCAGCGCACTGCTCTCGCAACGTTACAGGGCGGCATTAGGGCTGCCCCAGAACCCTTGGAAAGGAAAATCCACGATGGCAACAACCGTACCTCTGGGCACCGCCGCTACCTACGGGGTGCTCGCCAACACGGCGATCACCAACACCGGCCCCACCGTGGTCGCCGGCGACCTCGGAGTGAGCCCCGCCGGTGCGGTGACCGGCTTTCCTCCCGGAACGGTCACCGGAACCATCCACCTGAACGACGCCGCCGCGGCGCAGGCCCAGGCCGACCTGCTGACCGGGTACGCCAACGCGTTGGTACAGCCGGTCACGGCCACTGTCCCGACGGAACTCGGCGGGACCACCCTGACCCCCGGCGTGTACAACTCCGCCTCCGGCACGTTCGGCCTCAACGGGACACTGACCCTGGACGCTCAGGGCAACCCCAACGCCGTCTTCATCTTCAAGACGACCACCACGCTCATCACGGGAGCCACCGGCAACGTCAACCTCATCAACCAGGCAAAGTCCGCCAACGTCTTCTGGCAGGTCGGCAGCTCCGCGACACTCGGCGCCGGCTCCACCCTGAGGGGCAGCATCCTCGCCTTCACCTCGATCACCGCCACGACCGGTGCCATCGTGGACGGCCGGCTGCTGGCCCTCGGCGCCGCCGTCACGCTTGACTCGAACGCGGTCACCGTGCCGCCCCTGTCCACCTGCTCGGTGGTGGTCCAGCCGGTGGCCGGGCCGGTGGTCGTCGGGCAGCCGACCCCCGTATCCGCTCTGGTGACCTGCAACGGTCTGCCGGTCTCGGGTGCCTCGGTCACCTTCAACGGAGGTGCGGTCCCGGTGACCGCCACCACCAACGCGGCGGGCATCGCCACCGGGTCGCTGACCTTCAACACCGCCGGGCCCGCCACCATCACTGCCACTGTCACCGCGGCCGGCTCCGGGTGTGCCTGCACCGGCGTCGTCTCCGCGCCCCTCCCCATCACCGTCACTCCGCAGCCGTCCTGCCTGGTGGTGGTCCAGCCGGTGGCCGGGCCGGTGGTCGTCGGGCAGCCGACCTCCGTATCCGCTCTGGTGACCTGCAACGGTCTGCCGGTCCCGGGTGCCTCGGTCACCTTCAACGGAGGTGCGGTCCCGGTAACCGCCACCACCAACGCGGCCGGTATCGCCACCGGGTCGCTGACCTTCAACACCGCCGGGGCCGCCACCATCACTGCCACCGTCACCGCGGCCGGCACTGCCTGCACGTGCACCGGCGTCGTCTCCGCGCCCCTCCCCATCACCGTCACCCCGCAGACGGGCCCGCTGAGCGTGTCGCCCGCCTGCTGGCACGTCAACCTGCCCATCCCGATTCCGAGCCTGTTCGTGGCGACGCTGACGGCCACCCTCACGCCGGCGCAAGCGGGAGTCACGGTCACCTTCTACGTCTCCGGCCTGCCGGTGGGCACCGCGGTGACCAACGCCAACGGCATCGCCACGCTCAACGCCGGCCTGTCCATCCTGCAGATCAGCGCCAGCAGCTACACGGCGACCGCCACCGTCGGCGGCGTCCCGGTCCAGGCGACCAACACCCTGAAGCCCTGCTTCCCGCCAGTGTGAACCGCCGGTGCCCGATCCGCCGGGGCAGCGTGACGGGTCCTGTCGCGGTACTCGCGAAGGAAGGTCTGATCCACGCAGTGCAGACCCTGGCCTGACGGCCTTCCGGTAAGCGGCCTGCCCCCAAGGGCTGTCGCTCAAGGGCTGTCCCCCGTCGTGCAAGGACGGGGGACAACCCGACTCGAACTCACCGGTGAACCATGGGACCACGCCCGTCGGCAGGACGGAGAGGGGGGCGGAACACCCCGGATGCCGGTGGTGCGTGGACGACTCACAGGTGAGGACCGGGGCCGGTGTTTGGCTCCGGCAGCGGCCCCGGAACAGCCGTGCTGCTCTCGCAGCCCCAAGGCCGCGCGTGGAGCCGCCAGGTGGCCGGTCAGACACATGCTTCAGCAGCATTCCGGGGACCGTCTTACCCGCGCCCCTGGGTGACAGGCGCGATACGGCCTCGCGCGCGTTGGAGAGGATGCTCGCGCCGGCGCCGAACGGGCCGGGACTCTTGAGAACGCCCCCGACGCGGTTATGGACCGGATCGGGGGCCGGGGGCGGCGGCCGTGTCAGAACTCGGTGTACTCACGCATGGCCGTGAGGAACACGGTTGTGTCCGCTCGTGCCGGGCCAAGTCCCCGACGGACCCGGGTGCTCTGCTCGATCACGAACGCTCGCTGCTCTGCGGGGAGATGGTCCAGCACCGTCCGGTGCGGGCTGCGTCGAGGCGGGTGCGGAAGCCTGCCCAGTACCGGCATTCCGTGACGGGCCAGTTCGGTATCCACCATGGAGTCGAAGTCGTCCGGACCGCGCTCCTCGTGTGGGCAGTGAAGGAGTAGGCCCGATGGGCACGTCGGCGAAGGGGACCCTCGCCAGGCGACTGTGCAGCCAGGCCATCGCGGACTCAGCGGGAGTGAGAGTGATGGTGCGGCGCTGCAGTTCCCCGGCTCGCACTGTGGTGCTCTTGGTCGCCTCGGGAAAGTGCTGCCTGTGACGATGAGGGTGGTTCGTAGAAGGTGCCGTCGCGGAGCATGGCGAAGAGGACGTCGATGCGACGGCGGCGAGACAGACGAGGGCGGCGACGTGGTGCTTTCCCTCGCGTCGCTTCTTGTCGTAGTAGGCACGTGAGTCCGGCTGCGAGAGAGAGGCGAACGCGGCAAGGTAAAAGGCTCGCTTGAGCTGCTTGTTGCCACGCCGGGCTGGGTGCTCGCTGCGGATGGAGGAGCCGGATCGGCGGGTGGCGGGTGCGAGTCCGGCGTAGGCGGCCAGGTGGCCTGCGGTGGCGAAGCCGCTGCCGTCACCGACGTCGATGAGGATACGGGCTGCGGTCCTGACCCCGATGCCTGGCATGGAGGTCAGGACCGGTGAAAGAGGGTGCGCCTCCAGCAGTTGTTCGATCCTGGTGGCGAGGAGTTTGCGCTGGTCGAGCACGGCGGTGAGTGAGGCGGCCAGGCTGGGGACGATCAACGCCGCAGCGTCGGTGCCGGGAACGAGGACGGTTTGTTCGTCGAGTGCGTCGAAGATGTCCTCGACGAGCCGTTCGGCCACGCGCGGTGCCTTCGGCCGCAATATGGATACCAGTCGTCGCCTGCCGGCCTTCGTATCTGGGCTGGTGAGCCATAGCGTTCGAGCAGGAACAGGACGGCTGGGTGATCCAGGCGGGGGCCCAGAACTCGCTCGAGCGAGGGATGGATCTGGGTTAGCAGTCCGCGCAGGCGGTTCTTGGTGCGGGTGACCTCGCCGGCCAGGTCGTCATCGAACCCGACGAGCATGTGCAGCTCGGCGACGGTCTCGTCGTCTGGGGCCAAGTCCCGAAGGGTGTGCGGCATGGTTCGGGCGGCATCGGCGATGATGGCTGCGTCGCGAGCGTCGGTCTTGGCCTCACCGGGGTACAGGTCGGCGATCCGCCGCATGGTCAGCCCTGGCAGATAGGCGACACGGCAGCCGACGTCGCGGGCAACAGCCAGCGGTAGGGCCCCGATCGAGGCCGGCTGGTCCACCACGACCAGCACCGTTCCATGCCTGGCCTGCAGTTTCTCGAACAGCTCACGCAATCGCGGTTCACTGTTGGGCAGCGGCTTGTCGAGCACTTTCTTGCCCGCCGGAGTCAGGGCGGTGCCGTGATGCTCGCCCTTGCCGACGTCCAGACCGAGGTAGACATCGATCCTGTCCTCGCTGCCCACGCACCCCTCCCCAGCAGATTCCTTCCCGGCCTCATCTGCGGCACCAGCGTGCCGGCATCCACGTTACGAAGGCCTGCTTCACCCCGAAAAACTCGGCGAGCGGTCATGCCCCTGATCAGCGGTCTGCCGATGCCTCCGGAGCCGGTGACACCACTTTTTCGACCATGATCGACAAGGGGCGGAAGTCATGCCGGACCCGGAGACCGGGAACCCCATTGCGGGGCCACGAAAACGGTAACGGGGGCGAACGTGCAGGTCCGAGCCCCGTGGACCGGGGTAAGCCCGGTTCCAAGATGCACGTTCTGTCCGATGCGGACGGACTGCCCCTACGCGTCGGCCTCTCCGCAGCCAACACCCACGACAGCCTCGCGTTGAAGCCGATGTTGTCCCACTTCCACATTGGACACGAATTCCATGCAGCCGATTCCAAGCCCATGCGTCTTCATGCCGACAAGGCCTACGACATTCCTCACCCGCGGCGATGGCCCTGGGGCAAACGCATTGGCGTCCGCATCGCCCGCAAGGGCATCGACTCAAGTGAACGACTCGGCCGCCGCCGATGGGTCATCGAACGCACCATGTCCTGGCTGACCGGCTACCGCCGCCTCAACCACCGATACGAGCGCAAACCAGGCAACTACCTGGCCTTTCTCGGGCTTGTAGCAGCATTCTGCTGCTACAAGCGGCTCCTCGAACTGACCATGTAGGACACGGTCTAAGGGCCTTCTGACGTGGCGAGGTGTCCGATGGTTTGCTATGGAGAGTGGACGGTGGGGTGGGCTGTGGGAGATCGCATGTCCGTTGCTGTCGCCGGCCAAGGTGAGGCTGCAAGAGAGACAGCGGCAGCACGGCGATAGGTCTAACGGGTGAAATTCTGTCGATCTCTTGTGGCGCAACGTGCGGTGGTGGGTTACTGCTGTTATCCGCGTTTCGGGCCGCCCATTCGGGTGTGTATTTGACCGGTGCCGGTCTGGGGCCGGTCGCCTGCTCGCTGTTGGCCCATGCGGTGGAGCAGACATTTCCGTGTGCGGGGGAAAGGTCCTCCGCCGACCTGAGGGAGTGTCATGTTCACCTTGACATCGCCATCGCCGCAGGCCGCTCAGGCGCGCGCTGCCGGGTTCGCCGCCTCGTTCGCGGCGGGGGTCTCCATTCCCGTGGGTGACACGCCCCAGGGAATCGCCCTGACGCCGAGTGGGGCCCGCGCATATGTAGCCAACCGGGGCTCGAACACGGTCAGTGTGATCGACACCGCCACGAACACCGTCACCGCCACCGTCCCCGTGGGGGATGCGCCGATCGGCGTGCATCACCCCGGACGGGACGCGCGTCTACGTCGCGTGTCTCGCCTCGAACGCGGTGAGCGTGATCGACACCGCCACGAACACCACCAATGACACGATCCCCGTCGGTATCCTCCCCATCCTGCTGACGGTCGCCCCCGACGGGGCGCATGTCTACGTCACGAACGTCGGCGACTCCACGGTGAGTGTGATCGACACCGCTGCCAACACCGTCACCGCCACCATCGGCGTCAGCGCCCAGCCACGTTTGACGACGGTGAGCCCGGACGGCAAGCATGCCTACGTGGCGAATGCCGAGCCGGACACGGTGAGTGTGATCGACACCGCCACGAACGCCGTCGTCGAGAACATCGACTTCGGGGACGGACCCACCGTCATTGCGTTCGCCCCCGACGGCACACACGCCTACGTGACCAACTCCGTCGCGGGCACCGTCGGTGTCCTGGCCACGACCGTGATTCCCGACCAGGGCTCCACAGCCGGCGGCGCCACCGTGACGCTCACCGGCCACCACCTGGCCAACGCCACCGCCGTGCGCTTCGGCACCGCTCAGGGCGTCATCACCGCCAACACGGACACCTCGCTGACCGCCATCACCCCCGCGGGGTCCGGCGCCGTCCCCGTGACGGTCACCACCGCGGGCGGCACCGGCACCCTCGGACAGTTCTACCACCGGCCGGTCCCCGTCCTCACCGGTATCAGCCCCGCCGCGGGTCCCCTCGCAGGCAGCGACCAGGAGATCGTCATCACCGGCCGCAACCTCGACGGAGCCATCGATGTGTACTTCGGTCCCACCCGAGCCGTCATCCAAAGGGTCTCCGACACCCAACTCACCGTCAGGGCCGCGGCGGCTGCGGCGGCAGGCGGGGTCACCGTCACCGTGGTCACCCCCGGCGGCCGTGCCGAAGGCCTGTCCTACACCTACGTCGACCCGCCTACCGTCACCGGCGTCAGCCCCACCTCGGGACCGACCACCGGTGGCACCTCGGTGACCATCACCGGCACCGGCCTGGCCGCCACCGACCAGGTCACCTTCAACGGCACCCCGGCACCCTTCGCGGTCCTCTCCGACACCACCGTGACCGCCACCTCCCCGCCCAGCGGCACCGAAGGCACCTTCGACGTCACCGTCACCGGCCCCGGCGGCAACGCCACCGGATCGTTCACCTACGTCTCCGCACCCGATATCTGACCCACCGAGGCGTACGACTGGGGCGGTGAACAGGCCAGGTGCCCGGGCGGGGGTCGTCACGCTCCCCGCCCGGGCACCTGGAGCGTACGGCCATGTCAGCGGCCTGCCAGGGCCGCGTCCACCGTGTTCTCGTCGTCGGCCCGGGGCTCGAAGCGGGCGAAGAAGTCGTCCAGGGCCTCGGGGGGGGACGGTCAGCGCGTTGGCCTCGCCGACGGGCTGATTGCGTTGGTCAAGCCGCCGCAGCAGCTCGGACTTCTCAACGGGCAGGTACACCAGCAGCGGGCGCCCGCCGGCGGCCTGAACGGTCTTCTTCCACGTGTCGCGATCCTCGCGCAGCCACAAGCTGCGGGAACCAGGCAAACCACCTGGCCTTTCTCGCTTTGGCGGCCGCCCTCTGCTGCTACAAACGACTCCTCGAACTGACCATGTAGGACACGGTCTAAGGCAGTTCTGCTTGTGCCAGTCGAGACGGTGGGAAACTCCCGAACTGCGTTCTCATCGCGCGCTGAGGCCGACTGCTCGAGCAGAAGATCGGCGGCTTCCAGGCGCCGAAGTAGGTGGCAACCGCCCGGCCCTCACCGGACCGGCCGGAGCGGAGGCGGAAGCCCGCCGCGCCGGGTTCGCCCGCCACGGCGCCTTCGACGGCCCAGGCCGTCACCGACGAAGCCCGGCTGCGCCGCATCGTCGCGCTCGCCACGACCCGCACCTGTACCCGGGGGCTTTCCTCATCTGCGTCTACACCCCGACCGCGCCCTGTGCCGGAATTCGGCCTACCATGCCGACCAGCCGGTCATGGCCGACTGCCAGCCCCTAGCCCGTCGCAACACCGCACTCACACCCTCTGACCACCGGGCCTTGACCGGCCACCTCACCCAGCCGGAAGAGGCACTCGGGCTCGCTTGTCCAGGTCGGCAGCGGCCCCGCGCAGTGTGCGGCCCAGCGAGGTCGGGTTGACCATCCCGAGGCCAGCGAGGTGGCCGTCGGCCAGCGTTTGAGGGTCGGGCAGGTTGGCGCGCAGGCCGACGTAGTGATCGGCGTCGAAGCTGCCCTTGGTGGTGCGGGCTGCCGCGGCGGGCGGGAGCAGACTCGTCATGGTCTGGCTCAGCAGTGGCTTGTAGGCGAAGAGAGGCGGGCGCTGGTCGAGCGGCGTCCTCAGCACGGTGGCCAACACCGTGGGGTCGAGGAACGGGTTGTGCAAGCCGATGCCGCGGGCGGCCGCCGGCTCGGCATCGGCTGCTGCTGTGCGGGCGACCTCGCGGATTCGCCCCCCAGGGTTCGCACGGAAGCACCCAGGCCTGGCAACGTGTCCGGCGCAGAGACGGCCTGGTGCGCCGCTTGGACCAGGAGCGGCGGGCTGCCGGCTCGGCGAACGGCAGGCCAGGGAACCAGTGGACGCACCCGTGATCGTTGGCTGCGCCTGACGGGCCTTACCTCGCGAGCCTACGATGCTGCTGGGCCCGCGGGTGGTGCGCCGGTGGTGGCCGTTTGGCGCGAGGCACTGAAAGCGCCTCCATTGCGGGCCGGATGGGGGCCTTGGGCATTGACGCTGGGTGTCACCAGTGAGCTACTTGGTGTATTCGCGCCGCTGTGTCGTCGAAGGAGGCGCTGATTCGATACACGCCCCGTCCGTCGGCGATGCACTCAGGGAGCCCCTATGCCAGTCTCGCCGAACCAAGGATCCACCGGTGGGGGCGACGCAGTGACCCTCACCGGCAGCCACTTCACCGGCACCACCGCCGTGCGCTACGGCTCCCGCCAGGCTACGAGCTTCACGGTCGTCAGCGACACCACGACTGACACCATCACCCCCTCCGGTCACGGCGCCGTTCCGGTCTCCGTAACAACCGCCGGCGGAACGGGGGTTGTCGGCACCTTCTACTACCTGCCGCCGCCCTCCTTCCGCATCGAACCGCCTCCCGCGGGCCCTCTGGGAGGGGGCAATACGGTGGTCTTCACCGGCCTCGGCCTCTACACCACGAGCGAGGTCAGATTCGGTACACAGGCCGCCGTGTTCACCGTCGACTCGGACGGCCAGCTCACCGTGACCGTCCCAGCGGCGGCCTCCGCGGGGCCGGTAGGGGTCACCGTGACCACCAGGGGCGGAATCGCCAGCGGAGTCACCTATACCTATCTCAACCCGCCTTCCCTCACGGCCGTCACCCTCGACTCGGGACCGGTGGACGGCGGCAATCTCGTCGTCATCACCGGGACCGCCTTCTCCTACACCACCGGCGTCACCTTCGACGGCACACCCGCCCTCTCCTTCCGGGTCGCCTCCGACACCGAGATCGACGCCGTGGTACCGGCCGGAACGCTCGGCTCGGCGGACGTCACCGTCACCACCCTTGGTGGCACCACCACCGCTGCGGACGCCTACACGTATCTGGGACGCTTCGCGGTCCTGGGCGGAGCGTCGGTCACCAACACCGGTCTCTCGATCGTCACCGGAGATCTCGGGGTAAGCCCGGGAGTTTCCATCACCGGATTCCCGCCCGGCCAGGTCAACGGAAGTATCCATAACTCGGACGCCGCCGCCGTCGCAGCTCATGCCGACCTGATCACGACGTACAATGACGCCGTCGGCCAGATCCCGGACGCCGGCATCACCGGAGACCTCGGCGGCCAGACACTGCCCCCCGGCGTCTACAACGCCGCCTCTTCCATCGGGCTTACCGGCACGCTCACGCTGGATGCCCAGGGCGACCGCAACGCCGAATGGATCTTCCAAATCGGATCGACCCTGACGACGGCAACCGCGAGCCACGTGCTCCTCATCAACGGCGCCACGGCCAGGAACGTCATCTGGCTGATCGGTAGTTCAGCCACTCTGGGCACTGACACCGACTTTGCAGGAAGGGTCCTGGCCCAGATTTCGATCACCGTGAACGCCGGCGTGACGGTCAACGGCCAGGTCCTGGCCATCAACGGCTCTGTAACTCTCGACACCAACAGAATCACTCGCCCGTGGTGAAGGAGCCACACGCCGCGGGACCGGGGCGTGCACCCGTTTCGCGCCCGTATCCGGACGTGTCCCGCTCACCCTCGAGGCCATCCAGGACCTCCCGAACTGCGAGCCGCGGCCTACCTGCGCTACCTCCTGATGGACACCGGCAACATCCCGCGCATCGACCGCGCACCGGTGCTCTTCGAACGGTGGCCGGCCGAGCGTCTCGCCTCGATCGATGACCCCGAACACAAGTGGCTCCCACAGCACTTCGCGCACATCGCCCGTTCAAGGCTGACAGTCATCGATCGAAGAGTCTGGGCGACGGGACGATCAATGCGGCCGCGAAGCGCTGCGACCCACCGCGATGGGACAACTTCGGCACGGATTATGGAGTTTCGTCATGGTCCAGCGACAGCTCAAAGGGGCCGCGCGGCTACGCGACCCCTCAGGTGGACACGCGGAACGTGCCGTTGTGACGGAATGCTCTGGGGCCGTTTACCGGGTGCTCTGACACCAGAGTGCTTGGTCCGAAGCGGCTAACTGATGGCCTCAGAATGAGGCCCATGCCTCCCCGCCAGTCCATAACCATAAGCTGACGCGGCGCATCAGATCCCTGGTGAGCCGACTCGCGTGTAGGTCTTCGGGGCGCTGGTGCCGCCGGGCGTGGTGACGGTGACAGTGACCGACCCGGCGGCTCCGGGCAGGGTGTCGACGACAATGTGGCTGTCGGAGACGACCGTGAACCCGGCAGGCGCGCCGCCAACGAGCACCGTGGTCGCCTGGGCGAGGTTGGTGCCGGTGAGGGTGAAGGTGATGCCACCGGAGGCGGGCCCCTGACTTGGGATCAGAGTCGTGACAACGGGTGCCGGCAGGTAGGTGTAGGAGGCCGCGTTGCTCGTCCCGCCGGCGGTACTGACGGTGACATCGGTCAGACCCGCGGCTCCCGCAGGAACCACAGCCGTGATCTGGGTGTCCGAGACCACCGTGAACGCTGACGCTGCGGTGGTACCGAAGCGCACCGCGGTGGCCTCGATGAGGTGGACACCGGTGAGGGTAACGGTGTTCCCGCCCGAGAGCGGGCCCGAGGGCGGGGCGACGCCGGTGAGGACCGGGGTGCTGACGTAGAAGTAGGCGCTCGGGAGGGTGCTGGTGCCGCCCGGGGTGGTGACGGTGACACCGATCGGACCTGCGGTGGCCGCAGGGACCACGGCGGTGATCTGGGTCGGGGAGACGACCGTGAAGGAAGTTGCCGGGGTGGCGCCGAAGGTGACCGCGGTGGCTCCGGTGAGGTTGGCGCCGGTGAGGGTGACGGTGTTCCCGCCCGAGGTGGGGCCCTGGGTGGGGCTGACGCCGCTCAGGATGGGAGCCGCGGAGTAGGTGTAGGAGATCCCGTTGCTGGTGCCGCCCGAGGTCGTGACGGTGACCGGTACGGTGCCGGTCCCGGCAGGGGCGACGGCAGTGATGTGGGTGTCGGAGACCACGGTGAAGGAGGCTGCGGGCGTGGCACCGAACCGCACCGCGCTGGCAGTGGCCAGCCCCGTGCCGGTGAGGGTGACTGTTGTGCCGCCGGCTGTCGGGCCCGATGTGGGGGTCACCGAGGTCAGGGTGGGCACGGGAGCTGTCGTGTAGGTGAATGGCACACCGTTACTCGTTCCTCCGGGTCCCGTCACGGTGACCTGCACCGTGCCGGATCCTGCAGGAGCTGTCGCTGTGATCTGTGTGGCGGAGTTGACCACGAACGACGCCGGTGTGGTGCCGAACTGTACCGCGGTCGCGCCTGTGAACCCCGTGCCGGTGAGTGTGACTGCTGTGCCGCCGGCTGTCGGGCCCGATGTGGGGGTCACCGAGGTCAGGGTGGGCACGGGAGCTGTCGTGTAGGTGAATGGCACACCGTTACTCGTTCCTCCGGGTCCCGTCACGGTGACCTGCACCGTGCCGGATCCTGCAGGAGCTGTCGCCGTGATCTGTGTGGCGGAGTTGACCACAAACGACGCCGGTGTGGTGCCGAACCGTACCGCGGTCGCGCCTGTGAACCCCGTGCCGGTGAGTGTGACTGCTGTGCCGCCGGCTGTCGGGCCCGATGTGGGGGTCACCGAGGTCAGGGTGGGCACGGGAGCTGTCGTGTAGGTGAATGGCACACCGTTACTCGTTCCTCCGGGTCCCGTCACGGTGACCTGCACCGTGCCGGATCCTGCAGGAGCTGTCGCCGTGATCTGTGTGGCGGAGTTGACCACGAACGATGCCGGCGTGGTGCCGAACCGTACCGCGGTCGCGCCTGTGAACCCCGTGCCGGTGAGTGTGACTGCTGTGCCGCCGGCCGTCGGGCCCGATGTGGGGGTCACCGATGAGAGGACCGGCGCGGGCGTGGTGACGTAGGTGTAGGTGACGAATTGGTTGCTGGTGCCGATCGGGGTGGTGACGGTGACCTGCACTGTGCCGGTCCCGAGTGGGGTGGTGGCGGTGATCTGTGTGTCGGAGACGACGGTGAACGAGGGCGCCTGTGTGGCGCCGAATCGGACTGCTGTGGCGCCGGTGAAGCCGGTGCCGGTGACCGTCACGGTGGTACCACCCGCGGTGGAACCCGAGGTGGGTGAGACGGAAATGACGGCGGGCGTGGCTGCGGCAAGGGCCTGCGCGGCGGAAGCGGTTGGCGAATGTGCTGAGCTATTCACGGCCGTGATCCTTCGAGAGCGTGAGCCCCGACCGGCCGCAGAAGAGATGCGCCGGGCCGAGGCTCGTCAGAAAAGTGAGGTGGGCCCGGGCAGGGGAAGGGCGCACCCTGTCCGGGCCTGATGTCCGCACGCCTGGTGGCCAGGACCAGGCCGTCAGCGGCTCAGATGGTGGGTCAGATGCCGGGCCCGGCCAGGTAGGTGTAGCCACCAGTGGCGGTGGCGCTACCACCGCTGGTGGTCACGGTGACGTCGGTGGCACCCACAGCCCCGGGCGGGGTCACGACGGAAAGGGTGCTGTCGTCGATGACGGAGAACGGTGCGGGCGTGGATCCGAAGGTGACCGACTGGGTGGTGGTGAAGTTCGTGCCGGGGATGGTCACCGCAGTTCCGCCGGACGCCGGGCCGGAGGCGGGGCTGAGCGTGCCCAGGGTGGGGCCGTCGACGTAGGTGTAGGTCAGACCGTTGTTGGTGCCGCCCGCGGTGGTGACACTGACGCTCACCGGCCCGGCCGCCGCGCCCGCCGGTACGGTGACGGTCAGCTGGCCGTCGTTGACCACGGTCGGGGTCGCCGTGGCGGCACCGAAGTGCACCGCGGTGGCGGTGGTCAGGCCGGTGCCGTTGATGGTGACGGTATTCCCGCCGCCGGTGATGCCGGATACCGGGGAGATGCTGGACTTGAACGGTGCGCCGACGTAGAAGAACGACAGCGGGTTGCTGGTGCCGCCGGGGGTGGTCACGGTCACCGGAACCGTGCCGGTGCCGGACGGGCTGATGACGGTGACCGATGTGGGGGTGTTGGCCGTGATGGTGGCTGTCTTGGTGCCGAAGTGCACCGAGGTGGCGCCGCCGAGGTTGGTCCCCGTGATGGTGACGACGGTTCCGCCTCCGGTCGATCCCTGGTTGGGGGAGATAGGCATGGTGTTGCTCCTTTGTTGCGGTGTGCGAGTGGGAATGACGAACCGTGACCGGACGGCTGTGTTCGCCGTCGCGGTGATGTGGGTTGTCCGGTGGAGCATTCGGCCGACAGGCCGGCCGGGCCGTCAGGTGCAGCCGATGACGCTGCCTGACGGAGCACAGTTGTCCGGGGTGTTGCCGCTCACCGTGGTGGCCAGCAAGTTCACGCCCCCGGAGTTGACGTAGATGCCGCCGCCCCCGCCGGAGGTGGCGGTGTTACCGGTGACGGAGCTGGCTGTCAGCGATACGGCGCCGTTGTCGTTGTAGATCCCGCCTCCGGCGACAGCGGTGTTGCCGGTCACGGAACTGGTGAGCAGGGAGACCGTGCCACCCAGGTTCGAGATGCCGCCCCCGGGGAAGGGGGGCACGGCACTGCCGCCTCGGACGGTGACCCCGACCAGGCTCAACTGGCCTTTGGTGCCTGGCACGTTCGCGGCACCTTGGACCTGCAGGACCCGGAAGGCCGGCGCGCTCGGGTCGCGGGTGATGGTGACGCCCATCCCCAGCAGGGTGATCGGGGTGGTGATGGGCGGTAGTCCCACCGGACCGGTGGGGGTGCTGCCGTGTGCGCTGGTGAGTTGGTAGGTGCAGAACGGAACGAGCGCCAGGGTGTCGCCGCCGGCCGCGTTGGCCGCGGTGATCGCGTTCACCAGCGAGGTTTCACTGCACAGCACAGGCGTCTGAGCGTGTGCCGTGTTCGGGACTGCGGCCAGCCCCGCGGTCAGGGCCACGGTCAGGGCGCAGACACCGAGGATGGAGCGTAAAGTACGGACAGTTCGCATGGCGTCCCCAGGGAGAGGTGACGTGAGCCGCCGCACCAGCCGATGTCGATGAACGGCACCGGATGATGCATTCACTTCCTCTGCGCGGGAGGACACCCGCCGCGGCACCGGGTCTGTACCGCCGCCTACGCTCTCAAGTGGGATCAGCAAAGGTAGGCCAAGCTGCCCTCCCCCGAGAGGATGGGCGGCCCACCGGATTGGATGGACATCAGTAATCCACCCGAGTGAGCACACCTGCAATGCCCTTGACGGACCATCACCCAGATGGCAGAGCTCGCACCGGTCGAGAGACGCAACGTCGGCGGTGATACGTGGCCCGGCCGCCCTTCCCCGTCTGCCGAGAGCGATACGCCCAGCAGCCCATGACGGAAGACCCGAGTTTGTCGCTGGCGGACAGACCTTGCCGAATGACAACGAGGGTCGGCACCAGGCGAGTGCGAACACGTCGTCGGTCGACGTGCCTTCCTGGCCGAGTCGGCCTGCCCGGCGACTGAACATCCGGTGCCGACGACTACCGGTATCGATCAGCCACTCGTCGCAGAGGGCCGGGTAACGAACCTAAAGTCCATATCCCGGCCGCTCGCAGTCGTATCGGCCGCGTCACGGCTACCTCGTCGACACCGCCGGCCAACTCCGCCCACACCGCGTCCTGTCGACGTTGCGTGGCACCTTTCGCAAAGCGAGGGTGCGCTCCGCAGGACCTGGGACGCGACCCCGGCCTCGAGTCGGTCGCGGACCAGGTGCCCGGACTCGGCCCGATGATCCAGCTCACCTCGCGGGAAGGAAGGACGTCGGGCTTCGCACCTCCGGACCTGCAGCGCGTTGGACGGGGCCAATGACGACGGCCACCTGCCGTACACCACTCTCGAGCGGGACGGTGGACCGGTTGTCAGCGATGCCTTGCCACGCTGCGGGGTTCTGCGAGAGAGGAAGACGTGCCGATCAGCCGGCACCAAATCACCCATCGCGCCAGCTGATCGAGCCAAGCCTCCACACCCAAGAGACCCCAAATCGCGACGTTTGCACTGCCGCCTAGAGTGTGACTGGGCGGCAGGCATTCAATGGTCGACACACCTCGTGGGGTGGGCACCAGGCCGGTTCCACGGTACGACGCCGGAGCACCTGCCCCACTCCCTGTACTGCAGGGCGGCTGCAACGGGAGCGGCTTCCGGACACGGCTCTTCATCAATGGCCGAGTCAAGCGGGGTGTCGCCGGCAAGGTTGTCGGGTTCCTCGCCGAAGTGTGCCGAAGGCCAACGGGATCTCGTAGGGCTTGGCTCTTCGTTGATGCGGACGATGCGCAGCGGCCGTGCAGTCGGTGGACGTGAACGACGAGGCGATGTCCATCGAGTTCCGTAGTAGTGCCGGGGCGGAGTGTGATCGTCGTGCGGCACCGCCGCGTTGTACCCGGAACCGGCCACATGGCAGACGATCGCCCCTTGACGATCACGCGTCGACCGGCCCGAGCACCCCGCCCCCAGCCCGCGCCAACGAAGTGGCAACTTCAGGTCGGAAACGGCTCATTGGGAATTCGCCATCAGGTGTAGGTGAAGCGCACGGGGTTGCTGGTGCCGGCGGGGGTGGTGACGGTGACGGGCACCGTTCCGGTTCCGGACGGGACGACAGCGAGGATGACGTTGTCGGACAGGACGGTGAAGCTTTCCGCCGGGTGGTCACCGAAGGCGACGCTCCTCGCGCGGTTGACCTTGCAGCCGAAGATGACGATGGTGTCGCCGGTGCGGGCGCTCTGCGGCGTCACTGCCACGAGCTTGGGTGGCAGTGAGGCGCTGTAGGTGAACGACTCACCATTGCTGGTACCACCGGGCGTGGTGACCCTTACCGGCACCGTCCCGGTCCCGGGCGGAGTGGTGATCCCGATGATGGTGTCGGAGGCAACCGTGAAGTCGGCCGCCGCGGTACCACCGAAGTCAACCGCCGTCGCGCCGGTGAAACCGGAGCCCACAGCGATGATGTCGCTGCCACCGGCCGGATCGCCCGCCTGCGGCGCAATCGCCTTGAGGACCGGTGCCGAGACATAGGTGAAGCGCACGGGGTTGCTGGTGCCGGCCGGGGTGGTGACGGTGACGGGCACCGTTCCGGTTCCGGACGGGACGACAGCGAGGATGACGTTGTCGGACAGGACGGTGAAGCTTTCCGCCGGGTGGCCACCGAAGGCGACGCTCCTCGCGCGGTTGACCTTGCAGCCGAAGATGACGACGGTGCGGCCAGGACGGCCACTCCTCGGCGTCACTGCCACGAGCTTGGGTGGCAGTGAGGCGCTGTAGGTGAACGACTCACCATTGCTGGTACCACCGGGCGTGGTGACCCTTACCGGCACCGTCCCGGTCCCGGGCGGAGTGGTGATCCCGATGATGGTGTCGGAGGCAACCGTGAAGTCGGCCGCCGCGGTACCACCGAAGTCAACCGCCGTCGCGCCGGTGAAACCGGAGCCCACAGCGATGATGTTGCTGCCACCGGCCGGATCCCCCGCCTGCGGCGCAATCGCCTTGAGGACCGGTGATTCCGCTGATCCGGCGTAGGAGTACGTGAGGCTGTTGCTGGGGCGTCCGGCAGTGACAACGCTGACCCGAACGCTTCCACTTCCGGGCGGCGCAACCGCCGTGATCGTGGTGTCGGAGGTGACGGTGAAGCTTGGGGCCGAAGCGGCGCCGAAGGTGACATCGCTGGTAGCGGCGAGCCCGCAGCCGCTGATGGCGACGGTATTGCCGCCTGCGGCTGGGCCCGTGCTCGGGTGGAGAGCGGTGATGTGGGCAGACATGCCACAGCCTTCTTTCCTTCGTAGGCGATCAGTTCGCGCGCAGGTCAGCTGACCTGCGCAAAGAAGCCAGCCGCATCGGTACCGCGAGGCAACAGGCCGTCAGATGGAGGCGGAATGCGATCGATTGCGAAGCGGCCTCAACCGATTGAACTGAACCTGTCCATACGAGGGGAAGGAGTGAGTTCACACTCGATGAATCATATGTGGTGAATATGATTACCGTATAAGGAGCCGGGGATCTCGCCGCTCTTCCCGGCTCTTCCGGCATGTGACTATCCCGGTTCCGCTTCGCTCCCCAAGCGCCTGGCCAATACCTCCGCCAGATGCTGCGGCCAGGCTGCGCATCCTGCGCGCCTACCCCCGCAACGACCAGAGGACCGCAGTCCAGTTCATCGACTACGTGCTGGCCAAGCTCCCCTTCGCCGTCGAGCAGGTCCAGACCGACAACGGTCAGGAATTCGGCCAGCCTCAGGCCATCGACGACGTCAACCTCTTCAACATCAAGCTGCAGGAGCGGGAGAACTACTACAACTACCATTGCCCCCACGGAGCCCTCACCGGCCAGACTCCCTACGAACGCCTACGCCAGAAAGCCCCAAGACCCACTGTCATAGGCGTCCGTCAGTCGCACATTTAGGGTACGGCAGGAGAAGTCGTCGGCGAGGATCTTCAGCCTCCACGGGATTCTCATGCCGCGGACAGGAGCTGGTCCTCGGCGCAGGCCATCGACACGTCGTAGTTGTCGTGTTCGAGGCCGAAGTTGGCGGGCGGGCCGCAGCAGCCGCCCCGGGGCGGCATTAGCCTCGGGTACACAAGGATGGATGCTCTGCTCGGGTTTGATGCGCAGATGGGGAGCGGTTCCTGCGGCGGTGGTGATATCGAGTTAAAGGGGCGCGAAAGGGAGTACAGGGCGTTATTCATACGGTGTGAAGTGCCTCCAATCCGCCTGCCCGTGTGCCCACTTCTTCGGTTTACTGCTTCGGGCCGGGGAACTCGACGTATATGGGCTCGCCTTCAAAGGCCGCCCCGCGCAACGTCTTTCCGCTAGGCGTCGAGTATCCGGACTCGGCAGACGAGCAATCGCCTGCTACATCCTGCTCAGGAAATGGGTGCACGATGAAGGCACAGGAAACAACCACGCCCCCAAGACCGTCGATTCACGACGCCTCGGCAACTCTTGCCGCCCCGTCCCCGCAAGTCATCGCGACACTCCCGGCGGGGACCAAGCCGCTGGGAGTGGCGACCAGCCCTCTGGGGCCGCCGCTCGCTTACGCGGCCAGTAACGCCTCGGGGACCGTCAGCATTCTCGATACCGGAACGCTCACGATCTCCACCCCTGCGGCCCCGTTGATCGCCCCCGCAGGGGTCGCGCTCACCCCGGACAATGTCTACCTCTACGTGGCCAACAGTGGTGGGAACACTGTCAGTGTGGTGCAGCGCAATCTCTTTGCGGTCACCAACACGATCGGGGTGGGGAAAAGCCCCTTCGGTATCCAGGTGAGCCCCGACGGCCTGTTCGCCTACGTCGCCAACCAGAACTCGAACACCCTCAGTGTCATCAGCACCGTCACCCGCGCCGTCGTCGCGACCATCCCGGTCGGGATCAAGCCCACATGGGTGGTAGCCGCCCCCAACGACCTGGAGGTGTATGTGACCAACCAGGGCGGTAACTCGCTCAGCGTGATCAGCACGGCCACCAACACGGTCGTGGCGACCATCACTGGCCTGTCGGCTCCCTATGGCGCAGCGATCACCAACGACAGCCGGTACCTGTACGTGGCCAACAGCACCGCGAACACCATCAGCGTCATTGACACCGTCAGCCGGACAATCATCGCCACGATCCCCGTGGGCACCACGCCGTGGGGCGTGACGGTCACCCCGGACAACAGGCACGTCTACGTGGCGAACAACGGCTCCGACACGGTCAGCTATATCGACACCGCCACCAACACCGTGAGCAGCACCGTCGCTGTCGGCCATCAGCCGACCGGCGTCGGGGTCGCCGCCAGTGGGCTGACCGCGTACGTGTCCAACAACGGCGCGAACACCGTCACCATCCTCGCGCTCATCAACATGATCAGTCCCCCGGCGGGGCCGGAGGCCGGCGGCAACATCGTGACCGTCACCGGCACCAACCTGGCCGGTGCCACCGCGGTGAAATTCGGCCAGGTGCCCGGCACCATCATGGCCAACACGCCCAACCAGATTCTCGTGGTCCCCCCACCCGGCGTCGGTGTCGCCCAGCTGACCGTCACCACTCCGGGAGGCACCAGCAATCCCAAACCGTACGTCTACGCTCCGGGCAGCGAGCTGGACAGTCTGGTCCCGGGAACCGGCAGGACCGCCGGCAGGAACATCATCAGCATCAAGGGGAACAGGTTGAGCACCGCCACGCAGGTGCGGTTCGGCTCGGTGCCCGCCGTGCCCACCGTGGTCAGTGACCAGTTGATCACCGTCACCGTCCCACCTGCCGCCACACCCGGCCTGGTTCCCGTCACCGTCACCACGGCTGGCGGTATCACCCCTCAACCCATCACCTACGCGTACATCGATCCGCCCCTCCTCAGCGCCGTGAGCCCGAACACCGGCCCGGTCCCCGGCGGGAACGTCATCAACCTCTACGGCCTGAACCTGTCGACGACCAGCCTGGTCACGTTCAACGATGCGCCTGTTCAGTACAGCGTCCAGTCCGACACCGTCCTGACCGTCGTCGTGCCCCCGAGCCCAGCCGCCGGAACGGTGGACATCACCGTCACTACCGACTCCGGTACGAGCACGCTCACCAGCGCCTACATCTACGTCTGAGCCAGGAACCGGGGAGCGGGGCAGCTGGTTCGGCTCGGGTGAGGCGCCGCAGCAGAATGCTGGTGAGGGTAGGCAGGAAATCCTGCAGCCGGTGCTCGACGTACCGCCGCGGTGGCGCGGGGCAGGCATCCTCACAGCTGAGCGCCTGTCCCCAGCTGGCCGACCGCAACGTCAATGGCGGCTACGGCCGCCATGGTGAGCGAATTGAAGAGTTCTTCGGCGTCACGGCGTCACGGCGTCACGGCGTCTTGGCAGTCCAGCGCTGTCGGAACCCGGAATCTGAGCTACCGGGCAAGTACAGCAACGACGGCTCGTGCCTTCTCCGATGCCCTCCACCATCCTGCGGACGGGAAACCGAGCACCTTCTGGGCTTCACCAGCCTCGCCTACACCCTGATCTCCTCCTCCATCTGGACACCATCGGCCGGCGAGCCCCTATGCGCTGTTCGTTATGGAAGTGCACGCCCCTGAGGGCCTATGTCTTCGGCGTCACCCCCGTCGTGGAAGGACGGGGGACAGCCCGACTCAAACTTACCGGTGAGCCATTAGCCACCACACCCGTCGGCAAAACGGAGACGGGGCGAAACACCCCCGAGTGCCGGTGGTACGTGGACGGATCGCCGGTGAGGACCGGGGCCGGTGTTTCCCTCCTGCACTGGCCCCGGAACAGGCGAGCGGTTCTCACAGCCCCAAGGCCCCGCGTGGAGCCGCCAGGTGGCCGGTCAGACACAAGTTTCCGCGTCATATGGGTGCCCGCAGAGCCCGTCCCGTATGGAGCCCAGCCGGCGAGTGGATGGTTTCCATAAACGTGGCACCGAGGCCGAATGGAGTGTCCACTTGCGGGTGTTCAAGGAGGGCAACGAGGTGAAGTGGACCGAGAACGTCCAGCAGACGCAGCAGGCGGGTCCGCTTGCGCCCAACTACCGGGTGACCACCTCCGGTCGGCCGTGCTGGGGGGAGCGCGCCCACGACTCCGCCAGCCGGTGCCCTGCGACCAGCTCCTTCAGCCGCGCACGGCGCTCCGCATATGGCCGGGCCAGCAGCTCCTCCCCTTCCGCTGTGGTAACCGGTGCCGCCCCTCGTTCGTAGTCTCCCGGGCGCGCAGGGGCCGCAGGCCGCCGGGCAGGTCCGGGAGCTGGAAGGCGTACCGGCCGAGCATGGTGTCGGGGACGGAGATGGAAGCGGCCGCCTGGCGGCCTGTGGGGGAGGGGAGCATGCCTGGGCCTGGCGCTGAGGCTGACGGCGACGTGAGGGCGGCCGCGATCTGGTGCCGTGGACGCAGCCGCCCGCGCAGCGCGACGGCGGTCACCAGCGGCGTGCTGCGGCCCACGGCTGGTCCTTGCCGGTGGCGTCTGGGGGGCCTTCCGCACCCCTGTCGGCGGCGGTTGAACCGGGCTCAGGCACGTATCTCGTGAGGACGACCAACAGGCCTGTAGCTGATTACTGGGAGGGACGCCGTGTGCTACGCCTTCGGTTTACGCCGGGACGCAGTCCATCGCGCGGCTCATTCGATGGCGTAGGTGATGAGGACCGCGCTCAGCGGACGGCCTGGGCCTGGACCGTCCACGTGGTGTGAAACGTCATCCCCTGACAGCGGATGTCGGCGTCTTCCTTCAGCTTCACAGCGTCAGCCAGCACGAATGGCAGGTTGGCCTGGCTGAGGTCAAGTGTGGGCAGGGGGCCCACGCCGGCTGTGGACAGTTCGATCTGATCGTGGCAGTACGTCATGTCGTCGGCGTTCGCAACGGTGTCGATCACGACATCGCCGGCGGCAATGGAGGTCAGTTGGGCCCTTACATTGCTGTTCGGGTTGGTGAAGGTGAGGGTGACGTCTGCGGTTTCACCGGGCAGCAGTGGGGCGGTTTGCCCGCCGGTGACCGTGATGGGGGCGAATTTCTCGGCGGAGCCTGTCACCGGGCCCGATGTGCTCTGCTGGATGAAAGCCATGATGTGCCTCCTGCTCAGACGGACTGGATGTGCGCAGGAACGGTCCGTCCTCGGCGGCCCGTGCCGTCAGTGATCACTGGGCGCTGCCGTGGATTTTCCTGCGGGGCCTGGAGCCGGCGGCTCACAGCCGCCTGGGAGCCCGAGCGGCCGACGTGGCCACATCGGCCTATGGGCCTGGTAAGGGGCCAGCGCTCTGTCGCCGAGAACGCGGACGGCCCTCCCGCTCAGGCCGATCGAAACAGTGGTGAGGGAACACGCCGGCCCGAAACCGCTGCCTCTGCGGGCACGCAGGAAAACGGTCAGGACGGCAGCCGAACCCCGGCCCGGCACAGCGGCCTGGAACGCCGTCCCTGGGGCCGACGGTGGGCCAGCTGCCACTCTCCTGTGGAGGGATGGGTGGCCCACCTGTTCGGATGCGTAAAGTAATCCATTTGCACTACGTCGTTGACAACCATATTGACGTCACCTCACCCGAACGGTGGAGCGCTCGGAGTCGGCAACCCGCGGAAGGTGCGCCCTTCGGGTCGTCATGGCGGGCGCACAGGGCGGTCAGGTAGGCGTGAGCGGCCAAGGGGGGGGCATGTGGCGGTGCCAGCCGGGATGGCCTGCGGGATCACCCCTGCTGAGCTCTTCGGATTGTTGTCGGTCGATGGGTGAGTGTGAGTCCGGTGCCGGCGAGGTGGCCGTCGATGAGATCGGGGCGGAGCTGAATATGACGCAGGCCCCGGCGGAGGGTGCGTTCAAGGTGGTCGTCGTCGGTGAAGGCGGTGTTGGCCGGCGGGCCACGCCATAACAGCGACCAGACGCCCTCCACCGGTTCAAGTCCGATGCATACGGGGGCAGTTGCACGCGATGGTGAGCCAGTCCTGTTCGGTCGCTCAGCCACGCATCCCGGCGGCCCGGTGGGTGTTGAGATTGTCCCAGATCGGGACGATAGGGGCATGTGTGAGAGCGCGGCCGGCGTCCGCTCATGTGGCCCGGTTCGCTCTCTGCCTGCTGCACGGCCGCAAGGAGTCCACCTTCAAGGCATACGGGTCTGAGGCGCTCAGCCCGTCGGCTGAGTCGGATCGGCCGCCTCGTCAGCCGTTTTGGCCTGCCCGCCGCAAACACCTCGTTGACGAGCCTCTGCTGCGCCTTCTGGAACGCTTCGGCCGTGGCGGCGAAGTCCGCGACATCCTCCACACGAAACCCGAAACGACCCCAGACGGCACCGCCGCGCCACGTTCAGATCGCGCATGGCCAGCCGTCTCGATGGTCACAGCTATGTGGCCTTGGCGCTCCGATGCGCCGCGTTCGCAGCTTCCTCGCCCAGATCGGAGGGGTTCGCCAACCACCGTCCAAACACTCGGCGCGGCATCTGACGGTCCCCGACCGGGAGGAGAGTTCACGTGGCATCGCAGCGGGTGAGTCCGCTCGACGTATCGTCGGGCGCCTGGGCAGGCCGCCGTCGAGTATCTCGCGCGGGATGGCTCGCAAGGGCGGTCATGAGCACTACCAGGCCACCGTCGCGGACCACGAGGCATACCGGCGGGCTCGGCGCCCCAAGGCGGCCAAGCACGCCCAACTCCCCCTACGGCTGGCAGTTGTCGAGGAGAAGCTGGCGCTCAGTGGGTCGCCGGACGCCGGTGAGGGGGCGTGGTCCCAGTAGCGTCGGCCGTAGCTGCTGCGCGGACTCGGGGCAGGTGCTGCCGGGCCGCGCTGAGAAGCTGTTTCCGATCCTCGGGCTCAGGACGGTGTCAGCGCTCGCCTGTGGAGGCTCGGGTGCTCTCGATGGTGGGGTTAGCGGCCCCAGTGCCTGGCCCGGCTGGGGGCCGACACGGCCAGGGACGCCGCCTTCGCGCGGTGTTGGCTACGTCGTGGCTGAGATCGGGGGGTAAACACTCGGGTGAGTGATGGGGAATGAGCCGTGGCTCTGGGGCAGGTGCCCCGGGGTCCGCTGCCTCCGGTGGGCTGGCTGAGAGGGAAAAGGCGTCAGACAGGTGGAACGCGGGACGGGGGTGACGCCTGGTGGCTGCTGCGCCGGCCCCCTGGCTTTTGTGCTGGACGGAAGCGATGAGGCGATCTTTTCGCTGCCTTGGTGGGTTTCCGGCCATCGGGTGGTGTTCGAGTGAGGGCGGACGCGGCTGCGGACAGGTTGTTCCTGCGGGCGCCCGTTGCCCGTCCGCCGCGCGGTCGCCGGCGGCCCTTCACAGGGTGGGCTGCTTGGGCAGGCTGTCGCGCCGGGGGTGGACTTTCCGGCGGTCGTGGCGCGCGTCCAGGCCCATCGTTTGTGTTCGTCGACTCCGCGAGAGGATCCCTCATGTCGGTCCGAAAGTCGTCTCTTCCCATGCTCTTGGGCGCTTCGTTGCTGGTCGCCGGTGCGCTATCGACGTCGGCCACTACGGCCAGCGCGGCGCCGGTGCCGGGGGCGGCGAAAGTCTGTTCCATCGAGGACTTCCGCACGTATGACGGTATGAAGCAGATGAGCTCAAAGGTTGAGTTGTGCGCGTTCTCTGACGGTGAGAAGTTGCAGTGGGGGCTGGCATCGGCGAGGTGCTTCATCTCAAACCCGTTCTCTCCGTGGAGTGAGCTCCCCGAGTGCAGCGTGATGTCGTCGTATCTACTCAGCGCGTCCAAGGACGGCGTCCCGTTGGATGTAAAGGAGCTGCGCTACGCGGGACCTGGCACCTACCGCTTCACTGTGCACCTGCAAGTCAAAGGCCAGTCGTCGAGCGGTGACGTCGACACCTGGGTCGACGGTAAGCCCACGTACACGCTGAACCTCACCACGCCGTAGGAAACGACGAGCCCGTCCTGTCGGGGACAGTCCCCACAACGGATGCGGGAGCGGCTAGAGGCGCCGTCCTCCAGAGCTGATCGGCCTCCTCGGAGTAGCTCATCACTGGGCGATGCAGACAGGTACCGCACAGTGATGGGCGCGCTGCCACACTCAGCGAGTGAGGCTCCCGCATTGATCTTCAAGTCAGCCTCCGCTACCCAGCGGACCACCTCTGATGCACAGCCGGGCCAACTCAACCGCTCACGGGCTATCTGATGAGAGAATTCCGATGCGGCACTCCAGTGCCCGGGCCCTGAGCCGTTCGGGTCCGTTCCCGGCATTTCGCCGCGTCGGCCGCGCTCTCTCGCGGTTTGCTGTCGTGGTGCGGGGATCCGATGCTGATGTACCCAGTCTGCTTGTGTACGCGGTCGCACCGTCGACGAGATCGCAGAGGTCAGGCGAAGAGGGGCCCAGGATGCATCGCGACAAGCTCGGGAAGTGGCTGGGCGGCCGAGAGGCTGGGCGTCTGTGAAGCCCAACGGCGTCCTGTACCGGCGCTCCGGGCTGAGCACCTTGATCGAGCTTGAGACCCTGCGGCTGGGGGGCGAGAGGAAGACCCTGATCCGGCGCACGCTGCTCGTCGTGGCTGCGGAGGAGCCCCGCCTGGGTGAATCCCAGCTGCACCATCTGCTGGGCCGGGCGCGCGACCAGATCGACACGCCGGAGACGCTGCGCCTCACGGCAGCGGCGGCGGTCTTCTCCCCCGGGGCGCGCAGCGTGACCCCTGACAGTCCGTGAGACTGCGGCGACGTCGTCGACCGTGTAGTCGACAGGCATGCCGATGAAGCCTTCCGATGCCGAGAGCCGTCCCTCTTTGTTCGGACGGCTGCGCCGGGTGATCCGGCATTCGCCGGTCGGGCGCGGATGGAGACGGGGCCGTGAGCTGGAGCTGGGGTCGCGGTCACTGGGTTTTGCGGCGCTCGGGTTCCTCACGCTGGTGCCACTGCTGATCGTGGTCTCCGCGGCTGATCCGACACACGGGCGGGGGTTCGCGCAGTGGCTGGGGGACGGGATCGGCGTGTCGACGACGTCCCGGGAGCAGATCGGGCAGCTGTTCACCCGGCCCGGCCAGGCAGCACGGACGACTACCGCTTTCGGCGTTGCCACCCTCGCGGTCTTCGGTCTGTCGTTGGGGTCGGCGGTGCAGACCGGTTACGAGAGGGTCTGGGAGCTCTCGCCGGCGCGCTGGTATGCCCGGTGGCGGCATGTGCTGTGGCTCGTCGTACTCGTCGGGTACCTCTTCATGTCCGCCACCACCACGCTGTGGCGACAGTCTTTGACTCTCACGTTGGCCGCACTGCTGAGCGCTGTCCTGTTCTTCTGGTGGTCGCAGCGGATGCTGCTCGGTGGACGGGTCGGCTGGGGCGCCCTGCTGCCCGGTGCGGTGGCTACGGTGACCGGGCTGATCGGTCTCCGGGTCTTCTCCCGGCTCGTCTTCTCGCCGTTGATTGCATCCAGTGCTGTCATCTACGGCGCCATCGGAACCGTCCTGGTCATCCAGTCTTGGCTGGTCGGTGTGGGCGTGGTGGTGTTCGGCGGAGCGCTGGTGGGCCGGCTTGTGCTGCAGCGCCGCCACCGTTGAAAAGACCGACCGGCCAGACGGATGCACGCCGTGCCAGGCGGCCCCGGATACCGGAGGCCGCGCGGCTCAGCACCTGGCACGCCGGGTGTTCGTGTTCCAGGCCCCGTCCTCGGGTCCGCCAAGCCGGCAGCAGTCGGCCGAGAGCGAGCTGCTGCCAGTGCAGCCGGCATCCTGCGTCAGCCGCCACCGGCGCCGGCCTCATCTACCGCCGCACTTCCTCAGACACGCTGCGCCCAGGCTGCCCGGTACCGCCGCTTGCGCCCTCGTCCGGCAGCCCCGTCCCAGGTCGGCCGCATCGCGGAGGCGAACAAAACAAAGGGCATCTAAAATGAATCGAAAAGCGAGATAAATCGAGTATGCCCTCTTGAGGGGGAATTTTCGATTATGGGTGAATCTGGAGGACGGAATCGGCCCGCGGCCTCCGACAGGGAGTCCGCAGGCGGAGGCACAACGAGAGCCGCGGGAGGGAGGCGTGCTGCCCCGGGCTCCCGCGGCCGGACCACCATCGAGGACGTCGTGGTCTGAAGATCGCCGGGATTGCGGCCCGCGAGGTGATCGGTGTGCATGCGCTGGGCGGCGGACTTTCCCGCTCCATGGGGGGCGTCCGGGAACGGGTGCCCGGAGCCGGCAGCGGCAGATCCGCCACACGTGGGGTCAAGGTAGAGGTCGGCGAGGTGCAGACCGCCATCGACCTGGAGCTCGTCGTCGACTACGGCGTCGCGATCGCCGAGGTCGCGAGTCGTGCGGGAGAACGTGATCTCCGCAGTGGAGCGGATGACGAGCCTGGACGTAGTGGAAGTCGACATCGCGGCGAAGGAGTACATGATGAGTAGGGCTATGGCCGGCTTGATTGCGGGAATGGCTTTGGGCTTCGCCGGGTTTTTCGGCGGCTTCGGAGCTTTCCTGCTCGTGGCGGCGCTGGGCGGCGTCGGACTCATGGTCGGGCGGCTCATGGACGGTGACCTGGGGCCCGGCTCCTTGTTCCGCCCCCGCGACGACCAGCAACGGATCCGAGAGGACCGCCGACGGGTCCATGAACAGTGGCTGCGGTGACCGCTGACGCCGGCCGATGCCGGGTGGTGGGCGTGGTCTCGGTCCTCTCGGAGCTGAGCCTCAGCCTTGACGAACGCGTTGCGGCCCCGGTGGAGCTGGCATCGCTGACCGACCCGAGACCAGGTGCCGCGGCAGCGTCTGAACGGTGGTCTGCAGGGCCGTGCTGACGTCTTCGGCGCCGCGGCCGCCCGGCAGGTGGACGAGCAGGACGTAGCGGGTGGCCCGCTCGACCAGGGTGCCGATGGCGCAGGCGCCGTCCTTACCGATGATCAGGTCGCCTTCCCAATGGCCGGGGACGGCGCGGTCGTCCGCTTCGGCGGGCCGTTCGCTGATCATGACGATGGGACGGGAGAAACGCGGCTGTCGGGAGGCGGCGTATCGGTGCGGCTTGCGCCGGGTTCGCCCGGTGCGCAGGGCTCTGGCCAGCACACGGCGTAGTTCCCCGCGGCCTTGGACGTAGAGGGCCTGATAGATCGTCTCGTGGACCACGTGCATCTCCGGCCGGTCGGGGAACCGTCTGCGAAGAGCGTGACGGATCTGTTCCGGGCTCCACCGCATGGCCAGGTGAGCTTGGTGAGATCTGAGAGCGTGAAGGGGGTGAGTGAGATATCGACACACCCTGCAAGGCTGCTTTGATGGGCCGGTAGACGCCCCGGTCCTGGTCACGCGCAAGGCACCCGCGTCCGTACCGGCGACTCATGGGTGAGCTACGACGAGCCGGGTCACCCGGTCGTCCACACCATCTCCACAGGGAGGCCCTGACCTGTGCAAACCCCGCCTCGGGCGCGCCCGGCGGGCGCGCCCGGCGGGCACACCCGGCGGCTCTTCCTGACCCGGGCGTCAGGACCGCGTCAAAGAGCCGGTAGCGTGGCCGGGTGAGTGAGAAGACCCTGCAGCACCGGATTGATGGTCCCGACGACGCCCCCGTACTCGTCCTCGGCGCCGCGCTGGGTACCACATGGCACAGGTCGTAACCCGTGTCCTGGGGCGTCCAGCCGAAGCCGGGAGTGGCCCTCAAGACCATGTCGGAGCCCCTGAGCCTGGGGGCGTCCACACAGTCTGTGAGACGCGTGTGAGAGCGCGTGCGACGAGCTGCCCCGCCGGAATGGTGCTCATGCTCCTGCGGGGCTTCTGCGTGCGGCGGGCTACTGGGCGTCGCCGGAGTGGAGCAGTCAGACGAGCTGGGCGCGGTGCCGCAAGCGTCACAGGGAGAGCCAGGCGCCACCGTCCGCCTGCGCACCAAGGTCACTCGGGTGCCGCTTCCGCACCGCCACCCTGGCCATGGCCTTCAAGCTCGTCGAGTCCGACCATCAGCGGTGGCGGGCCGTGAACGCACCCCACCTCGTCACCTTCGTCCGAGCCGGGGCTGGCTTCGAACGCGGCCAACTGGTCGAGCGTCCCGTCACCGTCGCGGCATAGGGTCTGATGCACCATGACCGACCATCACACCTACGGCACCAGCACCCACACCGCCGACGACCTGGTCTGGCTCGTCAGTGACTGTCTCGGGCTGGTCTTCACCGAGCACGAGAGCGACTACCGGGGTGTCTACCACCTCGCCAGCAGCCCCAACGGACGGGTCGAGATCCAGCCCAACCCGATCCCCGGCGACGGCGGTGAAGACAACCTCTACGCTCCGGAACACCCGTGGGCCCAGACGCTGTTGCTCACCACCACGCCGGTTGCGGACCCCGCCATGCAGGCCCGCCTGGGCTCCGTCGAAGGGCTCATTCACCTGAACCACGAGACCATGTGAACAGCTACTGATCCACGGCTTTTGACAATTGCTCGGGGCGCTCCCCTGTGCGTGCCTACGCCCTAGGTGTATTGACCCGTAGCGTTGTTCACACGGCTGATAGGCGGTTGCCCTTTGAGTGCGGTGTGGCAGCTGTGGTGGTTGTAGGTGTGGAGGAAGTCTGTCAGGGCTTCGGTGCGCTCGGTGTTGCTGGTTTCGGTAGGACCAGGCGTTATCGGTCAGGACACGTTCGATGCGGTTGATGCCGTGGCGGCGGAAGAACGCGGCGGCCCGGGCGAGGAAGGCTGCGCAGGTGGCGACCTTCTCGTCCGTGTGGATCTCGGTGTAGGCCAGGCGGGAGTGGTCGTCGACGGCGGAGTGCAGGTAGTCGAAGCCCATGCCGCGGATGGGCCGGCCTGCGTCGCGGCCGTGGACTTTGTGGCCGCCGCCGTCGGGGATCCGGCCGAGTTTCTTGACATCGACGTGGACCAGTTCTCCTGGGCGTTGGCGTTCGTAGCGGCGGATGATCTGGCCGGTGGGCCGGTCGATGAACGCCAGCCGGTTCAGACCGTGCCGGGTCAGGATCCGGTGGACGGTTGTGGTGGGCAGGCCCAGGATCGGACCGATGCGGGCCGGGCCGAGTTTGCGGTCCTGCCGCAGGCGGCACACCTGTGACTCGGTTCGGGCCGCAGTGCGGTGCGGTGTTGTCCGGGGCCGGCTGGAGCGGTCGTGCAGGCCTGCTTCGCCTTCAGTTCGCCAGCGGCGGACCCATTTGTGGGCCGTGACGCGGGAGACGCCCATCTCGGCTGCGGCATGGGCGACGGGGCGGCCGGCGTAGACACGATCGACCAGCAGTCGCCTGCCGAAGACGGTCAGCCGGGCATTACGGTGGGACACGAAGACCTCCGTGCGGTGAAGCGTAGACACCTCCACCACACCGGAGGTCTTCGCCATTGATCAAGACCCAGCGGCTGTTAACAACGCTCGTGATCAATACACTTAGTCCTTTCAGCACGGGCCGATCGTTACCGACCTGGGATTGCTCGCGCCCGTTCGCGGCGGGCCCGTGCGAGTCGTCGCGATGCATTCCCCCGAGCACGCGGGCGAGTTGGGCGCGAAATTGCTCCTCCTCGGTGAGCCTCCGGATGCGGGCTTGGCGGCTTCATGCCGCCGCAGCACCGAAGTGTCAGAGGTTGAGAGCGGACAGCGCAAGATCCTTGTAGACGGACGGGCTACTGTCCGTGGACAGAGGTGTGCGGATGTGGGAAACCGGCAGTCCATGATCCGCTGGACAGCACCTGGCGTGGGGCGCTCGAAAACCAGTGGAACAGCGCCGCTGAGCGCCATTACCGTGTTGCCGAGCCAAGTCGTCTAGTCAAGGACGTGCCGTTGTACACCCTGTGAGACCTCCCAAGAGCTGATGTGTCGCGCGTCGCGCATGTGCGCCTGCGCTCCTTTTTGCTGCGGACTTCTCACTGAAACCGGTGTACTTCTGTGCTCAATAGCTGGGTGGTCATGCCCACCTGCCTGCCGACCGTTCTCCGCCGTTGCCACGCGTGCGCGTCCGAGCGCTTCCGGGCAAACGGTAAATTTCGCGTCAATGCAAACCACAAGCTCCTCGACGCCTGGCTCCTCGTGCTCTGTACCGCTTGCGGGGACACGGTAAAGCTCACGGTCCTGGAGCGGATGAACGTGCGCTCCGTACGACCTGAGCTGCTGGACCGGATGCATGACAACGACCCTGGTCTGGCAGCTGAGTTGCTCCAGGATCCGGTCGTGCGGCGCCGTAATCGCATCGCCCTCGACTGGGACAACGCCTGGCGCCTCGACACCGGCGGATCGGATCACCTGGACCGCGAGGTGATCGACGTCTCGGTCCGCTTTGCAGCGCGGATCCCTGTCCGGCCGGTGCGGCTGATCGCTGAAGGTTGCGGTCTTTCGCGGGCCGAGGTCGAGAGACTGATCACGGAGGGGAAACTCGTTTCGGTAGCCCGGCTGAGCGGCAAGCTCTCCGGCGACTTCACCTTCACGCTCAAGCGCTGAGCCCCCCTCGGGATCAGGGGCCTGTCCGGCAAGATCCGCCGGACAGGCCCTATCGGCAACCAGCGATCCCGTTGTGATCGACCGTCAGGATCTCGATGCCATCGCTCGCCATGCGACGCGGCCCCATGTCGTGCTCGCGCTCCGGCGGAACTCGACGCGGAGCTCTTTCTGGCGGCACTGTGGCAAACCCCGCTGGGTCGCACACCCACGGCGCATCATTACGACCTCGGGCCGGTAAGCCGCTCGGGTGGATCCCGACTGCATCCTCAGCGATCTGCGCTGTGTGCATCAGGGGCCCGATGAATGTCAGTGCTAATTAGAGTCCGGGGGGTCGGCTCGTCTGTCGAATCCGCCGGGCTCAACCCGGCCGCGTGCTAAGGGACTTGGGGGGAGCGGCTGTATGAGTGGCACGCGCGGCAGCCGCCTCAGCGCACCCGCCGGTCCTCCAGCGGCGCCGCCATCAGTACCTCGTCGGCGGTGTGCGGGAGGTGCGGGGTGTGGTTTACCAGGCGGGCCGAGTTGCCGACGACGGCGATGCTGCTGGTGTTGTGGAGGAGGGCGGCGAGGACCGGGTCCATCGAGCCGCCGGCGCCGGCGATCAGGCCGAGGAGGTTGACGCCGATGGCGAGGCCGTAGTTCTGGCGGACGACACCGCGTTGCCAGGGCCTCCGCTGCTTCGATCCCAGGTCGAGACGCCTCAGGAACCGCAGAGCCCCTGGAGGTGCAACTGCCTAGCGAACGCGATGTGGTGGAAGGCGCCCAGGAACAGTTCCGCCTCAGCTATGCCGCGGCCTAGTACTCCAGCTGTAGATCGCGATCTTGGCTGATCAATATTCGATCGCATCAGACAGAGGTGGGCTGCCAGGCTGCGGACATGGATCATGCAGAAGCGCTGCTCATCGGAGGACGGGCCGGGGTTGGCAAGACGAGTGTGGGGTGGGAGGTTTCGGCGTTGCTGCGGGGCGCTGCGGTTCCTCACGCGGTCATCGATGGTGACTTCATGGGGCAGGTGCATCCGGCTCCGGAGGGAGACCCTCACCGCGCGGAGATCACTGAGAGCAATCTGACTGCGGTGTGGGCGAACTACGCCCGGCGGGGTTACCGGCGTTTGATCTACACGAACACGCTGAGCGTGATGCCTGAGGCGTCCGGCATGTTCGAGCGGGCCATGGGTAGCCGGGTGCGGATCGTTAGGGTTCTGCTCACGGCCACCGACGCCACTACACGTGCACGGCTGGAGCGCCGGGAACTTGGCTCGGAGCTGGAGACGGAGTGGGAAAGCAGTACGCGTAAGGCGCGGTTGCTGGATCAGCGGATTCCTGCCGATGCGGTGAGGGTCGCGACGGACGGACGTGCTGTCGCGGACATCGCGCGCGAGGTGATGGCCGCCACCGGCTGGATCGGGCAGCACTCCGCGGTCAGGCCGTGATCATGCCGGTGGACCGGTCCGGGAGCGGCCGCGGCCACCGGTGATCATCGGTGTGTGAAGACAGAAGATCAGTCGGTGGCCGCGGGGCACAGCATAGATTCCGGCCGCTGGCAGGAGACGTTCGAGGTCCTGATGGGCCGTATCGTGGGGCGGTTCGTGCGGGTGGAACCACGGCGCCGGGCACGGGCGTTCGTGCTGGGGCTGTTGTCGGAGCTGCCACGCAAGAACTGCTGGACGCTCGCTGAGCATGCCGGGGATGCGACCCCCTACGGTCTGCAGCACCTGCTGTCGAGGGCCAAATGGGATGCCGATGCGGTACGTGACGATATCCGCAGCTTTGTCGTCGAGCATCTGCGCCACGAAGACACGGTGCTGGTGGTGGATGAGACCGGCGACCTGAAGAAGGGCACGCACACGGTGGGTGTGCAGCGCCAGTACACCGGCACCGCCGGACGCATCGAGAACAGTCAGGTCGCCGTCTACCTCGCCTTCTCCACCCCGCTCGGGCATGCGGCGATCGACCGAGAGCTATATGTCCCGCGTTCCTGGACCGAGAACACGGCCCGCTGCCGTGCGGCCGGGATACCCGACACCGTCCGCTTCACCACGAAACCCGCCCTCGCCGCCCGCATGATCAGCCGCGCGCTGGACGCCGGCGTCCCCGCATCATGGGTGGCCGGCGATGAGGTCTACGGAGGCAACCCACACCTGCGAACCGAGCTGGAAAGACGCGGGACCGGCTACGTACTCGCCGTCGGCCGCGACCACCAGATCGCCACCCACGCGGGCAAGTTCAGGGCCGACGCCCTGGTCAAGAAGCTGCCGAAGCGGGCCTGGCAGAAGCTCTCCGCCGGCGTCGGAGCAAAAGGGCACCGCTTCTACGACTGGGCCCTGGCCGACATCGTCGACGACCGGCCTGGCCACCATCATCTGCTCATGCGCCGCAACCGGCGCATCGGCGAACTCGCCTTCTACCGCTGCTACTCAGCGACTCAAAGGCCGCTGTCCACCCTGGTGCAGGTCGCCGGGCGCAGATGGACCGTCGAAGAGACCTTCCAGTCCGGCAAGGGCCTGGCCGGACTGGACGAACACCAGGTCAGACGCTGGACGTCCTGGCATCGCTGGGTCACCCTCGCGATGCTCGCCCATGCCTTTCTCGCCGTCGTCCGCGCCGACGAAGACGCCCGCCGCCCCAGGACGGACGGGCTGATACCGCTCACCTGCAACGAGATCCAGCGCCTGTTCAACGCACTCATCGTTCGGCTTGTCCACGACACGTCCCACAGGCTCGACTGGTCCCACTGGCGACGCCACCACCAGGTCCGGTCCCAGGCCAGCCACTACCAGCGACAAGCCGCTCAGGCATGAAGATCGCGATCTACAACTGGAGTACTAGGCCCTTCCTAACGAGTTTTTCCAGCAGCATGGGGGGCTCCACACAGGCTCTCGGAGAGGCATTCGCCCACAGCAGACAAGAAAAGACTCCAAAGGACTGGAAGCCTTCGCCGAGATCATGTCAAGGTATAACGCCTCGGATGACACCAAGCCTGAGGTGCAGTTGTTCCGGTGCGGCCAGGGTTGTGACCAATTCGGAATCCTGCGCCGGGCTACTGCAGCCTTGCTGGAACGCTCCCTTTTTTGGAGGCACGTCTGTCTGTTTCCCCTATTCGATCTGTCCGCTTCACCTCTCCCGTTCTCCTCGCGCTTGGTGCGCTGAACGCCTGGTCTGGCCAGGCGGCGGGCGACTACGGAGCCGTCTCCACCGGCCTGTGCCTCTGAGTCTGCGCGGCCGGGCTGTTCGGCGAGGATCTGCTGCAACGCGGCTATCGCGTTGACCGAGCTGTCCTCGCACACGTTGCGGCACACCCCGGAGCTGATACTCGGTACGTAGCCCGTGCGGTCGGGGTCACTGAGCGCGTTGCGGCGCGAAGTCTTGACCGCCTCATGGATGACGGTCATCTGGCGCTTGTATCGGACGGCGCAACCCCAGCCCTGCGCTCATACCGGCTGGCTTCCTGACTGTGGCCAGCCTGAGGAGCTGTCGGATTCCTCCGATGCGATGCGCAACATAGACCACGATCGCCGGTTAGCCAATCCGGCGATCGTGACGACCATTGAGGGTGTTCGCATTCGACTGCGCGCGGCGGGGGAGCCGTAGCAGACGCAATAGACGGCTCTCTAAACCCAGAAGAGGAAGAGAACGGCACCATCTGGTGATGCCCGGATGGCCGCGTGCACTTCGCAAATACCACTGAGCCTAGCCAACGTGGCGTCTCTAGGCGCTGAAGGAGAGTGAGTAATCCTGTCCGTTCCGATAAAGAAGCTCCCGCCCAACGCCAAGGGGCAGGTCCGGTACCGGTTCGTGGTCGATGTAGGGATCGATCCCGCCACCGGGAAGCGCAAGCAGCTAACGCGTACGTTCGACACGATGAAGGAAGCGAGGGCTGAGTACGCACGCATCACTAGCCGTCGCCACGAAGGGACGTTCGTACCGCCTAATAAGATCACCGTGAATGAGTGGCTTGACGAGTGGCTAGCCATGCGGGCTGAAGACCTGGAAGAAACCACTATCTACAACTACCGGATCACCCTCGACCGCACACGGGGAAAGTTGGGCCATATCCGCCTTCAGGAACTCCGGGAAGAGGATGTGGAAGAGTGGATGAACTGGGCTCTGAAACATGGGCGCCTACGTGGAGGTAAGGCTGGCACCCCGCTCGGCGTGACCAGCGTGGACATGAGCCTCGCCCGGCTGAAGGAGGCTCTTGGTCGGGCAGTGACGCGTCGGCTGGTGTCCGTGAACGCGGCCGAGCACGTGAGCATTCCGCGTAAGGCACGCAAGGAAGAGCGTAAGAACAAGCAGGAGGTGATGCCCTGGAACGTTCAGGAGGTGCAGACGTTCGTTCATGGGATCTTGGAAGAGCGGCTCTACGCTCCGCTTCTACTGTCTCTCATGGGCCTACGCCCGGCTGAGGTCTGCGGACTTCGGTGGACAGATGTCGACCTGGATGCCGCCAGTATCACCATCGCCAACACGCGCACGATGATGGGAAATCGGTACGTGGTGGAGAAGGACACCAAATCGATGGCCGGCGAACCGGCACTCCCGTTGCCCGCTCCGGTGCTGGCTGCCCTCACGTCGTTCAAGGCTCTCCAGGCCAAGGAGAAGCTGGCTCTGGGCGAGGCTTACGTAGCCTCCGGCTACGTCCTGGTGCACGAGACGGGCGTGGCGTTCACGATCAAGCAGTTCCGTCGACGCGCGTACCGGCTCATGGATCTCCTTGGCCTCCGTCGCGTTCGGGTATACGACGCTCGTGCGTCGTGCTTCACGTACCTGGCGAACAAGGGCGTGCCGGACCACATCCTTGCGCGGTGGGCCGGACACACGAACGCGAAGACCACCAAGCGGTGGTACGTCAAGCCGGACGTGGAAGATCTTCGCGAAGCCGCCACAGCGTGGGATGGCTTGCACGGGGTTCCGACCCCAGCACGTGAGAAATTGTGAGATCTGAGAGCGCGTAGGGGGTAAGTGAGACATCTGCACACCCTGCAAGGCTGCCTTGATGGGACAGAAGACGCCCCGGTCCTGATCACGAGCAAGGCACCGGCGTCCGTACCGGCGGAGCATGGTGAGCTACGACGAGCCGAGTCATCCGATTGTCCACGTCGTCTAGGCGGTAGAGGCCCTGACCTGCGCAAACTCCGCTTCGGTCGTGGCCGGCGGGCACACTCCGACGGCTCTTCCTGACCCGGGCGTCAGGACTCCGTCAAAGAGCCGGTAGCGTGGCCGGGTGAGTGAGAAGACCCTGCAACACCGGATTGATGGTCCCGACGACGCCCCCGTACTCGTCCTCGGCGCCGCGCTGGGTACCACATGGCACATGTGGGACCGGCAGATCCCCGAGCTGACCCGCCACTGGCGTGTGATCCGTTTCGACCTTCCCGGACACGGCGGCTCGCCCGCCCACGCGGCGGCCTCCATCGCGGAGCTGGGCGACCGGCTGATCGCCACCCTCGACGCCCTGGGTGTGGACCGCTTCGGCTATGCCGGCTGCGACATCGGCGGAGCCATCGGCATCCAGCTGGCGCTCACCCGCCCGCACCAGGTCACCTCGCTCGCCCTGGTGTCCACCTCGCCGCGGTACGGCACCGCCGACGCCTGGCGTCAGCGCGGTGTGGTCATCCGCACGAACGGGCTGGAACCGATCGCCCGCACCGCGCCCGAGCACTGGTTCACCCAGGGCTTCGCCGGTGCCCAGCCCGCGATCGTCGAATGGGCCGTCCAGATGGTGCGGACCACCGACCCCGGCTGCTACATCGCCGCCTGCGAGGCGCTGGCATCCTTCGACGTGCGGTCCTCCCTCGGCCGGATCGGCGTCCCCACCCTCGCCGTGGTCGGCTCCGAGGACCAGGTCACCCCGACCACCGACGCCCGCACCCTCGTCGCCGGAATACCCGACGCGAGCCTGGCGCTGGTGCCAGGCACCTCCCACCTCGCGCCCGTCGAGCAGCCCTCGGCCGTCACCGAACTCCTCATCCGGCACTTCTCCACCGCCTGGCACGACAAGCCCGGCCCTGGTGGCCAGACCGCCCTCGGCGCCTCGGCACCCAAGCCGCAGATCGCGCCCCCGCCGCCCCCGATGGCGCCGCCCGCCGCCATAGAGTCCGGCCTCGCCCAGCCGGAACAGGCCCGCGGCGCCACCTATGAAGCGGGCATCAAGGTCCGCCGTGAGGTCCTGGGCGACGCCCATGTCGACCGGGTCGAGGCCGCCGCCGACGACTTCACCGGCGACTTCCACGACTTCATCACCCGCTACGCCTGGGGCGAGACCTGGACCCGGCCGGGCCTGGACCGCCGTACCCGCAGCGTCATCACGCTCACCGCGCTGGTCGCCCGCGGCCACCACGACGAGCTGGCGCTGCACACCCGCGCGGCCCTGCGCAACGGCCTCACCCCCACGGAGATCAAGGAAGTCCTGCTGCACACCGCCGTCTACTGCGGTGTCCCGGCAGCGAACTCCGCCTTCGCGGTCGCCCAGCGGGTGATACGGGAGGAGACGACGCCCGAGGCCTGAGGGCCGGGGAGCACACGGCCCGCGAGGAGCGCGTCCAGGGTGAGGGGCACGCTCGGGAGACATGTGCACGGGAAGGGCGCGCCCAGCGTGCCCGCAGCCGGGGGGCGGGAGCACACGCACCGCGGCCCGTCACGGCAAGATGGGCCCATGGAACTCACCAAGAAGACCCACGCCTGTGTCCGGCTGGAGAAGGACGGGCGGACGCTCGTCATCGACCCCGGTGTCTTCAGCGAGGAGGACGCGGCCGTCGGCGCGGACGCGATCCTGGTCACCCATGAGCACATGGACCACTTCAACGAGGACCGGCTGCGGGCGGGTATGGAGGCCAACCCGGCGGCCGAGATCTGGACGCCGGCCAGCGTCGCCGACCAGCTCGCCGGAGCGTTCCCCGGCCGGGTGCACACGGTCGGCGACGGGGACACCTTCACCGCCGCCGGCTTCGAGGTGGAGGTGCACGGCCAGCTGCACGCCGTCATCCACCCCGACATCCCGCGCATCACCAACGTCGGCTTCCTGATCGACGGCGGCACGGTCTTCCACCCGGGCGACGCCCTCACCGTCCCGGAGGGCCGTACGGTCGACACCCTGCTGCTGCCCGTCCACGCCCCCTGGAACAAGGTCGCCGAGGTCATCGACTATGTGCGCGAGGTCGCGCCGCGACGGGCCATCGACATCCACGACAGCCTGCTCCAGGACCGCGCCCGCCCGGTCTACGACTCCATGATCGAAAATTTGGGCGGCGGGGCCGAGCACGGCCGGCTCACCCCGGGGCACCGGACCGCCCTCGGCTGAGGGCCGGCTGTCAGTGCCGCGCGGTAGGTTTACCGGCATGCGCATCGCGACCTGGAACGTCAATTCGATCACCGCCCGCCTTCCGAGGCTGCTGGCCTGGCTGGAGCGCACCGGCACGGACGTGCTGTGCCTCCAGGAGACCAAGTGCACCGCCGAGCAGTTCCCGTACGACGAACTGCGCGAGCTCGGCTATGAAGCCGCGGTCAACGCCGACGGCAGGTGGAACGGCGTGGCCGTGCTGTCCAAGGTGGGGCTCGACGACGTGGTCAAGGGCCTGCCCGGCGGCCCGGACTACGACGGGGTTCAGGAGCCGCGGGCCGTCTCGGCGACCTGCGGCCCGGCCCGGGTGTGGTCGGTGTACGTGCCCAACGGCCGCGAGGTAGGTCATGCGCACTACACCTACAAGCTCGGCTGGTTCGAGGCGCTGAAGACGGCCGTCGCCGAGGACGCGGCGGGCTCCCGCCCGTTCGCGGTCCTCGGCGACTACAACGTCGCCCCGGCCGACGAGGACGTCTGGGACCCGGCCGTCTTCGAGGGCGCCACCCATGTCACGCCCGCCGAGCGCGCCGCCCTGACCGCCCTGCGCGAGGCGGGCCTGTCGGACGTCGTGCCGCGCCCCCTCAAGTACGACCGGCCCTACACCTACTGGGACTACCGCCAGCTCGCCTTCCCCAAGAACCGCGGGATGCGCATCGACCTCGTCTACGGCAACGGGCCGTTCGCCAAGGCCGTGTCGGACGCGTATGTGGACCGCGAGGAGCGCAAGGGCAAGGGCGCCTCGGACCATGCCCCGGTCGTGGTGGACCTCGATGTCTAGGAGGGTGTGACGGCCCCGGCCGGGAGCCCGCCGCGGGCCGGCCGGGGGCTGCGGGGCGCCGGGTGGCAGGCCCCGGGAACGGCCTCAGCTCCGTCCCGGGACCAGCGCCCGCAGGTCCACCGCGTTGCCGAGCGCCGCAAGGCCCGCGTCGCCGGGGTGGAGGTGGTCGCCGCTGTCGTAGGCAGGCAGCAGCCGTGCGGGCCGCTGCGGATCGCGGAGTACGGCGTCGAAATCCAGCGTCGCCTCGAAGACGGTGCCGGCGTGGCCGCGTACGAAGGCGTTGACGGCCTGGCGGCGGGCCTCCACGTCCGGGGTGCAGTCGGGGTAGCCCTCACAGGGCGCGATGGTCGCCACCACCACCCGCAGCCCCCGCTCGTGCGCCCGCCCCGCGAGGGCCCGCAGACCGGCGATGACCTCGTCGGCCGAGGTCCCCCAGCGCACATCGTTGATGCCCTCGAACACCACCACCGTCCGCGCCGAGGGCTGCGCCAGCACATCGCGCTCCAGCCGGTGCTGGGCGCTCACCCCGCCGGTGTCCGTGCTGACCCCGTCGCCCGGATAGCGGTCGGTGACGATCCGGTTCGCCGAGATGCCCTGGCCCAGCACGCCGTAGCGGGGCAGCGCGTGCTGCGCCTGGAAGCGGCGGGCCAGCACATCTGGCCAGCGCCGGTTGGTGCCGCTCGTCGACTTCACCCCGTCGGTGATCGAGTCGCCCAGTGCCACGATCGAGCCGGGCCCGCCCGCGACATCGACGCCGGTCAGGAACGGCCAGAAGGTCATCGTCCCGGTGTAGGCAGCGCCCCCGGCGTCCGCGGTGCGGTCCCCGCTGCCCGTGGTGCTCAGATACGACTGCTGGGCCGCCTCCTGGTGCACCGGCGCCGCCGTCACCGTTCCCGGCAGATGGAGGCTCACCAGCAGATCGGTGCCGGCCGGAACGGTGAAGTCGACGGGATCGCTGAACGCCTCGGCCCCGGCCGGTATGCGGACGCCGGTGTGCCCCTTGCCGAACGTCAGCGGCACCGGTGTGCGCTTCGCCGCCGCCCCCGCGCCCCGCACCGCGATGCTTGCCGCCCCGATGTCCACCGGTGCGGCGGCGAAGGTGTTGGCGATCCGTATGCGCGCCCGCGGCCCGCCCGCACCGCTGTGCACCACCAGCCGCAGCGTACGGTCGGTCCAGGGCCCGACCGTACGGTAGCCCGCCGTGCTCGCCGCCCAACTCCCGGTCCTGCCGCGCCCGGTGTCCCGTACGGACACCGCGAACACATGCAGCGCACCGGACGGCCCGGACGCCTCCGGCAGCACCACCGAGCCCACCTCCCGCCCCGCTCGCAGCGGCACGGTCACCGCATACAGCCGTGCCGTCCCGGGCAGCTGCCCGCCCGGAGCGTTCAGGTGCGGCAGCGTCACCGCCTTGGTGGCCGCCGGCCCCGACCGCCAGTCGGGCGCGGTGAGTTCGTAGGTGCTGTGCGACCCGTCCCGGTAGCGCACGGTCCCGGTGCCGGTGGCCGTACCGCCGGTCCCGGCGACCAGGAAGGTCAGCGCCTCGCCCCGGCCGCGTACCGCCACCGGCTGGCCGTCCGCCAGGACGTTGTCCGGCGTCCCGGGCGCGGTGCGCGGCAGTGCGAGCCGGGCCCCGTCGAGCGTCAGGGCGCTCCCGGGCGACCAGCCGGCCGCCGCCAGGTCCTGAGCGGACAGCGAACGGCCCGCCCCGTCGAAATCGGCCGCCTCGGGCCGGGAGTTGTCACTGACCGCCCGGTTGTCGAAGAGCCTGGCCAGGGGCAGCGGGCCGGGCGGTGCTCCGGCCGGCGACGGGTGCGCCGCGACGGCCGTCGCGGTTTCGGCAGCGGTGACCGGCGGTGCGGTCGCGGTGAGCAGCAGGACCAGGGCGGTGCCCCATCGTCGTACACGCATCGGTCCGTATCCCTCCGTGGGCGCGGGCGGGCAGGCATGAGCGGGTGTTCCAGGCCGGTCCTGCGAGAGGCGGGGGACTCCTGGGGGCCGGTCAGATCCGATCCGAGCGCCATGAAGGTAGGGAGGTGCGGGGGAAGCGTCAAGGTGACGAACGGGGTACGGGTGTGCCGCGCGCCTGTGGCCGCGGCCACAGGGTGGGTGGGACCCTGCAGACCATGAACATGTCTTTTCTGGACAAGTGGCGCAAGCGGCAGCATGCGCACCGGTCCGTGCCGCTCGCGGAGTCGGTGCGGGCCGATCCCGAAAGCGTCGTCGAGCTGCTGTCCGAGTGCGAACTGCTGAGGGCCCAGGCCGC
The DNA here is from genome assembly GCF_900187385.1 of Streptomyces sp. 2114.4. NCBI lineage: Bacteria > Bacillati > Actinomycetota > Actinomycetes > Kitasatosporales > Streptomycetaceae > Streptomyces > Streptomyces sp. 2114.4. The sequence goes on from NZ_FYEY01000001.1 coordinate 6,721,767, forward strand.
CACGGAGGGCGTGGAACTGGACGACTCCGCAAGGTCGTTGGAGGCGCTGGACCAGCTGCGGCCGGTCTGGCGGGACGACCCGGAGGTGCTGCCCTGGCTCGGCAACGACGCCGGTCTCTACCTCGGCACGGTCGTCGTCCGCACGGTACCCGGCGCCACGTGGCACGTCCGGCCGGACGGGCAGCCGGTGGTCCGGCTGGAGTCCGGGCGGGAGATCGACGTGGTGGCCATGGGTCATGGGTGGGCCGATATCGGCGCGCCGGAGCTGTCGCAGGTCTACGCCGAGGTCTCGGAGAGCTGACCTCCTCCGCCCGGGATGCCGCGGCAACGGCCCGCGCCGGCCTCGCGCCGGGTTCCTCCGTCACCCTGATTCACCCGCCCATCTCTCCGCATACGTGCGTGTCAAGGGAGAAGCGCCCTATTCGCCCCGGTAGGTTGCGAGTTCTCCGCTGTACGGATGAGAGTGGGCAGGTCTGCATATGGCCGGTGATGCGCTGATTGAACTGCGCGGGGTCAACAAGCACTACGGAAAACTGCATGTCCTGCGGGACATCGACCTCACCGTCGGCCGCGGGGAGGTGGTCGTGGTCATCGGGCCCTCCGGGTCCGGGAAGTCCACCCTGTGCCGGGCCATCAACCGCCTGGAGACCGTCGAGTCGGGCACCATCGAGCTGGACGGCCGGCCGCTGCCCGAAGAGGGCCGCGCACTGGCCCAGTTGCGGGCCGAGGTCGGCATGGTCTTCCAGTCCTTCAACCTCTTCGCCCACAAGACGGTGCTGGACAATGTGATGCTGGCGCCGATAAAGGTCCGGAAGAAAAAGAAGGACGAGGCCGCGCGGCGCGCCCGTGAACTCCTGGACCGGGTGGGGCTCGCCTCCCAGGCCGAAAAGTATCCGGCACAGCTCTCCGGCGGCCAGCAGCAGCGCGTCGCCATCGCCCGCGCACTGGCCATGGACCCCAAGGCGCTGCTCTTCGACGAACCGACCTCCGCCCTCGACCCGGAGATGATCAACGAGGTGCTGGAGGTCATGCGGCAGCTCGCCCGGGACGGCATGACGATGGTCGTGGTCACCCATGAGATGGGCTTCGCCCGCTCTGCCGCCAACCGTGTGGTGTTCATGGACGACGGCCGCATCGTCGAGGACCGCACCCCCGAGGACTTCTTCACCGCGCCGCGCAGCGAACGGGCGAAGGACTTCCTCTCCAAGATCCTCAAGCACTGAACGGGGGTGCCGTGATGCCGCACTGCCACTCCTCGCCCCTGCGCCGCGTCCTCGTGGGCTGCGTGCTCGTCGTGTTCGCCGTGCTCGCGCTGGCCCTCGCCGGCTGCGGCCGGGAAGGAAGCCCGCCGGTCAAGGGCCCCAAGGGCAGCGAGTTGCCGCACTATCCGGTCGCCAAGAACTTCTCGCTGCCCGCCTCCCCGACCTGGGTACGGGCCAAGCGCCGCGGCCACCTCATCATCGGCGTCAAGGAGGACCAGCCCTATCTCGGCGAGAAGGACCCGGCCACCGGCCAGTACACCGGCTTCGACATCGAGATCGCCAAGATGATGTCCGCCGCCCTCGGCTTCCCGCCGCACACCATCCAGTTCCAGACGATCGCCTCCGCCAACCGCGAGACGGCCCTGCAGAACGGCCAGATCGACCTCTACGTCGGCACCTACACCATCAACGCCAAGCGCAAGAAGCTGGTGGGCTTCGCCGGCCCGTACTACATGGCCGGCCAGTCGCTGCTGGTGCGCACCGACGAGCACGACATCAAGGGGCCGCAGGACCTGGCCGGCAAACGGGTCTGCTCGGCGGCCGGCTCGACCCCCTTCCAGCGCATCCAGGCCGAGTACCCCAAGGCCGTGCTGGTCGCCTACGACACCTACTCGGTGTGCGTCGACAACCTGCTCACCTACCAGGTCGCCGCGGTCACCACCGACGACGCGATCCTGCTGGGCTACGCGGCCAAGGCGCGCGACGAGCTGAAGGTGGTCGGCAAGCCGTTCTCCCTGGAGCCGTACGGCATCGGCGTGCCCCGCGGCGACAACGCGCTGCGGTTCGCGCTCGACGACGCCCTCGCCGCGAACGAGAAGAACGGCAACTGGAAGAAGGCGTACGAAGCGACCCTCGGCCTGTCCGGAGCCCCCGCCCCCAAGCCGCCCCCGATCGACCGCTACCCGGCGACCTGAGCCGCCAAGGACTGACCGATGAACGTTCTCCTCGACAACCTCTCCCTCTACGGGAAGGGCCTGCTGGGCACCGTCGAACTCACCGTCTTCGCCTCGCTGCTCGCGCTCGTCCTCGGTTTCCTGATGGCCGCGTTCCGGGTGGCGCCGGTCGGCTCCCTGCGGGCCTTCGGCACGGCCTGGGTGACGGTGCTGCGCAACACGCCGCTTACGCTGCTGTTCTTCGCGGTGGTGCTGGGCCTGCCACGCTTCGGCTTCGTCCTGCCCTTCAACCTCTTCGCCATCCTGGCACTGGGCTGCTACACCTCCGCCTTCATCTGCGAGGCGGTGCGCTCCGGCATCAACACCGTGCCGGTCGGCCAGGGCGAGGCGGCCCGCAGCCTGGGCATGACCTTCCCGCAGACGCTCGGTGACATCGTCCTGCCGCAGGCCTTCCGGTCCGTCATCCCGCCCATCGGCTCCACCCTGATCGCGCTCGCCAAGAACTCCGCGATCGCCGGCGCCTTCAGCGTCACCGAACTGCTGGGGGTCTACAAACCGCTCAGCGAGATGGGTTACGCCATCATCTGGACCTTCGTCTGGATCGCCGTCGGCTATCTGATCGTGACCCTGACCATCAGCGCGCTCTTCAACGTGCTGGAGAAGCGCTTCGGAGTCGCCCGATGACCACCGCCCTCTACGACGTCGCGGGCCCGCGGACCAGGCAGCGCCACCGGCTCTACGGCCTGGTCTCCACGGTACTGATCCTCGCCCTGATCGGCTGGATCCTCTACCTCCTCTTCGCCACCGGCCAGTTCACCGCGGCGAAGTGGAATCCCTTCACCTACAAGGGAATTCAGGAGCTCCTGCTGCGGGGCCTCGGCAACACCCTGAAGGCCTTCGCCCTCGCGGCGGTGCTGTCGCTGGCGCTGGGCGGAGTGCTGGCGACCGGCCGGCTCTCCGAGCACCGGACCGTGCGCTGGCTGTGCACGCTGCTGGTGGAGTTCTTCCGCGCCATGCCCGTACTGGTCATGATCTTCTTCATCTATGTGGCGGTGAAGGCGGAGCCGCTGGTCGCCCTGGTCACCGGACTGACGCTCTACAACGGCTCGGTGCTCGCCGAGGTCTTCCGTACCGGCGTCCACTCCGTCGACCGAGGACAGCGGGAGGCCGCCTACGCACTGGGCATGCACAAAACGCAGGTGATGACGCAGGTCCTGGTGCCGCAGGCGGTCCGGGCGATGCTCCCGGCGATCATCAGCCAGCTGGTGGTCGCCCTGAAGGACACCTCGCTCGGCTACCTCATCACCTACGAGGAGTTCCTGCACGCGGGCAAGCTGATCGCCTCCAACCTCGACTACGACCTGCCGTTCATCCCCGTCGTCATGATCATCTCGCCGATCTACATCGGGATGTGCATGCTGCTGTCCTGGCTGGCCCACTGGGTTTCCCGGCGCCAGCGGCGCAACCCCAAGGTGGAGGCCACCGAGGTGGCCGCCCCGGAGCCGGGCACCTTGCTGCCGGGGGGCCGACGACCGGCGGGGTGAGCCGCTGGGGCACGTGCCGGGGAACCGCTAATCGCGCACGGGCACCGACACATACGACGGATCGTTCGCCGGGGAGGAGAAGGTCAGCCGGGCGCCGCTCGGGTTGTGCTCGTTGTACAGCGGGTCGACGGTGTCCACGACCACCGCGAGACGGTGGCCGGCCGGGACGTCGTAGGCCGTGGAGAACAGATCCAGGTCGACGCCGAAGGGCTGGTTCGGTGTCTTGTCGTGGAAGGTGTACGGCGCGTGGGTGACCAGCTTGCCGATGCCGAGCGGGCCCACGTCGTAGAGGTAGGCGATGGCGGTGCCGCTCTCCGCGGTGCTGGTCAGGGTGGTGTGCAGCCGAGTGGTTCCCCTGACCCGCTGCCCGGTGTCGTAGCGCTCGGACTGCCAGACGGCGGCCAGGGAGCGCGGCAGCAGCGGGATCGAGGCCATCGGCGGCAGCCGGAGGAACTGGTCCAGCATGCTGGAGAGAATGACCAGCCCGCCGTTGGCGCCGGAGTCCCAGTTGGTGTGGAGCTGCTTGCTGCCGCCCAGCTCGATCCGGCGCTGCGCGGACGGGACGTCCTGCCAGCTCTTGTAGCCCTCGTACGCGCCGGTGGAACGGGACTTGAGCAGCACCGGCGACTCCCGGTCGATGCCGTTGTCCGCGCCCTTGAGGTAATGATCGAACCACCGCTGGGTGTCGGTCCAGGTGTCGTTGGGCAGCCCGAACAGGCCGAGCCCTTCGGCCGTGGCGTGATCACCGGGACGGAATTCGAGCCGCTTGGGGCCGGTCAGCTTCTCGTAGAAGTCGGCGGTCTGGTTGGGCGGGAAGATGGAATCGCCCCAGGCGTTGCCCAGCATGATGGCGGTGCCGTTGGCGTTGATCCTGTCGAGGTAGGTGGCGGGGGAGCGCTTGCGGCCCCACGCGATCAGGTCCTTCTCCTTGTCCAGGTTCGAGGCGAGGAAGTCCTTCATGATGGTGCGGAATTCGGGGCTGGGGCGTCCGGTCAGCTCGCCCGTGCCGCCCAGGAACGACGCGGCCTGCCGGTGCTCCGTGCGGCCGCTGTAGATCGAGCCGACGAGATCGCCCCAGCCGCTGAGGGCCGCAACGACCTTGATCCGTTTGTCGAACGCGGAGGCCAGCAGGCTGATCCCGGCACCGTAGGAGACCCCGCCCATCCCGACCTTTTGCGGATCGGCCGGCGTGTGGGCCAGTGTCCAGTCGATGACCTTCGAGGCGTCGGCGACGTCCTTCGGACCGGCCGTATCGATCTCTCCGCCGGACTGCCAGAAGCCGCGTGAGTTGTATCCGACGACGACATAGCCCGCCTCGGCCAGCTTCTTGGCCTGTGCCATGTACTCGATCTGCGGCATCGACCAGCTGGTGGGCAGCACGATGACGGGGTAACGCCGGGTTCCGTCGGCACCGGCCGGAGTGAAGACATTCGCCTTGAGGGTGGTGCCGCCGTCGCCCTGGATGTCGACGAACCGCACGGAGGGGGTGCCCGACACCGCTGCCGTGGGAGCGGATTGCGGCGTTGCCGCCTCGGCGGTGGCCGGCGCGCCGGCGAGGACCGTGGTGGCCAGCACCGCCGCGGAGACGGTGCTGACCGCGGCGCGCAGTGTCGTACGGGAGGGCCTCATCTTCTGCTCCAGATCTCGATGCGGGCCGGCCGCAACGCTGTCCGAGAGGGACAGGTGGGGCGCACGGTGACCCGATTTTGACTGGAGAGTAAGGTCCACTCCTTACCTGAGGTAACCCATCGGTAGGTTACGGGTGGGTAACGCCCTTGCGGCCAGGGGGAGTCGGGGGTGGGGGCGGCGAGGATGGGCGTTGGCGACCGGCGAGGGCGAGGGGCGGGGGGAGTGGCGCCCGGGGCACCGTTCGATGAGAGTGAGCGTCAGATCTGGGCGGGGTGCGCGACCGCGGTGGTGCTCAGCCTTGCGGTGCGGTCGTTGTCGCGGTCGTTGCCGAGGCCTTCGGCAGTGAGTTGAGGAAGTCGTGCAGTGCCGCGTTGAAGGTATGCGGCTGCTCCAGGTTCGGCATGTGGGCCGCCTGTTCGATGATCGTCAGACGGGAATCCGGGATGCGTTCGTGGAGGTGGCGGGCGTCGCTCACCGGGGTGTAGGTGTCCTCGGTGCCGACCACCACCAGGGCCGGCACCGTGATGCGGGGCAGCAGTTCGGTGTAGTCGGGGCGTTCGGCGCGGCCGCGCAGGGCGGCGGCCGCGCCTTCGGGGGGCGTGGTGGTCATCATCTCCAGGACGTGCGCGGCGACGTCCGGCCGGGCGGCGATGGTGTCCGGGGAGACCATCTTGTCCAGCACCTCGTGCGCGTAGTCGGCCATGCCCTCGCGGAGCAGCCGCTCCGCCATGTCGTACCGCGCGGTCTTGCCGTCCGGGGTCTCCGCCGCGGCGAAGGTGTCGGCGAGCAGCAGGGCGCTGATCCGTTCAGGAAAGAGCCGGTAGCACTCCATGACGATCTGACCTCCCATGGAGAGGCCGCCGAGGGTGCAGCGCTCGATCCCGAGGTGGTCGAGCAGGTCGACGAGGTCCCGGGCGAACGTCGCCAGCGGGGTTTTGCCGGGGGCCGTGGTGGTACCGGTGGTCATCGTGCTGTCCCCGTAGCCCCGGAGGTCCGGGGCGATCACCCGATGGCCGGCCCGGCTGAAGTACTCGGTCTGCGGGCGCCACATCGAACGGTTGAAGGGGTGCCCGTGTACGAGCACCAGTGGCTCGCCGCTGCCCTCGTCCTCGTACCCGACGGTGATCTCTCGGCGAAAGACCGGTCCCATGAAAGGCGTCTCCTCTGCTGTGGCTTGACTCCTCGATGCTATAGAGGGCAATCTCTCGGCACAATGTAAATAATGTACTCGGTGCAATATGGAAGTGATCGATGGACGACTATCGCGTGATCGCCGATGAGCTCGCGGCCGACATCGCCGCCGGCCGGCTCCGCCCCGGGGACCGGCTGCTGCCGCTGCGCAGGTTCGCCAGGAACCGGCGCATCGCCAGCTCCACGGCGGCCCGGGTGTACCGGGAATTGAGCCGGCGCGGGCTGACGGTGGGGGAGGTCGGGCGCGGTACTTTCGTGCGCACCGCCGCGCCCGCGGCCGAGCCCGCCCTGGCCGAACCGGGCGGGGCCAGGGTCGACCTGGAGATGAACTTCCCCGTCCTGCCGCACCACCCCGCGCTCCTGGCCAAGAGCCTGGAGCATCTGGTGCGCCCCGACGCGCTGGCCGACGCGCTCCGCCCGGTGGGCGCCGCCGGCACGGCCGTGGCCCGCCGGACCGCGGCCGCCCACCTCGCCCGCGCCGACTGGGCTCCGGACCCCGGACAGCTGCTCTTCGCGGGCAACGGCCGGCAGGCGGTGGCCGCGGCGGTCGCCGCACTGGTCCCGGCCGGTGAACGCCTCGGCGTCGAAGCGCTCACCTACCCCGTCGTCAAGGGCATCGCGGCCCGCCTCGGGGTCACGCTCGTCCCGCTCGCCATGGACGAGCACGGCCTGACCCCCGAAGCGCTGCGGGCCGCCGCTCCGCTGCGCGCCGTCTACGTCCAGCCGGCCCTGCACAATCCGCTCGGCACCACCATGCCCGGCCCGCGGCGTGCGGAACTCGCCGCCGCTGTACGGGAGTTGGGCATCAGCGTCATCGAGGACGCCATCTACGGCTTCCTCCGCGACGACCTGCCGCCGCTCGCGGCCCTCGCGCCGGAGCGCACCGTGGTCGTCGACAGCCTCTCCAAGCGGCTCGCGCCCGGCCTGTCGCTGGGGTTCCTCACGGTGCCCACGGACACCACCCAGGACTTCGCGACCGCACTGAGGTCGGGGACCTGGGCGGCCTCCCGCTTCGCGCTCGACGCCGCCACCCGCTGGATGGCCGACGGCACCGCGGCGGCCGTCGAGGAGGAGAAGCGCAGCGACGCCGCCGCGCGCCAGCTGATCGTTGCCGATAGGCTCGCCGGCTTCCGGGTCCGGGCCGATCCGCGGGCGTATCACTGCTGGTGGGAGCTGCCGGATCCCTGGCGGGCCGATACCTTCGTCGCCGCCGCTGCCCGCCGCGGCATCGCGGTCACTCCGTCCGGGGCGTTCGCCGTCGGTCCGGGCCACGCCCCGGACGCCGTACGCCTGGCCCTCGCCTCGCCGCCCGTCGACACGCTGGCCGGGGCGCTCGATGTGCTGGCCGGGCTGGCGCGGGGGATGCCGGAGGACAGCGTGCCGGAGTGACGGAGGGGCGCCGTTCACCGCGGAGCAATTCGCCCCGGTGCATGGCACCGCGGTGCCATGCACCGGTGTGGGGTTCGCCGCGGGGCCGCGCGGGTGCCCGGTCCAGGGGCCCGGCTCGGGTGCTTGGTGCGAGTGCCCGGTTCAGGTGCCGCTCATCAGCTCCGAGAGTCCGGTGCGCCATTCGGCGGCGTTCATCACCGGCCGCAGCGAGACCTTCGCGTTCAGGTCCATGAAGAAGGATTCGAGGAGAGTCGGCATCTGCGAGGACTCCCTCATGTCGAAGTAGAAGAAGGCGGTGCGCTCGCCGTCGTCGAGGGTGAAGTAGGCGGCCTCCGGCTGCAGAGCGGCGAAGGCCGACTCCATGATCTTCGACAACTGGCCGCTCTGGATCAGTTCGTTGCCGGTCCGGGTAGGTATCCGGGCCGTCAGGACCATCCTCATCGGGCTCACTCCTCGCTGGAGTGTGTGGATCGTGGGGGTAGGGGGTGGGAGTGGTGGTGCGGAGGGGCAAGGGGAGGGGATCGTTCTCTGTTTTCAGGGTCTCACGCTCCGGGAGCCGGGGCCCGGTCCGGCGGCCGGGGGCCGGCGAAGCCGTCGGGGCCGCCCGGAAGCCGGCCGGGACCGCTTCAGAAGCTGTTCGGCGCAGCGTCGGGGCGGCCGCTGGGCGGGACCTCCTCGGCCGGCGGTACCGGGCCGGGCGGCGTGCCGTCGCCGAACGGCCGTCCGCCCAACTCCTCGCGGTGGTGCGGGGTCAGCCAGCCGGAGAGGTCCGGCCCGAGCGGGACGATGCCGGTCGGGTTGATGCCCGTGTGCACCCGGTAGTAGTGCTGCTTGATGTGGTGGAAGTCGACGGTGTCGCCGAAGCCGGGGGTCTGGTAGAGGTCCTTGGCGTAGGCCCACAGCACCGGGTCCTCGGCCAGCTTGAACCGGTTGCACTTGAAGTGCCCGTGGTAGACGGCGTCGAAGCGGACCAGCGTGGTGAACAGCCGGATGTCGGCCTCCGTGAGGGTGTCGCCCACGAGGTAGCGCCGGTCGGCCAGCCGCGCGGACAGCAGGTCCAGGCGCCGGAACAGATCATGGAAGGCGGCCTCGTAATCGCTCTGCCCGGTGGCGAAACCGGCCCGGTACACCCCGTTGTTGACATCCCGGTAGATGCCCGCCATGACCACATCGATCTCCTCGCGCAGCGGCTCGGGGTAGAGATCGGGTGCGCCGGGCCGGTGCAGCGCCTGCCACTGGGTCGCGAAGTCCAGGGTGATCCGCTGGTAGTCGTTGGTGACGAGCTGCCCGCTGGGTACGTCCACGATGGCGGGGACGCTGACGCCGCCCGGGTAGTCCTTCTCGCGGGCGTCGTAGGCCTCGCTGAGGAAGCGGATGCCGAGGACGGGGTCGCGGCCGTCCGGCTCCAGGGTGAAGCGCCAGCTGCGGTCGTCCTGGATCGGGTCGGTGAGGGCGAGCGAGATCGCGTCCTCCAGACCGAGCAGCCGTCGGGAGATGACGGCGCGGCTCGCCCAGGGGCAGGCGCGGCTGACCACCAGGCGGTAGCGGCCGGCCTCGACCGGCCAGCCGTCGCGGCCGTCCGCCGTGATGCGGTCCGCGAAGTGGCTCTTGGAGCGCTTGAAGGGCTTCTTGCCGTAGGCCGTGTTGCCCTCGGTGGTGGCGGGCGGGGTGCCGTCCGAGGCGCTGGCTGTGGCGCCGTCGGTATGACTGCCCGCGTTGCTGCCCGCGTCGCTGCCCGCGTCGCTGCCCGCGTTGCCGTCGGTGGTGCTCTTGGTGGGGCGGTTCATCACCGGCTCCTTCCGTCTGCCGTGGTGCGGAGTCCTCAGGGCGAGCCTTCCCGGCGCGGCGCCGGTATCCCCGAACTCAGCCGAGGTGGGTGAGATCGGGGCGCAGCCGGTGCCAGATCGGATGCCGCAGCCGGCCCGCCGAGGTCCAGCCGCTCAGCGTGATCTCGGCGACGAGCCGGGGCTCGGCCCAGTGCGCGCCCGGCGTGTCCACGGGGTTGATGAACGGGGAGCGGTCGAGCGGGATCACTCCCAGGTAGTGCGCCAGCTCCTGGCGCTCCCGGCCGGACAGCCCCGAGCCGACGGAGCCGACGTACCGCAGCCCCGCGGGTTCGGCGATACCCGCCAGGACGGAACCGGGCAGGCCGGCCAGCCCGCCATGGCCCTCGGTCCAGCCCCCGATGATCACATCGAGGGTCAGCAGATGCTTCGTCTTGCGCCACTCGGGTGACCGGACGCCCGGCAGATACGCGGAGGTCAGCCGCTTCGCCACCACACCTTCGAGGCCGCCCTGCAGCGAGGCCTCCCAGGCCTGCTGCCCATGGCCCTCCACATACTCGGGCGCCGACCAGTTCGGGCCGCGCAGGCGCAGCGCGGACAGCAGCCGGCGACGCTCGTAGTACGGCGCACCGAGCAGCGATCCGTCCAGGTACATGACGTCGAAGAGGACGAGCTGTACGGGGTACTCCATGGCGAGCCGGGCCGTGCGGCGCGGGTTCACCACGCCCATCCGGCGCTGCAACAACCCGAAATCCGGCCGCCCGCGCGCGTCCAGCACCACCACTTCACCGTCGAGCACCGCGGGCCGGCCCCGCAGCTGTTCGCCCAGCGGCCCCAGTTCCGGGTAGGTGGTGGTCGCGTCGTTGCCCGCCCGGGTGACCAGCCGGATCGTGCCGTCGCCGGGGGTGTTGACGATGCAGCGCGCACCGTCCCATTTGGCCTCGAACGCCCAGGCCGCCTCCTCGTGCTCGGCGGGCAACGGGCCGACCGTGGCCAGCATCGGCCGGATCACGGGGTACGAAGCCGAGCCGGGCTCGGCGAACGGGGCCATATGTCGATGATCGTCGGATCCGGGGGCGCGCGCAGATCGGGTGGGGCCGGGCGGCCGGTCCGGTCGGCCGGCCGGTCAGGCGGGGCAGCGGCCGAGCGGTCAGCCGGTCAGCCGGTCAGCCGGTCGGGCCGAACCGGCCGTGGGGAGCTGTACCTCGCCCTCCGTCCGTACCTGCGGCAGGATCCGGTCCAGCCACCGCGGCGTCCACCAGGCCGCCCGGCCCAGCAGCGTCATCACCGCGGGGACCAGCAGCAACCGGACCACGGTGGCGTCGATCAGTACGCTCACGGCCAGGCCGAGGCCCAGCATCTTCACCACGACGTTGTCGCTGACGATGAAGGCCGCGAACACGCTCACCATGATCAGCGCGGCACAGGTGATCACCCGGGCGGTGATCTCCAGCGCGTGCGCCACGCTCGCCTTCGCATCACAGGTGCGCAGCCACGCCTCGTGCACCCGTGACAGCAGGAAGATCTCGTAGTCCATGCTCAGCCCGAAGACGATCGCGAACATCATCATCGGCACATAGCTCTCGATCGGCACCCTGCCCGAGACCCCGAGCGCCGGGCCGCCCCAGCCCCACTGGAAGACCGCCACCACCACCCCGTACGAGGCGGCGATCGACAGCACGTTGAGCACCGCGGCCTTCAGGGCGACCAGCACGCCGCGGAAGACGATCAGGATGATGAGGAAGGCGAGGGCGACGACCACGGCGATGATCAGCGGGAGCCGGCCGGCGACGAGGTCGAGGAAGTCCACCTGGCCGGCGGTCGTGCCCGTCACATAGCCGTGCGCCTCGGTTCCCCGCACGGCCTGCGGCAGGAGGTCGTGTTTGAAGCGGTTGACCAGGTCCGTGGTGGCCGCGTTCTGCGGGGTCTGGGCGGAGTACGCGGTACCGGTCAGCACCGCGCCGTCCGGGGTGGCCTTCAGCGGGGTGACGAAGGCGGCGCCCGGCACCTTCGTGAGCACCTTCTGCGCCTGCGCCGCCAGCATCGGGCGGTCCGCCTGCGGCACGGCGGACTGGTCGATGACGAGCGTCAGCGGGCCGTTGGAGCCCGGTCCGAACGCCGAGGACATCAGGTCGTAGGCACGCCGGTCGGTGAAGGACTTCGGGTCGGCGCCGTCGCCGATATGACCCAGCTGGATCGAGAAGACCGGCAGGGCCAGCACGACGACGATGAGCACCCCGCCCGCCAGGTACCACCAGGGGCGGCGCTCCACCCGCTGTGCGTAGCGGTGCCAGGTGCCGCGGGCCTCCTCGCCCGGTGCGGCGTCCGTCTCGGCGATGGGCCGGCGGACGCGGAGCCGGTCGATGCGGCGGCCGGTCAGCCCGAGCAGCGCTGGTACCAGGGTGAGCGCGCCGAGCACCGCGGAGACCACGGTGATGGCGGCCGCCACCCCCAGTTTGCCGATGAAGGAGAGGCCCGAGACCCAGAGCCCCATCAGCGCGATGATGACCGTGCAGCCGGACACCAGGACCACCCGGCCGCTGGTGGCCACGGCCTTGCCCGCACCGGTGACCGGGTCCGCGCCGTCCATGAGGTTCTGCCGGTGCCGGGTGATCAGGAAGAGCGCGTAGTCGATGCCGACACCGAGGCCGATCATGGTGGCCAGAGTGGGGGAGACGGTGGCGAAGACGAAGACGGCGGCGAGCAGTCCCAGGCAGGCCAGTCCGCAGAAGGCACCGACCAGCGCGGTCAGCAGCGGCACCCCGGCCGCCGGCACACTGCCGAAGCCGACCAGCAGCACCAGGATCGCCACGGCGAAGCCGATCACCTCGCTGACCAGGTCATTGGGCGCGGGCCTGGCCAGCTCGCCCAGCGGTCCGCCGTACTCCACGTCCACGCCGGCGGAGCGCAGCGGCCGCACCGCCGCGTCGACACCGCTCAGATAGTCCGGGGCGAGGGTGGACGGCTGCACGCTGAACCGCACGGTGAGGTACGCGGTGTGGCCGTCGCTGGAGAGCGGACCGACGTTCGGTGTGCCGGGCGGCGGTGTGGCGGGAGGTGCGCCGGGCGGGGGCAGTGGGTTCTGCACGGAGAGCACCTTCGGCAGCTTGCCCAGCGCGGTGACGGCACTGTCGATCCGGCTGCGGAAGACGGTGAGGGGGTGAGCCGTGTCGTGCAGGACGACCTGGCTGCTGTAGCCACCGGCCTTCGGCTCGTGCTGCTGCAGCACCTCGCGGCCCTGGGTGGACTGGACGCCGGGCAGCGAGAAGTTGTCGGAGTAGTCACCGCCGTACGCGCGCTGCAGCACCTGGAGTGCGGCCAGGGCGACCAGCCACAGCACGATGACGAGGACGCAGTGCCGGGCACACCACTCGCCGGTGCGGCGCAGCGCCCCCTGGGAGCGGCGGGCGCCCGGCGCGGCGGGAGCGCTCGGGGTCTTCGGCAACGACATGCGTGCTCCCGGTGCGGGCCGGCGCTCCTGGCACAGGCGGACACCCAGCATTCAACGGCGGTTCCGTCGCCGCGGCATGCCCACAGGGGGAGACGGGCGCCGTCCGAACGGGTGCGTCACCGCGTACCTCCCCGTCGCTCTGTGCCCGTCCCCGTGTGCCCGTCACCCGCCCGGCGGGAGCCCGTCCGCGCGGAACACCGGCAGAGAGCGCCGGAAGAGCGGCCCGCGGCCTCCGGCACCGATGAACTCGTAGTGTCCTGCGGGGCGTTGGAGCCGGGTGACATCCGCGTGCTCGAAGCGCGGAAGCGGGGAGCCGTCCGCCGCCTCCCCGGCGGTGGCGCGGGCGCGCGCACGGACCTCCGCCGACGGGTCCACCGTACGGCCGGCCGTGCCCGTGTCCGGTGCGGCTCCCTACGATTCCTTATGCACGTGGGTGACCTGGCACGAGGTAAGGATTGAGCTGTTGATGAACCATTCCTGGTCGTTTGCTGAGCGGTCGCGCTCCCGTAGCGCTGATGCCGGTGTGAGCCGTCCGCGCGCCGGAGCGGAGGGGGCCGATGAGCCGGGCGGTGCTGGTGACCGGGGCTTCGCGGGGGATCGGCCGGGCGGTTGCCGAGATCTTCGCCGCGCACGGCGACCGGGTCGCCCTGCATTACGCGTCGCGGCGAGCGGCGGCGCGGGAGGCGTTCGAGGGGCTGGCGGGGAGCGGGCATGTGCTGGTGCAGGGGGATGTGAGCACGCCGGAGGGGGCGGCGGCGATCGTCGAGGCGGCCGTGGACGGGCTGGGCGGCGTCGATGTGCTCGTCAACAACGCGGCCGCGAACCGGGCGCATCCGCTGGACCGTACGTCGTTCGACGACTGGCGGAGCGCCTGGCGGCAGATCGTGGACGTGAACCTGCTGGGGGCGGCGGACGTCACCTACCACGCGGCGCGGAGCATGATCGAGCGGGAGGTGGAGGGACGGATCGTCAGTATCGGGTCGCGTGGGGCGTTCCGCGGTGAGCCGGATCATCCGGCCTACGGCGCGTCCAAGGCGGCGCTGCAGGCGATGGGTCAGTCGCTGGCGGTCCATCTGGCGCCGTACGGGATCGGCGTGGCATCCGTGGCCCCTGGTTTCGTGGCAACCGAGCGGGTCGCGGACCGCCTCACGGAGGACGTCCGGCAGCAGAGCCCGTTCGGCCGGGTCGCCACGCCGCAGGAGGTGGCGTCCGCCGTCCACTATCTCGCTTCACCGGAGGCGGTCTGGACCTCCGGGACGGTGCTCGACGTCAACGGGGCGTCGTATCTGCGCTGAGCTCCGCCTCGGCATCGGGACGACGGGACGGGGCAAGGGGACGGGGCAAAGGGGAAGCCCCGGCCGAACGGGGGAATTCGGCCGGGGCGGCTTGTGGGGGCGCGGGCGGTGACGGCGGTGGCCTACGGGCCTGCTGCCGTGCGGCGGTGGGCCGGCTTCCCTGGGGGAGGGCCCTCGGACGTCGTCGTGCCGGCGCCCGCTTCCAATTGAACGATAAACCATAGGGTGAGTTTCCGGGGCATCGGGTGACCGCTCTCACCCGATGCCCGCCGTCGCCGGTCTCGCCCCTCCCGATGACTGCCGTCGACGGCCTCCCCTCCCGATGCCGGCGGCCCGTTCCTCGCCCCCGGGGCGCGGGCCCTCAGGGCTCGATGCGGATCGGACGGTACCCCTCGTCCAGCAGGCGTGGCAGATACCACTCCAGGGCCGCGACGGTCTGCCGGCGGTCACCGCCCCCGTCGTGCGACAGGACGATCGCGCCCGGGTGCATCGCGTCCAGGACGGTGTGCGCGATGGTCCGGGCCCCGGGGACGGTCCAGTCCTGTGAGTCGACCGCCCAGCCGACGGGGGACATGCCCAGGTCATTGCAGATGCTCAGGGAGGGGTCGTCCCACTCGCCGTACGGGGCGCGGGCCAGGTCGGGGGCGGTGCCGAGAACGTCCTCGATCAGGCTGCTGGTGCGGCCGAGTTCGCTGCGGACGGCGCCCGGCGGCAGTGCGGTCAGCTGCGGATGCGTCCAGGTGTGATTGCCGACGGCATGCCCCTCGTCGGCGATGTCGCACAGCAGCCCCGGGAATTCGATGGCGTTCTCGCCGATGACGAAGAACGTGGCCCGGACGCCGTGCCGGCGCAGGATCCGCAGGACATGGGGGGTGTGGAAGGGGTGGGGTCCGTCGTCGAAGGTGAGGAAGACCTCGCGGCGGTCGGTGGAGAGGTGGAAGGCAACCTCGGGATGCGGCGGCGAGGCGCCCGGCCCTGACCGGGAGGTCTCGCCGGCCATCGGGCGAAGCCGGTAGGAGTGCGGGTCGTGCGCCGCACCGGCCGGACCGCCGCCCGGGACAGGACCGGTCGGCACGGCGTGCGGGGCGGGCGGCCGGGGCCGGGCCCGTGGCGGCCCGCCGGTCTCCGGAGCGTCGCTGCCGGCCGGGAGCAGCGCGCGGCCGGCGGAGAGCACCCCGACCACGACCGCGGCCTGCACGAACCTCCGCCGCGTCTTCGCGCGCTGATCGGATGCCATCCTCCAGGTGCTCTCATGCGGTCCGCGGCGGAAGCGGGAACGACACCGGCCAGGCCGCGTTCCGCACCCGATCGGCTCGCACGGAGCGCGCGGAAGGGGCCGGCGGCACTGCCCGCAGGAGGGGGCCGGCGGCCCGCGGCCGTGCGGCGCGGCGGCCCCGCGAGCCTCCCTCCGCCCCCGCCGAGCGGCCCTTAGTTTGTCCGCCTATGAGTCCCTTCTTCAGGCCGAAGCGGATGATGGTGGGCCGTCCGCTGGACAGTGCGCGGCTCGGCGAGACGCTGCTGCCCAAGCGACTGGCGCTGCCGATCTTCTGCAGCGACCCGCTCTCCTCGGTCGCCTACGCCACCGAGGAGATCCTGCTGGTCGTCGGCCTGGGCGGGGTCGCGCTGCTCCATCTGACCTGGTACGCCGCGGCCGCCATCGTGCTGGTGCTGGTCGTCGTGGTGGCGTCCTACCGGCAGACCTGTTACGCGTACCCCGGTGGCGGCGGGGCCTACATCGTCAGCGCGCAGAATCTCGGGCGGAACGCGGCGCTCACCGCCGCCAGCGCACTGCTCGTGGACTATGTGCTCACCGTGGCGGTGTCCGTGGTCTCCGGTGTCGCCGCGATCACCTCCGCGATTCCGTCCCTCGGCGGCCATGACCTGGCGCTGTCCGTCGGGTTCGTGGCGCTGCTGGCGATGATGAACCTGCGCGGGGTCCGCGAATCGGGGCGGGTCTTCGCCGTCCCCACCTACGGGTTCGTCTTCTTCATCTATCTGATGTTCGTGTTCGCCGCCGTGCGGATCGCCACCGGCGCGACCCCCCGCGCCGAATCCGCCGGGCTGCCGCTGCACGCCGTCTCGCACTACACAGGTCTCGCGCTGGTCCTGCTGGGGATGCGGGCCTTCGCCTCCGGCTGCACCGCCCTGACCGGTGTCGAAGCGATCAGCAACGGAGTGCCCGCCTTCCGCAGACCGAAGAGCCGCAACGCCGCCACCACGCTGCTGATCATGGGGTTCTTCTCCGTCACCATGTTCGCCGGGATCACGGCCCTGGCCATGCTCTACGACGTGCATGTCGCGGTGGAGCCCACCGAACTGGGGCTGCCGCCGAACACCCCGACCTCCACCGCCCTCGCCCAGATCGCCCGCGCCACCTTCGGCGAGGTCACCGTGCTCTTCTACCTGCTGCAGGCGTTCACGGCCGGGGTGCTGATCCTCGCCGCCAACACCGCCTTCAACGGCTTCCCGATGCTCGCGTCGATCCTCGCCGAGGACCGCTACGTCCCCCGGCAGCTGCACAACCGCGGTGACCGGCTGGTGTTCTCCAACGGCATCATCCTGCTCGCGCTGGCCGCCATCGGGCTGATCATCCTGTTCAAGGCGGAACTCACCCACCTCATCCAGCTCTACATCATCGGCGTCTTCGTCTCCTTCACGCTCTCCCAGACCGGCATGGTCCGGCACTGGCGGACCGTCCTCGCCGAACGCGGCCTGCCGGCCAGGGAACGGGTCCGGCACCGGCGCTCCCAGGCGATCAACGCGCTCGGCGCGGTCCTCACCGGCGTGGTCCTGGTCGTCGTCCTGATCACCAAGTTCACGCACGGCGCATGGATCGTGGTGATCGCCATGCCGCTGCTCTTCATGGGGATGCGCGCCGTGCACCAGCACTACGCGCGGGTGTCACGGGAGGTCGCCATCGCCCCGGACGCGCGACCCTGGGAGCCGGCAGGAAACTATGTCCTGGTGCTGGTCAACGCGTTGAACGCGCCCACGCTCAAGGCCCTCGGCTACGCCCGCGCGATGCGGCCCACCTCGCTGGACGCGCTGATCGTCGCGATCGATCCCGCCGATGTGCGGGGGCTGCGCGAGCAGTGGGACGCCCATGACATCGACGTCCCCCTGCAGGTGCTCAGCTCCCCCTACCGGGACTTCACCCGGCCGGTGATCGACTACGTCCTGGGCGTCAGCGCACGGCATCCGGGCGGCGCCGTCACGGTCATCCTCCCCGAATACCTCGTCGGGCGCTGGTGGGAACAGCCGCTGCACAACCAGAGCGCCCTGCGGCTCAAGGCGCGGCTGCTGTTCACGCCGGGGGTGACGGTGGTCGACGTGCCCTACCGGCTCCCGTCGAGGGGACGCGACAACCGGGCCCAGTAGCGGGGGGGAGGCATCCCCCCCCGCGCCCGAGACCGGCCCGCCGGGCTGTCGCGCTGCCGGTCTCAGGCCGCCGCCCGGTGGCCCTTCGGTTCCGCGGCCGTGAGCGCGGACTTGGTGACATCGGCGACCAGTTCGACGACATCGGGCCCGTACGCCTGTGAGTTGACCACCTTCAGCAGCAGACAGAACTGGCCGTCGGCGCCGTGCTTACGGGCCAGCCGGGCCCGGTTGCGGACCAGATGACGGACCGCGGCCCGGTGGGTGACCGGGCGCTGGCCGGCCGCCAGGAACACCGGGCGGTCGCCGCCCTCACCTGCGGTCAGCCGCGCCAGCAGGACATATTCGACCGCGCCGGGCTCCATCCGGTACGCCGTGCCGCCGATCGTGAAGGTGCCGCGGCCCGCGCCGGACAAGTCGCCCGGGTGCACCATGACACCCGGCAGCAGATTGGCCAGATGGGCCGCCAGCCGCCGGTGCGCGGTCGGGTCACCGACACAGAACTCGGTGCGCGCCCCGAAGCCCTGCAGGCCGGTGTCGTGCGGGGCCACCTCGGGGTGCGCACCACAGTTCTCGATCACCGCGGCCAGCCCGAGCAGCGCCAGCGCGTCATGACGGGGGATGCTCCAGTGCGCCGAGGTGCTGTCCCGGTGGGTGACCAGCACACACTCCGAACCGTCCGGCAGCCCGAAGAAGCCTTGTTCGCGGGTCAGCTTCCGCCGGACCGTCGCCGAGTGCACGGCCCAGCCGGCCGCCAGGCCCACGATCAGGGCTACGGCCGCCGCGGTCAGGAGCAGCAGGGTGTCGTCCATGGCCGGGGAGCGTAGCGGCTCACCGGCTGGGTGTTCGAGGGCGGGGCGGGGGCCCGGGGCGGCTTGCCCCGGTCCGTACCGGCCTACCTGTTCCGTACGGAAAAGGGGGCAGCTGATCCCCGCCGTCATCAGGGCGGCGGCAGGCCAAAAGCCCTCTGTCCGCGGGCTGTTGGGCCGAGTAGGCTCCGCCCCCTGCTGCCCCGTGCGCACGCTCAGGAGGAATATCCGGTATGAGCAGAGCCCGACGCCTCACCGTCCTGGGAGCGGCCGCCGCGCTGGCCGGCTCCCTCGTGGCGGTCCCGGCCGCCGCCGCGCCCGCCGCACCACCTGCCGCACCCGTCCGGCCGGCTCCCGCGGCCCAGGACCGCGCTCCCACCGCCACACCGGAGAAGACACCGGTCGCCGTCGGCTCCGGCGGGGCCGTCGCCAGCGTCGACGCGGATGCCTCGGCCGCCGGGATCGCGGTGCTCGCACAGGGCGGCAACGCCGTGGACGCAGCGGTCGCCACCGCCGCCGCCCTCGGCGTCACCGAGCCCTACTCCTCGGGCATCGGTGGCGGCGGCTACTTCGTCTTCTACGACGCCAAGACCCGGACCGTACGCACCCTCGACGGCCGGGAGACCGCCCCGCACTCCGCCGGCCGGGACCTCTTCCTGGAGAACGGCACCCCGATCCCGTTCGCCGACGCCGTCACCAGCGGCCTGAGCGTCGGCACCCCGGGGACCCCCGCCACCTGGGACACCGCCCTGCGCACCTGGGGCAGCCGGTCGCTGGGGCAGGTGCTGCGGCCCGCCCGGCAGCTGGCCGCGGACGGCTTCACGGTCGATGCGACCTTCCGCCAGCAGACCGCGGAAAACGAGGCGCGCTTCAAGGACTTCCCGGCGACCGCAGACCTCTTCCTGCCCGGCGGCAAGCCGCCGGCGGTCGGCTCGACGCTCAAGAATCCCGATCTGGCCCGCACCTACGGGGAGTTGGCGACGAAGGGCATACGGGCGCTCTACGACGGCGCACTGGGCCGGGACATCGTCCGTACCGTCGGCAAGCCACCGGTGCGCTCCGGAGCCACCCGCAGGGTGCGGCCCGGCAAGCTGACCGCAGCCGATCTGCGCGCCTACCGGGTGCTCGGCCAGGCGCCGACCCACACCCGCTACCGGGGCCTCGACGTCTACGGCATCGGGCCGTCCTCCTCGGGCGGCACCACCATCGCCGAGGCGCTCAACATCCTGGAGCGGAGCGACGTCTCCCGGCTGAGCGAGAAGCAGTACCTCCACCGGTACCTGGAGGCGAGCCGGATCGCCTTCGCCGACCGCGGCCGCTGGGTCGGCGACCCGTCGCAGGAGGACGTACCGGCCAAGGCCCTCACCTCCCAGCGCTTCGCCGACTCCCGGGCCTGCCTGATCCGCGACGACAAGGCGCTGACCAGCCCCCTCGCACCCGGCGACCCCCGCCATCCGCGGCGCTGCGCCACCGGCGGCAAGGGCGTCCCGACGACGTACGAGGGGGAGAACACCACCCATCTGACCGTCGCCGACAAGTGGGGCAACGTCGTTGCCTACACCCTGACCATCGAGCAGACCGGCGGCAGCGGCATCGTCGTCCCGCACCGCGGCTTCCTGCTCAACAACGAGCTCACGGACTTCTCCTTCACGCCCGTGGATCCGGCGGTGCATGACCCCAACCTTCCCGGGCCCGGCAAGCGGCCGCGCTCGTCCACCTCGCCGACGGTCGTGCTGCGCCACGGCCGGCCGGTGGTGGCGCTCGGGTCGCCCGGCGGCGCGACCATCATCACGACCGTGCTGCAGAGCCTGGTCAACCACCTCGACCGCGGAATGCCGCTGGTCGACGCCATCGCCGCGCCGCGCGCCAGCCAGCGCAACGCGGCGACGACCGAACTCGAACCCGGCCTGTGGAACAGCCCGGTCCGCGGGCAACTCGAGGCGATCGGACATGCGTTCAAGCAGAACCCGGAGATCGGCGCGGCGACCGGCGTCCAGCGGCTGCCGGACGGCCGCTGGCTGGCCGCGGCGGAGAAGGTACGGCGCGGCGGCGGCTCGGCAAGGGTCGTCCACCCGTCGTAACGGCGCGCACCGAGCGTCCCGTCGTCACGGCGTGCACCGCTCGTCCCGCCACGGTGTGCACCGCCCGTCGCGCCCCGGGTACGTGACCGGGCGTCACAGCACCGGAACACGGCGAGCCGCTGTGTGCCGTCCGTGTGTCGTCTATGTGGCGCACCGCGCGGCATCGTTGATGGCCCTCCCCGCGAGGATTAGCCTCCTGGGACCGTTCGTTCGAATGAGCGGTTCCAGGGAGGGCACGCAGCGTGAGCGTTGACGAGAGTCAGGACAGCGGGACCGGTCCGGCCCCGGCTCGGCACATCGGTGCCGAGACCGGGGAGTGGGAAGGCCTCGCCGAGCAGGCGCGGGCGCTGGCCGAGGGGCGGGTGACCTCGACCGCGCTGGTACGGCGGTCGCTGGAACGCATCGAGGCCACCCAGGCCGGCGTCAACGCCTTCCGCCGGGTACGGGCCGAGGCCGCGATGGCGGAGGCCGCACAGGCCGACCGCAGGCTGGCGCACGGCGAGCGGCTGCCGTTGCTCGGAGTGCCGGTCGCCGTCAAGGACGACACCGATGTGGCGGGCGAGCCCACCGCGTTCGGCTGCGCCGGCGAGTTCCCGCCCAAGGAGCGCGATGCCGAGGTCGTCCGGCGGCTGCGCGCGGCCGGGGCGATCATCGTCGGCAAGACCAACGCCTGCGAACTGGGCCAGTGGCCGTTCACCGAGGGCCCGGCCTTCGGCAACACCTGCAACCCCTGGAACCTCGCCCACACCCCGGGCGGTTCCTCCGGCGGCTCGGCCGCCGCGGTCGCGGCCGGGCTGGTACCCGCCGCGCTCGGCACCGACGGCGCCGGTTCGGTCCGCATCCCCGCCGCCTGGTCCCATCTCGTCGGCATCAAACCCCAGCGCGGCCGCATCTCCACCTGGCCGGACCCGGAGTCCTTCCAGGGCATCACCGGTATCGGACCGCTGGCCCGTACGGTCGAGGACGCGGCGCTGCTGCTGGACGTGGCCAGCGGCAACCACGACGGCGATCTGCACCGGCCGCCCGCCATCGCGGCGCGCGAGGCGGCCGGCCGCGACCCGGGCCGGTTGCGGATCGCGCTGTCGTGGAAGGCCGCCTTCACCTTCACCCCCAAGCCGCTGCACCCCGATGTCCGGGAGGCGGTGACGGGCGTGGCCCGCACCCTGGCCCGGCTGGGGCACTTCGTGGAGGAGGCGGAGCCGGACTACGGGCTGGTCGGACTGGCCTTCGTCCCGCGCGCCACGGCCGGGGTGGGGGAGTGGGCGGGCCGGGTCCCCGACCCCTCCCTCCTGGACCGCCGTACGCGGGAGGCGGCGCGGATGGGACGGCTGCTCGGCGGGCCGGTACTGCGCCGGGCGCGCGCCGTCGAAAGGCGTCAACAGCGCCGGATCGGCGCGCTGTTCGGCCCCTACGACGTCCTGCTGACCCCGACCACCGCCACCCCGCCCCCGCGGATCGGCACCCTCGCCAAGCTCAGCGGCTGGCGTACGGACCAGGCCATGATCGCCGCCTGTCCGTACGCCTGGCCGTGGAACGTCCTCGGCTGGCCGGGCGTGAGCGTCCCCGCCGGATTCAGCGCCGGCGGCCTGCCGCTGGGCGCCCAACTGCTCGGCCCGGCCCACAGCGAGCCACGGCTGATCTCGCTGGCCGCCCAGCTCCAGGACGATCTGCGCTGGCACGAGCGGCGGCCTGCGGAGCATCCGGCGTCGCTCAACGGGGCGCGCCGCTAGGGAGTCA
Organism: Streptomyces sp. 2114.4; assembly: GCF_900187385.1. NCBI lineage: Bacteria > Bacillati > Actinomycetota > Actinomycetes > Kitasatosporales > Streptomycetaceae > Streptomyces > Streptomyces sp. 2114.4. The sequence goes on from NZ_FYEY01000001.1 coordinate 6,744,207, forward strand.
TCCGGATCAGTCGGTCCGGATTCCCTTTCCGCGGAGCGGATATGGCGCTACGTCGCGCGTCATTCGGGTGTCCCGCACTCCATACGACCGGGTCCGGCCTTACACCCCTCTCGCACATTCTTCCGGTCGCCGTCTTCTGGGCAATCGGGGATTATCGCGGATCCCGAGGGGACATCAGGAATTCTGCGGTATCGGCGAGACTCCGGTGGATAGAATGTCGCGCGCTGCTCGCGATGGCGGTCGGTGAGGTCGGCGGTGGGGGGCGAGGGCGCCGTGACGGAGTTGCCGGAACACGCAAGCCAGAGCCGCCCTGCCCGAAGCCCTGAACATGCGTTCGCTATTTCTGGCCTGCGACGCTTACCGCTCGCCCGCAATATCCTCGAGCGATCACCGCAAAACGGTCCACGCAACAGCGTGGACCGTCTTTCTTTTGCCTGGTGTTCGCCTCGGTGTTCGCTTCCGGGACCATGAAGCGGACGGGTAGCGAGAAGCGGGTGCTTCGTTTTCCCGACAAGAAAAATGTGGAGTGTGATGCCATGAACCGAGTCGGCAGAGAATCTCGCCGGTCGGCCTGGAGGCTTGTGGAGGCGCTGGCGCGCATGGCGTTATCCGTTCTTTTGCTGGCGGGCGGCGCCGTGGGAGCGACGGCTGGACCGGCCGCCGCTTCGACGGCCGACGGCACGTTGACGGTGCAGGTGCTGCGCGACTTCTTCGGCACCGGCGTGATCAACGCGGCGATGGACGTACCGCAGCGGGGCATGAAGGTGGAGGTCTCCGACCCCGCCGGGCACCATGTCACCGGCGTCACGGATGCCACGGGCAAGGTCGTGGTCTCGCGGTCGACCGTGCTGAGCGGCGGCCAGTACCGCGTCGACGTCAGCATCCCGGCACCGTACCGCGACTACCTGCGGGCGGCGCCCGCGTCGACGGCGGAGAACCACTTCGACAGCTTCACGTCGTTCGTGGAGGTGTCGGACGGAAAGAACGACTCGGTGGTGACGGGGGTGTGGGACCCGGCCGACTACACGCTCCCGGACTCGCGGTACTTCGTGCCGGTCCACAACGGCGCCAACGGGACCGACAACCGGGCCTTGGTGGCGTTCGGGACGAAGACCCGGGGCACGTGTCCCACCGATGTGGCGTGCCCGGCCACGCTGGCCACGCAGGACCAGGTGGGCACGACGTTCGGGTTGGCCTACGACAAGGACCGGACCCGGCTGTTCCAGAGCGCGTTCGCCCGCCGGTACGCCCCGTACGGGCCGAAGGGCAGTGGCGCGATCTACACGGTGCCGGTCGGCGGTTCGGGTGCGCCGGAGCTGTTCGCGCAGGTGCCGGGCGCCGCGGTGACGCAGCACGACACCGCCAACATGATCAAGGATCCCGGGTTCACCGACGCACCGGGCAAGGAGAGCATCGGTGGCCTGGCCCTGTCGGAGGACGGCGCCACGCTGTACGCGGTGAACCTACGGACCCGCAGCCTGGTGAGCTTCGACGCGACCGGGGCGACCGCCGCGGCGCCCAAGTCGACGGTCGCGATCCCGGACCCGGGGTGCGCGAGCCCCGGCGACTGGCGGCCGTTCGGTCTCCAGGTCCACAACAACACGCTGTACGTCGGCGGTGTGTGCAGCGCGGAGAGCACGCGGCAGCGCGCGGACCTGAAAGCCTTCGTCTCCACCTACGACGGCAAGCGGTTCACCACGGTGCTGAGCCACCCGCTCACGGGTGTACGCGGCAGCGTCTTCGGTTCCGGCGACAAGGCCACCCACTGGAACCCGTGGAACACCGGCCTGGACACGTGGGACGACCGGAAGGCGGGCGGCGTCTTCATCGATCCGCAACCGGAGCTGGCCTCCCTCGCCTTCGCCCGGGACGGCTCGATGATCCTGGGTTTCCGCGACCGGTTCATGGACGCGGTCAGTTGGGGAGGGCTGGACCCCCGCCCGGGGAACGACACGGCGGAACTCGGCATGTCCGGTGGTGACATCACCATGGTCTGCGCCACTCCCACCGGTGAATACCAGTGGGAAGGCACCGGGAGCTGTCCCAACCACGCCACCCCCGCCAACAGTGGCGGCCAGGGCGCCGATGTCGTCGAATACTTCCCGGGCGACTTCTACGCCAACGCGCACCAGGAGACCGCGCTGGGGTCGGTGGCCTATATCCCGCAGCAGGAATGGGTCGTCAGCACGGAGTTCGACCCGGTCGTCAACGTCGCGACCTCAGGGACCGGGTACCACCACATCACGACCGGTCAGGGCCCGGGCAACAACCCGACCGCCAACGGGTTCCAGTTCGTCAGCCAGCAACAAGGCGGTTTCGGCAAGGCCGGCGGGCTCGGCGACATCGCGTACGCGGCGGCGAACGCGCCGATCCAGATCGGCAACGTCGTGTGGTTCGACGGCGACCACAACGGGATCCAGGACCCGGGGCACGTGCTGCTGCCGGGGGCGACGATCAACCTGCTGGACGCGGACGGCAAACAGGTCGCCACGACCAGGACCAATGCCGCCGGCGAGTACTACTTCGGTGGTGTCGGCGCCGAGTACCAGCTCACACCGGGGGCGAAATACACGGTGCAGTTCGACGTGTGCACCGCGGACACCGGCAAGGTGCCCGGCCGGCCCCCGGCGAGCGCGCTGCGGTTCACGCTCCCGCGGGCCGGTGCCCACCGTGCGCATGACTCCAATGTGACTCCGCCGACCACCGGTCCGTTGTGCAACGGCCGTGCGCCGGTCACGGCGCCGGACAAGCCGGGCGGGGTCGATCACACGATCGACGCCGGGGTGTACATCCCGAAGGCAACCCCGACGCCGTCCCCGACTCCGACCCCGACGGTGCCCCCGAGCTCTTCCCCGACGCCGAGCCCGAACCCGACGTCGCCTCCGAGCTCCCCGGCGCCGAGCCTGCCCCCGACGCCGAACCCGGCCTCACCACCGGCCGCTACGCCACCGGCACCCGCACCGCCTGCCCACAACCCGGGCCCGGGCGGTGGGAGCACGGGTTCGTTGGCACACACCGGTACGTCCGGGCTGCCAACGATGATCGCCCTCGCCGGTCTGCTGGTGGGTGCGGGCCTGGTCATCGCGTTGATGAGCCGGAAGCGCCGCGCCCGGAAGCGCTGAACGAAACGCACCACAGCGATCTGCCTGCCCGCGGTCCGGATGACGCAGGCAGGCAGATCACCTCCCGGCCGGTCCACGAGGGCCGGCCTCGGCGTCGTCTGTCACCAAACTGCCGAGTGCCGCCGCGACCGAACGGTGGCCGAGCAGCGTGGTGACCGAGAGGTGGATCAGAAGAGTGTCAGCGTCGAGCCGCGTGCGGAGCGTGAGAACCCGGCAAGCTCCACCGGACCGTGCGGCTGACCGGCGCCGATGGCTGCGGCCACGCCGGGCGGCAGCCGTCATCGCCGCCGCGGCCGCCGCGGTGGCCGCGTTCCTTCTCGCCGACGGCGTCTTTGGCCCCAGCGGTCCGCGCGCACTGACGTCGGAGGAGGCGAACCGGCTGGCGATCACGCGGTTCCGTAACTACGAGGCGCACGGCCGCGCGGTGACGATCACTGTGCCGGGTACCGCCGGCGGGCTGACCGTCACCGGGTCCGTCGACTACCGGGCCAAGCTCGGTTACGGCGTGGTGCACGGCACCGGGCGCGACACCTCCAGCGACGGGCTGATCGAGTGGACGGCCACCTCAGTGTTCGTCCATCCGATGGCGAACGCCCCGGCGCACGCACCCGCGTCGCCGCCCCGCTCGGCCTGGTACCGTCGCCCGCTGCTGGCGTCCGGCAGCGCGCTGGACAGTTCGCTGACCATCGCGCTCGGTCTCGGCAGCGACCGGCCTGACAACGCCGAACTGCTGCCGCAGAACGGCGCCGCCTGGTGGGGACAAGACCAGGTGGCCGGGCATCGGGTGGACGTCATGACCGGGCCGTCCTCCCCCGGCCGCTCCGGTACGGCGGGCAACGTGCGCTACTGGGTCGGCCCGGACGGCACCATGTACCGGGTCCGCGTCAGCGTGGGTTCCGAGCCGCAGCCGGTGGTCATCGATTTCGACACCCAGAAGTACGCTCCGGTCGAGCCGGTACCCGGAGTCACCCCGAGCCGGTAGCTGCTCAGGACGTCTGCACCCGCGCGTGCGCGGCGAGCAGGGACGCCGGCGGCAGGGGGACGCCTGCCGTCTTCGGAAGGGCCGGAACGGCCGGGACAGCGGTGGCGCCCGTAGTGGTGGCACGGGGGAACTGCGGCTGCGGATCCGGCACCGCGACCTCGGTGAACGGGATGCCACCGGGCGCCGTCGGCACCGCCCACCGGCCGGCCGGCGAGGGCGACTCGGCCGGAAGCGGGCAGGACGCGGTGGTCGCGAGCCGGGCGGGCACGGTGGTGCGCAGATCGTTGCCGCGCAGGCAGTTGCCCCGTCCCCGCGTGGCGGTGGGGAACGCCCAGCCGACGTCGATGCCGTTACCGGTGAACGTGTTGTCCACGATCTGGTTGCCCACCGGAGGCAGGTCGGCGGTTGCGGTGATCACGAGCCCGGCGTTGCTGTTGCCGGCGATGCGGTTGCGGACGAACCGGTTGTCGCTGCCGCCGTCGATGCCGATGCCGAGCCCCCACCCGCCGTCGGCCTGCACGGGGGTGGCCCGCTGCTGGTTGGCGGCGATCAGATTGCCCGCGATGACGGCGCTCTGCTGCGGGAGCAGTTTCTCCTGGTGGTCGGAGTCGGTGGTCAGGCCGACCCGGTTGCCGACCAGGCGGTTGCCGACCACGTACATGTCTCCGCCGGCGTTGGTGCCTTCGTAGCCGACCGCGTTGAGTTCGGCGATGTTGTCCCGCACCACGACGCGACAGGGCTTGCACTGTCCGACGTAGATCCCCGAGTCGGCCCCTCCTGACGCGTACGAGTGCTCGATGACACCGTTCTGTGCGGAGAACGCATAGATGCCGTACAGCCCGTTGCGGGTCGCGGTCACATACGAGACCAGGAACGACTTCAGGAAGGTGACGGGCTCGTCGCCGGTGTCGTAGCCGCCGCTTCGCCCCGGTAGCCCGGCGACCGCTTTCGCCGAACCGGTGACCAGGACCCCGTTCTGCGTGTTGTTCTTCACGGTCAGGTTCTCCACGGCCACCCCGGGCGCCGCGACGACGACACCGTTCGGCTGCCGCAGCCGCCCGTCGATGACGACCTTGTCCCGGGACGCGCCGCGAAGAGTGAGGCGAGCCGTGTCGATCTTCACCGACTCGTGGTACACGCCCGGAGCGACCAGCACCAGATCACCGGGCCGGGCCAACGACACCGCGTCCGAGATCGTCGGCGCATCGGCGGGCACACGGATCGTCACCTGCGCACCGGCCGGTCGCCGGCCTCTGCCCGCTCCGCCGTCACCGCCGCCGCAGCCGACCACAAGTGTCAGCGTGCCCAGTACCGCCGCCAACACGCGAAGAGCTGATCGAGGCATGATCCCAGTTTGGCAGCATGACGCCCAATTCCGCGCCGGAATCGGGAGGTTGACCGCAGGCGCGAGGCGGGTGTGGCACTCTGCACACCATGCACCGAGCCGATCACCATCCGTCGCGGCGTGCGTTCCTCGATGTCACCGGAGCCATGGTGGCCGCCGGTCTGACCGCCGGGTGCACATCGGACTCCGCCCGGCCAGACCGGCCCGCCCCTACCACGGCGGCCACGCCGGCGCCGGTGGTGGCAACGGGCCGGCATCAGGCAGGCATCACGCTCCCTCAGCCGGCCCAGCCCCACCTGCTGGCCGTGGTGGCCGACCTCGGCGCCACCGTGCACGCCGGCCCGTTACTGGCCGAACTCGGCCAGGCGATCGGCACACTCACCGCGGGGACCGACCCCCGGCTGCTGGGCCTGCCGCCGGGCGACCTCACCGTGACCGTCGGCGTGGGCCCCCGGCTGGTACGCACGGCCGGTGCCACGCTGCCCGGCGCGGCGGACCTCCCGCGGTTCTCCCGCGAGCGGATCGCCCCACGGGCACGCGGCGGAGACCTGCTGATCCAGATCTGCGCCGGCGACCCGCTGCTCCTGCCGGTCGTGGGCGCCGCGCTCCTGGACCAGGCCGGTGACCGCATCCACGAACGCTGGCGGCAGTCCGCACGCCGCGGTACGAACGTGCCCCTCGGCAACGGCCTCACCGCGCCACGAAATCCGCTCGGATTCATCGACGGCATCGTGGGCCCGCACACGACCGCCGAACAACAACGCGACCTGTGGCTGGCCGGTCCCCCCGCGGTTGCCGGCGGCACCCTTGCCGTACTGCGGCGCATGGAACTCGACCTGCCGCGGTTCGCCGCCCTGTCCGTGGCCCAGCAGGAGGCGGTCTTCGGACGGCGCCGGGCCAGCGGCGTCCCCCTCTCCGGCGGCCCCGTCGCCTCAGGCCCGGATCTCGGCGCCAAGACACCGGACGGCCGCTACCTCGTCCCCGCGGATGCTCACGTGCGCAGGGCGAACCCCGCCGTCGTCGGCGCCGGCCTCATGCTCCGCCGCTCCTACGGCACCGACGAGCCCGCCCCCGGCCTGCTCTTCCTCAGCTTCCAGAACGACCTGCGGGCCTTCACGGCCACCCTCACTCACATGGAAACCTCCGACGCGCTGCTGTCCTTCACCACCACGACCGCCAGCGCGACCTTCCTGATCCTCCCCGGCTTCGACGGGCAACACCCCCTCGGCTCCCAGCTGTTCGGCTGATCGTGCGCGCTGCCGGAGCCGGTCCCACGACCGGCTGATCCCGAGGAAACCGCGCAGGGGTGAGGGAGTTGACGCGGTTCTGGTTGACGGCCTGGCTGCTGGGCCTTGACGGCGCCGGTCCGGGCGGTGCGCGGCACACGGATGACCTTGCGGGCTCCAATCCGTGAGCACCACCAGAATCGACGCGGTAACGATAAAAATCGACGCCGTGTAGACTTTTGCTGAAGGGGGCGACCCGGCTCCTCGCGAGACCTCTCTGGAGGAACAATGGAGAAGCGGAACTGGCTCATCACCGGCGTCAGCACGGGCCTGGGGCGCGCTTTCGCCCAAGCCGCCCTGGCCGCCGGGCACACCGTCATCGGCACCGTCCGCTCCGAGAAGGATCTGCGGGCCTTCGAAGAGCTCAGGCCCGGGCACGCTCACGGCCGCATCCTGGACGTGACGGACGGTGACGCCGTCTCCGGCGCGGTCGCGGAGGTCGAGCGGAGCGTCGGCCCTCTGGACGTCGTCGTCGCCAACGCCGGCTACGGCCTGGAGGGAACCTTCGAGGAAACCCCACTGGCCGAGGTGCGCCGGCAGTTCGAGGTGAACGTGTTCGGGGCGGTGGCCACCCTGCAGGCGGCGCTGCCTCACATGCGCCGGCGCCGCCGCGGACACCTGATGGCCGTCACCTCCATGGGCGGGCTCATGGCCGTGCCCGGCATGTCCGCCTACTGCGGCAGCAAGTTCGCCCTGGAGGGAATCCTGGAGGCGCTGGGCAAGGAAGTCGCGCAGTTCGGAATCCATGTGACGGCGATCGAGCCCGGCTCCTTCCGCACCGACTGGGCCGGACGGTCCATGACACGCGCCGCGCGGACCGTCGGCGACTACGACGAGCTGTTCACCCCCATCCGCGAAGCACGGCAAAAGGCCAGCGGCAACCAGCTGGGCAATCCCGCCAAGGCCGGGGAGGCCCTCGTGCACATCACCTCGGTCGAGCAGCCGCCGGCCCACCTCGTCCTGGGCTCGGACGCGCTACGGCTGGTCACCGCCGCCCGCACGGCCGTGGACGAGGACATCCACGCATGGGAAGCACTCTCCCGTACGACCGACTTCACCGAGGGCGCTCAGCTCTGATGCCCGGCCACCACCCCGCGCGCGGCCGTCGCACCACCGAGCGCAAAGGGGATATCCGGGAGCGGGCGATCCTCGACACCTGCGAGGCCCTGCTGGCGCACAAGGGCTACGACGCCATGACCGTCGGCGACGTAGCCCAGGGCGCCGGTATCACACGCGGCGCCCTGTACTTCTACTTCGGCTCCAAGCAAGAAGTGGTCACGGCACTCGTGGCCCGGACCGTCGCGCATCTGTGGGAACGGTCCCGGGTCACCGCGCAGACGGACGAGCCGCGTCAGGCCATCGCGGCGGCCATGCAGCGCACGGTCGAGCTGTGGAATGAGCACGGCCTGGTCATGCGCACGGCGATCGACCTGTCGTTGACCGTGCCGGAGATCGGCGAGCTGTGGAACCACACGGCTGACCTGTTCATCGCGGCCATCACCGCCGTCCTTGAATGCGCCGGCATCCAGGCCGGCGCCGCACCGGACCAGGCCTCAGCGATGGCCCGCGCCCTGTGCTGGATGATCGAGCGGACCTTCTACCACGCCTCACAGGAATCCCGTGAGGCGCTCCAAGAGGCGTCGGCGACATGCGAACACATCTGGCTGACCTGCGCCGGCCTCAGCACCTGAGGTATCTGCCATGGACGCGGTGAGGCGCGGAACCATGAAGTCCGGGTCGAGCCTTGCCCCCGTGAAGTCGTGTCCCGCGGCGTGGTGACGGCCGCCGGGGCCGTCGCCGTCGTGGGCGTGCCGCCCTGCCCGGAAGCGGAGGAGCCGTTCGTCCCGGCGTCCATCCCGGCGTCCATCCCGGCGTACCTCCCGGCCTTCATTCCGGCATCAGCCGCCGTATCAGCGCGGTCGCCGACTCCAGGGTCTGCTGCTCCTCCGGGGTCAGCCGGTCGGCGATGGCCTCGGCCAGCCAGTTGTGCTTGGCCTGCCGTACGACGGCGAGCATCCGGCGGCCCTCCTCGGTGAGCGAGAGGACCACCTGCCGGCCGTCCGTCGGATGCGGGCTGCGGGCGAGGGCGCCGCGCTCCTCTAGCGCCCCGACGGTCAGCCGCATCGACTGCGGGCGGACCGGCTCGGCGCGGGCCAGGGCGGCGATGGTGGCCTCGCCGTCGGTGTCGATCCGGCCGATCACCGCGCGCTGGGGCGGGGTGAGCTCCCCCTTCGGCGAGGCGGCGCGCAGCTGTCGCATGAGCAGGGAGGCGGTGGCGCCCAGCTCCGTCGCCAGGCGTTCCTGGTCCTTTTCCGGCATATCTCCAGTAAATATCGACAGGCAAACTTGCAAGTTTTCCTGTCGATATCCCGGACGCGCCATGCGGAGATGGTCTTGCCACGGTGCGTGACGGGGCTTACGGTCACCTCCACACGCGTAGACCCCGCGCGGGCTGCAGGCTGACGCATCGACAAAGGAGCAGCTCATGGCCGATGTTGTGCGTGCCGCACTGGTCCAGGCGACCTGGACCGGCGACACCGAATCGATGATCGCGAAGCATGAGGAGTACGCCAGAGCGGCGGCCGCGCAGGGCGCGAAAGTGATCGGCTTCCAGGAAGTCTTCAACGCTCCGTACTTCTGCCAGGTCCAGGAGCCCGAGCACTACCGCTGGGCCGAGCCGGTGCCCGACGGGCCGACCGTACGCCGGATGCAGGACCTCGCCCGCGAGACCGGCATGGTCATCGTCGTCCCGGTCTTCGAGGTCGAACAGTCCGGCTTCTACTACAACACCGCGGCCGTCATCGACGCCGACGGCACGGTCCTGGGCACCTACCGCAAGCACCACATCCCGCAGGTCAAGGGCTTCTGGGAGAAGTACTACTTCAAGCCGGGGAACGCCGGCTGGCCGGTCTTCGACACCGCGGTCGGCAAGGTCGGCGTCTACATCTGCTACGACCGCCACTTCCCCGAGGGCTGGCGGCAGTTGGGCCTCAACGGCGCCCAGCTCGTCTACAACCCCTCCGCCACCTCCCGCGGACTGTCCGCCTACCTCTGGCAGCTGGAACAGCCCGCGGCGGCCGTCGCCAACGAGTACTTCATCGCGGCGATCAACCGGGTCGGCGTCGAGGAGTACGGCGACAACGACTTCTACGGCACCAGCTACTTCGTCGACCCACGCGGTCAGTTCGTCGGCGACG